>CAYFOJ010000034.1:0-30634 GCA_964344645.1 uncultured Thalassospiraceae bacterium
ATATTTCAAATTTCATTGGAATTCCTGACGCGCCGCGTTGCGTTGGGGGTCTTATTTATAATAATCATTCATTAAATAATTAACATTATTCATTTGAAATAATAGATGGTTGTCCCCCTTAATGATCTTGCGCGTCCATGCGCGGTCCATTCAGGAGGGAGTTGAACCATGGCGGATCTGAGCACCGAATTCTGCGGCCTGAACTTCAAGAACCCGTTGGTGGTGGCGTCCATCGAGCCGACCAACAGCGTCGACAACATGAAGAAGTGCATCGACTACGGGGCCGGCGGCATCATCACCAAGACCATCGGCGACATGGAGGTCATGAAGACCCTGACCAAGCATTCCAAATACGCCATTCTGAACGACAAGGGAAAGCCGGTGGCCGGGAAGATTCCCCGCAATTTCTTCTTCTACAGCCGGTCCGGCTACGCCACCGAGCATTATCGGGAATGGATTCCGTTCCTGAAGGAAACCCAGAAATACGCCGCCGACCAGGGCTCTCACGTCATCGGCAACATCGCCTCGGGCACCATGGAAGGGTGGGTGACCCTGGCCAAGGTGATGGAGGACTGCGGCATTCCCCTGATCGAGGTCAATTACCAGAACGCCCACCCGACGGACCGCAAGGAAGACGCCCAGGGCATCTGGATCGCGCAGGACGCCGACGCCACCGCCGAGGTCACCGCCCGCATGGTCGAGGCCGTCGATATTCCGCTGATGGTCAAATTGACGCCGGAGGCCTACAACCTGACCGAAATCGCCAAGGCGGCCCGCGACGCCGGGGCGGCGTCCGTCGCCGTCAACAGCCGCTTCGTCGGTTTCGCCGTCGATATCGACAACGCCCGCCCCTACCTGGACGGCCCGGCGGGGATCGGCGGGCCCTGGGTGAAATACATGACCCTGCGCTGGATTCACGATATTCACAGCAAGCTGGGCATTCCCATGTCCGGCTCCAACGGCATCTTCGACGGCCGCGACGCCATCGAATTTTTCATGGCCGGGGCGAAGATCATGCAGGTCGGCTCGGTGCTGATGTTGAAGGGCATCGAATGGATTCCGAAGATGATCGCCGGCATGGAGAAATTCCTCGACGACAACGGTTATCCGAACCTGGAGGCGATCTTCGGCATCGCCTCGCGTCAGGCCCAGTCCCTGCCGGACCTGTTCGAGGCGGACCCGGTCTATTCCATCGTCAATCACGAAAAATGCCAGTTCCCGAAGTGCAACATTTGCGTCCGCATGTGCTTCTACGACGCGCTCAGCGACGGCGAAAAGCAAATCATGACCCGTCCCGACAAGTGCATCGGCTGCGAGCTGTGCCAGAACGTCTGCCCCTTCGACGCCATGAAGATGACCCCGGACAAGGGGCTCGCCCTCGCCGGATGAGAGACCGTCGTGGACCGGGCAAACCGGTTCGGTTATCATCACGCCGGGAGGAAAGAAACGATGCCTCATGACGGTCACGACGATCATACCGAACCGCCCGGTGAAATCGCCCTCCGGGTCAAGGCCCTGGAGAGCCTGCTGGTGGAAAAGGGGCTGGTCGATCCGGCGGCCCTGGACGCCATCATCGACACCTACGAGACCAAGGTCGGCCCCCATTGCGGGGCCAAGGTGGTGGCCCGGGCCTGGGGCGATGCGGATTACAGGGCCCGGCTGCTGACCGACGCCACCGCCGCCATCGCCGAAATGGGCTACGAGGGCCGTCAGGGCGAACACATGGTGGTGGTGGAAAACACTCCCCAGGTCCATAACCTGGTCGTCTGCACCCTGTGTTCCTGTTATCCCTGGCCGGTCCTGGGCCTGCCGCCGGTGTGGTACAAATCGGCCCCCTACCGTTCCCGCGCCGTCGGCGATCCGCGTGGGGTGCTGGCCGAGTTCGGCACCCGTCTGGAGGAGGGCGTGGCGGTCAAGGTCTGGGATTCCACCTCGGAAATCCGCTATCTGGTGCTGCCGGAACGGCCCGCCGGGACGGACGGCTGGACGGCGGAGAGGCTGGAAACCCTGGTCAGCCGCAATTCCATGATCGGGGTAGAGAAGGCCCGCCCGGCGGAGGACGCCCCATGAACGGCGCCCACGACATGGGCGGCGTGCACGGCTTCGGCCCCATCGATGCGGAGCCGGAACGCGACGAACCGGTCTTCCACGCCGACTGGGAACGCCGGGCCCTCGCCCTGACCCTGGCCTGCGGTATGCTCGGGCGCTGGAACATCGATATGTCCCGCCATGCCCGGGAACGCCAGGACCCGGCACGGTACCTGGCCAACAGTTATTACGAAACCTGGACCGAGGGGCTCGAGACCCTGCTGCTTGAAAGCGGCCTGGTCAGCCGGGAGGAACTGGACAGCGGTCACGCGGCGTCCCTGTCACAGCCCGTCGCCGTGGATGAAAACAAGGCCCGGGCCATTCTCGCCAGTGGCGGTCCGACGTTGATGGACAGTCCCGTAACGCCCCGTTTCGCCGTCGGCGACAAGGTTCGTGTGCTCAACGATCATCCCCGGGGCCATACCCGCGCGCCCCGTTATGTGCGGGGCCGGGTCGGAACCGTCGAGCTCTATCACGGGGTCCATGTTTTCGCCGACGCCAGCGCCCTCGGCGAGCGGCGCGGCGAGCCCCTCTATGCCGTGCGCTTCGAGGCCCGCGAACTGTGGGGCCGGGACGGCGGCGAAGGCGACACCGTTCTGGCCGACCTTTGGCAGCCGTATCTGGAGGCCCCATGACCGCGCTCTTGCCCCTGCAACCCGCCGACGGGGAGGGACCGGTTTTCAGGGAGCCCTGGGAGGCCCAGGCCTTCGCCCTCGCGGTCGAGCTGTCCCGCCGCGGCCTGTTTACCTGGCCGGAATGGACCGAGGCCTTTTCCGAGGAGATCAAGGCCGCCCAGGAAGCGGGCGATCCGGATTTGGGCGATACCTATTATAACCATTGGACCCGGGCCCTGGAAAAACTGATCGCCGCAAGGGGCGGCATCGATGACGCGGCGGTGACCGAACGGGCCGAGGACTGGCGGCGGGCGTACCTGAACACGCCCCATGGCAAACCCATCGAACTTGGCGCCGCCGATGGATAAAGACGACATCTCCTTCATGGCCCACGCCGGGGTCATGGACCGTTGTGAGCGGGAGGACGGACCCCTGGCCGGAACGGCCTTCGCCGTCAAGGACCTGTTCGACGTTCGCGGCCTGAAAACCGGGGCCGGCAACCCGGACTGGCTCGCCGGCCATCCACTGGCACAATGGGACGCCTGGGCGGTTGCACGCCTGCTCGACGCCGGGGCGCGCCTGGTCGGCAAGACCCTGACCGACGAAATGGCCTACAGCCTGATCGGCGCCAATCCCCATTACGGCACGCCGCCCAATCCCGCCGCCCCGGACCGCATTCCCGGCGGCTCCTCCAGCGGCTCCGCCTCGGTGGTGGCGCAGGGGCTGGCCGATACCGCCCTCGGCACCGACACCGGCGGCTCCGTGCGCATTCCGGCCAGCTTCTGCGGCCTTTTCGGGATGCGCCCGACCCATGGCCGGATACCCGTTGATGGGTTGGTCGCCCTGGGGCCGAGTTTCGACACCGTCGGCTGGTTCGCCCGCGACGGGGCGTTCCTGGAAACCGTGGGGCGGGTGCTTCTGCCGACCCCTGACAGCGCTCCCCGACCCCGGCGGCTGGTGCATCTGCAGGATCTGTTCGCCGCTGCCGACGGGGCCTGCGTCCCCATGCTGGAAGAGGCCGCCGGGCGGGCGGCGGCCCTGTTCGAAACCGTGCAATCGGCGACCGCCGCCCCGGACGGCTTTGCCGAATGGCGCGATACCTACCGTTATGTTCAGGGCGCCGAGGCCTGGGCGACCCATCGGGACTGGATCGAAGGGAACGGCCCCCGTTTCGGACCCCAGACCGAAGCCCGGTTCCAATTCGCCCGTTCCATCGGCGCGGCGGATATCGCTGCCTGGACCGCCACCCGCGCCCGCCTGCGCGAGCAGGTGCTGGAGCTGATCGGCGGCGACGGGGTCCTCTGCCTGCCGACGGCCCCGGGCGCGCCCATTCGCCGCGACGCCCCGGTCACGGACTTCGACGCCTTCCGCGCCCGCATTCTCGATTTCACCGCCTATGCCGGCATCGCCGGCGCGCCGCAGGTGACCGTTCCTGTCGGAATGGCGGACGGCGGCCCCGTCGGCTTGTCCCTGATCGGCGCGCCCGGCTCCGACCTGGCCCTGCTGGAATTGGCGAAAACCCTCTAATCCACCGTCCCGCGTGAAAACAGATCCATCCAGCGCCGGGGCACCTCGAGCGGGGTGGCGCGGCCGGTGAGGGCGTCGGCGGCCACGTCGGACCACATCATGCTCTGCTTCAGGGCCCATCCCGCCGGATCGTCGCACGGGGTCATGGCCAGGGCGTCGTACATGGCCCGCGCCGCGTCGCGCACCGCCGGGTTGGGATAGGAAATGGCCCGGAGTTCCCGCATCAGGGTGACGTCGCAGCGGCAGGACACCGACCCGGTGGAGATGTAGCACAGGTCATGGCGCATGCAGGCGGCGTCCAGGGGGTCGACCGGAGGCAGGCCGTTGACGTCGCTGCCCGGCCCGCACCAGTTGCCGTACAGCCGCACCCCGGCCTCGGCCGACGGCGCCGCCGTCAGGCCTAGCACCGTCACGGCGGCGGCGAGAAAGGAAATCAGTCGGGTCATTGTCAGTCTCATAATCTGAGGCGGAATCCGTCATTCACATAATGTATGCAAACTTTCTAATATTAATGTGTTGCGTTGTCCATGGGGTTTGAGGTATAAATTAGCAGTTGCTTATATTTCGAGGCCCCGCTCATCGAAAAGAACAATAACGGGTGAAAGGGGTCCCGGCGGTTTTTGACCATCAGGGAGTATACACCATGGCAGACATGTTTTCACCGGAATGGATGGCGTCGTTTCAGAACGTCTGGAACAACGAACCCGGGCTTGCCGACGAATTGGCCAAGATCGGCTTTACTTCCACCATCGCTTACGGTTTCATTGGCGATGATGCACCGACGGGCGTACTGGTGGTGGAAAACGGACAAGCCGTTTCCGCCGGAGCCTATGACGGCCAGGAGGTGAACTGGGATTTGCGGGCGGATAAGGGAAATTGGCAAAAATGGTTGAGCAAGCCCCCGGGCATGATGGGCCTCGGCATGGCCTACACCACCCGGAAGCTGCAATTCCAGGTCGGCGACTACTCCGCCATGATGAAGGATCCGCGCATGGCGGGCCCCTTCGTCAACAGCTTTGCCGCCATGGGCAAGGCCTGACGCTTGGCGGTCAACAACGGATAACGCACGGGAGGTTACGGAATGGTTAGGGGACACGGAATAAGGAAGATGGGACGGCAGCCACGACGCTTGGCCTTGGCCGCGGTCCTGGCCGCTTCGGTGTTATCCGTCGCCGCCCATGCCCCCGCCGCCGATTTCCAGACCATCACCGTGCCGGTGGAACAGATCGGCAAGATGACCACCCTGTCGGGCACGGTGGTGCCTTACAAGGAGGTCAATCTGGCCGCCCAGGCGCCGGGACAGGTGACCTACATCTCCGGCAGCGAGGGCGATACCTACGAAACCGGGACCACCCTGGTCTCCATCAGCGACGACGGCATTCAGGCCCAGCGCCGCGCCGCCCTGGCGGAAATCGCCAGCGCCCGCGCCGCCCTCGGCAACGCCCAGGTGCAGTATTCCCGGGAACTGGTCGCCCCCAGGGTCAATTCCATCACCGGCGTGCCGGGCATGGGCATGCCGGCCATGTGGGACCAGATGTTTACCCGGGGCTTTTCCAACTTCGCGGGCACTTCCAACAACACCGGCGTCGAGCGTCAGGCGGACCTGTACAACAACTTCGCCAGCGTCAATCAGGCGCAAAGCCGTTTGCAGCAGGCCCACGCCAGCCTCGACACCCTGGACGCCAGCCTGCGCGACACCCGCACCCTGGCCCCGTTCGACGGGGTGATTACCCAGAAGCTGGTCGAGGAGGGCGACACGGTGCAGCCCGGCCAGCCCCTGGTCCGCTTCGCCTACACCAAGTTTCTGCGCCTCAGGGTCGAGGTTCCGGTGCGCCTGGTGGCGGTCCTCGAACAGGGCATGATGGTGCCTGCCCGCCTCGACGTGCGCGGCCCGTCGGTGATGGCCAGGGTGGCGCAAATCTTCCCCATGGCCGACGCCTCCGGGCACACGGTGACGGTCAAGTTCGACCTGCCCGAGGGCACCCCCGGTGGGCCCGGCATGTATGCGGAAGTGCGGGTTCCGGACCATTCCGAAGCTTATCGTTCCGCCCCCATCGTTCCGGTGGAGGCCCTCGTCTGGCGGGGCAGTTTCCCCAGCGTTTTCGTTCTCGACGACGGCAAGCCCAGCCTGCGCCTGGTGCGTCTCGGCGTCGATCTGGAAGACGGCCGGATGACCGTTCTGGCGGGCCTGAAGGGCGGTGAGCAGGTGATCCTGAACCCGCCGGTCGGCCTGGCGTCGGGCAAGGCGAAATAACAATGTCGGGTTCTGAAAACACACCGCCGGAGGCACCGGCGAAGGCGGGCCTCGGCGTCGCCGGGGGCATGGCCAAGGAATTCATCCACTCGCCCCTGTCCGCCCTGCTGCTGCTGGCCAGCCTGGCCATCGGCGTCATGGGCCTGATGATGACCCCCCGGCAGGAGGACCCGCAAATCTCCGTGCCCATGGTCGATGTCTTCTTCAACTATCCGGGCGCCTCGTCGGAACAGGTGGCCAGCCTGGCCGTCGATCCGCTGGAACGGCTGATGAGCGAGATTCCCGGCGTCGAACACGTCTATTCCATCTCGCGCCACGGCGGCGGCATGGTGACCGTGCAGTTCGAGGTCGGCGAGGCCATGGAGCCGTCCCTGGTCAAGCTGTACGACAAGCTGATGTCCAACATGGACCGCATTCCCCCCGGCGTCTCCCAGCCCCTGGTCAAGCCCAAGGGGGTCGACGACGTGCCGGTGGTGACCCTGACCATGTGGTCGCACGACGTGGACGACGCGGCGCTGCGCATGGTGGCGCTGGACGTCATGCAGCGCCTGAAGGAGGTTCCCAACACCTCGCAGAGCTTTATCGTCGGCGGCCGGTCCGAGGAACTGCGCATCGAGGTCTTCCCGGAACGCCTCGCCGGCTACGGCGTCAGCGCCGCCCAGGTGGCCGAGACCGTGCGCGGCGCCAATTCCGAGATCGACGCCGGATACGTGGAATCGTCCAACAGCAGCCTGCAGGTGTTTACCGGATCGTTTCTCTACAAGCCGGAGGACGTGGAGCGCCTGATCGTCGGCGTTCACAACAACAGCCCGGTTTACGTCCGCGACGTCGCCATCGTCAGCCAGATTCCGGAAGAGACCAAGAGCGTCGTCCAGTATTTCACCGGCCCGTCCTATCAATCGGGCGAGGTGCTGTCCCCCGCCGGGGCGCCGGCGGTGACCATCGCCGTGGCCAAGAAGCCGGGCACCAACGGTGTCAGCGTCGCCGAGGACGTGCTGGCCCAGGTCGACTACCTGAAGGGCCGCATCATCCCCGACAACGTCGAGGTCTCGATCACCCGCAACTACGGCAAGACCGCCAACGACAAGGTCAACGAACTGATCTTCAAGCTGTTCGTCGCCACCGCGGCGGTGACGGTGCTGATCTGGCTGTTCCTCGGCTTCAGGGCCGCCATCGTCGTGCTGATCGTCATTCCGGTGGTCATTCTGGTGACCGTGTTCTCGGCCTGGCTGCTCGGCTTCACCATCGACCGGGTGTCCCTGTTCGCGCTGATTTTCTCTATCGGCATTCTTGTCGACGACGCCATCGTGGTGATCGAAAACATATACCGCCGTTGGCTGATCAAGGGCGAGGTGGACACCGAGGAGTCCGTCGAGGCGGTGGCCGAAGTCGGCAACCCGACCATCCTCGCCACCTTCACGGTGATCGCCGCCCTGCTGCCCATGGGCTTCGTATCCGGCATGATGGGCCCCTACATGGCGCCGATTCCGGTGTTGGGTTCGGTGGCGATGATCTTCTCCCTGTTCGCCGCCTTCATTTTCACCCCCTGGCTGGCCATGCGCATCCGCCCGTCCATGGCCGCCCTCGGCAAGGCCCAGGACAAGGAGCACCGCCAGCAGGAATGGCTCGGCGGCTTCTTCCGCAGCCTGCTGACGCCGCTGATCGAGAGCGACTTCAAATACCGGGTCTTCCGGCTGTCCATGCTGGGCATTCTGTTCGCCTGTTTCGCGCTCTTCTACACCACCTGGGTGACGGTGAAGATGCTGCCGCTCGACAACAAGCCGGAATTCAACGTTGTCGTCAACATGCCGGAAGGCACTGCCCTGCCGGTGACCGCCAACGTCACCCAGGCGCTGACCGACGAGTTGCTGAAAATCGAGGAAGTGACCGCCATCCAGACCTATGCCGGCACCGCCTCGCCGTTCAACTTCAACGGCCTGGTGCGTCATTCCTACCTGCGCACGGACGGCTGGCAGGCCGATATTCAGGTGCAGTTGCTGGACAAGACGGAACGGGAACGCAGCTCCCACGACCTGGCCGTCATCGCCCGCGAGACCCTGACCCCCATCGCCAGGAAGCTCGGCGCGCGCGTTCAGATCGTCGAAATGCCTCCCGGGCCGCCGGTGCTGCAGACCCTGGTCGCCGAGGTCTACGGTCCCGACGCGGAAACCCGCCGCGAGGTGGCGCAACACCTGACCAAGGTCTTCGCCCAGGCGGAAAACGTCGTCGACGAGGACAACTTCATCCAGGAACCCTACGACGCCTGGCACTTCATGGTCGACAGGGACAAGGCGGTCCGCCGCGGCGTCTCCGTGCAGGACATCAACACCCAGCTTGAGATGGTCATGGGCAGCTACAAGCTGGGCGACCTGAAACTGGGCAACATCCTCGAGCCCCGCTACATCGTCATGCAGGTGCCCATCTCCATGCGCGACCAGTTCAACCGCCTGGGGCAGTTGCCGATCCCGTCGTCCACCGGCAAGATGATCCCGTTCTCCGAACTGGGCCGTTTCGTGCGCGTCGAGCAGGACCCGCTGATTTTCCACAAGGACCTGCGCCCGGTGGAATTCGTCACCGGCGAGGTGGCGGGCAAGCTGGCCGCGCCCATCTACGGCATGTTCGCCGTCGAGGACCTGCTCGCCGATTACACCACGCCGGACGGGGTCAAGCTGGAATCCCACTACATCGGCCCGCCCGCCGACAACTTCACCAGCGCCTACGAATGGACCGGCGAATGGACGGTCACCTACGAAACCTTCCGCGACATGGGCCTGGCCTTCGGCGTCGCCCTGGTGCTGATCTACATGCTGGTGATGTGGGAATTCGGCAACTTCAAGCTGCCCGCCATCATCATGGCGCCGATCCCGCTGACCCTGATCGGCATCATTCCCGGGCATTGGCTTTTCGGGGCCGAATTCACCGCCACCTCGATGATCGGCTTCATCGCGCTGGCGGGGATTATCGTGCGCAACTCCATCCTGCTGGCCGAATTCTCCAAGCGGGCGGTGGAAGCCGGCATGCCGGTGCGCGAAGCGGTGATCGAAGCCTGCCGCGCCCGTACCCGGCCGATCATGATCACCGCCCTGGCTCTGGTTCTCGGCTCCAGCGTCATCCTGACCGATCCCATTTTCCAGGGCATGGCGATTTCGCTGATGTTCGGCGTCATGGTGTCGACCCTGCTGACCCTGGTGGTGATTCCGCTGAAATGCGTCAAGACGGACCCGAAAAAGGTCTATGGCTGCGCCGCCGACGTGGCGGTCTACGAGGGCGCCATGGCCACGTCGGGCGACGACGGCCGGGACGGCGACTGGACCCAAGGCAAGATCCGCCTGTTGTGGGTGGCCCCCTCCATGCTCGCCATTTTCCTGTGGACCGCCGTCGTCACGTTCGCCGGCTTCGTCAAGCGGTGGCGCTGGGTGGGCAAGATCCTTCCGGCCCTGACCATGGCCGGTTACGCCCTCAGGGCGATGCCGTATTTCCTCATGCTGTTCGTCAAGGACACCTGGGCCCGGTTGCGCCAGCGCATGGCCGGGCCGGAACAGGCCGTCGCCGTCGCCACCCCGGCTCCTGCCCCTGCCCCGGCACCTGTCCCCGCCGCGCCGGAGGCTCCGGCCCCGGCCCCCGTGGTCGAGGAAGTCGTCGAGGAGAAGGCCGCCGACCCCGCCCCGGCGGAGGCCAAGCCCGAACCGAAAGCCGAGGCGGTGAAAAAGACTCCGGCCAAGAAAGCGGCCGCGAAGAAGGCGCCGGCGAAGAAAACGCCGGTCAAGAAAGCGGCCGTCAAAAAAGCGCCCGCAACGGAAAAACCGGCGGCGGAGGCTCCGGCCCCGGCGGCGGAAAAACCGACGACCAAGAGCGCTTCGAAAGGCAAACGACGGGGAATTCGATTGAAGCCCACCGCCGGTAAATAGACCGGCTCGGATTTAAGAAATTAAGAGGCACGAGACATGACAAACGAGACCGAGAACAAACCATCGATGCTCCACAAGGCGCTGCTGGCCGGCGCCGTGACGCTGGCCCTGCCCTTGGCCGCCCAGGCCGGGAACGATCAGGAACAACCGGCGGGGGCGTCGCCGGAAACCGTTCAGGGGCAGGCCGCCGAGGCGATTCCCCCGGCCCCGACCGGGCTCTATTTCTCCCGCCGCCTGATGCCGCAAATGGGCCATCACGGCATGCCCATGGGAGGGGCCCCCAACGGCTTCCCGCCGGTCGGTTTCGATCCGCTGATGCATGCCCCGGCCGGTGGAGGCGACGGGGAAAACGCCGTCCCGCCCACCGGCGTCTACCCCGGCCATCACATGGGCGGCGGCAATCCTTTCGCCTTCGGCATGCCCCATGGCCGCCCGTACGGCCCCAACGGCATGATGCCTGGCGGGATGCCCCACGCCGGCCAGTATCCGGCCGAGCCCGAGTGGGTGAAACAGCGCCGCGCCGAGGCGGAACAGCGTCATGAAGAGATGATGAAACGCCATCATGCCGCAGGCCAGGGCGAAATTCCGGAAGAGCCCGAGTGGATCAAACAGCGCCGGGCCGAGGCCGAGAAGCATCGGGCCGAGATGCAGAAACGTTTCGAGGCGGCCCAGCAGGGTCAGGCCATGGAAGAGCCGGAATGGGTCAAACAGCGCCGCGCCGAAGCCGAGAAGCGCCGGGCCGAGATGCAGAAGCGTTTCGAGGCCGCCCAGCAGGGCCAGGCCATGGAAGAGCCCGAGTGGGTCAAGCAACGCCGGGCCGAGGCCGAGAAGCGCCGGGCGGAGATGCAGAAGCGCTACGAGGCGGCCCAGCAGGGTCAGGCCATGGAAGAGCCGGAATGGGTCAAGCAACGCCGGGCCGAGGCCGAGAAGTATCGGGCCGAGATGCAGAAGCGGTTCGAGGCCGCCCAGCAGGGTCAGGCCATGGAAGAGCCGGAATGGGTTAAGCAGCGCCGGGCCGAAGCCGAGAAGCGCCGGGCGGAAATGCAGAAGCGGTTCGAGGCCGCCCAGCAGGGCCAGGCCTCGGCTCCGGAAGAGCCGGAGTGGGTCAAGCAGCGCCGGGCCGAAGTGGAACAGTATCAGGCCGAGATGCGCAAACGCTTCGCCGAAGCGGCCCGGCAGCAGGCCGCCTATGCGGCGCGGGGCTACGGCATGCCTTACGGGACTCCGTATGCGCCCTACGGCAATCCGTATTATGGCGCTCCCTACGGTTATCCGCTGCAGCCGCAATTCGTTCCGGCTAACTGAGGACGGACGGCGAGGGTGATGAGAGCATGAGCAAGCGATCGGCATTGTTGGGCGTGACGTTGCTGGCCCTGGCCGCCAACGGGGCGGCGGCGGCGGACAACAATCCGTGGCGTTTCGGTGTCGCCAAGAGTGTCGCTCCGAGCCAGGTCACGCCCTACCGGCAGGCTCCGGCGAAAGCCAACCCCTATAGCGGTTACACCTATGCGCCGCTGAAGGAGGACATCACCGACGCCAACACGGCCCCGGCCGGGGTGGCCCCGGGATATGCCCCCGGGGCGCCCTATGGAGGATATCCGCCGGCGCCCCTCGGCGGCGCGTATCCGCCTCTCGGCTATCCCGGCCTGGGTTATCCCGGTGGCGGTTTGGGCGGCTGGCCCTATGGGGGCGGAATGCCTTGGCCCGGAATGGGCGGCTTCGGCGGCCCTGCCTCCTGGTTCCCGTTCTGGTGACGGGAGTGAAACACTAAGAGAATTCCGGGCGCTTGCCCGGCATGGGTATGGAGCCTTCCCCTCTCCAGCATCCGTCGATCACTAGGGGAATAGTGAGTAAGAAAAAGGAGAACAAGGATATGAACGCAAGCAAATTGATGAAAGTGCTGGCCGTTGCCGGCATCGTCGGCGCCGGTTCGGTTGCCGCCACCGACGCCTCCGCCTGGGGCTGGGGTCCCGGCTGGGGCGGCGGACCCTGGAACAACGGCTGGGGTGGTGGACCCTGGAACAACGGCTGGGGCAACAACGGCTGGGGTAACGGCTGGGGCGACGGTTCCGGCGACTTCTCCTTCGGCATCAGCGGCCGTGGCGCCGGTAACAGCAACATGTACAACCGTTATAACGGCTATAACAACGGTTGGGGCGGCGCTCCCTACGGCTACGCGCCCTATGGTTATGGCGCGCCCTACGGCTACGGCGCTCCGGCCCCCTACGGGTACCCGGCGGTTCCGGCCCCGGCTCCGGCCCCGGCCCCGGCTCCGGCCCCGGCCCAGTAGTCGGCAACGACTGGAAGGGAAGCGCCGTTTCGGCGGCGCTTCCCGCCTTCGTATTGATTTATTCATTTATTATGGGAAACCGTGTCATGGGTGCGAAGCTGTCCTTGTTGCTGGCCGTTTTCGGCCTTGGCCTACTGCCCGGCGTCGTGGCGGCGCAAGGGAGCAAGACCTTTAGCGCGACGGCCTTGCAGTCGGTTCCCAACGCCAAGCCGCAGAGTGGAAAAATATTCGTTTCCCCCGAAGGCACGCGCTATGAGTTTTTGGAACACGGCCGCGAGGTGGTGCAGATCGTCCTGCCCGCGCAGAAGCTGATGCGGGTTCTGTTCCCAAAGGAAAAAGTCTTTCTCGAAACCCGGGCCCCGGCCGACACGCCGGTCCCGAGCGCCGCTGCGGACGCGCCATGCCCGCCGCTGGCGGCGATGACGTGCGAGAAACTGAGCGTCGATAAATTCGGCGACATGGATGTGGAACGCTGGAGCCAGTCCGTTCAGGGCGTGCAGGGCCGGTCCACCTTCTGGTGGGAACCGAAGCGGAAAATGATCGTCCGCCAGGAATTTCCCGACGGCCGGATCATGCAGATGAACCTGGACGGCGAGGAAACGGTCGATGGCCGCAACACGGAACGCTGGACCATTTCCTACGCCCAGCCGGGCCAGCAGGTGGTCTCCGGCCTGCGCCTGATCGACACGGGGCTCGGAATCATCGTAAAAGAACAGTCTCCGTCGGGGATGGTTCGGGAATTGCGTGATATTGCCGTCGTCGACGTCGATCCGAACTGGTTCGCCGTGCCGGCGGGCTATCAGCGGATCGAGGCCCCGGGGCGCTCGGGGCTGCAGGCGCAGTAAACCCGGGACAAGGATGGTCGGCATGAAAACCATGGTGGGAAATTTAAAAGGCGGGACAGGCAAGAGCACGGTCGCCTTCAATCTGGCCCTGTGGCTGGCCAGCCATGACCGCCCGGTGGTGCTGTGCGACCTGGACCCGCAAAACACCCTTCGCGACGCCATCGACGTGCGCGTCGAGGAAGGCCATTCGCCGACGGTGTCCGTCTTCGGCTCCATCCCCAAGACCATCGACGGCGACGTCATCATCGACGTCGGCCTGTCCAACATGGACGCGGTGAAAAAGGCGCTCGGCATCGCCGACAGGGTGCTGATCCCGGTGACCCCGTCCCAGGCCGACGTCTGGGCGACGCAGCAGTTCATCGACATCATCGAGGAAAGCACCAAGGGGCGGGGAACCATCGATGTGGTCGCCTTCCTGAACCGGGCCGACACCCATCCCGCGTCCATCGAAAACGAAGAAACCCAGGACGTGCTCAGGGACATTCCGGGCCTGCGGGTGATCGACGAAAAGCTATCGCAACGCCTGGCCTTCCGGCGCTCGTTCAGCGAGGGACTCGGGGTGTTCGAACTGGAGCCCCGGGGCAAGGCGGCGAGCGAACTCAACGCCCTGGCGGAAACGCTGTTCGCCTGACGGCGGCGGCAGACACACGAATTGGAGACTGAAGAATGCCTGTTATCCGCTGGATCATGAAACACATGGTCGTTGTTTTCGTCGGCGCCCTGGTGCTGGCCGGGGCGATTTACCAGGACAAGATCGAGGCCGAACTGGTGCAGTTGGGTTACATGGATGCGCCCGAGCCCGCCGCCGTCGCGCCCGAAAGCACGGCCGAACAGACGGAAACGGTGGCGGAAACCGCCGAACCGGCGGAACCCGCTCCCGCGCCGGAACCGGCTCCCGAACCCGCGCCCGCTCCCGAACCCGAGCCCGTTGTCGCCGAACCGGCACCGGCTCCGGCGCCCACGCCCACTCCGGTCCCGGCTCCCGCGCCGGTGGCCAAGACGGAACCGGCGAAGGGGCAAATGCCGACCCATTTGAACGCGCCGCCGCCCGCCTCCGTTCCCTCTGTTTCCACCGCCGCCGAACCCGCTCCCGCCCCGGCTCCGGCCATGGCCCGCCCGCAAGCGCCGGTGAAGCCCTTCGCGCCGTCCTACCAGAGCGAAAAGCAACTGGACGAAGGCATCAAGGCGTTGTGGATTTCCGCCCGCCAGGCCTTCTGGAAGCGCGACATGGAGAAGGCGGAAGAACTGTACAAGAAGCTGGTGGCCGAAAGCGGCGAGCCCGACGCCGCCGGCGAACTGGGCAATCTCTACTATTTGCAGCGCCGCGCCAAGGAGGCGGCGGAACTGTATTACCAGGCCGGCAAACGCTACCTGGAGGGAGACCGCCCCATGCGCGCCGGCATGGTCCTGGGGCCGTTGAGCCAGATCGCGCCCGACAAGGCCCGGGCTTTGCGCCGGGAACTGATGGAATTACAGGACAAGGCCCGCACGGGTGGCGTCCCGGCCGGGGGCGCCGACTAACGCCGCATCCCGGCAATAGAGGTAAAAGGATAAAGGGGAATACAAATGTCGTTACTGAGAAATCTTCTCGCCATGGTCGGCCTGATCGCCATCCTGCTGCTGGCGGCGGCGAGCCCGCGCATCTACGAAATCAAGAACCGTTTCGCCGAATTCGATCCCAAGGCGTGGGATGTCTACATGGACATGTTCGAGAACATCCTGGAGACCGGCAACGCCGCCGAGGCCACTGTCTGGCGGGCCCAGGTGGAGGAAGGCCTGAGCTTCGAGGATGTGGACGAGACCATCCTCTTCGTCGCCAACGAACACAACATCAAGAACGTCGGCGAACTGCCTCTTTACAAGCAGGTCGAGGCGATGAGCGGCGAGCCCTACCGGCAGGTCAAGATCTACATGTTCTGCAACGCCATGACCGCCGCCCGGATGCTTGACTACAGCGACGCCTACGGCGCCTATCTGCCGTGCCGCATTTCGCTGATCGAGGACAAACAGGGCCGTCTGTGGATTTATACCCTCAACATGGACCCGATGATCCACGGCGGCCTGCCGCTGCCGGCGGAGCTGAAGGAAGAAGCCATTCAGGTCAAGACCATCATGCTGGACGTGCTGCGCCGCGGCGCCAGTGGCGAATTCTGATCGGGCGGGAGGACAGGACCGAGATGCTTTTCAAACACCAGAAAATGACCCTTAACGAGCGATTGCGGAACCTGGAGACCCATCTCCAGGAAGAACACCCGGACTTGCTGCAGGTGCTGCCGACCTTTCGCCAGATGGACAAGATCCTCAATCGCCTGGGTCTTCTGGAAAGCACCGAGTCCCTGGCCACGCGCCTGACCTGGTGGCCGCTGATCAGCGTTCTCGGCACCTTCTCGTCGGGCAAGTCGACCTTCATCAATTCCGTTCTCGGCGAGAAGCTGCAGAAGACCGGCAACCAGGCCATCGACGACAAGTTCACGGTGGTCTGTTATTCCCACCACGACAGCAGCCGCACCCTGCCGGGAACGGCGTTGAACAACGACCCGCGCTTCCCGTTTTTCCGCATCGGGGCCGAAATCGAAAAGGTCTCGTCGGGCGAGGGACGGCGCATCGACACCTACCTGCAGCTCAAGACCTCGGCGGCGGCCGACCTGAAGGGCCGCACCATCATCGATTCCCCCGGCTTCGATGCCGACGACCAGCGCCGCTCGACCCTGCGCCTGACCGATCACATCATCGATATTTCCGATCTGGTGCTGATCTTTTTCGACGCCCGCCATCCGGAACCCGGCGCCATGCAGGACACCCTGGAGCATCTGGTGGCGACCTCGTCGTCGCGGGTCGATTCCAACAAATTCCTCTACATCCTCAACCAGATCGACACCACCGCCCGGGAAGACAACCCGGAAGAGGTGGTCGCCGCCTGGCAGCGGGCCCTCGCCCAGGCGGGCCTCAACACCGGCCGTTTCCTGTGCATCTACAACGAGGGCGCGGCGGTTCCCATCGAGGACGCGGCCCTGCGTGAGCGCTATCAGCGCAAGCGCGACGCGGACATGGAGGAAATCACCCGCCGCATGAGCGAGGTCGAGGTGGAACGGGGCTACCGGATCATCAGTTCCCTGGAGGACGTCGCCCGGCGGGTCGAGCAGGACATGATCCCGGCCCTGGAAAGCGCCCTCGGCCGCTGGCGCAGGCTGACCCTGTTCGGCAATGTGCTCGGCGTCGGCCTGGCCGGGGTGCTGGCCTACGGCGCGGTCAGCCTGTTCGGGCTCAACGCCTTGCAGTCGGCCTTTAACGAGGTGCAGGGCTATATCACCGGCATCATCGCCATGGCCGCCGCCGGCGGCGTGGCGGCGATTTCCTGGCATTACATCGTCCGCAACCTGGCCGCCGCCTTCGTGGTCAAGGGGCTGCCGGAAACCTTCGGCGATCAGGAATTGAACCTGCGCGGCGGTTTCCTGAAAAGCACCAGGCCCTGGCGGTCCGTCTTCACCGGCGGCGTCGCCGGTTGGGGCAAGGGCACCAAGGCCATGCTTTATGCGGTCTTGAGCGATATCGAAGGGCATATCCAGCGGCTCAACGACCTGCATACGGACCCGTCCGGGCGTAAGCGGGAAAGCCGGGAGGAAACCACCGAAACCGAAACCGACAAGGTGGCGGTGTTGCCGCCGGCGGCGGAAGCCGGAACGGCTCCGGCCCAGTAGGATCAACCGATAAGGACCGAACATGTACAAAAGAGTCAACAACAGCCGTTATATGGTTGTCGGCATCAGCGGCATCGTGCTGGTGATGAGCATCTTCACCTGGCTCATGTACGGCATCGCCAATCATATCGACCAGATGACCCGCACTATCGGCCAATTGGGAGAGGACGTTCACACCATGACCGAGGTTCAGAAGGTGATGGTGCGCGATATCGGCAAGATGACGGGGAACGTCGGCAACATGCAGGCGTCGGTCCAGAACATCGCCCAGAACATGGAGATGATGACCAACTCCACGGCCAACATGAACGCCTCCATGGTTCGCCTGACCCACGACATGGGGCGCACGTCGCACATGTTCTCATCGCCCATGGCCTATTTCTGGAACATGGGGCAGTAAAGCCGCCCGAGGCGTTCAGGCCAGCTTCAGCATCTCCAGCAGCCCGCCCCGGGATTTTTCCGGGCGCGGGATGATGCGTTCGAGGATTTCCGTGATGTCCCGGCCGTCCACCTCCGGCTTGCCGGCCTCTTCCTCGGCATAGAGGAATTCGGCCACGGGCAGGATGGCGTCGTGGACTTCCTGCGGGGCCATCATGGCTTCCGTGCGGTCCTCCAGTTCGAACAGGATGTCTTCGGAATCCAGATCGTCCTCGCCGTACAGGGCTTCCAGGATGCGGGTGATTTCATCGATGCGGGATATGTCGCCCGTGCAGCAGGACGAAGCGCCGCAAACGAGCCGCTCGGCGATCTGGCCGCCGAACAGCTCGATGACGCGGTTTTCCAGGGTCTCGGTAAACGAATCCCAGTTGTGGCTGCGGAACGCCTTTTCCGCCACCATCATCGGCGGGCGCGGCAGCATCTGGATGGAGACGATCTTCTGGTCCAGCAGATAGGCCGCGATGGCATGCCCGGCCTCGTAGACGCTGAGGCGGAAGGTGATGTCTTGGCACTTTTTTTCGACGTTCATGAGCCGTTATCCCCGCCCTATTTCAGGCGATGCAAACCCATCAGCTTCAGCATGTGCTTTTCATAGCCCGGTTCGCTGATGCCTTTGCGGATCTTCCTCAGGAAGTATTTCTCGAAGGCGATCTTGGCGATATGCACCCATTTCCCTTCCGACGCCCAGTTGATGTTGCGGGGCGGAATTTGCGGCACCGCGACGAAGGCCGCGCCGCCGTCGCCGAAGTCGGCCAGGCAGGCGGCGCTCCAGGTGCCCTCGTGGGTCATTTCCTTGCCGTCGATCAGGTCGCGGATGTTGTGCGCCGTCGCCGTCACCATGCTCTCGATCATGAAACCGGTCTTCGGGCAGCCGGTGGGAACCGGGGTCGGTTCCACCGGCGGGATGGCGATGCAGACGCCGACGGCGAAAATGTTCTGATAGGTGGGGTTGCGCTGATATTTGTCGACGACGATGAAGTCCCTGGGATTGCCCAGGCCCTCGATGCCCCGGACGGCCTCGATGCCTCGGAAGGCGGGCAGCATCATCGACCATTTGTTCTCAAGCTCGTGCTGGGTCTTCGGGTTGCCGTCCATGTCGAACTCGGTGACGAACATCTTGCCGTCTTCGCATTTGTCGACCTTGGCGTTGCAGATCCAGCGGATGTGACGCTGGCGCAGTTCGGATTCGACCATGCCCTTGGTGTCGCCGACGCCGCCCAGTCCGAGATGGCCGGGATAGGGCTCGGAGGTGACGTAGGTCATGGGAACCTTGTCGCGAATCTTGCGCTTGCGCAGGTCGGTCTCGACGATCATCGCCAGTTCCAGGGCCGGGCCGAAGCACGACGCGCCCTGCACGGCGCCGATGATGACCGGCCCCGGGTCCTTGCAGAAGTCCTCGTAGGCCGCCGCCGCCGTGACCGCGTGATCGACCTTGCAGACGGAATGGGTGTTGCCGTCCGGCCCCAGGCCCTCGATTTCGTCAAAGGCGAGATCCGGGCCGGTGGCGATGACCAGATAGTCGTAATCGACGCTGCCGCCGTCCATCAGCTCGACCCGGTTTTCCGCCGGGTGGACCTTCTTGGCCCCGGTGGAAATAAAGTCGATGCCCATCTTCTTGAAGATCGGCGGCAGGTCCAGGGTGATGTCCTCGGCCTTGCGCCAGCCGACGATCAGCCAGGGGTTGGAGGGAACGAACTGGAAGGTGGGGGAATTGGAAACAACCGTTACCTTGTCTCCCGCCTTCAGCAGGTCCTTCATTTCATAGGCCATCGGAATGCCGCCGATGCCGCTACCCATAACGACGATATGTGCCATGTTAGAATCTCCCTTAAGTAATCACTTTCCCATTTCCAAAGATATTGTCGCCCGCGCACCGGCGCACCGCCACCACTTTCTGGTAGAGGCCGCCGAAAAAAGTTTCCTTCGACCAGGTGAAGCCGTCCCGCCCTTCGGCCAGGTCGGCGATTTCCGTTTCGGTCAGCTCGACGGCGTAGGGTTCGAGCCGACGCCAGACCAGATGCATCAGTCCGCGCAAGGGGTGGAGGCGCGACGGCCGGTGATAGTCCACGAACACGGCCTTGCCGCCGGGGGCAAGGCGCGCCAGCAGGGCGTCGACCACGGCGCGCTTCTTGTCGTGGGGGATTTCATGCAACAGGAAATAACAGCAGACCGCGTCGTAGGGGCCGCCGCCCGGGTCGGCGGCGTCTGCCAGCCGGGCCTGGGCCCAGGGTTGGCCCGCCAGCTTCTTTCGGCAATGATCGACCTGCAGGGGGACGATATCAAGGATGTCGAGAGAGCCTCTCTCGCCCACATGGCGGGCTAACGCTGGGGTGAAATCGCCGTAGACGTAGGCCGGTTGCAGGACCCGTGTTCCCGGTTCGATTTCCGCCAGGGCGGTCCGGGCGAGGCGTCGGCTGTTGCCCCACAGAATGGTGGAGACCACCAGTTCCCGGTCCAGCCAGGCGACAACGGACGGGTTGATATAGGCCCAGTGATAGGTCTCCAGCATATAGTCCGGAATCCGCGGGGCCTGCAGGGCGGCGGGGATGTCGAACCGGGCGGGCGTCTTGACGATTTGATCCATGATCGACCGTATATGATTTTTTTTCTAATAAAGAACATAGCAGGTCTCAGGCCTTATGTCTCGGGGAGATGCGATTCCTCTTCCAGGCGCTCCATCTGGGCATCGCTGAAGCCGAAATGGTGGCCGATTTCATGGATCAGCACATGGCGCACCAGATGCTCCAGGTCCTCTCCGGTCTCGCACCAGTAATCGAGGATCGGCCGGCGGTAGAGGAAAATCATGTCGATGTCGACGCCCGGGTCGGCGATGCTCTTGCGGTCGAGGGAGACCCCCCGGTAGAGGCCGAGTAGATCGAACGGGGATTGCAGGGCTATTTCCCGCTCGGTTTCCTCGTCGGGGAATTCCTCGATGCGGATGACGACGCCGTCCATGTGGCGGCGCAGTTCCTCCGGCACCGCCGTCAGGGCGGTTTCGGCGATCTGTTCCAGGTGTTCCAGACTCGGCGCGCGCATGGCACGCAGTCTACTTGTCCGGGCGTCCCGGGAACACCACATAATTGGCGAAAGGAGCCGTGACCATGACAGACACACTGACGCCCACGGCCCGGCGCGAGGGACTGGCCTCTCTTGACGGCTGGCGGGACATGGACGGCCGGGACGCCATCGGCAAGTCCTACGCCTTCGGCGGTTTCGGCGAGGCCTTCGCCTTCATGACCCGGGTCGCCCTGGCGGCGGAAAAGGCGAACCATCACCCGGAGTGGTCCAATGTCTACAACCGGGTCGAGATCGTCCTTACCAGTCACGACGCCGGCGGCGTCACCGAACGGGACCTGAAACTGGCCCGCCGGATCGACGCCGCGGCGGCGGCGTTCATCCCACGGCGGCCTAAAGCGGCGCCATCCTGAGGGCGCCGTCGAGGCGCACCACCTCGCCGTTCATCATCGCGTTGGAGGCCATGTGCAGGGCGAGGGCGGCGAACTCCTTGGGGTCGCCGAGACGCGAGGGGAACGGCACCGAGGCGCCCAGGGCCTGCTGCACCTCCTCGGACAGGCCGAACAGCATGGGGGTGCCGAAAATGCCCGGCGCGATGGCCAGCACCCGGATGCCGGAACGGGCCAGTTCACGCGCGGCGGGCAGGGTCAGCGAGGCGATGCCCCCCTTCGACGCCGCATAGGCGGCCTGGCCGATCTGTCCTTCGTAGGCGGCGATGGAGGCGGTGTTGATCATCACCCCCCGCTCGCCCGTTTCAAAGGGGTCCAGGCCCTTCATCCCGGCGGCGGCCAGACGCATCATGTTGAAGGTGCCGATCAGGTTGATGTTGATCACCTTGGCGAAGGCGTCCAGTTCCATGGGGCCGTCCCGGCCGACGATCTTCCCCGGCGTCGCCACCCCGGCGCAGTTGACCAGGATGCGGGCCGGGCCGTGGGTCTCGGCGGCGGCCTTGACGGCGGCCTCCGCCCCGGCGGCGTCGGTGACGTCGCAGGCGATGGCCATGGCGTTCGCGCCGTGCGGGCGGGCGGCCTCTTCGGCGGCGTCCCGGTTAAGGTCGAGATAGGTCACCTTGGCGCCGGCGGCGACCAGGGCATCCGCCGTCGCCTTTCCCAGGCCCGAGCCCGCGCCGGTGACCAGGGCCGCGCATTCAGAAACGTTCATTCTTTTTCTCCAGAGGGGTCCAGCATGCTCTTCCGCCCGCCGGGTGACCGGAAAACGGAACATTGAACCGGGATGTATATCAAGATATTGGTAATGGAATAAAGGGCTTCGTTGGCAACAGGGGCTTGCACGCGGGATGGATATCGCCACATTACTGGGCCTGATCATGGGGACCGCCGTCGTCATCGCGGCCATCCTCGTCGGTTCCGACCTGTATATCTTCATCAACCTGCCCGGGTTTCTCATCGTCTGCGGCGGCACCTTCGCCGCGACCCTGATCAAGTTTCCCATCGCCCGCGTGTTCATCGCCTTCAAGGTCGGCCTGCAGGCGGCCTTCGTGCCGGAAAAGGACGACGCCCGGGGGTTGGTGGAAACCTCCGTCGCCCTGGCCCGGCGATCCCGCAAGGACGGCATTCTGTCATTGGAGGGCCTGCGGCTGAAGAACGCCTTCTTCCAAAGAGGCATCCAGCTATGCGTCGACGGCATCTCGGCCGATGTCATCCGCCGCACCCTGACGTCCGAAATGCACGAGACCATCCGCCGCCATGAAGAGGGGGCGCGAATCTTTCGCGGCATCGGCGACGCCGCCCCGGCCTTCGGCATGATCGGCACCCTGGTCGGCCTGGTGCAGATGCTGGCCAATCTGAAGGACCCCGGCGCCATCGGCCCGGCCATGGCGGTGGCCATGCTGACCACCCTTTACGGCGCCCTGATCGCCAACCTGATCGCCCTGCCCATCGCCGACAAGCTGGAATCCAGGACATCGGACGAGGAAAGCATCAAGTCGCTGATCATCGAGAGCGTCCTGGAAATCCAGGCCCAGACCAATCCCAGCGTCCTCGGCGAGATGCTGGAGTCCTACCTGCCCGAACACCAGCGCGGCAATCTGGAGGAGGAGACGAATCAGAACGGGGAAGCCCCGTGAGCGGGCACAAGCGCAGCCGGGGCAATCCGAAATGGATTGTCACCTTCGCCGACCTGATGTCTCTGCTGCTGACCCTGTTCGTGATGATGCTCACCTTCTCGCAACTGGACCTGCAGAAATACCGGGAGTTGGCGGGCTCCATGAAGGAGGCCTTCGGCGTGCAGTATCTCGTTCGGCTGGCCGGGTTCATCGAACAGGGGGGCGGGCCAGCGGGCATCGCCCTGAAAAATCAGACGCCGAAGCTGGTCGACGATTTGGAGGCGGACGACATCGTCGGCGAGCACGAAAAAAACCGGGAGGCGGCGACTTCTCCCGATGAACTGGCGGCCAGCGTCAAGCAGGTTATGGCCGAGCAGATTTCCCGGGCCACGGCCAATGTGGAAGTGCGGGAAGGGGAGGTCATCGTCCGCTTTCCCGGCCGCTTCGCCTTTCCTTCCGGCGGCGAATCCCTGACCTTCGAGTTTCTCGTCGCCCTGAAAAATCTCATCCCGGTCCTGGAAGCCGCCGAGGGGGAAGTGGTCGTCGCCGGGCACACGGACGACCGGCCCATCAGCACCGAGCGATTCCGCTCCAACTGGGACCTGTCGACGGCGCGGGCCAATTCGGTGGTGCATTACATGTTGCGACACAGCGCCATCGATTCGTCCCGCCTGGCGGTGATGGGCTATGCCGACAGCCGTCCACTGGCCGCCAACGACGGCCCCGAGGGCCGGGCCCGCAACCGGCGGGTCGAGATCATCATCCGCAAGACCGCGCCTCCGGGACGGTGACCTACCGGGGCTTTTCCTCGTCGCCGCCGTCCGCCCCCGTCGGCACGATGTTGGCCTGAACCGGCCGGAACAGCCGGGCGGCGCGGGATTCCCTGTGCGCCGTGTACAGGGTGGCGGTGAAGATGATGGCGGCCCCGCTCCAGGTCCAGACATCGGGGATTTCGGCGAACAGGAAGTAGCCCATGGCGGCGGCGAAAATCAGCCTGGAAAAGTCGAAAGGCAGCACGGCGGAAATATCCGTCGCCGCGAAGGCCCGGGCCATGGACATCTGGCCGATGGTGGCGAAGAAGCCGATGGCGATGAACCACAAATAGTCCGTCGGCGCCGGGGCGGTCCAGTGGAACAGGGCCGGGGCCAGGGACATGGGGGTCATCAGCAGGCCCATGAACAGGACGATGGTGCTGGCCGATTCCGTGCGGCTGAGGGACTTGACGGTGATGGAGGCGATGGCCATGAAGGCGGACGCCGCCAGCGCCAGCGCCGAGGCGAAGCCGATATCGATGCCGTCGGGCCGGACGATGACCAGGGCGCCGACAAAACCGGCGACGGTGGCCGCCCAGCGGCGAGCGCGGACCGTCTCACCCAGGAACAGCGCCGCGCCGATGGTGGCGAACAGTGGGGCGGTGAAGCTGAGCGCCGTCGCTTCCGCCAGCGGCATCATGGAAATGGCGGTGAACCAGGCCAGCATGGCCGACAGCCCGACCAGGGCGCGGAAACCGTGCAGGTGCAGGCGTTCCGTCTTCAGCGCGGCGAAGCCGGAGCGCCAGAACCAGGGCAGCATGAACAACAACCCGAACAGATTGCGGAAAAACGCCAGCTCGAAGGGATGCAGGGTCGACGACATGTCCCGGATGATGGTCGTCAGGGCGGCGAAGGCGAAGGCGGCGAGGAGCATCCACAAAGGGCCCCTGACGGAGCCCGGAAGGCGAGCCCCGGTTGTCTGATTCGAATCCTGCATCATCGGCCAGACCTTAAGCGGTTCTTTCGGTTCTGACCAGCTTGCGAAAATGGACTGGGCGGAACATACTCCGGGGACACCGTCATTGATCATTCGGGAGAGACCCTTGCAGCAACCGCTCTGGCAACCCGGCGGGGACCGTGTCCGCGCCAGCAACATTTCCGCCTTTATCGAAGCCGTCGAAGAGGACTGGAACGTCAACATCGGCGATTTCGACGGGCTCTATGAGTTTTCCGTCAGCGAACTGGACAAGTTCTGGACTTCGCTGAAGGACTTCACCGGCATCATCGCCGAAACCTGGGGCGACACGGTGCAGGAAAATCCCGGGCGCATGCCGGGGACCCGCTTCTTTCCGGGGGCGCGGCTGAATTTCGCGGAAAACCTGCTGCGCCGCCGGGACGACGCCGAGGCCATCGTATTCAAGGGCGAAGACAAGGTGCTCACCCGCCTTACCTACCGCCAGCTCTACGACCGGGTGTCGCAGGTCAGTCAGGCCTTGATGGCGCAGGGGGTGGAGGCCGGCGACCGGGTCGGCGGATATCTGCCGAACATGCCCGAAGCGGTCATCGCCATGCTGGCGACGACCTCGCTCGGGGCGGTCTGGTCGTCCTGCTCGCCGGACTTCGGCGTCAAGGGCGTGCTCGACCGTTTCGGCCAGATCGAACCCAAGGTGGTTTTCGCCGCCGAGGGCTATCACTACAACGGCAAATCCCACGACTGCCTGAAGAAGCTGGCGGAAATTATCGACCGGCTTCCCAGCGTTCGTCAGACCCTCGTCATCGGCTATACCCGCGACAACCCGGACCTTGCAGGGATTCGCGGCGCCGTCCTGCTGGAGGACGTGATCGCGGCCCATGCCCCCGGCGACATGGAATTCGAGCGCTTCCCGTTCAATCATCCCCTCTACATCATGTATTCGTCCGGCACCACGGGGGCGCCGAAATGCATCGTCCACGGGGCCGGCGGAACCCTTCTCACCCATGTCAAGGAGCACCAGCTCCATTGCGACATCAAGCCCGGCGACCGGGTGTTCTATTTCACCACCTGCGGCTGGATGATGTGGAACTGGCTGGTCACCGCGCTGGCCTCCCAGGCGACGGTGGTCCTCTACGACGGCTCGCCTTTCTATCCCGACGGCAACGCCATGTTCGATTATATCGACGGCGAAGGCATCACCCTGTTCGGCACCTCGGCCAAGTTCATCGACGCGGTTATCAAGGCGGAACTGGAGCCTGTGAAAACCCACTCCCTGGAGAGCCTGCGGCTCCTGTGTTCCACCGGCTCGCCGCTGGCCCCGGACGCCTTTTCCTGGGTTTATGAGCATATCAAGAAAGACCTTCACCTCGCCTCCATCGCCGGCGGCACGGACCTGCTGGGCTGTTTCATGCTGGGCAATCCGACGGGTCCGGTATGGAAGGGGGAAATTCAGACCCGGGCGCTCGGCATGGCGGTGGATGTCTTCGACGATGACGGCAATCCGGTCAGGGGCGAGAAGGGGGAACTGGTCTGCACCCGGCCGTTTCCCTCCATGCCCATCGGGTTTTACAAGGACGAGGACGGGTCGCGCTACCGGGGGGCCTATTTCGAGCGCTTCGACAACATCTGGCATCACGGCGACTATGTGGAGTTGACCGAACACGGCGGCGTCATCGTCTACGGACGTTCCGACGCCACCCTCAACCCCGGCGGCGTGCGCATCGGCACGGCGGAAATTTACCGTCAGGTGGAAAAATTCCCCGAGGTGGTCGAGGGCCTAGTCATCGGCCAGGAATGGGACAACGACGTGCGTGTGGTGCTGTTTGTGGTCCTGCGCCCGGACGCCGCCCTCGACGAGGATCTGGTCAAGCGCATTCGCGGCGAAATTCGGGCCAACTGCACGCCGCGCCATGTTCCCGCCAAGCTGGTTCAGGTGGCCGACATCCCCCGCACCAAATCCGGCAAGATCACCGAACTGGCGGTGCGCGACATCGTCCATGGCCGCGGGGTGAAAAACAAGGAGGCCCTGGCCAACCCGGAAGCCCTGGACCTGTTCCGGGACCTGGCCGAATTGCGGGATTAGGGTTTCTTGTAGACGCTCGGCTGGACGTTGTCGCCGATGGGGCCGTCCGGGTCGGGCGGGGTGGGGACGTACTGCCCCGGGGCCGCGCCGCCCCGGGCCTTGCGGGCCGCCGCGTCATCCGGGGTTTCCAGGCGGGCGGCCTCGGCCAGGGCCCGTTTGCGGTCCACCGGCTGCGCCCGAAGATCGTTGGGCACGGGCATCATGTGGGCCTGATAATAGGCCATTTTCTGTGACGCCGGATCGACGGCGCGTCCCATGTCAAGCTCGCGCCGGTTGACGCCTTTCACCGGTTCGACGCAAACCCCGTCGACCACCTCCAGGTCGAACCACCATTTCTTGGCCGGATTGCGCCTGCCGTTGCCGAGGCGGTCGTCGAGGCGGACGGCGAGGGGAACCAGCAGGGGTTTCAGCAACGGCGCGTTGAGGCCGAGCCAGCTTGCCGCCCGTTCGGCCAGGGGGCCGTCGGCGGTGACCACCTTGTTCAGGGGGCAGGTCTTCATGCAGCGCCCGCAGGCGGAGCCCCGGGCGTTGGTCAGGCGGTAACGGGCGCAGCGCTCCGCGTCCGGCTTCCACATTTCGTAGCCGTTGAACATCACCGTCTCGCCCCAGGAGATGGCGTCGCAGGGGCATTCGCGGGCGCATTTCCAGCAGTTCCGGCAGAACGATTGCAGCCCGAAATCGATGGGTTTGTCGACGGCAAGCGGCATGTCGGTGGTCAGCACCACGGTCTTCAGGCGCGGCCCGACGAAGGGGTTGAGAACCAGTTCGCCGATGCGCGACAGTTCCCCCAGGCCCGCCAGCAGCATCAACGGCAAATGCAGCACGTCGCTATCGACGTTGGTTTGCGAGCGGGCGGCAAAGCCCAACCGCCGCAGGGTTTCCGCCATGACGCCGGCGATTTCCGCCCCCCGCAGATAGGCCCGCATGGACTGGGTGCCGGAAATCCAGTCGTCGCCAGACCCCCCTTCCATGGTGTCGAATTCCTGATCGATGAGCATGACGACGGCGAAACGGTGGCGCTTCTCCATGGGCTCGCCGTCGGCGCCGTGGGAATACCAGGCGTAGTCGGGCACGGCGCAGATGCCGGCCATGTCCGCGCCCAGATGATGGGCCAGGGATTTCAGGGCCCGGGCATTGGCCTCCGGGTCCGGGTAGCGTGCCGGGTCCGCATCGGCGTTGGGCGTGCCCCCCTGCACCCCGACCATGGCCCGCATGGACGCCATCATTCCCGCCGTGTGGGGCTGCTTGAAGGCGAAGCGGCTTCTTTCCCGCAGGCTTTTCGCCCCAAGGTCGCCGCGCAGGGCCCGGTCGAAGAAGGCGGCGCGCTTGGAGACCCGGGGCACTTCGTCGTCCAGGATCAGGGTCGTCGGCCTGTCCACCCGTTTCACCGTTTCCATGGGATAGGGCCCCAGGTGGGTCGGGCGGGCGTTGCGGCGGTTGCGTTCGCGTCCCGACGTGGCCCCGTTCCGGCCCAGCCAGTAGCCGAGCCCTCTTGCCCCAAGGGCGCTTTTCGCCAGCGGCAGGTCCGTCTCGAGGGCGTAGTCCGTGGTCACGGCGGCGATGGCGAAGCCCCGATCGAAGAAGGGGTTCTTCACCGTGTCGCCTTCGCGGACAAGCAATCCGGACAGCACCGCCAGCCGCTCCGCATCCACCCGCGAGGCCCCCATGACATGGGGCATGGCGGAAAATCCCAGTTGCCGGATGTGCCCGGCCAGACAGACGGCGATGCCGCCGATACGGCAATCGGCGGCTTCTTCCACGGCGGGGGCGATCCACTCCCGGGCCGGGTTGTCCGCTTCCGGGATGCGGCCCTGTTCGAGCAGAAGAACCACGGCGTATTGGTGTTCCGGCGCTTCCGCGCCCTCGGCCCAGGCGTTGGCGGGGACGCGACAAATACCCACCTGCGAGGCGTTCATGAAATAGGCGTAGCCCTTGACGTCGGCCATCCGGCGCTGGCGATCGTCCGGCACCGGGGCCTTCCGCGGCGCCGGTTCGCCGCCGGAATTGTTGATGAAAATCCGCAGATAGTCCCGCAGCGCCTCGGCCAGGGGGCCTTTCGCGTCGTCCCCGTAGGCGGGGGCGGGAACCCGGGGGCGGGCGGCCTCCTCGGGCAGTCGCGACGGGTCCCGTTCCAGGGTCTCGAGGGGATAGGGCCCCAGCTCGTAGGGCCTGCCTGCGGCGCGGGTGCGGAAGAACATCGCCGCTGGGGTCTATCCCGCCGACAGCCCGCGCGCCGCGCGCCTGCGAATGACGTAGAGCAGATAGGCGATGGCGGTGGGGAACATCAACAGGCTGTAGATGGCCCCGGGGATCATCATCGCGGTGGAGCCGATCAGGGTGACGGCGACGAAAATCGCCAAGGTGCCGTTCTGCAGCCCGCATTCCAGGGTGATGGCGGTCCGCTGCCCTTCCCCCAGTCCCGCCATTCTGGCGATGCTGATGGCGAGGGCCATCATCACCAGGTTGAGGGCCAGGGTGATGGGTCCGGCCTGACGGAAGTAATCGACCACGTTGTCCCGTTCCGCATAGATGGCCCCGGCGATGATGACGACGAACAGCACCGAGGCGATGATCCGGGCGATGCGTTCGAAGCCGCGGGCGAAATTCGGGGCCAGCCGGTTGACGACCATGCCGATGATGACCGGAACCGTGGTGATGGCGAAGACGCCGAGGACAGTCTTGCCGATGGAGATGTCCGGTGCACTCGCCGCGTCCATGAAATGGACGATGGAGAAGCTGACGATCAACGGCAGGGTGACGACGGCGAGCAGGCTGATGAGCGCGGTCATGGAGACGCTGAGCGCCGTGTCGCCCCGGGCCAGATAGGTCATCAGGTTCGAGGTCACCCCGCCCGGGCAGGCGGCGATGATCATCACGCCGACGGCGAGCGCCGGTTCCATGGACCAGAAGGAAAGCAGCACGAACGCCACCACGGGCAGCAGGATGACCTGGCTGAAGGCGCCGATCAGGAAATTCCTCGGCTGCACGGCGACCCGCTTGAAGTCGGCCACGGCCAGTTCCAGGCCGACCGAAAACATGATGAAGGCCAGCGACAGCGGCAGAAAGATCTGGGTGATGGTGTTTCCGCTTTCCATTGTATCCCCCCTGGTGCGATGGATATGAAGTCGATCGATAGTATAGCAAGTTTCCACGAAAGGTCTTGTCTGTTGAGAGCCGGCGCCGCATCCGGCATAAAATGACCATCATGGTCATTTTTATTGACGGCGGGAATATCTCACCCTATCATGCCGTATAGGCGATTTCTTTGGAGGGCGCGATGAGCACCCAGGTTTCGGTGGCGGAAGCAAAGGCGAAATTCGCCGCTCTTGTGGCGAAGGCGGAAGGCGGCGAGGAGGTCATCGTCACCCGCAACGGTCGCCCCGTCGCCCGGTTGACCCGGCTGACGGCGCAGCCAGTCCCGTACGGTGACCTCGAGGGGCTGCGTTTGAGCGAGGACCTCAGCCTTCCGGACGAGGTCATTGCCGAGTTCGAGGCCCGTTGATGGCCAAGGCGCTGTTGCTGGATACCCATATCTTCCTGTGGATCAGAATCAAACCGGATCATTTGACCGGGGAAGAGAGGAGGCGCCTGGATGAAACGCCCAGGCGCTACGTCAGCGCGGTGACCATGTGGGAAATCGCCCTACTGGCCAGCCTGGACCGGATCGAGAAGGACTCGGCTCTCTTCACCGTTCCGCAGGGCGTCAACCTGCTTCCCGTTCTCCCCAGCCACTGCGCCCTTTTGGTTGACCTGCCACGATTGCACAAGGATCCTTTCGACCGCATGTTGATCGTTCAGGCGAGGGCGGAAGGGATGGAACTGATGACCAGGGACGAAACCATCTTAAGCTACCCGGCTCACATCTAGGGCCTTCGAGCGACAAGCGCAGCGCCGGATGGTGATCCTCAACGAGGCGACGTGCCTGGAGGATCTGCAAAACCTGCCGTCAAACCGCCTGGAAATTCTTAGTGGCGATCGCAAGGGTCAGTATAGTATCCGTATCAACAGGCAATGGCGGATATGTTTTAGTTTTGGGGCTAAAGTAGCTAAGGGTTAGTGCTTAGCCTGTTTATACCATGATTTT
>CAYFOJ010000035.1:0-30193 GCA_964344645.1 uncultured Thalassospiraceae bacterium
ACAGAGAATTCAGAGCCAAAATCATCGCATGTTAACGATTTATGATTTCGCCCTGGGGCAAGGGTTAAAGCCCTTGCCGGACGGGCGTGTTTGCGTCTAAACATCGGGAGATTTCTTTTCACGCGAAACAGGTGGATAAATTCGTGATCAAGGCATTTATCTTGGCGGCCCGGCAAATTTCCGATCCCAGGGCCCGGCGGGTGGTCTGGTTCGCCCTGGCGGCGGCGGTTTGCGTGTTCGCCGCCCTGTGGGTGGCGCTGGGGTTCCTGCTCGCCAACACGGCGCTGTTCAGCATCGGCTTGCTGGAAGCCGCCGTCGATCTGCTGGGCGGCCTGGCGACCGTGGTCCTGACCTGGCTGCTGTTCCCGGCCGCCATCAGCGCCGTGATCAGCCTGTTTCTCGAAGACATCGCCGCCGCCGTCGAGGCGCGTCACTATCCCGACCTGCAGCCGGCGGCCGGTGCCGGCCTGGGCGACAGCCTGCGAACCGCGGCGCGATTTTTCGGGATCCTGCTGGCGCTGAACATTCTGATGCTGCCGTTTCTCTTCATCGGCCCGCTTTTCCCTTTTGTTTTCTGGGCCGTCAACGGTTATCTTCTCAGCCGTGAATACTTCGAACTGGTGGCCCTGAGACGCATGGCCCCGGACCAGGCGCGGGCGCTTCGCAAGCGCAATGGCGTCACCCTGTTCCTGAGTGGGGTGCTGATCGCGTTCCTGCTGACCGTGCCGGTGGTCAACCTGCTGGCCCCCATCATCGCCACCGCCATGATGGTTCATTTGTTCGAAGACTTTCGCGCCCGCGCTTGAATAAACCGACTGATTGGAGACCAATGCCATGTTCCGGCGAGACAAGGAAAACGGCGAAGCCGCCCAGGGAAACGAAGCCGACGCCATCGATGCGCCGCCCTTGAGGCCCTTCGCATCGAAGGGGACCCATACCCCCGCCAAGCCGCCGAGCCGGGTGCCGAACCTGAACGGCGGCGGCCATAACCCGGCGCAGCCGAAGCGCCCGGTGGATATTCCCTCCGTCCCCAACCGGGGCGACCGCCACCGTTCCAGCGAGGGCGACAGCCGGAAACTGGTGGTCGGCCGTGAGATTCGCCTGTCCGGGGAAATCACCTCTTGCGAGCGCCTGGTCGTCGAGGGCCATGTGGAGGTGGCGCTCTCCAACGCCCGCATTATCGAAGTCGCGCCGAGCGGTGTCTTCAAGGGCAGCGCCGAGGTCGAGGACGCGGACATCAGCGGCCGGGTGGACGGGGATTTGACCGTTCGCCACAAATTGACCGTGCGCGCCGGCGGGCGGATCAGCGGCTCCGTGCGCTACGGCAGCATCGTCATCGAAGCCGGCGGCGAGGTCTGCGGCGACATGCAGGCCCTGGCCCCTGCACCCGCCCCCGTGCCCGCCCCGGCCGCCGAGGAGGCACAGGCCCCGGCCGACCTCGACATTCCGCAAGCGGACTCCGAATCCGCGTGATCCCGCCGGCCGTTTCCCGTGGCATCGCCCTCGCCGTGCTTCTGCTCCTCGCCGCCTGCGGGTCCGCGCCCCCGGCCCCGTCCGAGGCGGTGACGGAAACGTCGCCGCCGGTGGCGGAGGAGGCGGAAGCGGAGGCCGTGGCGGAAGAGGCGCCGCCCCCTCCCGCCGCCCCGCCGCCGCCGCCGAAACGGGTACCCTCGCGGGCGGAACGGGAACTGGCAAAGTTGCCGCCGGTGCCCATGCTGCCCCCCGAACAGGCCATGCGCGACGGGCTTCCGGCCCCGTCCCCCCCGGACCCCCGGCGGCTGGTCGGGCTGTCGGCGGAAGAGCTCCAGAAAATGCTGGGGCGGCCGGACTTCAAGCGCCGCGATCCGCCAGCGCAATTGTGGCAGTACCGCAAGGACGGCTGCATGCTCGATGTTTTCCTGTATCAGGGCGGCGCGGGGGACGGGAAGGGCTACAAGGTCAAACACGCCGAGGCGCGCGGCCATACCATCGCCCGGATTTCCGGCACGGACTGCCTGCTTGAGGCCCTCGTTAACCAGCCTTCAAGGCTTTAGGGCCCGTTGTTAAGGTAACAGTTCAGCCAGGACCCCGTTCAGCCGCAGGCGCCCCTCCGGGGTCGCCCTGAGGCCCCTGTTATCGAAAACGACAAAACCTTCTTGTTCCAGAAGGGGTAGAGACTGCCTGTTCACGGCCTGACTTAGGGATAGGCCGCTAATCCTTTGAAACCGCTGGGACTCGACCCCCTCGGCCAGGCGCAGGCCGGTGATCAGCAGTTCCTCCGCCCGTTCCCGTGGGCCGAGGCCCGCACGCCGGGCCGTTCCGTGGCCGGAGGCCTCGACCATGGCCAGCCAGCGGCCCGGGTCTCGCTGTTGGACCAGGGCGTCGGCCCCATCGGAGCGGGACAGGCGGCCGTGGGCGCCGGGGCCGATCCCGGCGTAATCGCCGCCGCGCCAGATGGCCAGGTTGTGGCGGCACTCGTGGCCGGGGCGGGCATGGTTGGAAATTTCATAGGCATCAAAACCGTTTAGGGACGCCAGTTCCTGTGTCACCTGAAACAGGTCGGCGCCCCTGTCCGGGTCCGCCCCGGCAATCCCGTCGCGGTGAAAGGGCGTGCCCTTTTCGATGCTCAACTGGTACAGGGACAGATGCCCGCCCGCCCGGCCAAGGGATTGTTTTAGCGCGGTTTTCCAGTCTTCCACCGTTTCCCCGGGCAAACCGTAAATGAGGTCGAAGGAAAACCGGGCGAAGTGTTCGCGGGCCAGGTCGAGGGCGGCCATGGCCTCCTTCGCGTTATGTTCACGGCCGAGGAATTTCAGGGCCTTGTCGTCGAAACTTTGGATTCCGAGTGAAAGCCGGTTCACCCCGGCGGCGGCGAAACCCTTGAGCTTTCCCGCTTCGACGGAGGTCGGGTTGGCCTCCAGGGTGACCTCCGGGTCCGGCCCTGCCAGCCAGAAGGCCCGGGCGGCGGCGATCAGGGCGGCGGCGGTGTCCGGGGACATGGTCGAGGGGGTTCCCCCGCCGAAAAACACGGATTCAAGGCTTTTTCCCGCAGTTTCGGCGGCAAAATGGGACATTTCCGTCAATAATGCGTTTTCCCAGCGCTTTTCATCCACGGATTCCGAGGGAACATGGCTATTGAAGTCACAATAGGGGCATTTCGACCGGCAGAAGGGCCAGTGAATGTAGAGGGAAAGTCGATTATCCATCAATCGGAAGGAAGTGCCAAATCAGGCTTGCCGCCAAGCCGGCGGATACCGCAATCAACCAGGCTTTGAGAAAGGTAATTTTACGATGGTGGGCGGACTCCAAGGCTGAAATTCCATCGTACTCCTTGTTGATTGATTCTTCGAGCTGCAGGTATCTCTCCAGCAAGTGTTCATATCGGGAAATGATGTCGCCGGACCCCGATGCCGCCTCGTCCAGCAATAACTGCTTATAGTCTTTTCCGAGCTCGTGCAAAGTGACGTTCAAATTCTTTGGTACGTATCCATATTGATGCAAGGCTTTTGAACGGAGTTTATCCACGTTCTCTATGGTCTTGAGAAGCGCGACCTTTAAACAATCCCTGCTGGCCCTCTCCAAGTGATCAAGCGCCTTTTGGGCTTGCCTGTCTCTTGTTTCCCCGTCTTCGGCTTCATGAGCGCGGGCCAAGTGCGAGACGGCATTGCGGATTTCGTTGTTGACCTGGAGGGGAAGTGTTTGAGCAATGGTAATTGTATAGGCGTAATGCTTATTAAAGCGAGTATTGAAGTTCGATAAAAACTTACCGATCCAATCATCGTTTGGAACGTTCTTCATAATTAACCCGAAGTAATTGGATTAACGAACTGTTGCGGTTACGGCTCTTTCAAGCCGTTCCTCAACCTCGCCTCGTGAGATTGCCTTGTTGCAAGCCAAGTGAACGCTGCCTCGTAGCGTGACAATGTCGGAAAATGGCGCCGACGACGGTAAGCCTTGTTCCAGCTTTTCGATATAATCCTGATAATCGCCAAACTCGGAATCGACAGTAACACCGCGCCGCATCATCATTTCGTCCAGAGATAACTCGGTCTCGCGAATGCCCTTTTGGGGATCAGTGTGAGTGTTCATGCGAAATTCCAAAAAAGCCAATTCCACCATGTGTAGTAAATGCCGATGTGTTTCCATGCACGATAGTGATGGGCGAGACTCGTCAAGTCAAGGTGAATATAGAAAAGTCAAGAATAATCTTGGCGTTAATAGGAAAAACAGGCGGCGACAAGTTTTTTGAAGGCGACGGCCCGGTGGCTGATGGCGTGTTTCGCCTCCGGGTCCATTTCGGCGAAGGTGAGGTCCAGGCCGTCGGCGACGAAGGCCGGGTCGTAGCCGAAGCCACGGTCGCCCCGGGGCGGCCAGACAAGGGACCCGTGCACCTGTCCCTCAAAGGTTTCCAGGTGCCCGTCGGGCCAGCAGAGAGACAAGGCGCAGGCGAAATGGGCGCTGCGGTCGGCTTTGTTTTCAAGCTGTTCTTCCACTTTCCTCATGGCCGCGTGGAAGTCCTTGCCGGGCCCGGCCCAGCGCGCCGAGTAGATGCCGGGGGCGCCGTCCAGGGCGTGGACGGCGAGGCCGGAGTCGTCGGCCAGGGCGGGCAGGCCGGAGGCCTCCGCCGCCGCCCGGGCCTTGATTTCGGCGTTGGCGATGAAGGTCAGGCCGTCCTCGACGGGCTCGGGCAGGCCCAGGTCGCCGGCGGAAATCACCTCGGCCCCGAAGGGCGCCAGCAGGTCGGCGATTTCGCCGACCTTGCCCGGGTTATGGCTGGCGATGACCAGCTTGCCGCCGGTGAAGCGGCGGCTCATGCGCCCGCATCCAGGGCCCGGCCCTGAGCCTGGACCAGTTCGTCGACGCCCTTGCGGGCCAGGGTCATCAGGTCCGTGAACTGTTCCGGGGAAAACGGCTCCTCCTCGGCGGTGCCCTGAATCTCGACGATGCCCCGATTGGCGGTGAGCACGAAGTTGGCGTCCGCCTCCGCCGCGCTGTCCTCGTCGTAATCCAGATCGAGGATCGCCGCGCCCTGATAAAGGCCGCAGGAAATAGCGGCGACCCGGTCGGTGAGCGGCACGCTCTTCAGGGCGCCCAGGTCGACCATGCGCTGAAAGGCCAGATGCAGGGCGACGTAGGCCCCGGTGATGGAGGCCGTGCGGGTTCCGCCGTCGGCCTGGATGACGTCGCAATCGACGGTGACCTGCATCTCGCCCATGGCCTTCAGGTCGGTGACGGCCCTGAGCGAGCGCCCGATCAGGCGCTGAATTTCCTGGGTTCGGCCCGATTGCTTGCCCCGCGCCGCCTCGCGGCCCATGCGCGAGCCGGTGGAGCGCGGCAGCATGCCGTATTCCGCCGTCACCCAGCCCTTGCCGGACCCCCGCATCCACGGCGGCACCCGTTCCTCGACGCTGGCCAGGCACAGCACGTGGGTCTCGCCCATCTTGATCAGGCACGAGCCCTCGGCATGTTTGTTGACGCCGGTTTCCATGGAAACGGCGCGGATTTGGTCGGTGGCGCGGCCGGACGGTCTCATTGATTGGCTTCCCTTGTTTTCACGAGGGGGGCAAGCTACCCCGCCCGCGTTGACGGGGCAAGGTCTGGTCACTACATTTCGGGCAGATATGGGCAAACAAGCGGACGGAGCGATGATTCCGGAACTGGACGAGCGTTCGCGCGAAATCTTCAAGCATATCGTCGACGCTTACGTGGCGACCGGCGACCCGGTCGGCTCGCGCACCCTGTCGCAGCGCCTGAGCGCGTCGCTGTCGCCGGCGACCATCCGCAACGTCATGGCCGACCTGGAGGACATGGGGCTGCTGACCAGCCCGCACGCGTCCGCCGGACGCCTGCCCACGGACGCCGGGCTGAAGCTGTTCGTCAACGGCCTGCTGCAGGTCGGCAACCTGACCCGGGAAGAGCGCGAAAGCATCGAGGGCCAGTGCGCCGCCGAGGGCGGCTCCGTCGAGGGCCTGCTGAAGGAAGCGACGACGGTCCTGTCCGGCCTGTCCCATTGCGCCGGGCTGGTGATGGCGCCGAAAACCGACGCGCCCCTGAAACACATCGAGATCATCTCCCTCAATCCGGGCCGCGCCCTGGTGGTCCTGGTGACGGAAAGCGGAGTCGTCGAAAACCGCATTATCGACACCCCTGCCGACCTGCCGCCCTCGGCCCTGGTCGAGGCCAGCAACTTCCTCAGCGCCCGGCTCGTCGGGCGCACCCTGCAGGAGGCGCAGGGGCAGATCAGGGCGGAACTGGACCGCCACAGGGCCGAGCTCGACCAATTGACCCGCACGGTGGTGGAATCCGGCCTCGCCAGCTGGGCCGGCGGCGAGGCGGGCGGAACCCTGATCGTCAGCGGCCAGGCCAATCTGCTGGAGGACGTGCGGGCGGCCAGCGACCTGGAACAGATCCGTTCCCTGTTCGCGGCCCTTGAAACCAAGGAAACCATGAGTAAATTGCTGACCCTGGCCGACGCCGGCGAGGGGGTGCAGATCTTCATCGGCTCGGACAATCACCTGTTCGGGATGTCCGGCTGCTCGATGATCGTCGGCAGCTACCGCGACAGCCGGGAACAGGTTGTCGGCGCAATCGGGGTTGTCGGACCGACGCGAATGAATTATGCCCGCATCATTCCGATGGTCGATTACACGGCCAAGCTGATCGCCCGGCTGGTCGGCGCCCGCTGATTGAGAAATATAAGACCCGATAGTTTAAAAGAGAGAAGAAGCCATCATGTCCGACACCCCCGAACAACAAGCAGAGACGGAAGCCCCCGAAGAGGCCGCCGAACCGCAGCCGGCGCCCGAGGCCGCGGAGGCCGAACCGGACGCGCCGGAAGCCGCGGACGTGGACGCGCCCGAGACCGAGGCGGAAGACGCCGTCTCCGCCGACGAACGGCTCGTCCAGATCGAGGCCGAACTGGCCGAGATGCGCGACCAGTTGCTGCGCGCCGTCGCGGAAACCGAGAACGTCCGCCGCCGCGCCCAGCGGGAGAAGGAAGACGCGGGCAAGTACGCCATCGCCTCCTTCGCCCGGGAAATGCTGTCGGTTTCCGACAACCTGGGCCGGGCGCTGGACAGCGGGCAGGCCGACGGGGAAAGCGGAGAAGCGGACTCCGCCGCCCTGCAGGAGCGGTTCGACAACTTCGTTCTCGGCGTCCGGATGACGGAAACCGAGATGCAGAAGACCTTCGAGCGCATCGGCATCAGCAAGATCGAACCGGAAGGCCAGCCCTTCGATCCGAAGCTGCATCACGCCATGTTCGAGATCGAGGACGCGGAAAAGCCGTCCGGCACGGTGATGCACGTGATCGAGGCCGGTTACGTGCTGCACGACAGGCTGCTGCGCGAAGCCAAGGTCGGGGTCTCCAAGGGCGGCCCCAAGGCGCGGGCGGAGGACGCCGTCCGGGAAAGCGATCCCGGCGAGGCGGAAGGCGCCGCCCAGGCCTATGAACAGTCGCCGGAGACGGGCTCCAAGGTCGATCAGAAGCTTTAGGAAAAATGGCCGTTGACGGTTGCGTCGATTGGTTCAGGGACCTATATAACGCCCGACGCCGCGTTTCAGCGGCGGTTTGGGATTGATTTTCACGAATTGGGGATTTTTCAGGACCGGCGCTTCCTCGTGCAGACACATGAGAGGCCGAAAGAAAAATCCGCCGTAAAGAAAAGGACTATGACATGAGCAAGGTTATCGGAATCGACCTTGGCACCACCAACTCCTGTATCGCCCTGATGGACGGCAAGGACGCCAAGGTCATCGAAAACGCCGAAGGCGTGCGCACCACCCCCTCGATCGTCGGCTTCACGGATTCCGGCGAGCGCCTGGTCGGCCAGCCGGCCAAGCGCCAGGCGGTGACCAATCCTGAAAACACCTTGTTCGCCATCAAGCGCCTGATCGGTCGGCGTTACGACGACCCGCTGACGGAAAAGGACAAGGGCCTGGTTCCCTATTCCATCGTCGCCGGTGACAACGGCGACGCCTGGGTCGAGGCCGACGGCAAGAAATACAGCCCCAGCCAGGTCAGCGCCTTCACCCTGCAGAAGATGAAGGAAACCGCTGAAAGCTATCTCGGCGAGGACGTCACCCAGGCGGTGATCACGGTTCCCGCCTACTTCAACGATTCCCAGCGTCAGGCGACCAAGGACGCGGGCAAGATCGCCGGCCTGGAAGTGCTGCGCATCATCAACGAGCCGACGGCGGCGGCGCTGGCCTACGGTTTGGAAAAGAAGGACTCCGGCACCATCGTCGTTTACGACCTGGGCGGCGGCACCTTCGACGTCTCGGCGCTTGAAATCGGCGACGGCGTGTTCGAGGTGAAGTCCACCAACGGTGACACCTTCCTGGGCGGCGAGGACTTCGACAAGCGCATCGTCGATTACCTGGCCGACGAGTTCAAGAAGGACAACGGCATCGATCTGCGCGAGGACAAGCTGGCCCTGCAGCGCCTGAAGGAAGAGGGCGAGAAGGCCAAGATCGAGCTGTCCAGCGCCATGCAGACGGAGATCAACCTGCCCTTCATCACCGCCGACGCCTCCGGGCCGAAGCACCTCAACATCAAGCTGACCCGGGCGAAACTGGAAGCCCTGGTGGACGACCTGATCCAGCGCACCATCGAGCCCTGCAAGAAGGCCCTCAAGGACGCGGGCCTCAGCGCCGGTGAAATCGACGAGGTGATCCTGGTCGGCGGCATGACCCGCATGCCCAAGGTGGTCGAAACGGTCAAGGAATTCTTCGGCCGCGAGCCCCACAAGGGGGTCAACCCGGACGAGGTGGTCGCCATCGGCGCGGCCATTCAGGGCGGCGTCCTGCAGGGCGACGTCAAGGACGTGCTGCTGCTCGACGTCACCCCCCTCAGCCTCGGCATCGAGACCCTGGGCGGTGTCTTCACCCGCCTGATCGACCGCAACACCACCATCCCCACCCGCAAGTCCCAGGTCTTCTCGACCGCCGAGGACAGCCAGACGGCGGTGACCATCCGCGTCTTCCAGGGGGAACGGGAAATGGCCGCCGACAACAAGATCCTCGGCCAGTTCGATCTCGTTGGCATCCCGCCGGCGGCCCGCGGCGTGCCGCAGATCGAGGTCACCTTCGACATCGACGCCAACGGCATCGTCAACGTTTCGGCCAAGGACAAGGCGACGGGCAAGGAACAGCAGATTCGCATCCAGGCCTCCGGCGGCCTCTCCGACGACGACATCGAGTCCATGGTCAAGGACGCCGAATCCCACGCCGAGGAAGACAAGAAGCGCAAGGAAGTGGTGGAAGCCCGCAACCACGCCGACAGCCTGATCCACTCCACCGAGGCCAACCTGAAGGAATACGGCGAGCAGGTCTCCGACGGCGACAAGACGGCCATCGAGGACGGCATCAAGGAACTGAAGGAAGCCCTCGACGCCGAGGACCCCGATCCGGAAGCCATCAAGGCCAAGACCGAGTCTTTAAGCGAAAAGGCCATGAAGCTGGGTGAAGCCATGTACAAGGCCTCCCAAGCGGAAGCCGATGCCGGGGCCGCCGCCGGTGCGGGCGCCGACGCCTCTTCCTCCCAGCAGGGTGGGGCCGACGACGCCGATGTGGTCGATGCGGAATTCGAGGAAGTGGACGCCGGTAAGCCGGAAGACGGTAAAAAGGACGGGTAAGACCCCCGTCCCTGGTATAAGCTAACCACCCCGGCGGGCCCTTGCGGACGCGTCGGGGCGGTTTTGTATCGAGGCGCAAGCATGTCGAAGGAAGATTTCTATACCCTGTTGGGCGTCAGCCGGGACGCCGAGGCGGGCGAAATCAAGAAGGCCTACCGCAAGCTGGCCATGAAGTATCACCCGGACCGCAACCCGGGCGACAAGGAAGCGGAGCGCAAGTTCAAGGAAATCAACGAGGCCTACGAGGTCTTGAAGGATGACGAAAAGCGCGCCGCCTTCGACCGCTTCGGCCACGCCGCCTTCGAGCAGGGCGGGCCCGGCGGCGGCTTCGGCGGTGGTTTCGGTGGCGGCGGCTTTGGCGGCTTCGCCGACATATTCGACGAAATGTTCGGCGATTTCGGCGGCGGCGGACGGGGCGGCGGGCAAAGCGGTGCCGGCCGGGGCTCCGATCTTCGCTACAACATGGAGATCACCCTGGAAGAGGCCTTCGAGGGCAAGAAGACCAACATCCGGGTTCCCACCTCCGTCGCCTGCGACGGCTGCCACGGGTCCGGGGCCGCCGGCGGGGCCGCGCCCGTCTCCTGCTCCACCTGCGGCGGCCATGGCCGGGTCCGCACCCAGCAGGGCTTCTTCACCGTCGAGCGCACCTGCCCGTCCTGTCAGGGCACCGGCCAGGTGATCAAGGAACCCTGTTCCACCTGCGGCGGCCAGGGCCGGGTGCACAAGGAAAAAAATCTGTCGGTGACCATTCCCGCCGGGGTCGAGGACGGCACCCGCATCCGCCTGGGCGAGGAAGGGGAAGCGGGCCTGCGCGGCGCGCCGCCGGGGGACCTCTACATCTTCCTCAGCGTCTCGCCGCACCGCATGTTCCGCCGCGACGGCGCCAACATTCATTGCCGGGCGCCGATTCCCATGACCACGGCGGCGCTCGGCGGCGCCATCGAGGTGCCGACCGTGGAGGGAACCCTGACCCGGGTCTCCATTCCCGCCGGCGCCCAGTCGGGCCAGCAGTTCCGCCTTAAGTCCAAGGGCATGCGGATTCTCCGCTCCGAGGCCCGTGGCGACATGTTCGTGCAGATCGCCGTCGAAACCCCGGTGGCGCTGAGCAAGAAGCAAAAGGAACTGCTGAAGGAATTCGAAGACGAAAGCAACCACAAGAAACACAGTCCCGAATCCCACGGCTTTTTCGACAAGGTCAAGGAATTGTGGGAAGACCTGAAGGACTGATTTCTATTTCGGGGAGGAGAGCGGATGAAGATCGGGATTGTCGGCTGCGCCGGGCGCATGGGACGGATGCTGGTGGCGGAGGTTCTGGCGGCGGAGGGCTGCAGCCTCGCCGGCGGCACGGAGCATGGCGAAAGCCCGTTCCTGGGCCAGGACGTGGCCGCCCTGGCGGGTCATGAGCCCGCCGGGCTCGCGGTGACAGACGATGCCGACGCCCTGTTCGCCGCCGCCGACGTGATCATCGACTTCACCCTGCCCCAGGCCACCATCGGCCATGGCGAGGCGGCGGCCCGGCACGGCGCCGCCTGGGTTATCGGCACCACGGGCCTGGACGGGGCGCAGCAGGCGGCGGTGGAAAAGGCGGCGGAAAGCACCGCCGTCGTCCAGGCCGCCAATTATTCCGTCGGCGTCAACCTGCTGCTCGGCCTGACCACCCAAGTCGCCGGCATCCTGGAAAGCGACTACGACATCGAGATCCTCGAAATGCATCACCGTCACAAGGTGGACGCCCCCTCGGGCACGGCGCTGGCCCTGGGCCATGCGGCGGCGGAGGGCCGGGGCGTCGATCTCGAGGCGGTGTCCGACAAGGTCCGCGACGGCCATACCGGCGCCAGGACGGTGGGGGACATCGGCTTCGCCACCCTGCGCGGCGGCGACGTGGTCGGCGACCATTCGGTCATTTTCGCCGCCGACGGCGAGCGCATCGCGCTGACCCACAAGGCCTCCAACCGCTCCGTCTTCGCCCGTGGCGCGGTGCGGGCGGCGCGCTGGAGCGCCGACCAGAAACCGGGCCTCTATTCCATGCGCGACGTTCTCGGCCTGGCATGAAAAAAGCCGACATCGAAGCCTTCTACCGGGCGCTTTCCGACGACAACCCGGAACCCAAGGGGGAACTGGACTGGGTCAACACCTATACCCTGCTGGTCGCCGTGGTGCTGTCGGCCCAGGCCACGGACGTCGGCGTCAACAAGGCCACCGGCCCCCTGTTCAAGAAGGTCAAGACGCCTGAGGCCATGCTCAAGCTGGGCGAGGAGGGTCTGCGCGGCTACATCAAGTCCATCGGCCTGTTCAACACCAAGGCGAAGAACGTCATCAAGCTGTCGCAGATGCTCATCGACGAGCACGGCGGCAAGGTGCCGGAAGACCGGGACGCCCTGGAAAAGCTGCCCGGCGTCGGGCGCAAGACCGCCAACGTGGTCATGAACATCGCCTTCGGCGCGCCGACCATCGCCGTCGACACCCACATCTTCCGGGTTTCCAACCGCACCGGGCTGGCCCCCGGCAAGACGGTCCTGGCGGTGGAGAAAAAGCTGGAAAAGGTGACGCCGGACCACTGGAAGCGGCACGCCCATCACTGGCTGATTCTGCTCGGACGCTACGTCTGCAAGGCCCGCAAGCCGGAATGTCAGCGCTGCGTCGTCCGGGACATCTGCGCCTTCAAGGGCAAGACGGTTCTATAAACTTCAGTTGGTGACCGCGAAGGTCTCCGGCGACGGGCTGATTACCTTTGTCGAGCGGGCCTCCACCTGCAGCACGGCGAGGCCGCGCTCGACGCCGCCGCCGGGGAGAAACCGGAAGATTCCGTCACGGCCCCAGAACCCCCCTTCCGTGGTCAAGGCGGCGGTGGAGAAATCGGCGCCGCCCTCGGCCTGGGCCAGCACGGCGGCCAGGGCGGTGGCGTCGTAGGCGAGAGTCGACAGGCGGTGCGGCGGGGCGCCGTAGGCGGCTTCGTACTGGGCGATGAAATCGGCGCGGGCTTCCGGCGGCGGCCCGGCGTGCCAGCCGCCGTTGAGCGCCGGTTCCGAGCCCAGGCCCGGGCCGTCCCACTGACCGGTGCCGAGGATGCGGACCTTCTTCGGGTCAATGTCGTAGAAGGGCAGCAGGGCGGCCAGGGCGAGCAGCCGTTCGCCGCCGTCGGCCAGCAACAGGGCGTCGAAGGGGACATCGCCGATGGTCTGCAGCCGTTCCAGCCGTTTCAGCGCCTTGACGGCGATCTCGTCGGTCCGTTCCTTCAATTCGTCACGCTGTTCGAGCAGGGCCTGGCGGCGGCGGTCGTAATCGGCCAATTCCCTGACGACGGCGGAAAAGTCCTCCGCCTCGGGGTCGTAGAACTGGACGCGGCTGACCTCGCCGCCCATGCCCTGGGCGGACTGCCTGAGGGCCTCGACCACGGTCTGGCCGTAGGCGTTGCCGGGGGCCAGGGCGGCGAAGCGGCGCAGGCCCTGGGAACGGGCGAATTGCACCACCCGCGCCACTTCCGTTTCCGGGAAGAAGCCCATGGTGTAGACGCCGTCGGCGGTGATGGTGCGGTCGCTGGAAAAGCCGATGACGGTGACATTGGCGGCGCGGGCGAGGGGGGTGATGGCGCTCACCGAAGGCGCCAGCAGGGGCCCCAAAATCATCGAGGCGCCGTCGGCGATGGCGAAGCGGGCGGCCTCCCGGGCCCCTTCCGGGGTGCCCAGGGTGTCGAAAATCAGCAATTCGAAACGCTGATCGGAAAAATCGAACAGGGCCATCTGGGCGGCGTTGAGCATGGCCTGGCCCAGCTTGCCGTTGGCCCCGCTCAAGGGAAGCAGCAGGGCCACCCGGGTGGTCGAGGAAGGGGCCAGCGGGGTAATCGGGGCCGCGGGGGCGCCGTCGGCGGCGGGCTTCGGCGGCGTTTGTCCGGTCAGGTAAGGGATCAGGGACGGGGTTTGTTCGTCTTTTTCTTCTTCCACGGCTTCTTCTTCCACGGCAGGGGTGGTGGGGGCCGGTGGAAGGGTGGCCTGTTCCTGGGCTTCCGGTTCCGGTTCCGATTCGGGCTCCGGCTCCGGTTCCGGTTCCGGCTCCGTCTCGGTGGGCTTTTTCATGTCGGCGCTGGTGGACGGTTGAACCGGCACGCTGGAGCCTTGCAAGACGGAGGCAAGTTGTGGAGACTGACAGGCGGCGAGGCCAAGGACGGCGAGGGCCGCCATGACGAGGGAAACGGACAACCGCGATGAGCCAATCCGGGACGCCGCAGGGCGGAAAAACGAAGCGTTCGGAGCAGTCATCTGGGCATTCTCAACTTCCTGTGGACCCTGTCGGGGCGTTGTCTCCGGGACTGTATCTCGTCGCCACCCCCATTGGCAACGCCCGCGATATCACCTTGCGGGCGCTGGACACCCTCGGCGGCGCCGATGTCATCGTCTGCGAGGACACCCGCGTCACCGCCAAGCTGCTGGCCATCCACGGCATTCGCAAGCCCCTGCTCGCCTACCATGAGCACAACGCGGATAAGGCGGGGCCGATGATCATGAAACGCCTGAAAGATGGCGAAATCGTGGCCTTGGTGTCCGACGCCGGAACGCCGCTGATTTCCGACCCCGGTTACCGCCTGGTCCTGGCCTGCGCCGAACAAGGGATTTACGTCACCCATCTGCCCGGGGCCTCTTCCGTGCTCACCGCCCTGGTGTTGGCCGGCCTGCCGACGGACCGTTTCCTGTTCGCCGGATTTCCCTCCACCAAATCGGGACGCCGCAAGAGCGGTTTCGAAACCCTGAAATCGGTCCCGGCCACCCTCGTCTTTCTGGAAAGCCCGAAGCGGCTGGCCAAGTCCCTGGCCCAGATGGCGGCGGTCTTCGGCCTCCGGGACGCGGTTGTCGGCCGTGAACTGACCAAGAAATTCGAGGAGGTCCGCCGGGGAACGCTGACGGACCTGGCGGAACACTACGCCGCCGCCGGGGCGCCCAAGGGCGAGGTTACCGTCGTCGTCGCGCCGCCCGCCGGTAACGGCGAAGAGGTGGTGGACGGCGATGAAGTCGACCGGCTGCTGGGCGAGGCGCTGAAGGAGGCCTCCGTCCGGGACGCCGCCGCCGCCGTCGCCGAGGCCACCGGGCGGCCCCGCCGCGAGGTCTACGCCCGCGCCCTCGCCCTCGGACGCGGGCGCTGATGGCCCGGGCGGCGAAACGGCAAGCCTACCGCTACGGGCGTTTCGCCGAAACCCTGTGTTGCTGGCGGCTGCGGCTCGCGGGTTACCGCATCGAGGCGCGAGGCTACCGGGCGGCGACGGGGGAAATCGACATCATCGCCCGGCGCGGCCGGACCGTCGCCTTTATCGAGGTCAAGGCGAGACGAACCGAGGGGGAGGCAGGCCTGGCCCTGCAGGCCCGGCAACGCCGTCGCATCGAACGCACGGCCATGGTCTATCTGTCCCGCCATCCGGAAGGGGCGGCCCTGGACGCCCGGTTCGACCTGATGACCGTCACCCCCTGGCGCTGGCCCGGGCATTGCCCCGCCGCCTGGCTTGGGGGTGAATAAAAAATCGTTGTCTGACGGCGGGCATGATTGAATACTGTGGTCATGATTCTACCGCGCCGATTGCTGTCGCCCCTGTTCGCCGGGATGGTCCTCGTGGGACTCGCCGCCTGCGACCCGGTCAGCCTGACCATCGGCGCCGGGGCGACGGTGGGAAGCGTCGCCTATCAGGAACGGGGCATCAAGGGGGTTGCCCGGGACACCGCCCTGGAGGCGCGCGTCTTCAAGCTGTGGTTCGACGCCAACAAAAACCTGTCGGCGGGCATGAGCATCGAGGTCTACGAAAGCCGGGTCCTGCTGACCGGGGTGGCCCGCAGCGAGGAGGAACGGGCCGAGGCCGTCGGCCTGGCCTGGAAGGCGGACGGGGTGGCCGACGTGATCAACGAGGTCGTCATCGGCGACCCGTCCAGCCTCGGCGATTTGGCCCGCGACAGCGCCATCACCGCCGAACTGAAATCGAAATTGACCTTCGACGACAAGGTGATGGCCGTCAACTACACCATCGAAACCTCACGCGGGGTGGTGTTCCTGCTCGGCATCGCCCAGGACCAGGCGGAACTGGACCGGGTCATCGCCCGCGCCCGGGATGTCTCTTACGTCAAGCGGGTGGTTTCCTACGTCCGCGTCAAGACGCCGCAAGGCGGAGACGGCGGATGAAGCCCTCGCCCGCCATCTGCCGCCGCCTCAGCGCCTTCGGGGCCTTGGGGGACGACGCCATCGGCCTGACCGAAACCGCCCTGGTGCTGGCCTCCGCCGAACGGCCGGGGATCGCCGTCGACGCCTACGAACGGCATCTGGAGAAGCTCACCGACGACGTCGCCGCCTACGCGGGCAGGGAGGCCGACGACCCGGCGGCGGGCCTGGACATGCGGGCCGAGGCCCTGCGCCAGGTGATCGCCCGCCGCCACGGCTATGGCGGCAGCGACGACGCCTACGAGGATTTCGACTGCGCCAACCTGATGCGGGTGATCGACCGGCGCGACGGCCTGCCGACCCTGCTCGGCATCGTCTACATGCATGTCGCCCGCGCCCTCGGCTGGACCATCGAGGGGCTGGACTTCCCGCCCCGGTTTCTCGTCCGGCTGGAATTCCAGGGCCGGCGCATCATCCTCGACCCCTTCGACGGCGGCCGGGCGCTGCAACCCCATGACCTGCGCGGCCTCTACAAGGCGGTCTCCGGCCCGCACGTGGAAATCGCCCCGGTGCATACCCGGCCCATGAGCAACCGGGCCATCGTTCTGCGGTCCCGGCGCAACGCCAAGGTCCTGCATCTGCGTTCCGAACGCCTGGAAGAGGCCCTCGACCTGGTCGAGACCCTGTTGCTGCTGGCCCCCGGCGAGGCGGCCCTGTGGCGCGAGGCGGGGGTTCTCAACGCCCGCCTGGACCGGGTTTCCGACGCCATCGCCGCCCTCGAGGAATTTCTCAAAAGGGCCGGCGCCGACTCCTCGCGCTACCGCACATCCGTCCTGCTGCAGGAACTGCGCGCCCGGCTGAATTAGAAAGAGGCACACCATGAGCACCCGTAAAACCGTCGCCATTCAAATGGACCCCATCGAGGGCATCGACATCAATGCCGACAGTTCCTTCGTCCTGGCGCTCGAAGCGCAGCACCGGGGCTATGGGCTGTTCCATTATCAGCCCATGGACCTGGCCTTCCGCGGCGGCCGGGTGACGGCCCGGGCCAGGCCCCTCGAGGTGCGCCGCCAGGTGGGCGACCATTACACCCTGGGCGCGGCGGAGGTCATTGACCTGGCCGCCGTCGACGTGGTGCTGATGCGCCAGGACCCGCCGTTCGACATGTCCTATATCACCGCCACCCATCTGCTCGAGCACATCCACCCCGAAACCCTGGTCGTCAACGACCCGGCGTCCGTGCGCAACGCGCCGGAGAAACTGTTCGCCACCCTGTTCCCGGAGCTGATGCCGCCGACCCTGATCACCAGCGACGCCGACACGGTCAAGGCGTTTCGGGCCGAATACGAGGACATCATCATCAAGCCGCTCTACGGCAACGGCGGCGCGGGGGTTTTTCACATCACCCCCGGGGACGACAACCTGAACGCGCTGCTGGAAATGTTCACCGAACGCTCCCGCGAACCGGTGATGGTGCAAAGCTACCTGCCCGCCGTACGCGAGGGCGACAAGCGCATCATCCTCATCGACGGCGAGGCCGCCGGGGCCATCAACCGGGTCCCCGCCGAGGGCGACGTGCGCGCCAACATGCACGCCGGCGGCACGCCGCTGCGATCCGAGCTGACGGAACGGGAGAGGGAAATCTGCGAGGCCATCGGCCCGGAACTGAAACGCCGGGGCCTCATCTTCACCGGCATCGACGTCATCGGCGACTACCTGACGGAAATCAACGTCACCTCGCCGACGGGCCTGCAGGAAATCAACCGCTTCGACGACACCTGCCTGGAGGCCCGCATCTGGGACGCCATCGAGGAACGGCTGGGGTAAGACGGCGAGAAAGTCCTGGCGTTCTCTTTTCGTTCCGGCTAAGCTGCGGGCATCCTAAACGTGTATGGAGAGGGATGGCGCGAGTCCGATGGTTGCCCGTATCAACACCGTCGCCTTTCGGGGCATCGACGTTCTCGATGTCGACGTGCAGGTGCAGATGGCCAGCGGCCTGCCCGCCTTCACCATCGTCGGGCTGCCCGACAAGGCGGTTTCCGAGGCCCGCGAGCGGGTCCGCGCGGCGCTGGGCGCCATGGGCCTGGCCCTGCCGCCGAAGCGGATCACCGTCAACCTGGCCCCCGCCGATGTGGCCAAGGAGGGCTCCCATTTCGATCTCGCCATCGCCGTCGCCCTGCTGGCCGACATGGGGGTGCTGCCGCTGGAGGACATTTCCAATTTCGCAGCCCTCGGCGAACTGGCCCTGGACGGGTCGATCAGCGCCGTTAACGGGGTGCTGCCTGCGGCCATTCACGTCAACGGCCGCGGCCTGGGGCTGATCTGTCCCGCGGCCCAGGGTCCGGAGGCGGCGTGGGCGGGCGATATGGCGGTGTTGGCGCCGCCGGACCTGCTCGCCCTGGTCAACCATTTCAAGGGTACCCAGTTGTTGGGCCCGCCGACGCCGGGGCGGGCGGAAGAACAGGCCGGGTATCCGGACCTGGCCGACATCAAGGGGCAGGAAAGCGCCAAGCGGGCGCTGGAGGTGGCCGCCGCCGGGGGTCACAACATGCTGATGGCGGGTCCACCCGGATCGGGCAAATCCATGCTGGCGGCGCGCCTGCCCGGCCTGCTGCCGCCCCTGGACGCCGAGGAAATCCTCGAGGCCTCGATGATCCAGAGCCTGGCCGGACTGCTCGACGGCGGCGGGTTGACCCGGCGGCGGGCGTTCCGCGACCCGCATCATTCCGCTTCACAGGCGGCGCTCGTCGGCGGCGGCCACAAGGCCAGACCCGGGGAAGTGTCCCTGGCCCATCTCGGGGTGCTGTTTCTCGACGAATTGCCGGAATTCCAGCGCCCGGCGCTCGAGGCCCTGCGCCAGCCCCTGGAGACGGGGCGGGTCTCCGTCGCCCGGGCCAACGCCCATGTTTCCTATCCGGCCCGGTTTCAATTGATCGCCGCCATGAACCCGTGCCGCTGCGGCTATCTGGACGACCCCGCCCAGGCCTGTTCCCGGGCGCCCCGTTGCGCCGAGGACTATCAGGCAAAAATCTCCGGCCCCCTCTACGACCGCATGGACCTGCACGTGGACGTGCCCGCCGTCGCCGCAGCCGACCTGGCCCTGCCGCCACCTGCGGAAGGCTCGGCGGAGGTGGCGCGCCGGGTGGCGGCGGCGCGGGAGCTGCAGAAACGGCGCTACGCCCGTCACCCCGCGGTCAGCACCAATGCGGAGGCGGACGGGACCTTGCTCGAGGAAACCGCCGCCCCGGACGAGTCCGGCCGCGCCCTGCTGGCGGAAGCGGCGGAGCGCATGCGGCTGACGGCGCGGGGCTATCACCGGGTTCTCCGGGTGGCGCGGACCCTGGCCGACCTGGACGTGGTTTCCTCCGGCGGCGACCCGGCGGCCCCCAGCGGCCGGGTTCATGTGGCCGAGGCCTTGTCCTACCGCCGCCTGCAAATCGGCCGCGAGAAGGTGCGGCTCAGGGCTTGAGCGGGTCGCGGACGGCTTCCTCCTCGCTGCCGGCCTCGTCCGGGAGCAGGGGGTTGAGGGGGGCGGCCAGGTCGGAACGGGTGACGGCGAGGGCTTCGCGGCGCAACAGATACAGGCCGCTGACGAAAATGACGGCGGCGCCGACCAGCACGTTGGCGGTGGGGACCTCGGACCAGAACAGATACCCCAGCAGGGCGGCCCACAGCAGGGCCGTGTATTCGAAGGGCGCCAGCAGGCTGACCGAGGCCGTCTGGAAGGCCCGGGTAACGCCGAAATGGCCGCCGATGGCGAGCACCGCCATCAAGGCCACGGTGGCGCTGTCCACCGGCGGCATGGGCGTGAAGGCCAAGGGCAGAGCGGCGGTGGCGGCCACGGCCATGCCGACGTTGTAGTAGAACACCGGCCGGAAGGTGCCTTCGTTGGGGCCGAGCCAGCGCGTCATCAGCACCATCAGGGCATAGGTGGCGCCCGAGGCGAAGGCGTAGAGGGCTTCCGCCTGAAAGACGCCGCCGGTCGGGCTGGCGGCGATGAGCACGCCGATGAAGCCGAGGGTGATCGCGCCCCAGCGGTGCGGTCCCACCGACTCCTTGAACCACAGCGCGGACAGGGCGGTCATCAGGAAGGTGGCGCCGCCGAAAAAGATCACCGTGACGTCGGCCAGCCCCAGGTCTTTCAGGGCGGTGAAGAAAAGGAAGGGCGAGGTGAAGCCGACGGCCATCCTGAGCCCGTGCTTGTAGGGCTGATCCGTGCGCAGGGCCATGAGGCCGCCCAGCCGGGGCAGGAACAGGATCAGCGCCAGGGCGATGATCCAGCCGCGGACGGCGAGAATTTGAATGACCGAGTAGTCCGCGCCGACCAGGACCTTGGCCACCGCGTCCATGCCGGCGAGACAGCCGATCCCGCCGAGGATGTAACCGATGCCGGTAATATTGCTGTTTTTCCCCACTCGGACTGCCCTGCTTTATGCTTGTTGCGCCGCAAGGTAGCATAAGTTTTTTCCGAAATCACGGGTTAGTTCCAGCTAGTCGTCGAATTTTTTCAGCATTCGTCCCAAGTCTCGGCCGGCGAGGATATGCACGTGCAGATGGGGAACTTCCTGATGGGCGTGGGGGCCGTTGTTGGCGATGAGCCGGTAGCCGGGCTCGACGACGCCCAGTTGTCGGGCGACCTCGCCGACGGCGCGGATGAAACCGGCGATTTCGGCTTCGGACCCGTTGGCGGAGAAATCGTCCATGTCGATATAGGGGCCCTTGGGGATGACCAGCACATGGTCCGGGGCCTGGGGCTGGATGTCGTGGAAGGCGAGGGCGTGGTCGGTCTCATGGACCTTGTTGCAGGGAATCTCTCCACGCAGGATCTTGGCGAAAATGTTGTCGTGATCATAGGCCATGGCTTACCCCTTCGTTTTTCGTGCGTTTTTTTCCTCGATGCCGGAGGTTCCCTCCCGCCGCGCCAGTTCCTCCCACACCCGGGCCGGTTCGACGCCGCATTCCGCCCACAGGACCAGCAGGTGATAGAGCAGGTCGGCGCTTTCTTCCGCCACCTTGCCGTCGCCCTCGTCCAGGGCGGCGACGATGGTTTCCGTCGCCTCTTCGCCCACCTTGCAGGCGATGGCCCCGCGCCCCTTGCCGAACAGCTTCGCCGTGTAGGAGGCGGCCTCATCGCCGCCTTTACGGGCTGCGATGGTGCGGAACAGGCGGTCGAGAACGTGGGCGGACCGGGTCATGAGCCGTCTCCCGTCGGGGCCGGGCGCACGGCGATGCCCGCCGCCGCCATGTAGGCCTTGGTTTCCTGAATGCTGAAGGTGCCGAAGTGAAAGATGGAGGCGGCCAGCACCGCCGAGGCGTGGCCGTCGCGGATGCCCTCGACCATGTGTTCCAGGGTGCCGACGCCGCCCGACGCGATCACCGGCACGGAGACAGCGTCGGAAATGGCCCGGGTCAGGGGCAGGTTGAAGCCCTGCTTGGTGCCGTCCCGGTCCATGGAGGTAAGCAGGATTTCCCCGGCCCCGAGAGAGGTCATGCGCCGGGCCCACTGAACGGCGTCGATCCCGGTGGCGTTGCGTCCGCCGTGGGTGAAGATTTCGAACTTGTCCTCGCCGACGGATTTGGCGTCGACGGAGACGACGATGCACTGAGAGCCGAACTTTTCCGCCGCCTCGCGGACGAAATCCGGATTGTGAACGGCGGCGGTGTTGATGGAGACCTTGTCGGCCCCTGCCAGCAGCAGCTTGCGGATATCGTCGGTGGTGCGCACCCCGCCGCCGACGGTCAGCGGCATGAAGCATTGTTCGGCGGTGCGCGAGACGACGTCGAATATGGTGTCGCGGCCCTCGTGCGAGGCGGTGATGTCGAGGAACGTCAGCTCGTCGGCCCCGGCCTTGTCATAGACCCGCGCCTGTTCGACCGGGTCGCCTGCATCGACGAGATCGACGAAGTTGACGCCCTTGACGACGCGGCCGCCCTCGACATCCAGGCAGGGGATGACGCGGGCCTTCAGCATGCCAGCAACCGGACTGCTTCGGCGGGATCGATGTGGCCGTCATAAACGGCGCGCCCGCTGATCACGCCCTCGAGCAGGCCGCCGCCCTGGTCCTTGAGATGGCGAAGGTCGTCCATGGACGAGACGCCGCCAGACGCGATGACCGGGGTGGAAATGGCGGCAGCCAACGCCGTCGTCGCCTCCAGGTTGGGCCCCTGCATGGCGCCGTCGCGGGCGATGTCCGTATAGATGATAGCGGCGACCCCCGCGTCCTCGAAGCGGTCGGCCAGGTCGAAGGCCTTGATTTCGGATACCTCGGCCCAGCCCTCGACGGCGACGAAACCGTCGCGGGCGTCGATGCCGACGGCGACGCGATCGGGGAACTCCCGGCAGGCCCGGCGCACCAGGTCCGGGTCCCTGAGCGCCACCGTGCCGAGGATGACGCGGCGGACGCCCGCCTCCAGCCAGTAGGCGATGGTGTCCAGGTCGCGGATGCCGCCCCCCAACTGGACGGGAATGTCGATGGCCCCGAGGATGGCGGTGACGGCGTCGCCGTTCACCGGCTTGCCGGCGAAGGCGCCGTTCAGGTCGACCACGTGCAGCCATTCACAGCCGGCGGCGGCGAAGGCGGCGGCCTGGGCCCCGGCGTCGTCGTTGAACACCGTCGCCTTGTCCATGTCGCCGCGCAGCAGGCGCACGCACTGGCCGTCCTTGAGGTCGATTGCGGGAAAGAAAATCATGGTGTCAGGGATTCCACTTCAGGAAGTTGCCGATCAATTTCAGGCCCACCTGCTGGCTCTTTTCCGGGTGGAACTGGGTTCCAATCAGGTTGTCCCGGCCGACGACGGCGGTAACCGGGCCGCCATGGTCGGTGGTCGCCAGGACGTGGTCGGGATTTTCGCAAAGCAGATGGTAGCCGTGGACGAAGTAGACGTGGGGCTGCTCGCCGAGCCCTTCCAGGACCGGATGGCCATGCGGGCCGAGGCACAGTTCGTTCCAGCCCATGTGGGGAATCTTCAGGCTTGCGTCGGCGGGGCGCAGGGCCTCGACGGCGCCGTCGATCCAGCCCAGTCCCGCGTGCTCGCCGTGTTCGCGCCCGACGCTCGCCATCAGTTGCATGCCGACGCAAATGCCGAAAAACGGCTTGCCGTCGGTGATGACCGCTTCGTTCAGGGCCTCGACCATGCCGTCCAGGGCGTTCAAGCCCCTGCGGCAGTCGGCGAAGGCGCCGACGCCGGGCAGGACGATATGAGAGGCGGCGCGAACCGCGTCCGGGTCGGCGGTGACGGCGACGTCCAGCTTCAGGCCGTCGTCCGCGACGCCCCGCTCGAAGGCCTTGGCCGCCGAGCGCAGGTTGCCGGACCCGTAATCGATGATGGCGACGCTCATGATCCCGTGGCCGCCAGCCTGCCGGCCACGTCGGGCCGGGCGTCGAGATAGCGACGGGTCGCCGCATCCATGTTTTCCGCCATGACGATCTCCTCGAAAGCGTAACCCCGCCGCTTCAGTCCGCCGCGTCTGAATTCGTCGGCGGCGAGCCCGACGGCGATGGCGACGGCGAGGGACACGATCCCCTGCTGGGCTTCGTTCAACCCGGCCCACAGCATCAAGGCGGCGAGGGCCACCTGCAGGACGAACAGGCCGGCGGCGGCGCGCCACAGCCGGTGATAAAGAGCCCAGGGCACGGAAAACAGGAAGGCGAGCCAGCTAAAGCCGTCCCGCACCAGGACCAGGCCGCCGTCGCGGGCGTTGTCGAGCAGATGCACGCTATAGGGTCGAGTCGCCATGGCCTTAAAGGGAACCGCCCAGGACGCCCTTGGTCGAGGGAACCTGATCGGCCTTGCGTGGGTCGATCTCGACGGCCTGGCGGAGCGCCCGGGCCAGACCCTTGAAGCAGGCCTCGACGATGTGGTGGTTGTTGTCTCCGTACAGGCATTCCACGTGCAGGGTCAGCCCTGCCGCCTGGCCGAAGGCCTGGAACCATTCCTTGAACAGTTCCGTGTCCATGTCGCCCACCTTGTCGCGGACGAAGTCCACGTTCCAGACCAGATAGGGCCGGTTGGAGGCGTCGAGGACGATGCGGGTCAGGGTTTCGTCCATGGGCGAGAGCGCCTGGCCGAAGCGGGCGATGCCCTTGCGGTCGCCCAGCGCTCGTGAAAACGCCTCGCCGATGGCGATGCCCGTGTCCTCGGTGGTGTGGTGGAAATCGATGTGCAGATCGCCGTCGGCGCGGACGTCGAGGTCGATCAGGCTGTGGCGGGAAAGCTGTTCGAGCATGTGGTCGAGGAAACCGATCCCGGTGGCGACCGAATAGGTTCCGACGCCGTCGAGGTTGACCGACGCGGTAATTTTCGTCTCGTTGGTGTTGCGTTCGACGGTCGCTGTACGCATGTCGTCCTCGCTGGTTGCCGACTGTTCGGCTTCTTGTAGCAGGTGGCGGCGCAAACAGGAAGTCCCGCTTGCAGGTTTCGTTCAGTCTTGATAGGGATCGTCGGCAAGTGAAAGGAACACGTTGATGTCGTTGGAAAGCGCCCTCGCCCTCGCCCTGATTTGCTTCATCGCCATGGTGACGCCGGGCCCGGGGATTCTCGCCCTGCTGGGCCATGCCCTGAGCCGGGGGTTCCGCCGCAGCCTCGGCATGATGAGCGGCATGATCCTGGGCGACATGATCTATGTGCTGATGGTCATCGGCGGCATGGCGCTGATCGCGCGCAGCTTCGAGACAACGTTCCTCGTCGTCCGCCTGCTCGCCGCCGGTTACCTGATCGTCATGGGTGTCAGGGCCTGGCGCGCCCCGCCGATGCCGGTGGACACCTCGGGGCCACGGCAGAAAAGCCAGTTGCGGGGCTTCGTCCACGGCCTCGCCCTGACCCTGTCGAACCCGAAGGTGATCGTGTTCTATATCGGCATCCTGCCCGGGTTCGTCGATCTCGCCGCCCTCGACGCCGCCGACGCGGCCCTGGCGTCGTCGATCATTCTCGGGGTGTTGATCGCGGTGCTGAGCGCTTATGTGGCGGCGGCGGCGCGCATTCGCCTGCTGCTGAAGAGCGAGCGTTCGCAGAAAATCATCAACCGGGGTTCCGGCTCGGTGCTGATCGGCGCCGGAATCGCCGTCGCCGCCCGATGATGGCCCTTGACCGGGCCTGCCCATAAGCCTAAATCCACGGTTGCGACCCTCATTGAACTGGATGGCCCTGATGGCAGAACAAAAATTCCCCGGCTGGCGCGGCACGACCATATTGTCCGTGCGTAAAAACGACACCGTCGTCATCGCCGGTGACGGTCAGGTCAGCCTCGGCGACACGGTGATCAAGGCCAACGCCCGCAAGGTGCGCACCCTTGCCGACGGTTCCGTCATCGCCGGTTTCGCCGGCGCCACGGCGGACGCCTTCACCCTGTTCGAGCGGCTGGAAAGCCGTCTCGAGCAGTATCCCGGACAATTGACCCGGGCCTGCGTGGAAATGGCCAAGGACTGGCGCACGGACCGCTATCTGCGCCGCCTGGAGGCGATGATGGCGGTGGCCGACAAGGAGGTCTCGCTGGTGCTGACCGGCACGGGCGACGTGTTGGAGCCCGAGCAGGGCCTGATGGGCATCGGCTCCGGCGGCAATTACGCCCTCGCCGCCGCCCGCGCCCTGATCGACCGCGACGACATGGACGCCGAGGCCATCGCCCGCAAGGCGCTCGGCATCGCCGCCGACATCTGCGTCTACACCAACGGCAACGTGATTGTTGAAAGCCTTTGACCCCATGACCAGCTTTACCCCGCGAGAAATCGTTTCCGAACTCGACCGCTATATCATCGGCCAGTCCGACGCCAAGCGCGCCGTCGCCATCGCGCTGCGCAACCGCTGGCGGCGCCAGCAACTGGACGACGACCTGCGCGAAGAGGTGCTGCCGAAAAACATCCTGATGATCGGCCCCACCGGCGTCGGCAAGACGGAGATTTCCCGCCGCCTGGCCAAGCTGGCGCAGGCCCCCTTCATCAAGGTCGAGGCGACCAAGTTCACGGAAGTCGGCTACGTCGGCCGGGACGTGGAGCAGATGATCCGCGACCTGGTGGAAATCGCCATTCACATGGTGCGCGAAAAAATGCGCAAGCAGGTGGTCGCCAAGGCCGAGGTCCATGCCGAGGAACGGGTCATCGACGCCCTGGTCGGCGACAGCGCCTCCAAGGACACCCGCGAGAAGTTCCGCAAAATGCTGCGCGAGGGGCAGTTGGATGAACGGGAGGTGGAAATCAACGTCTCCGAATCCGCCGCCGCCAACCTGCCGACCTTCGACATTCCCGGCATGCCCGGGGCGCAAATGGGCATGCTCAACATCGGCGAGATCATGGGCAAGGCCTTCGGCCAGCAGACCCGGCCGAAACGCATGACCGTCGCCGATTCCTACGACATTCTCGTCGCCGAGGAGAGCGACAAGCTGCTCGACGAGGACAAGATCGTCAAGGAAGCCCTGAGCAACGTGGAAAACAACGGCATCGTCTTCCTCGACGAGATCGACAAGATCACCGCCCGGTCCGACCGGGCCGGCGGCGACGTCAGCCGCGAGGGGGTGCAGCGAGACCTGTTGCCACTGATCGAGGGCACCACCGTTTCCACCAAGCACGGCACCTTGCAGACGGACCATATCCTGTTCATCGCCTCGGGGGCGTTTCACATCGCCAAGCCGTCGGACCTGCTGCCCGAGCTGCAGGGCCGCCTGCCGACCCGGGTCGAGCTGCGTTCCCTGACCCGGGACGATTTCGTCCGCATCCTCACCGACACCGAGGCCAGCCTAATCAAGCAGTACACCGCCCTGATGGCGGTCGAGGACGTGACCCTGGAGTTCGGCGACGACGCCATCGAGGCGATTGCCGACCTGGCGGAAGAGATCAACCAGGGGGTGGAGAACATCGGCGCCCGGCGGCTGCACACGGTGATGGAAAAGCTGCTCGAGGACATTTCCTTCGACGCCTCCGAGCGGGGCGGCGAGACCATTGCCTTGGGCGAAGACGACGTCCGCGAACAGGTCGGGGAACTGGCCAAGGACGCCGATCTCCGGAAGTTTATCCTTTGAGCCTGGCCGGGTTCAGCTATCGATTCAGCCATGCTATCGTCCGCCGTCCCGGCGACAGCGTCGCCAAGGGCCTGCGCGACATGGACAGGGGAAACCCGGACCCGGGGCGCTTTCGGGCCGAACACGAGGCCTATGTCGGCGCCCTCGAGGACGCCGGGGTCGCGGTCCATGTCCTGCCCCCGTTGGAGGCTTATCCGGATTCCGTCTTTATCGAGGATTCCGCCCTTTGCCTGCCCCAGGGGGCGGTCCTGATGCGCCCCGGCGCGGCGACGAGGACGGGCGAGGCGGCGGCGACGGCCCCCCATCTGGCGGGATTCTACGACGAGATCCGGGAAATCGGCGAGACCGGGTCTATCGACGGCGGCGATGTGCTGACCACGGAGCGGGAGATCATCGTCGGCCTGTCGGCGCGCACGGACCGGGCCGGGGCGGAACGGCTTGCCGACTGCGTCGCCGACTGGGGCCACTCGGTGCGAATCCTCGAAACGCCCCCCGGCATCCTGCATTTCAAGACCGGCTGCGGGTTGCTCGACGAGGAAACCGTCCTCGCCACCCGGGAGATGGCCGCGAGCGGCTTTTTCGACGGCTACCGCACCCTCACGGTGCCCGACGGCGAGGAGCCCGCGGCCAATGCGGTCAGAATCAACGATCGGGTGTTTCTCTCAGGCGGCTTCCCGAAAACCGCCGACATGCTGGACGCCGCCGGCTATGCGGTCCAGCCCCTGGAAACAAGTCAGGCCGCCCTGGTCGACGGCGGCCTGTCGTGCATGTCGTTACGGTTTTAGCCTGTGGCGGAGCAACCAATCGTACCTTTTTGTGCGATTTCTCCTTGATAATCGCACCTTTTGGTGCGATTGTGTCGCGATGGACTCGAAAGAATTCATCAAACGGGCAAAGCGTTACGGGAAAAAGACCGGACAGGAATGCAGGTTCGAGGCCACCCATGGCAAAGGAAGCCACGGGCGACTCTGGCTGGGAAACAGGTTTACCACCGTTCAGCGTGGCGAGTTGAAAAAGGGTGTTCTCAGCGCGATGCTCAAACAGCTTGGCATCAGGAAGGAAGATTTGTAAATGCGATACGCCTATCCATGTGTTTTGCAACCGGACCCTCCCGGCTATATGGTCGTTTTTCCCGACGTGCCGGAAGCGCTGACAGGCGCTGAAGAGGTGCAGGAAAGCCTTCTGCTTGCCGAAGACGCCCTGGCCGTGGCGCTTGCTGGTTACGTCAACGCCAAATGGGATATCCCATCTCCCAGCCCTCTTGCCGAGGGCCAGTATCTTGTCTCCTTACCACCCGTTGTCGCCGCCAAGCTAGCCCTCTATACGGCCATGCGTGACCAAGGTGTCACCAAGGTCGGGCTGGCGGACCGGCTCGGGATTTCTGAATCCGCCATTCGCAAGCTTACGAACCCGGATCACCGCTCGCATATCGGGCTGGTGGAAAACGCCCTGAAGGCGCTTGGGCGGACCCTGGTGGTCGAAGACAGGGCAGCTTGATCGCCTTGTGGTGAAGGCTTAAAACCCCTCCGCCGGGCGGACTTCCATCACTTCGGGGATGTAGTGGCGCAGCATGTTTTCGATGCCGTGCTTCAGGGTCGCCGTCGACGACGGGCAGCCCGAGCAGGCGCCCTGCATGGTCAGGTAGACGACGCCGTCTTCGAAGGAATGGAAGATGATGTCGCCGCCGTCCTGGGCCACGGCGGGGCGGACGCGGGTGTCGAGAAGCTCCTTGATCTGGGACTCGATGCTGCCGTCCGCTTCCTCGCCGCCTTCTTCGTCCCGGCCTTCGATGACCGGGCGTCCGGCGGTGAAGTGCTCCATGATCGAGCCCAGCAGCAGGGGCTTCAGGGTTTCCCATTCCTTGTCGGCGGTCTTGGTGACGGTGATGAAATCGCCGCCCAGATAGACGCCCTCGACGCCTTCGGTCTCGAACAGGCGCACCGCCAGCGGCGAACGCTGGGCCATCTCCACGTTGGTGAAATTGGCCGCGCCCTGGCCCATCACGTCACAGCCGGGCAGGAATTTCAGGGTCGCCGGGTTGGGGGTGCCTTCGGTCTGGATAAACATTGTGCGTCTCGCCTTTGCTTCTGTTCGGCCCGTGGCCGGAAAATATGTCTTTCCTAAATGGTCTCATTCGCCGGAAAATTCAAGGGAAAGCGGTCAGGATTCCAGGAATCCGACGGTCCGGCGCACCTCCTTCAGGATCGGTTCGGCCATCCCCCGCGCCCGCTCCGCGCCGTTGGCCAGCACCCGGTCCACATGCCCCGGGTCGGCCATCAGGCGGCGCATTTCGTCCTGAATGGGCGATAGCTTGGCGACGGCCAGGTCGGCCAGGTGCTGCTTGAAGGTGGAAAACTGCTCGCCGCCGAAATGGCTGCAGGTTTCCTCCACGGTGCTGTCGGACAGGGCGGCGTAGATGCCCATCAGATTGGCCGCTTCCGGGCGGCCCTCGAAGCCGTCGGGCGAGGCGGGCAGGGGTTCCGGGTCGGTCTTCGCCTTGCGGATTTTCCTGGCAATGGCGTCGGCGTCGTCGGTCATGGTGATGCGCGACAGGTCCGACGGGTCGGACTTGCTCATCTTGCTGCTGCCGTCGCGCAGCGACATGACCCGGGTGGCGGCGCCGAAAATCAACGGCTCGACGACGGGAAACAGCTCGCGGCCGAAATCGTTGTTGAACTTCTGGGCGATGTCGCGGGTCAGTTCCAGGTGCTGCTTCTGATCCTCGCCGACGGGCACGTGGGTGGCCTTGTAGAGCAGGATGTCGGCGGCCATCAGGCAGGGATAGGCGAACAGGCCGATGGAGGCGTTCTCCCGGTTCTTGCCGGCCTTTTCCTTGAATTGGGTCATCCGGTTGAGCCAGCCGATGCGGGCGACGCAATTGAACATCCAGGCCAGTTCCGCGTGGCCGGGAACCTGGCTCTGGTTGAAGACGATGTTGCGCACCGGGTCGATGCCGGAAGCGAGCATGGCGGCGGCGACCTCGCGGGTGCTGGCGCGAAGCTGGTCCGGGTCCTGCCAGACGGTGATGGCGTGCATGTCGACGACGCAGAACAGGCATTCATAGTCGTCCTGCAGGCGCACCCAGTTGCGGATGGCGCCGAGATAGTTGCCGAGATGAAGATCGCCCGTGGGCTGAACGCCGGAAAAAATTCTGCTCATAAGTTTGGACCTTATAGCCGTGGATTGCGGTGGCGCGATTTATGGGGCCTAATCCCGTACGGGTCAAGCGGTTGCGGCGGGCCAAGGGGGCGATTCTGGCGTCAAATAGGTCGCAATTGAAGCATTCGCATTGCCCCCGGCGGAGTAAAGGAATATTTCCATCAATACCGCAACGGACCGCCAATTCGGCGAGGGGAGAAGACGATCATGGCCCAGGGCACCCACGACCAGCATGCGAACCCTAAGAGCGACATCGAGATTGCGCAGGAAGCTGCGA
>CAYFOJ010000036.1:0-29508 GCA_964344645.1 uncultured Thalassospiraceae bacterium
TAACGGGGGAACCGGTATATATGGAAACCAACAAGCGCTCATCAATGCTGAATTTCAAGTCTGCAATGGAACGTAGAAAAATAGAAAACCTGCACAAGCTTTTTGGCGTCATCGTTCGGTTCAAATGGCTGCGCCCTCATGCGGAATTCTTGGCGGGGCTGCCGCTAAATTCATTTTACCGGTTCATCTGGTATGCGTGGTATGGGTACTGCTTAAAATTGAAATTGACGAAAATTAAGTCCCTCAGGAAGGAACTGCCTTATTTTCTCGGCCTGTTTTTCCGCATGCTTGTTAAGAGCTAGTTTTCATTCAACTGCTTCAGTTCGGAAACCACTTGTTGCCCATCGTAAATGCTTGTGAAACGTCCCTGGAATACCGGCGTTAGCCGTTGAAAAACTGGCGCTAAATACGAGCCGCCTCGATAGTGGCTTTGGTCTAGCGCGACCATGACCGGTTTTGCCGCTAGGTTTTGTTCTGTCTGATGCATGGACTTTTTGTTTAGCCCCCTGCGACTTTCATGGGAATTGGACATGATTACGAAGCGGGGGTTTTCCATTTCCAGTTTTTGAATAAATTCTTCGATGGAAAGATGTGGGGGGGTCTTGGATGCCAACCACCACTTCGCCTCGTCACGAAAATAAATATAAGAGGCTTGTACTTGCGGGCAGTAATAAGAATGAAATGCCGCTGTAACGGAAAAATAGCGCTCTCCGGGCTTGAGGTGTTCTGAAATGTAGGAACATGTCGTGTAGTAAGCGCCTCCCATCGTTGGGGTTTTCGTCATGTAAGTTTCTTCGCTGACGAGTCCTAGGGCGACAGGCAGACGGATGGCGGCGTATATGCCGACGAATGCCGCCTGGTTAAGGGCCAGAATGCCAACCATGACGACGACAGGCCCCCGAGAAAAAGGGCTGCTGGCCCGTTCCCATAATGACGTCAAGCCGGCAGCCGCCATGGCGCATAGGATTGGCAGGACTGGAAATAAAAAGCGCACCTGCCGGCTCAGCAATCCATACCAAAGGAAAAAGTAAAGAAAAAAGAATAAGACGATAGGCACCCAACGGCGCATCTTTTCGCGGTCTAGCAAAATGAGGGGCGCAAGTGCGAGCAGATAGGGGGAGCCTATAACCATTCCATCGAAGTGATGAATCGGGAATATGAAAACATTCCATAGGGCGGCGAGGTAATCCATAACATCGAGCCCGGTTCCGTATTCGCTACCGATCTGGCCTTCAAAATCAGGCGATCCCGGATTGAAAAGGCCATTCAGGATCGGGAAAAGAGGATTGCCCGTTTCCAGAAAGTTGCGGATTACATGTGGCGAAAGAACGAACAGGGCCGTTATCGGAGCGGACAAAAACCGCAAAACGGACCGGGACTTATAGAAATCAATCAACATCAAGGGGGCAAAGACGGCGGCGACGGCGAATCCAATTAACTTGGTGAGTATCGCCCCTCCCAGCATAAGCCCGAAGAGTACGCCAAGGCGCCAACCAATGCGCTGCCGCCAAGCCAGATACACCACCACGGCAAAAATCGAAAATGCCGCCAGGGGAACATCCGTCTCGACAGAGCCCATCTGCCAAACAACGCCACGAACCACAAGAAAGAACAATGCGGCGATCAACGCCGTCACCTTGCCGTAACTCAAACGCAAAATAAGCGAGGCCGCCCCGGCTGCGGCGATCAGCCCGAACAGCGCGTGCAGCATTTGTGCGGCCCGGTCATTCAGCAAGACCAAGGAAAAACGAGTCAGATTGCTTGTCATCGCCGGGAATGTGGCTTGTGCGATATCCCGCTCCCACGGGATGCCGATGAACCCCTGTTCAACATCGAAACGAGGAAAAACCAGATGATAAAGCAGGGCATCGTAATCGTTGGGTGGAGCCAGGGCTTGAAGAACGGACGATGCGGAGGCAATGCAAATCAAGCCCCAAAGGCCACCAATGACCCAATTGGAACGGGCCTCCTTCCATTCGTTCAGCAGAACGCATCCCACTGATCGCCAGGGCATCAATAGGGCCCCCGCGGCACCGATGACCAGCGCCAGTCCGCCGATGCTAATGGCGTCAAGCCGGTATGGTCCGATCACAAAAACCCCAAAATATATGCCATAAAGGCCCGTTATAAAGGAGACGCAGAACCGTTCGGCGGTGGTCAATAACCGATCGGAATCGAGACGACTGACAAGAGCCCATCCTATTCCAGTTGTTGCCGCTGCGATGAAAAGGGAAAAAACAATCTCGATCATGGGTCATTTTGCCGAAACTAAGAAATTAAAGAATACAGAAAATTTTTCCATATAATATGTAAAATTATTTGCATAATATGACGCAATGACAATAAAAGGCCACATGATACCAATTATGAAAGGAATTTTAGTAAGCAATTTCTTATTCATTATATTATTATATCCACAAGTTACTAAATGAAATTATCTATTTTATTTGTCCAGTAAGGCGGCGAAGAAAATCATTGTACAGAATCCTCTTCATTTTGCATCAAGGAACAATGGCCGTCGACCAGCCGTTGCAGCAGGGGCTCGAAGTGGGAGAACGGGGGTGTCGGCGTGTCGGCCCGTTTGCCGGCTTCGTCCAGGTAGCGGACCTGGAGGATTTGTTTCAGGTGCGGGTTGTTCTCGAAGGCGGCGGCCTCGGCGGCGCTCATGGGGCCGCCCTGCAGGTTCAGGGAATGCACCGAGGCCGGGGACAGGCGCTTGAAGTATTCCGGCTTGGTGGCGCAAAGATACCGTTTGGCGGCCACGTGGTGGCGGACGCAATCGGTGACCAGGGGCGGGAAGAAGGGCTGCAGCAGCTGGGCCCCGGAAATCTCGTGGAAGCGGTCCTCTTCGTCGTCCATGGAAAACGTGCCCCATTCGCCGACGAAATGGCCGATGTCGTGCAGCAGGGTGGCGGCGATCACCGCCTCTTCCCGCCCGCCCTCTTCGGCCAGGGCGGCGCCTTGCAGCATGTGCTCGGCCATGCTCACCGGTTCGCCGAGATATTCCTCGCCGCCGCGGCGCTCGAAAATGTCCCCGAGGAAGGGGACGATGGTGTCCGGTTGCGGGGTCATGACTTGTCCGCCTCCAGCACCGCCAGGGTCGACAGCAGGCCGTCCTTGTCCGCGTAACAGCCCTGTAGCCAGCGCTCCCCGGCCTCGGCGGAAAAGCCCGTGCGGCCGTGCAGCACCCGGGTGTTGTCGATGACGAAGCAGTCGCCGGGGTCCATCTTGAAGCGGACGGCCATGGCCGGGTCGTCGATGATGTCGCCGAGGCGCCGGTAGGCGGCGTAATAGGCGGCCATGGCGTCATAGGGGACATCGGTGATCGGCGCCGCCGAGCGGTTGTTGAAGCGCACGCCGATGAGCTCCCCGTCCGGGGCCAGTTCGATCATCGGGCGGCGGGCGCTCAGGTGAACGTCGCCGCTTCCCCGGTAGGCGAAACGGGCGCAGTGGCGGGCCAGCAGATCAAACCCCGCCGGGTCTTCGTCGCGCAACCGCCGGGCGGCGCGGAAACCGTCGATCACCAGGTTGTCGCCGCCGGCGGCGGAATTGTCCAGGCAGTAGAGCACCTGCAAGGTCGGCACCGGGTCCCGATAGGGGTTGTCGGTGTGGGACTGCAGACCGAGGCCCGTATAGGCCAGATTGACCGGGTTGAGCTCGGTTCTGACCTCGAACCAGCGCCCGTAGTTGGTCTCGCGCACATAGCCGAACAGGGAGACGACCTCCATCAGCGCGCCGCTTTCCACCGGCCCCCCGGAAAGCCGGGCGACGCCGTGGCGGGCGACCAGACGCAGCCAGTCCGCCAGGGCGTCCGGGTTCCCGGCGACGGTGTTGAAATCGGCTGAGAGGCTGTCACCGTCGAGTGACCCGTCCCAGGTTTCGACCCCGGGCCCGGTGCGGCCTGCTTCGGTCTGGGCGGGGCGGTCGTAGATGTGCGCCTTCAGCCAGGGGGCGGGATAACGCAGGGATTTTCCCTCCGGGGCGAACAGCAGGTCGAGGCCGTCCCCGTCCACCGTGGCGGTGGTGATGTGTGTCGCCGCCGGAATCTCCCCCAGGGTGATCAGCCGCTGGCCGTTTTCCGGCGACCGGGTGGCGTCGTCGAGGGCGTTGTCGCGCAGCCACAGGGCGTGGAAGCGGGCGGCGGTTCCGTCGTCCCAGTGCAGGGCGACGGCGGCGCCGTTTTCAAGCAGGTCGGCCTTGGTCAGGTGCGTCATTCGGCTCCTCCTCCACCAATGTTCCATTTTTCTTTTATGTTGCAATGTTCCGGTAAGGAACCCAATACTAAAATTTCAGTCGATGACGTTTCACGCGCGGGGAGCCTGGTGATGTTGCATGCGACGGAAAAACACAAACGGGAGTTGATTACCGCCGTCATCAAGACGGCGAAGGCCCGTCTTGCCGGCGACGCCCGCACGGTCGGACGATTTATCCGCTGCTATTACGACAACGTGCCGCCGGCGGACCTGGCCGACATGACCCCGGACACCCTGTTCGGGGCCGCCCTCGCCCACTGGAAAATGGGGGCGCTGCGCCGGCCGGGCAAACCCCTGGTCAGGGTCTACAACCCCAGCCTGGAGGAGGACGGCTGGGTTTGTGATCACACGGTGATCGAAATCATCAACGACGACATGCCGTTCCTTGTCGATTCCGTCACCGCCGAACTGAATCGCCAGGAACTGACCGTGCATCTGGTGATTCATCCCATCATGCACCTGCAGCGCGCCGAAGACGGACGCATCGAGGACCTGGCGGCCTCCGGCAAGGGGGTGCGGGAATCCTTCATGCACCTGCAGGTGACGGAACAGTCGGGCAAGCGCCTGGACGCGGTCCGCAAGGGGCTGGAAACCGTCATCAAGGACGTGCGCGCCGCCGTCCGGGACTGGAAGAACATGCGCCGGGCCATGGCCGAGACCATCGCGGAACTGGAGACCCCGCCCAAGGGCGTCGCCGCCGAGGACGTGGCCGAGGCCCGGGACTTCCTGCGCTGGGCCCACGACGAGCACTTCACCTTCCTCGGCTACCGGGAATACGACTTCATCGGCGACGGCAAGGACGCTTCGGTCATCGTCAACCGGAAAAGCGGCCTGGGGATTTTGAAAAACGCCTCCGTCGTCGTCTTCCGGGAACTGCAGAACCTGGCCTCCATGCCGCCGGAGGTGCGCGCCTTCGTCCAGCATGGCGACATGCTGATGGTGACCAAGACCAACGCCGTTTCCACTATCCACCGCCCGGTGCACATGGATTCCATCGGCATCAAGCGCTATGACGCCAAGGGCCGGGTCATCGGCCAGCGCAGCTTCGTCGGCCTGTTCACCTCCAGCGCCTATATCCGCAGCGCCCGCGACATCCCGCTGCTGCGCCTGAAACTGGAACGCACCTTCGCCCGTTCCGGCTTTTCCCCGGCCAGCCACGACGGCAAGGCCCTGTTGAACATTCTCGTAACCTATCCCCGCGATGAACTGTTCCAGGCTTCCGACGACCAGATCTTCAACACCGCCCTCGGCATTCTGCACCTGCAGGAACGCCAGCGGGTGGCCCTGTTCCTGCGCCAGGACGATTTCGAGCGTTTCATGTCGTGCCAGGTTTTCGTTCCCCGGGACCGATTCTCGACGGACCTCAGGCGGCGCATCCAGGCGACCCTGGAAGAGGCCTTCGGCGGCAGCCAGACGGCGTTTTACATTCATCTCGGCGACCTGCCCCTGGCCCGCCTGCATCTCATCATCAAGACCACGCCGGGACGAATCCCCAAGTTCGAATTCGAGGAAGTGGAGGCCGACCTGGTGGAGGTCGCCCGTTCCTGGGACGACCGCCTGCAGGAAAAACTGACCGCCGGTTTCGGCGAGGAAAAGGGGCTCCGGCATTATCAGCGCTACCGTCACGCCTTCATGGCCGCCTACCAGGACCGGTTCAACGCCACCCAGGCGGTGAGCGACATCGAACATATCGAGGAGGTGCTCGAAACCGGGGCGCTGGGCATGAGTCTCTATCGCCCGGTCGAGGCCGGCGACGACAGGCTCTGGTTCAAGGTCTATCATCCGGATTCCGCCCTGCCCCTGTCCGACGTGCTGCCCATGTTGGAGGACATGGGGCTGAAGGTTCTCGACGAACTGCCCTACAAGATCCGCCCCGACGTCAACGGCGGGCGGCTGGTGATGATCCACGATTTCGGCATGCAGACCCGCGACGGCTCCCCCGTCGATCTGACCCAGGTGCGGCAAAAGTTCCAGGACGCCTTCCATCGCATCTGGCTGGGCGAGGTGGAAAGCGACGGCTTCAACGCCCTGGTCCTGCTGGCGGGCCTGAGCTGGCGCGAGGTGATGGTGTTGCGGGCCTGCTGCAAATACCTGCGCCAGGCGGGAATCGCCTTTTCCCAGCATTACATGGAACAGACCCTGGCCCGCAACCCGCTGTTGTCGCGGCTGATCGTCGATCTGTTCAAGGCCCAGTTCGACCCCGCCGCCAAGGGCCGGGGCCGGGCCATCGCCAAGCGCCTGGACGGGGAACTGGAAAAGGTCGAAAGCGCCGACGAGGACCGCATCCTGCGGCGCTTCATCAACCTGGTGCAATCCATGCTGCGGACCAACTATTTCCAGAGCCTGGGCGGCGAGCCGAAACCCTGCCTGTCATTCAAGCTGGATAGCGCCAGGGTCGAGGACCTGCCCCTGCCCCGGCCGTTCCGGGAGATTTTCGTCTACAGCCCCAGGGTGGAGGGGGTGCACCTGCGCTTCGGCATGGTCGCCCGGGGCGGCCTGCGCTGGTCCGACCGGCGCGAGGATTTCCGCACCGAAATTCTCGGCCTGGTGAAGGCCCAGCAGGTGAAGAACACGGTGATCGTCCCCGTCGGCTCGAAGGGCGGCTTCGTGCTGAAGAAAGCCCCGCCCGCCGCCGACCGGCAGGCCTTTCAGGCGGAAGGGGTGGCCTGTTACAAGACCTTCATTTCCGGCCTGCTCGACATTACCGACAATTTAAAGGGTAACCGGGTCGCGCCGCCCGCCGACACGGTGCGCCTGGACGGTGACGACCCCTACCTGGTGGTCGCCGCCGACAAGGGCACGGCAACGTTTTCCGACATCGCCAATTCCGTCTCCCGGGATTACGGCTTCTGGCTCGGCGACGCCTTCGCCTCCGGCGGCTCGGACGGCTACGACCACAAGAAAATGGGCATCACCGCCCGTGGCGGCTGGGAATCGGTGAAGCGCCATTTCCGGGAAATGGGCCTGAACACCCAGGAAGAGGACTTCACCGTCGTCGGCGTCGGCGACATGTCCGGCGACGTCTTCGGCAACGGCATGCTGCTGTCGCCCCACATCCGCCTCATCGGCGCCTTCAACCACCTGCATATCTTCATCGATCCGGACCCGGACCCGGCGAAAGGCATCGCCGAACGCCGGCGGCTGTTCGATCTGCCCCGATCCTCCTGGAGCGATTATAACGGCAAGGTGATTTCGAAAGGCGGCGGCGTTTTCGAGCGTTCGGCCAAGTCCCTGACCCTCAGCGAGGAAATCAAGCAACGCTTCGCCATCACCAAGGACACGGTGACCCCGAACGAGCTGATCCGCGCCCTGTTGACGGCGCGCACGGACCTGCTGTGGTTCGGCGGCATCGGCACCTACATCAAGGAAAGCGGCGAATCCCACGCCGATGTCGGCGACCGGGCCAACGACGCCATCCGCGTCGACGCCGACCGGCTGAACTGCCGGGTCATCGGCGAGGGGGCCAATCTGGGGGTGACCCAGCGGGCCCGTATCGAGGCGGCCCTGTCGGGTGTGCGCCTGTATGCGGACTCCATCGACAATTCCGCCGGCGTCGATTGCTCCGACCACGAGGTCAATATCAAGATCCTCATCGACCAGGTGATGGCCAACGGCGACCTGACCCTGAAGCAGCGCAACCGGCTGTTGGCGAAAATGACCGACGAGGTCGGCCGACAGGTCCTGCTCGACAACTACCTCCAGACCCAGGCCATCAACACCATCCTCACGGAAGGCATGAACGTGTTCGACAACCAGATCCGCCTGATGCGCATGCTGGAAAAGAGCGGGCGCCTCAACCGCGAGGTGGAATTCCTCCCCGACGACGAGACCCTGGTCGAGCGGGGGGCCAGCCGCACCGGCCTGACCGGGCCGGAAATCGCCGTGCTGATGTCTTACGCGAAAATCTGGGTCAACGAGGAGCTTCTCGCCTCCGACCTGCCCGACGACGATGCCCTGCGCGACGACCTGACCGATTACTTCCCGACGCCCCTGCGCAAGGCCTATGAAAAGGAAATTTCCCGCCATCGGCTGCGCCGGGAAATCGTCGCCACCCTGGCCACCAACTCGGTGATCAACCGGGCCGGCGGCTCGTTCGTCAACCAACTGACGGAACGCACCGGCATGCCCGCCGCCGACGTGGTGCGGGCCTACATCATCGCCCGGCGCTGTCTCGGCATGCGGGCCATCTGGGCCGAGATCGAGGCCCTCGACAACAAGGTCCCGGCGGCGGTGCAGACCCGCATGCGCCTCGACACCAACCGGCTCGTCGAATGGGTCACCCTGTGGTTCCTGCGCAACGGCCGCAGGCCGCTGGACATCACCAGCCACGTGGCCGAATTCGCCGACGGCTTTAGGGCCCTCTACGACTGCCTCGGCCATTGCCTGCCCAAGCACTATCTCCGCGACGTGGTCAAGCGGGGGCAGCCCTTTGTCGAGGCGGGGGTGCCGAAAAAACTGGCCAACCGCATCGCCGGCCTGGTCAACATGTTCTCCGGCTGCGACATCATCCGCCTGGCCACCGCCCGCAAGGTGACCGTCTCCGACGCGGCCAGGCTCTACTACGCCATCGGCACCCGTTTCCACCTGGGCTCCCTGCGCGCCGCCTCCGACAGGCTGGAAACCCACAGCCACTGGCAGAAACTGGCGGTCGCCGCCCTGGTCGAGGAAATCTACAGCCATCAACTGGCGCTTGCCTCGCAGGTCATGGACAGCGCCGGCAGGCGGAAAAAGACCATCGACACGGACAAGGCCATCCGCGCCTGGATCGACAGGAACGGCGTCGCCGTGGAGCGCACGGAACAACTGCTGGCCGAACTGTCGGCGACGGAAATCAACGACCTGGCCATGATCGCCGTCGCCAGCCGCCAGCTCCGCACCCTGGCCGAAACCCCCGTCGCCGAATAAAAAGCAACCATCGCCGAAAAGGGTTTCCCCGGTCCGATGGCGCGTGTCCGACGTCACCCCTTTAATTTCATAAAATCATCCCCAATTATAGAATTAAGTGTGCAGAGCCAAGAACCGGACCGGAGTCATGCTCAAGATCAACACACAATACTATAGTAAAATTCCATGGCACGGCGGGTGGCTCGACGAGAGCGGGGATATTCTATGGTTTAATGAACATGGCGAGCTCCACGGAGACGACGACCGGCCGGCGGTGGTCCGGGCGGACGGAAGCCGGGTGTGGTATCGACAGGGCAAGGCGCACAGGGGCCACGACCGGCCCGCCCTCATCCATGCGGACGGAACGCGCATGTGGTTTCAGGATGGCGACCTCCACCGTGTCCAGGACCAGCCGGCGGTCGTTCATGCGAACGGAACGGAGGAATGGTATAACCAGGGCATGTTGCACCGGGACCATGACCGCCCCGCCGTGGTGCACGCCGACGGAACCATGGAATGGTTTCATAAAGGCATGCTGCACCGCGACGAGGACCAGCCCGCGGTCATCCAGGCCCAGGGCACCATGGAATGGTTCAGTTTTAACGAACTTCACCGGGACCATGACCAACCCGCCGTCGTCCGCGCCGACGGAACGCGGATGTGGTTTCAAAACGGCGAATTGCACAGGGAAAAAGGCCCGGCCATCATCGGTGCGAAGGGAACAGAGGACTGGTTCCTGCAGGGTATCGGCGCCACCAGGCAAGATGTCATGAACCGGCAGAATCGGCTGTTGTTCTACATCAAGCACGGCCTGACCGGCGGTTGACGGGGCGGACGCCCCACCCCTGACGGGTAGTGGGTCAGTTTGAAATCTAGTCTTCACAACGTACTGTTTGCACCAGATTACGGATGGCCCCATATTGACAGCATGACAGACAAGCCTAAGAGGCCAAAAGACTCTAATCAGCTTGCCAAGTTCATCGTAGACTTGGCGACCGGTGAAGATGCTCAGTACGAGCCAGATACTTCCGGGCAGCGCAGAGGTGGGAAAAAGGGCGGTGAAATGCGGGCAGCGTCTCTTACACCAGAACAGCGGGAAGAAATCGCCCGTTTGGCAGCAGAGGCCCGCTGGAAGAAAGACTAGGCTGCCTCTTCCTCTCCAAAATTGCGCTCCTCGATGTCGTCGCGGAAATCGAACAGCATCTGAATCGGCATTTGGTCCTTGTGAAGAGCATTGTAGGCTTCAACATCGGTGTTAAGCTGTACGCAATCACCGACGATCTGCTCTCGGCGTTGGATAAATGCCTTCTGCATGTGCTCTCTCGGCGCATCTTTCATGATGGCCCAAAAGGTGTATTGAACGCCCCCCTTGGTCACACGAACCGCATGATTGACGCGATACCTTCTGCCATCTTTATCGGTCGCATATTCTTCCCGAAGCGCGGTCGACATATCAGATGCTAGCTTGTCCAGTGGGTCAACCTCTGGCATCTCAATCATGCCCTTAGATATTCCCCAAGCAACAGCCTCGCGAGCCGTAGCAGGCACGGAGCCGTGATCGGCTTCATACATGCGCCAAATTCTTTGTAGCTGCTCTTTGTATTTGGCCATATTGACCTCCTTAAAGCGTCACAGGGACCGGGTCGCCCCACCCGTCCATTGTTGCCGCTCCCTTGAGAAAATGTCTGATTTTAACTTTGTGCTTTGCTAGCCAGCTGTATTTATTGATCTTGTATTGCACGGCCATTTTGTATTGTAGTTGCCCAACAACAAGACCTGGATGGCGCTGCAGACGGCGCGCAAGCCCAAGCGTATCGCGCTCAGCCATGTAGGGGTATTTTCTAATGACAAACGAATCCAGTGCGTTCTGATCTGCGCAGAATTGCGAAGCAGCACGATTGGCACGCATTTCTTCATCCGGTAAACCTTCTGCTTCTGGATCAAGATCTATGTCTATCATTTCATAAGTCAGTTGATCTTGTTGTCCGTCCTTGTTTAGCAAGTGCTCGATTTCATGTCGCAGCACGAACCAAAAATTATCTATTCTGTCATGGCGGCAGGTCATTCCGATGACAGGGGATTGCCCGTCAAGCCAAAAGCACACACCGTCAATGTTGGATTTCGGAAGCCTTTCCACCACGACAAATCTAATCCCAGCCTCAGCGAGAACACGAGGCACATTGCGGATTTCTTCAGGGTCTACCAAAAACTGCTCAAGTTCCCCAATTACTTTTTTCAGCCCTGTTTCGGAGTAGGCAGGAACGACGATTTCTTCCGCAATCTGTTTGACACGAAAAAGCCAAGCCCATTGAAGGGGCGTGGTTTCTGAGTAGTCACCCCCCTTCTTGGCACTGTGCGCAAGGCACGGAACCTGATCCAACGCGTTGGTTCGGAAGAACCTCATCACCTGCGCCTCAAGAAGAGAAATATCTTGGGTGTCCTCAAACCAGCCGCGCTTGATCATTTCCCGAATTGGAAACACAGATTGGAGTTTGGCCCGGCGCTCAATCGCGGGGTCGGCTTCACGCGCAATGGACAGCTCATAGGCTTTCTGAAGGTTCAAAAAATATTCTGGAGAGATACCCAATGCTTTCGAAAGCGACTGAGCCATATCAGGGCTAATTCCCCGCTTCCCAGACATAATCGGGTTTATAGCTTGCTCCTTTACGCCCAGGATATATGCGAGATCGCGTTGAGCCCATCCACGTGCTTCCAATTCGTCTCGAATAAACTCTCCCGGATGGGGGACTTCGTTCAACAATGCTGCGATGCTCATCGAATGCCCTCCTTAGTGTGGATCGCCAATAAAGGTGATGGTTGCGACGGCATTGGCCCCTTCGCCAGTTACCGTAAAAAATATTCGATACTGCTTGTTCACACGGACCTGCCTAGTCTCATTGTCGCTTCCCCTTCTTATTTTGTAATCCAACCCCCCAATATTGAAGAGGTCGCTTTCGTATGTCGCCGCCTCAAGCTTCAACAGCGTTTTTCGAGCGGCCTTAATCACGGTGACTGGAAGCCTCATCTTGTGGGCCTCGTCTGTGCATATCCGTGCCAGATCGTCATTTGCGAACTTCACTTCCATGCTGACTCTACATATATCATACCGTTTCGGGCGTCAATAACCCACTTAACCCGATGCATTTATTTTTATATATGCTAGACTATAAGTCATTTTGAAAATATAGTGATTTTATGAACAAATTAGATGCCAGAACCCGCTCGTTGATTATCCGCCTTCTGGTCGAAGGGAACAGCATCCGCGCCACGTCACGGATTGCCGATGTATCCAAGAATACGGTCAACAAATTGCTTATCGACGCAGGCAAGGCTTGCTCTAATTTTCATAATGGGCACGTTCGAAACGTCGAATCCCGGAACGTCCAGTGCGGCGAGATTTGGTCATTCTGTTACGCCAAACAACGGAACGTGAAGATAGCCAAGAACGCGCCCGAAGGTGCTGGCGATGTATGGACCTGGACGGCGATAGATGCGGATAGCAAGCTGATCATCTCCTATCTGGTCGGTGGCCGAGACAGCGAATACGCAATCGAGTTCATGGATGATGTCGCCAGCCGACTTGCTAACTGGGTCCAAATGACGATGGACGGCTTCAGGCTATATGTGGATGCGGTTAAAGGGGCCTTTGGCGGCGATATCGACTATGCGCAGCTTGTAAAGATATACGGTGCCCCTCTAGAGGCTCAGAAGGGCCGTTACAGCCCGGCGGAATGCGCCAGCACCCGCAAGATGAAGATCAAGGGATATCCCGCCATCGAAAACGTCAGCACTTCATATGTCGAGCGGCAGAACCTCACTATGCGGATGCACGTGCGCCGATTCACTCGTCTGACTAACGCTTTCTCCAAGAAAGTCGAAAACCATGCATACGCGGTTGCGCTGCACTTCATGTATTATAACTTCATCAAAGTGCACCATACCTTACGTGTCACTCCAGCAATGGCCGCAGGTTTAACAGATCATCTTTGGGACATTGATGACATTGTTGCTCTGGTCGATGCTAACGAAGAGGTGCCGAAGAAGCGTGGTCCCTATAAGAAGCGTAAGCCAACAAACTCAAACTGCCCCACCACCCCCTGACGGCCTTTCTTGACAGAAGTAAGGAATTTCCTTACTCTCTTGGGAAGATGACCCCTGTTGCCCCGGAGAGCCTCGTGATCACAAGCAAACTGACCGCCAAGGCGCAAACGACCATCCCGCAACCCGTGCGGACGGCGCTTCATATCAAGCCGGGGGACGAAATCCTCTATACCATCGAAGGGGATCGCGTGGTGCTGACCCGGGCGGCGGCGGAACCGGCGGAAGACCCCTTCGTCTCTTTCACGGAATGGAACGGTGAAGCGGACCGAAAGGCCTATGCCGATCTTTAAGATATGGGATGTGATCAAGGTGCCTTTCCCTTACACGGACCGGCCCGTGCGCCAGCGCCGCCCCGCCCTGGTGGTGGCCGCCGGAGGCATGCAGGAAGACCACGGCCTTGTCTGGGCGCTGATGATCACAAGCGCGGAAAACCGGGGATGGTGCGGAGACGTGGAGATCACCGATCTAAACATGTCCGGCCTGCCCGCCCCGTCCCTGGTTCGCACCGCCAAGATCGCCACCCTCGAGGCCGGGGATGCGGGGCGGATCGGTTCGCTGCCCATGGCCGACCGGGAGGCGGTGACGGCACGACTCCGCGAGGCGTTCGGCGATGTCCTGTTCCGGGCCCCATAAAGCATTGCGCTTGCGCCGGGAATCCCCCACATTACCGCCAACTTGAGGGGATGAGACGACGATGACCTTTCCGGACGACAAATACGAAGACGCCGGCGTCTTCGCCGATGATTATTTCCGCCGCCTGGCGGCGGCGGCGGCCTCGGTGGAGCGGAGCGCACTGGGCCGCGCCGCCGATGTGATCGAGCGCACTTACCGGGACGGCAACACCCTGTTCGTCTGCGGCAACGGCGGTTCGGCGGCGATTTCCGGCACTTTCGTCTGCGACCACAGCAAGCTGGTGCAGACCGACACCGACCTGACGGCGAAGGTGATCAGCCTGGCCGACAACATGTCCATGGTCACGGCCATCGCCAACGACCTCAGTTACGACGACGTCTTTCTCTACCAGTTGCAGACCCTGGCCGGTCCCGGCGACGCCCTGCTGACCATCAGCGCCTCGGGGGATTCGGAAAACGTCGTCCGCGCCGCGTCCTGGGCGCGGGAGCGGGACATGCCGGTCATCGCCTTCACCGGCTTTTCCGGCGGCCGTACGGCGGACCTGGCCACCGTCAATTTGCATGTGGAGGCGGACAACTACGGCGTCGTCGAGGACGTGCACCAGTCCCTGATGCACCTGCTGGCCCAGTTCGTCCGCCAGAAGCAAATGCCGGCGGAACTGATCGCCGAAAGGAAATTCTAAAACCGCAGCCTCACCACTCCGCTCAATGGCGGAAGTGGCGCATGCCGGTGAAGACCATGGCCAGTCCGGCCTCGTCGGCGGCGGCGATGACCTCGTCGTCGCGCATGGAGCCGCCGGGCTGAATGACCGCCGTCGCCCCCGCTTCCGCCGCCGCCAGCAGGCCGTCGGCGAAGGGGAAGAAGGCGTCCGAGGCAACCACGGAACCGATGGCCCAGCTTTCCCCGTCACCCGCAACCCGGGCCGCGTCGGCGGCCTTCCAGGCGGCGATGCGCGACGAGTTGACGCGGCTCATCTGGCCCGCGCCGACGCCGACGGTGGCCCCGTCCTTGGCGTAGACGATGGCGTTGGACTTGACGTGCTTGGCCACCGTGAAGGCGAATTTCAGGTCCTCCAGTTCCCGCGCGTCGGGCTGGCGCTTGCTGACCACTTTGAGGTCTTCCAGGACCCGGTTGTCCCGCCCCTGCAGCAAGTAGCCGCCGGAAAGGGAGCGGATGGTCATGCCCGCCGCCGCCGGGTCGGGCATGGCGCCGCTGACCAGGACGCGCAGGTTTTTCTTTTGCGCCAGGATTTCCCGCGCCTGGGCATCGACCTCGGGGGCGATGATCACCTCGGCGAACAGTTCGGCGATCTGCGCCGCCGTGTCCCCGTCCAGGGTCCGGTTCAGGGCGACGATGCCGCCGAAGGCGCTTTCCGTGTCGCAGGCGAGCGCCTTCAGATAGGCTTCTTTCAGGCTGCCGCCCCGGGCGACGCTGCAGGGGTTGGCGTGCTTGATGATGGCGCAGGCCGTGTCGTCGAATTCCGCCACCAGCTCGAAGGCGGCGTCGGTGTCGTTCAGGTTGTTGAAGCTGAGCTCCTTGCCTTGAATCTGTTCGGCGGAGGCGACGCCGGGGCGGGTCTCGCCGTTGGTGTAGAAGGCGGCCTCCATATGCGGGTTTTCGCCATAGCGCATGGTTTGCTTGCGCACGCCGCCAAGGGCGATTCGCTGCGGCAGGGTGTCGCCCAGGGCGCCCGCGAACCAGCCGCTGATGGCGGCGTCGTAGGAACCGGTGCGGGCATAGGCGGTGGCGGCGAGATGTTTGCGGAATTCATCGGTCGTCGCGCCGCCGCCGGCTTTCATTTCCTCCATCACTTGGGCGTAGTCGGCCGGATCGACGACGACGGTGACATGGGCGTGGTTTTTCGCCGCCGCCCGGATCAGGGCGGGGCCGCCGATGTCGATGTTTTCGATGCACTCGTCGAAGGCCGCGCCCCGGGCGACGGTTTCCTCGAAGGGATACAGGTTGACCGCCAGCAAATCGATCGGCGCGATGCCGTGCTTGTCCATGGCCGCCTCGTGTTCCGGGTTGCCGCGCACCGCCAGCAGGCCGCCGTGGATGGTCGGCTGCAGGGTCTTCACCCGGCCGTCCATGATTTCCGGAAAGCCCGTGTGTTCGGAAACCTCGACCACGGGAACCCCGGCCTCGCTCAAGGCCTTGGCGGAGCCCCCGGTGGACAGGATCTCGACCCCGTTGTCACTGAGAAAACGTCCGAACTCGACAAGACCGGTCTTGTCGGAAACGGAAATCAGGGCGCGGCGGATGTTCGCGGACATGGTGGGGCTCTCCAGGGAATATTAAGAAATGATAATAAAAGCTGGAGATGGATATAGCAGATGCGGCCACGGCGGCTCCACACCTGATTTCAGGAATGGGGCTTATATTCGGGCACCAGGTCGGCGATCAGCGTCATCAGGGTGTCGGTGTCCGCCCCCCGGGCCGCCGCCGCCAGGTCCTCCACCGCCCGCGCCATGGTTTCGGCGTCGGCGGCGCGGGGGGCGGCCAGCAGGATGCCGTCCCGCTCGGTTTCCACCAGCGGCTCGCCGCCGTGGAAAATTTCCTCGAACAGCTTTTCCCCCGGGCGCAGGCCAGTGATCTGGATCTCAATATCCTTGCCCGGGGTCAGCCCGGCGAGGCGGATCATCTGTTCCGCCAGGTCCATGATCAGCACCGGCTCGCCCATGTCGAGGACGAAGATCTTGCCGTCCCGCCCGCTGCCGCCACCGTCCATGGCCGAGGCTTGCAGGATCAGTTCCACCGCCTCGCGGATGGTCATGAAATAGCGCTTCATCTCCGGGTCGGTGACCGTCAGCGGCCCGCCTTCGGCCAGTTGCCGCTGAAACAGGGGGACGACGGAACCGGTGGAGCCGAGCACGTTGCCGAAGCGCACGGTGACGAAACGGGTTCCCTCGCCGTCACCGCGCTCGAGGTCGAGGGCCTGGCAGTACCTCTCGGCGATGCGTTTCGAGGCTCCCATGACGTTGGCCGGGTTGACCGCCTTGTCGGTGGAAATCATCACCATGGCGCTGACCCCGGCCCGGCGGCAGGCTTCGGCCACGTTGGCGGTGCCGACGACGTTGGTCAGAATTCCCTCGCACGGGTTGTCCTCGACAAGGGGAACGTGCTTCAGGGCGGCGGCGTGAAATACCAGGTCCGGGCGGGCCTCGGCGAACACATGGGCCAGGGCGTCCTGGTCGCGGACATCGGCGATGACGGCCTTGCGGTCGAGCCCGGGGCGGCTGCGGCTCATTTCCATGTCGATGGAATAAAGGTTGAATTCCGAGCTGTCGAGCTGGGTCAGCATGGCCGGTTCCAGGTCCGCCACCTGGCGCACCAGTTCCGAGCCGATGGAGCCCCCGGCCCCGGTGATCAGCACCCGCCGACCCTTGATCAGGTTCGCCATGGCGACCCGGTCGAGGGGCTTTTGCGGCCGCCCGAGCAGGTCTTCAATGGCCACGGGGCGGACCTCCTGGAGATCCGGCGCGCCGCTTTTGAACTCGGTCAGGCGGGGCAGGCGGGCAAGGGTCATGCCGTTCGCCGTCGCCGCGTCGAGCAGACGGCGGACCCGGTTTCCGTCCATCTCCTCCTTGGACAGGATCAACCGTTGCGGCCGCGTTCCCTGGCGCGCCAGTTGGGCCAGGACCTCTTCGATGCCGTCCGTCGTGCCGAGGACGGAAACGCCGTGAATCTCACGCCCGACCCGGCCCGACGATTCCGACAGGATGCCGACGATGCGATAGCCCGCCCCAGGGGTCCGGTTGAGGGAACGGATGAATTCCTCCGCCGCGTCGCCGGCGCCGACCAGCAGCACCGGGATGCGCCGCCTAGCGTCGGTGTCCTCGTAGCGCAGGTCGAGACGCCGGTCCTTGATCAGGCGGTAGAGAAACCGGGGCGCGCCCAGCATGGCCATCAGGACGAACCAGTTGATGGCGAGATAGGACCGGGGCAGGTTGTTGAAGCGCGACCACAGGAACATGATCAGCAGGAACAGCAGAATGACCAGGGTGACCGCCTTGGTGATGGCGATCAGGTCGTTGATGGAGGCATACCGCCAGACGCCCCGGTACAGGTCCAGATAAAGATAGGCCCCGGCGGCGATCAGGGTGAACAGGGCGCCGCCAATGAGCAGGGTTTCCGTGGAATAGAAGCTGGTGACGCGCTCGCCAAGACGCAGATAGAGCGACACATAAAACGACAGCGCCGTCAGCACCAGATCGTGGGTGTAGACGAGATAGCCGCGATGGGGCATTCGCAGGGACATGCCGATATAATACCCTAATCCTGACGCCGGTTTGCGTACCAGTTTGCCGTTTCTTCAAGTCCTTTTAACATGCTGAACGGCGGCGTCCAGTCGAGATCATGCCGGGTGGCGGTGTCGTCGACGGCGAGCGAGTCGGTCAGGCGGGCGACGGCGGCGGCGCGCCCGGTGATCATTCCGGCCAGGCGCAGCAGCGCGACAGGAAACGGCGGCAGGGGAACCCGAACCCCCAGGGCCGCCCCGGCGCGCCGGAACAGTTCGGGGGTGGAAACGTCCTCGTCGTCCCGGCACAGATGCACCCCCACGGATCCCCGGCCTTCCAGCAGACGGGCGAGCAGGTCGGCCAGGTTGCCGACGTAGATCAGGCTGCGGCGGTTGTCGATGCCGCCGAGCGGCAGCGGCCAGCCACGGCGGCAGAGCCCCAGCAGGGATAGGAAATTTCCCCTGACCCCCGGCCCGTAGACCAGGGGCGGGCGGACGATGTCGAGGCGGACGGCGCCGATCTTGGTCAGTTGTTGCAGCGCCCGTTCCGCCTCCAGCTTAGCGAAGGCGTAGGGGTCGTGGGGGTCCGGCGTGTCGTCGGCGCGGAAGGGCCGCCCGTGCGTCGCCTCGCCGTTCACCTTGATGGTGCTGAGAAAAATAAACCGGTCGATCCCCGCATTGATCGCCTGGGAGGCCAGCCGGGCGGTTCCCTCGGTATTGACGCGCAGGTATTCGGCCAGGGGGTCGGCGGCGGCGTCCTTCATCACATGTACCCGGGCGGCGAGATGGATCACCGCCTCGACGCCGTCCAGGGCCCGCCGCCAGTCGGTGTCGGCTCCCAACTCGCCGACCTGGACGACGCTTGCCCCGGGGATGCGGGTGGCGCCGTCGCGGGAGGTCGCCACCACTTGATGGCCGTCCGCGACGAGGCGGGGGATCAGGGCGCGGCCGACAAACCCGCCGCCGCCGGTCACCAGGACCTTCATGAGGCGGCCTCCTCCAGAACTTGCAGCATTTCCCGGGCCTGGGTTTCCCGGCTGTGGCTCGGCGCGGCGGCCAGGGCGGCGGCGGCGAAGGCGGCGCGGGCCGCCGGGTCGTCGGCGAGGTTGGCCGCGGCGGCGGCCAGGGCGTCGGGGTCTTCCGCCGCCACATGCACCCCGGCGCCGTCGGCGGTGACGATGGCGGACGCCTCGCCCGCCGGGGCGGCCAGCAGCAGGGGCAGGCCCATGGCCTCGGCCTCGAATATCTTCGACGGGATGACCTCGGCGAAAACCGGAGAGTCCTTCAGATGCACCAGGGCGACGTCGCACAGGCTCCAGACGGCGGGCATGGCCTCCTTGGGCTGGCGCGGCATGAACACCACGTTGTCCAGGCCGCGCCGTTCCGCCTCGGCGATCAGGGTGTCCCGTTCCGCCCCGGCGCCGGCGAGCAGGAAACGGATGTCGCCGCGCCCGCGCAAACGCTCGGCGGCGTCGAGCACGTTGCCCAGCGCGTGGGCCATGCCGTGGGTGCCGACGTAGCCGACGACGAATTTCCCCTCCAGTCCCCATTCCCCGGCCAGGGCCGGGTCCCGGGGGCGGGGGGCGTAGCGGTCCAGGTCGACGCCGTTGACGACGACGGTGATCTTGTCGCCGTCGATGCCGCGCCGGATCAGGTTATCCTTGAAGGACCGGGTCAAGGCGGCGACGGCGGCGGAGCGCCGGTAGAGGAACAATTCCAGCTTTTCCACCAGGGCCAGGGCCGGGCTTTTCCTCATCGCCCCGACGGCGGTGATGGAGGCGGGCCACAGGTCGCCCAGTTCGAACACGAAGGGGACGCGCCGGACCGCCCCCGCCGCCCAGCCGGCGACGGCGGTGAAAAACTGCGGCGAAGTGGCGGCGATGACGTCGGGCCGTTCCTCGCGCAACGCCGCCAGCCAGCCGGTGGCCATGAAGCTGAGGAAATCCAGCGTCCGATGCAGCACGCCCCGGTTGGCGGCGATGTAGGTTTTCACCCGGACGACACGGATGCCCGACAGGGTTTCGCCCTGTTTCCAGGCATTGGCGTAGCCGGGAAACAGCCTACCTTCCGGGAAGTTGGGGGCCGACGTAATGACCGTCACCTCATGCCCCCAGCGGACCCAATAACAGGCGCGCTCGAAGACCCGGGTGGCGGCGGCGTTGCTTTCCGGCGGGAAATTTTCCGTCAGGAACAGAATCTTCATGGCCGCCCCCCACCGGAAAGGAAGCGCAGGAAACCAATGTTGAGCAGTGCCGCCGCGATCAGGGCGGGCAGGGGCTGGCCGTTGGCGGCGAGCCAGGCGAGGCCGATCAGCACGACGCCGAGGGCGCCCACCGCCCCGGCCACGGCGGAATGGGAAAGCCCCCTTTGCACCGCCTTCTGATAGGCGTGTTCCCGGTGCGCCCGCCAGACCTTTTCCCCCCTCGCGGCCCGGCGGACCAGGGTCGTGGTGGCGTCGGCCAGGTAATAGGCGGGCAGGATCAGCGCCGCCGCCCATGATCCGCCTGCCGCCGTGTCCAGCAACAGCCAGCCGAGGAGAAAGCCGAGGGGCACGCTGCCGACGTCGCCCATGAAGATCCGCGCCGGATGCCAGTTCCACTTCAAAAAGCCGAGGGCGGCCCCGGCCATGACCAGGCCGAGGACGGCGGCGGCGGGGCCGCCGAGCAGGCCGAGGCCGAGGCCGATGACCAGGGTCTCGACCCCGGTGATGCCGTCGATGCCGTCCATGAAATTGAACAGGTTGATGAACCAGACCCAAAGCAGACCGGCGGCGGCGGTGTCGAGCAGGGGCGGCAGCAGGCCCTGAAAGACCGGCCCCGCCTCCTCCGGCCTAAGGCCGAGAACGCAGGCGACGGCGGCCACCTGAACGAAAAAGCGAACCGCCGGCGGCAGGTCACGAAGATCGTCGAGCCAGGAGACAGCAGCCAGCAGGAAGGCGCAGCCGGGCAGCAGGAAAGCGAGGAACGGGCCGCCGCCGAAAGACCAGCCGACCGCCACCCAGGCCGGCAGCACGACCGCCATCACCCCTAGCCCGCCACCCTTCGGCGTCGGCGCGAGATGGCTGGAGCGTTCGTTGGGATGGTCGAGAATGGCGCGGTTCCGCAGCAGTGGCAGCAACGCCCCAATGCCGAAAAGGACGGCGAAAAAGACGGCGATGATCAGGGCCGGTATCATGAGATCCATAAGCGGGAGTTTATATCCCATCGGGCTCTGACAGTAAGGGCCTTATTTGTGTCCGTTTCGCCACATTCCGGGCACAACAGCCCAATGGGTTACTTTATCCAGTAAACGCCCGAACCGTCGATATCGACGATATCTCCGGTTATTTCATGGGCCTTGCGGTAATCCTGCACCGCCTGAACGCAAGGAGCCAAATGATAATCATCAATAATTATGTAACCGCCCTTGCTGAGTTTCGGGTAGAGAGCTTCAAGGGCGACAATGGTTGAACTGTACATATCGCCGTCGAGTCTCAACAGGCAGAATTTATCGGCAGGAATGTCGCTTAACGTATTCTCGAAGAACCCCTTTACAAATCGGACCTGATCATCGAGTAGGCCGTATTTCTCGAAGTTGGACTCGACCGTTTCCTGGCTGACGGCCATAAAGCTGTTGAAGGTGTGATGGGGGTCATCGTGCGGGTCCGCGGGGTATTTGTCCGGTTCCGGCTTTGGCAGCCCTGCAAATGAGTCACAGGCCCAGACCGTTTTGTCCGTTATATCGTGTGCCTTTAGCACACCCCTCATGAAAATGCAGGCGCCGCCTCTCCATACACCGGTTTCGATCAGGTCCCCCTCGACGTTCCGCCGGATGACGTCTTCCAGCAATTCCTGAAGATTGTTCAGCCGGTCGAGCCCGATCATGCTTTGGGCTTGCATCAATGGCCAATCCAGGCCCTTTTGCCTTTTTTCCTTCCTCTCCGCGATGCTGAGCCCGTCTTCCCTGAGAACGATTAACTTGGACCGCCGCAATAGACGGACGAGCCATTTGTTTCGCAGGTTCTTCAGAAATGACTTTTTCCACCAAAACTGAGGAGGCATACCATTGGCGTAGGGATTATCTATGTTCAGATAATCACTCAGAGTTTTTTTTAGCAGGTCCAGGTATAGGGTTTTCGTATCCGGCGCCAACTGCTGTAACCTCCACATTGTGAATACAGGAATGATTAGCTGTTTTTCTCCGCGCGGGCAAATGTTCATCGATTAATCGACCGCTTCGAAGACCACCGTGATGACGAAAAGGACGGGTTTGCTTCTCAAACCTTATGAAGCCGCCATTTAATCTGCGCTCCATCGCCATTAAGGGGGCCTGAGACGACAATTTGATCCGTCCGTCGGGGTTCGCCGCGGCGTCCCAGATAGATGCTTTCCGTGAGGGATATGGCGCCGCCGCTGGCCTGGAATCGCCACCCGCCGCCATGGGCCGGCTTCAACAGGATAGTGGTTCCCCCCTCGGCTTGGGAGGCATGGACGCCGGGGTGAAGATGAAAGCGCAGGCAGAATTGCGTCCCCCCGGATCCTTCCACACGATCCTCGCCCCTGAAATCCTCGCCGGAGGCGTCGAGATAAAGATTGCGGCGGTGGCGGACGCCGGCATTGGCTTGAAAGCCATCATGGGACGCCTCCAGCCAAATTGAACCGCCCGCCTCGCGGCGCTGGCATTCGACATTGGAAGGGCCGCGAGCCAGTGACCCATCGGCGGAAAATTCGACGGAATCCAGGTCGTCAACGGACAGCGTCGAATGGGCGGCCGTAGAGCGCAGGGCCCTCGCCCACTGATCTCCCTCTATTCCGGAAGCGCCGCAATTGGTGATCAGGCGATCCTTGCCGACGCTCATTTCGAAACTCAGGCCGCCGGCATGGGCGTTGAAACAGTTGGCCCCCGGCGGCTTTCCCGTGTCCATGATGATCACGGTTCGGCCCAGGGCGAGGCGCTGAAAGCCGCTGTGCGGGGCGCTGGTCAGGGCCTTTCCCCTAACGCCGGTTTCCGCCAAGGCCTTATCGATCAAGGATCGCTCCTGCTCCAACCCCCCATTGAACAAGGCCAGTCCCCCATCGCCATGGCGCATCGCCCGCAGCATGGGCGGCATTCGGTCGATCGCGCCCTGCAGGAATGCGGGGACCTCGATGTGAGCGGCTTGCAACAGGCTCCTGATCTGGCCGAGACGGGAGAGCACCTCCAGCAGACGGGCGGGATTGCGTTCGAAATGGCCGCCGTCGGGAAAGATCTGACGCTGGATTTCCGAATTCAGAAAGGTCAGGGACGGGGCGAGGAAGGTCTGCCCCTCCTGCAGGCAGATGGCCGAATAAATCAGGCCCTGGATGGCTTTCAACGCCCGTCCGTCTCTCGGCGCATGGGGGCGGCTTCTCCTGAGATGCCGTGCCTGGGGCATTATCGTATCGTGTAGCGCCCGTTTCGCCGGCTCGTGTTCCGCCGTCAGAAAGCGGTAGAAAGACAGCCAATTCACCAGGCGCTCGCCAAGCACATCCGGCCGCCAGGATGTCTGTTGCCATCTACCATGATGACGGGCCCATCCGTGCAGCAGGTCACCGGCTTTCTTTCGGGCCTCATCCGTACCCACGGCGAACAGGTCCGCGACCCAGGAAAACCCGTGTAGCTCGGCCACGAGTCCTGTCGTGTCAGGCGGTGAAGTCCAGGGCTCCGGGCCCAAATCACAGCGATGGTGGGAAAGGGTGAAAACGCCGTCGAGGATGGCCCGCCCGGTCTCAGGATCGCCGGAGGGATGCGACGGCGGATGAACACGCATGGTCTCGGGCGTGCGCCCCATGAGCATCATCGGGTAAAGCGGGCTGGCGAACAACAGATGCCGCATGGACCGACTGATAGAATTAAATGAAGGTAAGGATCGCGACCCCGATTTCATTGATTAGGCCTTCATTCAAGATTGGCGGCGGCGCGCATCACCGCCATGTGTTGAGGGGTCTTGGTAACAGGTTCGCCGAATCGGGGCAAGCCGGAGACCCGTCAATCCAGCTCGAAGGCGTCCTTGTAGTCCTGCTTCAGGGCCGGGTCCTGGTCTTCTTTTTTCAGCACCGCGTTGCCGACGACCAGCATTTCCGTTTCCGTGCCCATGAAGCAGTGGAAGGCGTCCTCGGGCGTGCAGACGATGGGTTCGCCGCGCACGTTGAAGCTGGTGTTGACGATCACCGGGCAGCCGGTCAGCTCCTTGAAGCGGCTGATCAGCGCGTGGTAGGGGGGGTTGGTGTCCGCGTGCACGGTCTGGATGCGGGCGGAATAATCCACGTGGGTGACGGCGGGGATGTCGGAACGGGCGACGTTCAGTTTGTCGATGCCGAACAGGGCCTGTTCCGCCTCGCTCATGGCCTTGCGGCGCTTTTCGACCACGTCGGCGACCATCAGCATGTAGGGGCTGTCGCCGTCCAGTTCGAACCAGTCGGCGACGTCGTCGCGCAGCACCGCCGGGGCGAAGGGGCGGAAGGATTCCCGGTATTTCACCTTTAAATTCAGCAGTTTTTGCATCTCCGGCGAGCGGGCGTCGCCCAGGAACGAGCGCCCGCCCAGGGCCCGGGGGCCGAATTCCATGCGTCCCTGGAACCAGCCGACCGCCTTGCCGTCGGCAAGCGCCCGGGCGGTGGTTTCGATCATCACGTTCGCCTCGACGGTTTCGAACACCGCCCCGGCCGCCTTGAGCCGCCGGTCAATGTCGTCCTGGGCGTAATCGGGCCCGAGATAGGATCCCGCCATGGCGTCGCCGGCGCCGGAAACCGTGCGCGGCCGACCGTTGTGTTGGTAATAGGCGGCCAGAGCCGCCCCCAGCGCCCCGCCGGCGTCGCCGGCCGCCGGTTGCACCCAGACGTTCTCGAACGCACCGTCGCGCAGGACCTTGCCGTTGGCGACGCAGTTCAGCGCCACGCCACCGGCCAGACACAGATTCTTCTGCCCCGTCTCGCGGGCCAGGGCGCGGGTCATTTTCAGCACCACCTCTTCGGTCACCGCCTGGATGGAAGCGGCCAGGTCCATGTGGCGCTGGGTCAGCCGTTCCTCTGGCCCCCTGGGCGGTCCGCCGAACAGGTCGTCGAAATTCCGGTTGGTCATGCGCAGGCCGGTGCAATAATCGAAATAGCGCTGGTCGAGGCGGAAGGAGCCGTCCTCCTTCACGTCGATCAGGTTGTCCAGCATCAATTGGGCGAATTTCGGCTCGCCGTAGGGGGCCAAGCCCATCACCTTGTATTCGCCGGAATTGACCTTGAAGCCCGTGTAATAGGTCAGCGCCGAATAGAGCAGGCCCAGGGAATGGGGGAAATGTAGTTCCCGGGTGATCTCCAGGGCGTTGCCTTGCCCGATGGCGACGGACGTGCTCGCCCATTCGCCGACCCCGTCCATGGTCAGTACGCAGGCGTCTTCGAAGGGCGACGGGTAGAAGGCGCTGGCGGCATGGCTGAAATGGTGTTCGGCGAACAGCAGCTTGTTCATCCAGTCGAACTCGGCGTCGAATTGCCGGAAGCGCTTGCGCAGGTAATCCTTCTGAAACAGCTTTTCCTTCAGCCACACGGGCATGGCCATCTTGAACGAGGTGAAGCCTCTGGGCGCATAGGAGAGATAGGTCTCCAACAGGCGCTCGAACTTCAGGAACGGCTTGTCGTAAAAGGCGACGAAATCCACCTCGTCCAGGCCGCACCCGGCCCGCTCCAGGCAAAAGGTAATGGCCTGTTCGGGAAAGGCGGAATCGTGCTTCTTGCGGGTGAAGCGTTCTTCCTGGGCCGCCGCGACGATGCCGCCGTCCTCGATCAGGGCGGCGGCGCTGTCGTGATAAAAGGCGGAAACGCCGAGAATACGCATCAGGCCGGGGTTTCTAGAAAATGGTGTAGATGAAGGGGGCGACGGCCGATCCCTGGCTGAGAACCACCAGGCCGCCGAAAATCACCATCATGATGATGATCGGCAACAGCCAGAATTTCTTGCGCACGCGCATGAACTGCCATAATTCGGCTAAAAAACCCATTTTCGGTACTCCTAAAATTGCCGCGTCATGGACTCCGCCTCCGGCCCCGGCGGGTCCCGGTGAATCCAGTAACTGTCGGCTTGTTGATCGAAGCCCAGTTTCAGGGGGGTCTTGCCGAGCGCCCGCATGATCAGGCCGATGGGGGTCACGGTGAGGAAAAACAACAGCCCCATGATCAGGGGGTTGACGATCTTGTGCAACAGCAGACCGAAGGCGAACCACAGCTTGTTGAGCGGCGCCAGCAGGCGCGGCATGGTCAGGGCGGTGACGCCGAAAAGGGCCGCGACGACAAGGGCCCAGACCCGCAGCGCCCCTTCCTGGTCCGCCTTGGTGAACAGGGGCCACAGGGCGACGATGATGAACACCACCGCGAAGACCAGCCCGAAGGACCGTTCGCTGCCGGCCTTGACCTCGTCGCGGTCGCTCAGGTTTTCGTGGAAGGTGGGTTTATCGGCCATGTGTGTTTCCTCGTTGCGGACCGGGTTTATCGCAGTCGGCTAGAAAACTCAATCGCTTATCAGGCGGGCGGCGTAGAAGCCGTCGAGACCGCCCCGGCCGTCCAGATGGCTGGGCAGGCATCTGAGATCGCCGCTTTCATCAATCAGTTCGCCCAAACCGCCGATTTCCTCCGCCGTGACCGGCAGGCGGCGGAGGGCGGGGTCCTCCTTGAGGAGACGGGCGACCACATCCGGCCCCTCCTCGGGTTGCAGGGAGCAGGTGCAAAAGACGATCCGCCCGCCCGGCCTGACCATCTCGCGGGCGGCCCGCAGCAGCCGTTCCTGGGCGTGGCCGAGTTTTTCCACGTCCTCGGCGGTTTTCAGCAAAGGGATATCCGGATGGCGGCGAATGGTGCCGGTGGCCGAGCAGGGCGCGTCGAGCAGCACGGCGTCGGCTCTCTCCCCGGGCCGCCAAAGGGCGGCGTCGGCCTGGACGCAATCGGCCTGCAGGTTGAGCCGGTCAAGGTTCTCCCGCAGCCGTTTCAGGCGGTTGGCGGACCGCTCGACGGCGGTCACCCGGGCGCCCCGGCTCAACAGTTGCGCCGTCTTGCCGCCGGGGGCGGCGCACAGGTCGAGGACGGACCGCCCGGCGATCTTGCCCAGCAACATCGCCGGCAAGGCGGCGGCGGCGTCCTGCACCCACCATTCGCCGTCGTCGAAACCGGACAGGCGGGGGACGTTGGCGCTTCGCGCCCGGCGCAGGGAGCCGGTGGGCAAGACCTCCGCATCCAGGGCGTGGGCCCAGTCTTCGGGGCGGCTCTTGACCGAAATGTCGAGGGGGGCTTCCAGCAAATGCGCCGTGGCAATGGCCCGGCAGACGTCGTCGCCATAGGCCGCCCGCCAGGACCGCCACAGCCAGTCCGGGGTGTTCAGGCGCGCCGCGTCCTGTTTCTCCAGCAGGGTCCGGCCCTCCCGGCCCAACCGCCTGAGGATGGCGTTGACCAGTTTCTTGTAGGGCGCGAGGTCCCGTTCGTCGAGCATGGCGACGGTGGTGTTGACGGCGGCGTGGGGCGGCGTTTCCAGGAACAGCAATTGACAGACGCCCAGGCGCAGCACGTCGCGGACGGCGGTGGCCCGGCGCGGCAGGGGGCGTTCCAGGCAATGGCCGATCAGGGCGTCGATCTGTCCCAGCCGGCGCAGGGTGGTGGCGGCCAGGTTGCGGGCGAAGGCCCGCTCCCGGCCGTCCAGGGCAGCGAGCCCGGCATGGGCTTCCAGGGCCTCGTCGAGGGGACGGCGGCGCTTGAGGACGGCGGCGATCAGGTCGAGGGCGACGGCGCGGGCGGAGGGGGAGGGAACGGTCATGGCCCTTCATGACGCAAAGACGTTGCCAGCGCAACGGTTGAGTGCTTAATTATGCCCGACCTGCTTCAGTTTTCGGAGTCATGATGGACGACGGCGATAAAGATGAACAAGCCCAGGCGGACGCGCCCGCCGAAACCGTGCGGGAAAACGGCGCCCCGTCGCCCCGGCCCGAGGAAACCGGCGGGCCGCAGGGGCCGGAACCGACCCGCTTCGGCGACTGGGAACGCAAGGGCCGCTGTGTTGATTTCTAGATGATGCAGACCACTGGGGTGATGGTGTTGAAGGACCCTGTTTCATGGCCATCATGAAGGACATGTTCGAGTGGCTGGTCACCCCGCCCCCGGGCGGGGGCGGCGAGGCCTGGCCGCCCGCCCGGGACGGGGCGCCCGGCGTCCAGCCCGGCGAACAGCCCCTCGTCGATATTCTGCTCGGCCGGTTCGACGGCGACGAGAACGATGCCCTGGCCCAGCGTCTGGCCGCCGATCTGGACGGCCAGGACCGGGTCCAGGTGCGGACCCTGACGAAAACCCTCAGGCCCAGCGGCAAGGGGAGCCTGGTCGAGCGCATGGTTTCGGCGGCGGAAACCGGGCGCAAATGGCTGGCCCAGGCCCAGGCCGATATCCTGCTGTGGGGGGAAATCTCGGACGACGGGCGGGCGGTGATCCTGCGTTTTCTGTGCAGCCAGGCCGACGGCGACGCCCGTCCCGGCAGCATCGGCCTCGGCGACACCCTGGAGCTGCCCATCCAGTACTCGCCGGAACTGGCCGCACTGGTCAGGGCCCTGGTTCAGGCCACCGTCGGGACGCGGAAGTCGAGCCCGCAGCGGGATGAAGTGGCGGAAATGTTGAACGGGCCGGTGGAAAAGCTCGACGCCTATGTGGAGGCGCCGCCGACGGAATTGAGACGGCGGTCGTTCCTTTCCGTCATGGCCGCCGTCGGCAACGTCATGGCCTCCATGTGGCGGCTGACCAGGAACCCGCGCTATCTGGACCGGGCGGTCAAGGCCTACCGGCTTGCCCTGGACAACAGCTACGACGCGGAAAGCCCCCTGCCCTGGGCCCTGGCGCAGAACCATCTCGCCTCGTCCCTGCAGGCGCAGTCGGTGCGCGACAACGACGCCGAGCCCCTGAAGGGGGCGGTCGGGGCCTATCAGTCCGTGGCCACGGCGCTCGGCCCGGACTCTCATCCGAACGACTGGGCCCTGGCCCATGCCCGGCTCGGCGACGTGCTGGTCAAGCTTTCACGGTTCGAACTGTCGATTCAGCACCTGAAGGCGGCCACCCACGCCTATCAACTGGCCCTCAGGGTGTTCACCCGCGAAACCATGCCCGGCCCCTGGTCCGAACTGATGAACCAGCTCGGCGTCGCCCTGATGGAAATGGGCGAGCATGTGACCGGGGAACGGGTGTTCGAGCAGTCGGCGGCCTGTTTCCGCCAATCCCTGGAGGTCCGGCGGCGCGAGATCGCCCCCCTGCTGTGGGCGCAGACCAGCAACAACCTGGGCGCGGTGACGTTTTCCCTGTACCGGCGCACGGAGAACACGGCGGTCCTGAAAGAGGCAGCGGCCTGCTTCAAGGGCGCCTCCGAGGTCTACCTCGCCCTCGGCAGCCGCGACAA
>CAYFOJ010000037.1:0-27572 GCA_964344645.1 uncultured Thalassospiraceae bacterium
TCCGCGAAGGTGGCCGCACCGTCGGCGCCGGCGTCGTCGCCTCGATTGTCGAATAGGTAGGATGGATATAAGCGCCCCCGAAAAGGGGCGCTTTTGATTGATTAGGTCTAAAGTTATGGAACACCAGAATATCCGTATCCGCTTGAAAGCGTTCGATCACCGCGTGCTCGATCAGTCGGCAGGCGAGATCATCAACACGGCAAAACGGACCGGCGCCGACGTTCGCGGCCCGATCCCGCTGCCGACCCGGATCGAGCGTTTTACGGTTCTGCGTTCGCCCTTCATCGACAAGAAGTCGCGCGAACAGTTCGAAATCCGCACCCACAAGCGGGTGCTCGATATCGTTGACCCGACCCCGCAGACGGTGGACGCGCTGATGAAGCTCGATCTCGCCGCCGGCGTCGATGTTGAAATCAAACTTTAGGCCAGGATTAGGGACTTAAGTTATGCGTACAGGTCTGATCGCGCAAAAAGTTGGCATGTCGCGCGTTTTCGCCGATGACGGGCGTCATATCCCCGTCACCGTGCTGAAAGTGGACAATTGCCAGGTGGTTGCCCAGCGCACCGAGGAAAAGGACGGCTACACCGCCCTGCAGCTCGGTATCGGCAACGCCAAGGTGAAACGGGTTTCCAGCGCCATGCGCGGGCATTTCGCTGCCGCCAAGGTGGAACCCAAGCGCCGTCTCGCCGAATTCCGCGTCGCTCCCGACGCCCTGGTCGAGGTGGGCGCGCAGATCTCAGCCGATCATTTCGTCGCCGGCCAGTATGTGGACGTCACCGGCACCTCCATCGGTAAGGGATTCGCCGGCGGCATGAAGCGCCACGGTTTCGGCGGCCTTCGCGCCTCGCACGGTGTCTCCATCTCGCACCGTTCGCACGGGTCCACCGGTCAGTGCCAGGATCCGGGACGCGTGTTCAAGGGCAAGAAGATGGCCGGTCACATGGGCGACGCGACGGTGACCACCCAGAACCTGGAAGTGGTTTCCATCGACGGCGACCGTGGCCTGATCCTGATCAAGGGCGCGGTGCCCGGCTCCAAGGGTGGTTATGTCCGCATCTTCGACTCGGTGAAGCGCGTCAACACCCTGGACCTGCCGTTCCCCGCCGCCGTCGTCAGCAACGAAGCCCCTGCCGCCGAAGCGCCCGCCGAGGAAGCCCCGGCGGAAGAAGCCCAGGTCGAGGAGGCCCCGGCCGAGGCTCCGGCGGAAGAAGCCGAGACGAAGGAAGAATAAATCATGAAGTGCGATATCATCAGTCTCGATAACAAGAAGGTCGGTTCCGTCGATCTGGACGACGCCGTGTTCGGCGCCGCCGTGCGCCCGGACCTGATGTCCCGTTACGTCAATTGGCAGTTGGCCAAGCGCCGCGGCGGCAACCACAAGGTCAAGACCCGTTCCGAGGTCAGCGGCACCACGGCCAAGCCGTTCAAGCAGAAGGGCACCGGTTCCGCCCGCCAGGGCTCCAAGCGGGCCCCGCAGATGCGCGGCGGCGGCGTTGTTTTCGGACCCCATGTGCGCGACCACGGCTTTTCCCTGCAGAAGAAGGTCCGCAAGCTGGCCCTGAAATCGGCCCTGTCGTCGAAACAGGCGGAAGGCAAGCTGATCATTCTCGAAGACGCCAAGGTGAAAAGCCCGAAGACGTCCGATCTGGTGAAAAGCCTCGGCAAGCTGGGCTGGGGCTCGGCCCTGGTCATCGACGGCGCGGAACCGGACGAGAACTTCCAGCTCGCCGCCCGCAACATCGCCGGTCTCGACGTTTTGCCGAGTCAGGGCGCCAACGTGTACGACATCCTGCGCCGCGATACCCTGGTGCTGACCAAGGATGCCGTCGAGAAACTCGTGGAGCGTTTGAAATGAGCCTGAGCAAGTACAGCGGCAAGGCGACGCCGAGCAAGGAGCGCATGTTCGAGCTGCTCCGCTCGCCGGTGATTACCGAAAAGTCGACCCTGCTTTCCGAATTCAACCAGGTCAGCTTCCGCGTCCCCATGGACGCCAGCAAGCCTGAGATCAAGGCCGCCGTCGAAGACCTGTTCAAGGTCAACGTCACGGCCGTGAACACTCTGATCAACAAGGGCAAGGTCAAGCGTTTCCGGGGACGTCCGGGACGGCGGATCGACACCAAGAAGGCCATCGTCACCTTGGCCGAAGGTCAGTCCATTGATATTTCGACGGGGGTTTAAGGTCTAGTCATGGCACTCAAGCAGTTCAAACCAACGACGCCCGGACGCCGCGGCCTGGTTCTCGTCAAGCGGGACGGCCTGTGGAAGGGCAAGCCCGAGAAGGCGCTGACCGAGGGTCTGCGCAAGAAGGGCGGCCGCAACAACACCGGACGCATCACCGCGCGGCGCCGTGGTGGCGGACACAAGCGCCGTTACCGGATCATCGACTTCAAGCGCACCAAGTTCGACGTCGTCGGCACGGTCGAGCGCCTGGAGTATGATCCCAACCGCACCGCCTTCATCGCCCTCGTCAACTACGAGGACGGCGAGCGCATGTACATCCTGGCCCCGCAGCGCGTCGCTGTCGGCGACAAGGTGGTGGCCGGCGAGCAGGTGGACATTCGTCCCGGCAACGCCATGCCCATGAAAAACATCCCCGTCGGCACGATCATCCACAACGTGGAAATGAAGCCCGGCAAGGGCGGTCAGATCGCCCGTTCGGCGGGCACCTATGTGCAGTTGATCGGTAAGGACCAGGGATACGCCCAGCTCCGCCTCAGCTCCGGCGAGCTGCGGATGGTTCGCGGCGAATGCATGGCCACCATCGGCGCCGTGTCGAACCCGGATCAGCAGAACATCAAACTGGGCAAGGCCGGCCGCAACCGCTGGCTCGGCAAGCGCCCGTCCGTGCGCGGCGTCGCCATGAACCCCATCGACCATCCCCATGGCGGCGGCGAAGGCCGGACCTCCGGCGGCCGCCATCCGGTGACCCCCTGGGGCAAGCCGACCAAGGGCAAGCGCACACGTAGCAACAAGAAGACGGATCGCCTGATTATGCGCCGCCGTCACAGCAAGAAGTAGGAGGCGGTTTTGGCTCGTTCCGTATGGAAAGGTCCGTTCGTAGACGGATACCTTCTTAAAAAGGCAGAGACCGTTCGCGCCGGCGGCCGCAACGAGGTCATCAAGACCTGGTCCCGTCGTTCGACGATCCTGCCCCAGTTCGTCGGGCTGACTTTTGGCGTTTACAACGGCCACAAGTTCATCCCCGTTCTGATCACCGAAGACATGATCGGCCACAAGATGGGCGAGTTCTCTCCGACCCGCACCTATCTGGGGCACACCGCCGACAAGAAGGCCAAGAGAGGCTAGTCATGGGTAAGAAATCAGCACCCCGTCCTTACGCGGACAACGAGGCCATGGCCTATTCCAAGCACATGCGGGTCAGCCCGCAGAAGCTGAACCTGGTGGCCAGCCAGATCAGGGGCCTGGATTGCGAAAAGGCGATTTCCGAATTGCAGTTTTCCAAGCGCCGGATCGCCGGTGACGTCCGCAAGGTCCTGGAATCTGCCATCGCCAATGCCGAAAACAACCACGACCTGGACGTCGACCGCCTGTATGTCGCCGAGGCGACGGTCGGCAAGACCATGGTCATGAAACGCTGGCGGGCCCGCGCGCGCGGCCGCACCGGTAAAATTCTTAAACCCTTCAGCAATTTGCGCGTCATTGTGCGCGAGCGCGAGGAGACCGCATAAAATGGGTCAGAAAGTCAATCCGATCGGCCTGAGGCTGGGCATTATCCGCACCTGGGACTCCCGTTGGTACGCCGACGACCAGTATGCCGACATGCTGCATGAAGACCTGCGCATCCGGAAATTCCTGTTCAAGCGTCTGGCCCAGGCCGGCGTTTCCAAGGTCGTCATCGAACGTCCGGCCAAGAAGGCCCGGATCACCGTTCACACGGCCCGTCCCGGCGTCATCATCGGCAAGAAGGGCGCGGACATCGAAAAGCTGCGTCAGGACATTTCCAAGATGACCGGCTCGGAAGTGCATCTCAACATCGTTGAGATCCGCAAGCCGGAAATCGAGGCCCAGCTGGTGGCGGAAAACGTCGCCCAGCAGATGGAGCGCCGGGTTTCGGTCCGCCGCGCCATGAAGCGGGTCGTCCAGTCGGCCATGCGGCTCGGCGCGGAAGGCATCCGCATTTATTGCTCCGGCCGTCTCGGCGGCGCGGAAATCGCCCGCGACGTCTGGTACCACGAAGGCCGCGTGCCCCTGCACACCCTGCGCGCCCATGTGGATTACGGCACCTCGACGGCACGCACCACTTACGGCGCCTGCGGCGTCAAGGTCTGGATCTACAAGGGTGAAATCATGGCCCACGATCCCATGGCCATGGAAAAGCAGACCATTGATTCACAGCCGGCCCGATAAGCCGGCGATATTCAGGACTTAAGCGGAAGCGAATACGATGCTCAGCCCAAAACGTACAAAATTCCGGAAGGCCCACAAAGGCCGCATCCACGGCAAGGCCAAAGGCGGAACCACATTGAACTTCGGCGCCTATGGCCTTAAGGCGACGTCGCCGGAGCGCGTCACCGCCCGCCAGATCGAAGCCGCCCGCCGCGCCATGACCCGCCACATGAAGCGTGCCGGTCGTGTCTGGATCCGCATCTTCCCGGACGTGCCGGTTTCCCAGAAGCCTGCGGAGGTCCGCCAGGGTAAGGGTAAGGGCTCGCCGGAATACTGGGCGTGCCGCGTCAAGCCCGGCCGCATCATGTTCGAGCTGGACGGCGTTCCCAAGCACATCGCCAAGCGGGCTTTCGAACTCGCCGCCGCCAAACTGCCGTTGCAGACCCGTTTCGTGACGCGTCTCGGCGAAGAGGAGTAGGGCCATGAGTAAAGGCATGAAGGCCGCTGATCTGCGCGCCAAATCCGACGACGAACTGAAGGAAGAACTTGTCGGTCTTCGCAAGGAGTCCTTCAACCTTCGTTTCCAGGCCGCCAGCGGCCAGCTTGAAAACACCGCGCGCTGCCGCCAGGTCTCCCGGGGCATCGCACGCATTAAAACCATCCTTGGCGAGCGCGCCGGCGCCGCCAAGGCCGCGTCCTAAGACACAGAGGTAACGACAGATGCCCAGGCGAGTACTGCAAGGAGTCGTGGTGAGCGACAAAATGGACAAGACCGTGACCGTTCAGGTCGAACGTCGGTTCAAGCACCCGCTCTACAAAAAATTCATCCGCCGTTCGAAGAAGTACGCGGCGCATGACGAAACCAATGCGATCAAGGTCGGCGACGTGGTGAAAATCCGTGAATGTCGTCCGCTGTCGAAGCGCAAGAAGTGGGAAATCGTCACCGAAACCGCCTAATCCGCGGTCGAAGGTGAACGGATAAGAGGAAAGAAAAGATGATCCAAGTAGAAACCAACTTGGACGTTGCCGACAACTCCGGCGCGCGCCGGGTGCAGTGCATCAAGGTGCTGGGCGGCTCGAAGCGGAAGTATGCTTCCGTGGGCGACGTCATCGTTGTCTCCATCAAGGAGGCTATCCCGCGCGGCCGCGTCAAGAAGGGGGACGTGGTGCAAGCCGTCGTCGTCCGCACGGCCAAGGACATCCGCCGCGCCGACGGAACGGCGATCCGTTTCGACAATAACGCCGCCGTGCTGATCAACAAGCAGGGCGAGCCCATCGGAACCCGTATTTTCGGCCCGGTGACCCGTGAACTGCGCGCCAAGAAATACATGAAGATCATTTCCTTGGCTCCGGAAGTCTTGTGAGTAGGTAAACCCGAAGATGGCTCAGAAATTACGTATGAAAAAGGGCGACAAGGTCGTCGTCCGCACCGGCAAGGACAAAGGGAAAACCGGAGAAGTCCTCCGCATGATCCCGAGCGATAATCGCGCCGTCGTGCAAGGTGTCAATATGGTGAAGCGCCACACCCGCCCGACCCAGATGTCGGCCGGCGGTATCGTCGAGAAGGAAGCCTCGATTCATGTTTCGAATCTGGCCCTCGCCGATCCCAAGGACGACAAGCCGACGCGCACGGGCGTCAAGATTCTCAAGGATGGCCGCAAGGTCCGCTATGCCAAGCGGTCCGGCGAAGTCATCGACAATTAAGCGGATGCACGGATAATGTCACGTTTACAGGAACACTACGAAAAGACGGTCCGTCCGGCCTTGCAGGACGAGTACAAGTACTCGAGCGCCATGCAGGTGCCGAAGCTTGAAAAGATCGTCATCAACATGGGCGTCGGCGAAGCGTCCCAGGATCGCAAGCTGATCAACGGCGCCGTCGAGGATCTGACCAACATCACCGGCCAGAAGCCGGTGATCACCAAGGCCAAGAAATCCATCGCCACCTTCAAGCTGCGCGACGGCATGACCGTCGGCTGCAAGGTGACCCTGCGCCGCGAACGCATGTATGAATTCCTCGACCGCCTGGTTACCATCGCCCTGCCGCGCGTCCGCGATTTCCGCGGCCTCAACGGCAAGAGCTTCGACGGCAACGGCAACTACGCCATGGGCGTCAAGGAACAGATCATCTTTCCCGAGATTGACTACGACAAGGTCGACCGCATTCGCGGCATGGACATCGTAATCTGCACAACCGCCAAGACGGACGAAGAGGCCAAGTCCCTGCTCAAGGGTTTTGACTTGCCGTTCAAGGGCGAAGCAACCGGAGACAACAAGTAATGGCTAGGAAAAGCGTCGTCGAGAGGAACTCGAAGCGGGAACGCATGGCGGCTAAGCACGCCTCGCGCCGGGCAACCTTGAAAGCCAAGGCCAAGGACACCTCGCTGTCCCTGGAAGAGCGTTTCGAAGCCCGTTTGAAGCTGGCGGAGGTTCCGCGCAACGCGTCGCCCGTCAGGCAGCGCCTGCGTTGCGGCCTGACCGGCCGTCCCCGTGGCAATTACCGTAAATTCAAGCTGTCGCGCATCGCTTTGCGCGAACTGGCATCCACCGGTCAAATCCCCGGCATGGTTAAGTCGAGCTGGTAGGAGAGGTACGAATATGTCTATGACCGATCCCTTGGGCGATATGCTCACGCGCATCCGCAACGGCCAACAGGCCCGCAAAAGCACCGTCATGGCCCCGGCCTCGAAGCTGCGCGCCAATGTGCTGGACGTCCTTCAGCGTGAAGGGTTCATCCGCGGATACACCCAGAACGAAGTGCGCCCCGGAATCAATGAACTGACCATCGAGCTGAAGTATCACGAGGGCGACCCCGTGATTCGCGAAATCAGCCGCGTGTCGACCCCCGGCTGCCGGGTTTACTCAAAGATCAAGGACCTGTCGCGGGTCTACAACGGTCTCGGGATTTCCATCCTGTCGACCCCCCGCGGCGTGATGTCCGATGCCGAGGCACGGGACGCCAACGTTGGCGGCGAAGTGCTCTGCCAGGTCTTTTAGGATAGGACTGAAACCATGTCTCGAATTGGTAAAAACCCTGTTGAAGTTCCCGACGGCGTCGATCTCGCCATCGTCGGCCAGCAGGTCACCGCGAAGGGCAAGCTGGGCGAACTGTCCGCCACCCTGACCGATGACGTCGATATCAGCCGGGAAGACAATCTCGTGTGGGTCAAGCCCCGTGGCGGATCCATCCGCGCCCGCAAGATGTGGGGCACGGCGCGCAGCGTGATCAATAATCTGGTGGTCGGCGTTTCCGAAGGCTACACCCGGAACCTTGAAATCAACGGCGTCGGTTACCGGGCCCAGATTCAGGGCAACGAACTGGTCATGCAGCTTGGTTTCTCCCACGAGGTTCGTCACGCGATCCCCGAAGGCGTGACCATCACCTGCCCCGACCAGACGCACATTTCCGTTTCCGGCAGGGACAAGCAGCAGGTCGGGCAGACGGCCTCCGAGATCCGCGCCTACCGGCCGCCGGAACCCTACAAGGGCAAGGGCGTCAAATACCAAGACGAGTACATCCTGCGTAAAGAAGGCAAGAAGAAGTAAGTCATGGCCAACTCAAAGCAACTCTTCGAACGCCGCAAGGGCCGCAACCGCGCCCAGATCCGGCGCGCCGGCGGCTCCCGCCCCCGGCTTTCCGTGTTCCGTTCCGGCAAGCACATTTACGCCCAGGTCATCGACGATTCCCAGGGCGTCACCCTGGCCGCCGCCTCGACCACGGAAAAGGACATGCGCGGCAAGGTCAAGACCGGCGCCGATACCTCCGCAGCCGGTGAAGTCGGCAAGCTGCTGGCCGAACGCGCCGTCAAGGCGGGCGTCAAGGACGTGGTCTTCGACCGCGGCGGATACAAATATCACGGCCGGGTGAAGGCCCTGGCCGAGGCGGCTCGCGAAGCCGGCCTGTCTTTCTAGGAGCGTGACATCCATGGCACAGACCCCCTCATCCAACAGGAACGATCAGCGCCGTCCCGGCCGTGGCCGCGGCCGTAAGCAGGAAGAGCAGCGCGAACGCGATGACGAACTGATCGACAAGCTGGTTCACATCAACCGCGTCGCCAAGGTGGTCAAGGGTGGCCGCCGCTTCTCCTTCGCCGCCCTGGTTGTCGCCGGCGACGGCAGTGGCCGCGTCGGTTTCGGCACCGGCAAGGCCCGCGAGGTTCCGGAAGCCATCCGCAAGGCGACGGACCAGGCGAAGCGGGAGATGATCCACGTTCCCCTGCGTGACGGCCGCACCCTGCATCACGACGTCGAAGGCAATTTCGGCGCCGGCAAGGTGGTCCTGCGCAGCGCCCCTCCGGGCACGGGCATCATCGCCGGCGGCCCCATGCGCGCTGTTTTCGAGGCCATGGGCGTGCAGGACGTGGTGACCAAATCCATCGGCACCGCCAACCCCCATAACATGATCAAGGCGACGTTCAACGCCCTGACCCACAGCTCTTCGCCGCGCAGCGTTGCTGCCCGTCGCGGCAAGAAGGTCAGCGACATCGTCGCCCGCCGTGGCGGCGCCGCCGCTCCGGCCGCCGCAGCGAAGGAGCAAGCAGATGGCTGACAAGAAAAAAGCCACCGTCACCGTGACCCAGACCGGCAGCCCCATCGGCCGCCAGAAGTATCAGCGCGAATGCCTGAAGGGCCTGGGGCTCAACAAAATGCACAAGACCCGCGAGTTGGAGGACACGCCCTCCGTTCGTGGCATGATCAACAAGGTCAAGCACCTTGTCCGGGTCGAAGAAGCGGGCTGATCCCGCTTGAACAAGTGAACATGGGCGAGTTCCACCCCGATTTTCAGGCGGGGCGGGGCGCAAGCCGAAAGGAAAGAAAATGAAACTGAACGAACTTCGCGATAACGCCGGCGCCACCAAGAACCGCAAGCGGGTCGGCCGCGGCATCGGATCCGGCACCGGCAAGACCGGCGGCCGTGGCCACAAGGGCCAGAAGTCCCGCAGCGGCGTGTCTCTGCTCGGCTTCGAAGGCGGGCAGATGCCGCTGTACCGGCGTTTGCCGAAACGGGGCTTCAAGAACCCGTTCTCCAAGGACTTTTCCGAATTGAACGTCGGCAAGCTGCAGGCGGCCATTGATGCCGGCAAGGTCGACGCCAAGAAGGCCATCGACATGGCGGTCCTGCTGGAAGCGGGCGTCGTCGGCAAGTCGAAGGACGGCCTCAAGCTCCTCGGCAAGGGCGAAATCACGGCGAAAGTTACCGTCGAGGCCGCCGGCGCCACCAAGGGCGCCGTCGCCGCCATTGAAAAGGCCGGCGGCAAGGTTGTCGTCACCGCGCCGCGCGGCGGCGAAGCCAAAGCAGAAACAGCCGAATAGGGCAGGACCCCAAGCATGTCCTCAGCAGCCGAACAACTCGCCGCCAACATGAACTTCTCCGCCTTCTCGAAGGCGACGGAGCTGAAGAACCGTATCTGGTTCACCCTGGGCGCGCTGATTGTCTATCGGCTGGGCACCTATATTCCCCTGCCGGGAATCGATCCGGTGGTCCTGCAGGATATCTTCTCCCAGCAGGCGGGCGGCATCCTGGGCATGTTCGACATGTTCTCGGGCGGCGCGCTGGGCCGTATGACCATCTTCGCCCTCAACATCATGCCCTACATTTCGGCGTCGATCATCATGCAGTTGATGACCTCGGTCTCGCCGAAGATGGCGGCGATCAAGAAAGAGGGTGAGTCCGGACGCAAGCTGATCAACCAGTACACCCGCTACCTGACGGTGGCGATCACCACCATGCAGGCCTACGGCATCGCCGTCGGCCTGGAAGGCATGACTTCGAGCGCCGGTTCCGCCGTCATCGATCCGGGGGTGTTCTTCCGCTTCACCACCGTGGTCACCCTGGTCGGCGGCACCATGTTCCTGATGTGGCTGGGCGAGCAGATCACGGCGCGTGGCATCGGCAACGGCATTTCCCTGATCATTTTCGCCGGTATCGTCGCCAACCTGCCGAGCGCCATCGCCGGCACCCTGGAACTGGGCCGCACGGGCGCGCTTTCGTCGCTGCTGATCGTCGCCCTGATCGTCATGTCCATCGGCGTCATCTTCTTCATCATCTTCATCGAGCGCGCCCAGCGCCGCATCATCGTCCAGTACCCGAAGCGTCAGCAGGGCAACAAGATGACCGGCGGTGAAAGTTCGCACCTGCCCCTGAAGCTGAACACCGCCGGCGTCATTCCGCCGATTTTCGCCAGCTCCATTCTGTTGCTGCCGATGACCGTGATCGGCTTCACCGCCGGGCAGGGCCCGGAATGGCTGACCACCGTCGCCGCCCTGCTGGGCCGGGGACAGCCGCTTTACCTGGCCATCTATGTCGCCATGATCGTGTTCTTCGCCTTCTTCTACACGGCCGTCGTCTTCAACCCGGAAGACACCGCCGACAACCTGAAGAAATACGGCGGTTTCATTCCCGGCATCCGTCCCGGCAAAAACACCTCGCAGTATCTGGACAAGGTGCTGACCCGCCTGACCGTCGTCGGCGCCGCCTACCTGGCCGCTGTCTGCCTGCTGCCCGAAATTCTCATTTCCCGCTTTTCCGTGCCGTTCTACTTCGGCGGGACCAGCTTGCTGATCGTCGTGACCGTGACCATGGACACGGTCGCCCAAATTCAGTCGCATCTTCTTGCCCATCAGTATGAAGGGTTGATCAAGAAGTCGAAACTGAAAGGGAGACGGGGATGAAGCTTATTCTATTGGGCCCTCCGGGGGCCGGAAAGGGAACCCAGGCGAAGCGGTTGCAGGACGCCTATGATTTGATCCAACTTTCGACCGGCGACATGCTGCGGGCGGAAGTGGAGTCCGGCAGCGCCCTCGGCCTGGAGGCCAAGGGCGTGATGGAAGCAGGCGATCTGGTCTCCGACGAGTTGATCATCAACATGATCTCGTCGCGCATCGACCGGGATGACTGCGCCAAAGGCTTTATTCTCGACGGTTTCCCCCGCACCACCCCGCAGGCCGAGGCCCTGGACGTCATGTTCGAAGACAAGGGCATGAAACTGGACCTGGTGATCGAAATGCAGGTCGATGACGAGGCCATGGTGGAACGGATCACCGGGCGCTACACCTGCAGCGGCTGCGGCGCCGGATACCACGATTCCTTTCAGCGTCCGGCGACGGAAGGGGTCTGCGACAAGTGTGGCGGCACCGAATTCGGCCGCCGGGCCGACGACAACGCCGAAACCGTCCGTTCCAGGCTTCAGGCCTATCATGAGCAGACGGCGCCGATCATTTCCTACTACGGAAAGAAAGGCAATTTGAAGAGCATCGACGGCATGGCCGCCATCGATGATGTGACGAAACAAATGAAGGATTTAATCGGCTAAGACTGCGTGTTGACTTAGGGATAAGAGTGCCTATAATCGCGCCTCTTTGGATTCCCGGCGACAGTCTTTATCGTTTAAAACCAACAGGTAAGGAGTACCAGCTTTGGCGCGTATTGCTGGCGTGAACATTCCGACCGGAAAACGGGTCGTGATCGCATTAACGTACATCCACGGAATCGGCCGCACCAAGGCCGCCGAGATCTGTGAAAAGGTAGGCATTCCCGCCGAGCGGCGGGTCAACGACCTGACGGAAGTGGAACTGACGGGCATCCGTGATTCCATCGACAACGACTATCAGGTCGAAGGTGACCTTCGCCGTGAAGTCGCCATGAACATCAAGCGGTTGATGGATCTGGGCTGCTATCGGGGCCTCAGGCATCGCCGTGGATTGCCGGTGCGCGGACAGCGGACAAGCACCAACGCCCGGACCCGCAAGGGACCGGCCAAGGCCATCGCCGGCAAGAAAAAAGCTACTAGGTAAGGTTTAGGAATAACCATGGCAAAGCCGACAACACAGCGCCCGCGCCGCCGCGAACGCAAGAATATTGCGTCAGGCGTGGCCCATGTAAACGCCACGTTCAACAACACCATGATCACCATCACCGATGCCCAGGGCAACGCGATCGCCTGGTCGTCCGCTGGCAGCCAGGGTTTCAAGGGTTCCCGCAAGTCGACCCCTTACGCCGCCCAGATGGCGGGTGAGGAAGCGGGCCGCAAGGCTCAGGAGCATGGCATGAAGACCCTCGAGGTCGAGGTCAAGGGACCCGGTTCCGGACGGGAATCCGCCCTCAGGGCCCTGCAGGCCGTCGGCTTCACCATTACCGCCATTCGTGACGTCACGCCGATTCCGCATAACGGCTGCCGTCCGCGTAAGCGCCGCCGGGTCTAGGCGGTTTGTTCTCCGGCCCCGGACGGGGCGGGGAATTGTCATTGGCCCCTGGATATCCGGGGGTTTGAGATTAATGCGCTGAGCATGAGGTTTTTTCCGTGATTCAAAAGAATTGGCAGGAACTGATTAAACCGATGAAACTTGACGTCGTTCCGGGTGCAGACCCGTCGCGGCGTGCAACCGTCGTCGCCGAACCGCTGGAACGCGGCTTCGGCCTGACCCTGGGCAACGCCTTGCGCCGGGTCCTGCTGTCGTCCCTTCAGGGCGCGGCGGTGACCTCTGTCCAGATCGACAACGTCTTGCACGAGTTTTCATCCATTCCGGGCGTCCGCGAGGATGTCACCGACATCGTCCTCAACATCAAGTCCATGGGACTCCGCATGCATGCGGAAGGCCCGAAACGGATTACCCTGAAGGCCACCGGCCCGGGCGAGGTCAAGGCCGGCGATATCGAAACCGGACCGGACATCGAAGTCATGGACCCCAACCTGGTGCTGTGCCATCTGGACAAGGGCGCCAAGCTGTCCATGGAGATGACCGTCGAGCACGGCAAGGGTTACGTGGCGGCGGCGCAGCATCGCGCCGAGGACTCGCCCATCGGCCTGATTCCCATCGATTCCGTGTTTTCGCCGGTGACCAAGGTCAGCTACAAGGTGGACAATTCGCGCGTCGGCCAGATCACCGACCATGACAAGCTGTCCCTGGAAGTGACCACCAACGGTTCCGTCACCCCCGACGACGCCGTCGCCCTGGCGGCGCGCATTCTGCAGGACCAGTTGCAGTTGTTCATCAACTTCGAAGAACCGCAGGCGGTTCAGCCGGAAGAGGAGAAGGACGAACTGCCCTTCAACCGCAACCTGCTGCGCAAGGTCGACGAGCTCGAACTGTCGGTGCGTTCGGCCAACTGCCTGAAGAACGACAACATCATTTACATCGGCGATCTGGTTCAGAAGAGCGAATCCGACATGCTTCGGACCCCCAATTTCGGCCGCAAGTCCCTGAACGAGATCAAGGAAGTGCTGTCGCAGATGGGCCTGCATCTGGGCATGGAAATCGTCGACTGGCCGCCGGAAAACATCGAGGATCTGGCGAAAAAGCTGGAAGACCCGTTCTGAGTAACGTTTTGACTATCTAGGAGAGAGACCATGCGACATCGCATGAGTGGCCGCAAACTGAACCGGACGAGCTCGCACCGCAAGGCGATGTTCTCCAACATGACCGTGTCCTTGCTGGAGCACGAGCAGATCACCACCACCCTGCCCAAGGCGAAGGAACTGCGCCGCATCGCCGACAAGATGATCACGCTGGGCAAGCGCGGTGACTTGCATGCCCGCCGCCAGGCCCTGGCGGTGCTGAAGGACAACGAAATCGTGTCCAAGCTGTTCAGCAGCCTGGCCGAGCGCTACAAGGAGCGCAACGGCGGCTATACCCGGGTGCTCAAGGCCGGAAACCGTTACGGCGACATGGCCCCGATGGCGGTCATCGAACTGGTCGACCGGGACCCGGAGGCCAAGGGCGCCAAGGATATCGCCCGCGTCGAGGCGGAAGAAGCGGCCGCGGCCCTGGCGGAAGCCGAATAGGCCCGTCGCCGAAGTCTTTGAAAAAGCCGTCCTTCGGGGCGGCTTTTTTTATGCCCGCAGCATCTCCAGCGCCCATTGCACCGCCTTGTCTTCGTCCAGGGCGGCGATGCAGGGGTACATGCCGTCGACGAAGGGCAGGCGGCAGTCGCCGAGGCAGCCTTCGCAATCCATGCCCTGATAGAGGAAGCGCACGTTGCCGGGCATGATTTCGTCGGCGTAGGGGACGATTTCCCCCACGTAGGCGGCGCTGGCCAGGCACAGGGTTGGGGCGCCGAGGGCGGCGGCCAGATGCATGGCGGCGGTATCGACGCTGATCACCAGTTTCGCCGCCTTCAGGGCCGGGGCCAGGTCCTGGAAGGGGGAGGCGTCGAAACGAACGTTGTCCCGTGTCAACAGTTCCTCGAAGTCCGGGTTGGCGGTCCGGTCGCCGAGGGCGCCGGTGATGGCGACGGTGGTTCCCTCGGGCAGGGCGTCGATGATGCGGGCGTACAGACCGGCCGGGCTCTGCTTGGCGGCGACGGCGGAAAACGGCTGGATCAGGACGTCCGGCGTGTCTTCCCCCGCTGTTTCCAGATCAAGGCGGACTTTCGGCGGCGGGGCGTCGTCACCGGTCAGCCAGTTGACGAAGCGGGTCCAGCGGACGACCTTGTCCAGCCGGTCGGGGCCGCTGTCGAACAGGCGGTCGTAGAGACGGCGGTTCCGCCGCAGGCGGGCGTCATATTTCGGCCAGCTTCGGGGTTCCATGGCGAAGGCCTGTTCCGGGGTGGCCATGGCGAGAAGGGCTTCGTCCAGGTCCGGGTGGCGCAACTGATCGGTCGAGACCACCAGCCGGTAGTGGGCCCTGAACAGGCGGTTGGCGGCCTTCCGGCGGTAGCCGAGGGACTTTCTGAAGCGGTTGAAGTCGACGATTTCCAGGCCGAAGGCGACGGGCAGGACGAAGGCCATTTTGGCGGCGTCCCGGCGCAGCAGCACGGTGACGGCTTCCCCGTCCCGGGCGAGGGCGGAAAACCGGCTGGCCAGAAGGGCGAACAGGACCGTATCGCCGAGCCCTCCGGCGGAGATCAGCAGCACCCCCGACGCCGGCCCGGGGCGTCGGACGAACCGGCGTTTCAGGGCGAGCAGGGCGTCGAGCAGGCGAAACGGTTTCAGCATCAATAAGCCGCGTAGGATTTTTCCTCGATCAGCCGGGAGCCCAGCAGTTCGTTGATTTGCCGCTTCACCTGGGAGCGCCTGTCGTTGGTGAAGTAGACGTCCCGGGCCAGTTTGATGAAGGTGTCGCCGAAATCCTTTGCCCGCTCGCAGTCGCGGATATCGTCTTCCACTTCCCACAGGGTCTCGTTGATGCGCTTCAGATCGGCGGAAAGGCGGCTCAAGTCCTCGGAAGGGGGGATGGCCGCGTCGCGGGCCCGGGTCAGGGTCTCGAACTCGGTCCGGATGTTGACCAGTTTCGCCTCGTCGTCGATCCGCTCCAGCTTGATTTCCAGGATGGTGATCTTGTCGATCAACTCACCGGGGGCGACGTCGACGGATACGGTTACGGACACGGCTTTCTCCTTTGTTCAGTCCCGCGCGAAATCATCTTCTAGACGTTCTATATCATCTTCGCCCAGATAGTCACCCGATTGCACCTCGATAATGTAAAGCGGCTCTTCGTCCGGGTTCTCCAGACGGTGGACCGCCCCGACCGGGATGTAGGTGGACTGGTTGGCGTCCAGGGTCTGTTCCCGGCCGTCGCAGTGGACCCGCGCCCGGCCGCTGACCACCACCCAGTGTTCGGCCCGCCGCCGGTGACGCTGCAGGGACAGCCGCGCCCCCGGGTTGACGCAGATGCGCTTGACCTGAAACGCCGTTCCCCGGTCGAGGGACTGATACCAGCCCCAGGGACGCCGCACCCGGCCCGGCAGAAGGTGTTCCGTCCGTCCCGCCCGGTCGAGCCGGTCGACGATGGCGCGGATGTCCTGGGCCCGGTCCCTGGGGGCGACCAGGACCGTGTCGCCGGTATCGACGACGACCATGTCCCTGACGCCGACGGTGGCGATCATCTTGCCGTCGGCCTTGAGGTAGCTTCCGTGGGTGTCCTCGGCGAAGACATCGCCCGAGATGACGTTGCCGTCGGCGTCCTTTTCCGACACCTTCCACAGTTCCGACCAGGAGCCGATATCGCTCCATCCCATGTGGACGGGGACGACGCAGGCCCTGCGGGTGTGTTCCATGACGGCGTAATCGATGGATTCCGACGGGCAGTCCCGGAACGCCTGCTCTCCCAGGCGGGTGAAATCCAGGTCGCGGGAGGCGTGCTTAACCGCATCTTCGCAAAATTCTAGAAGTTTTGGCTGTAATGTATTTAATTCATTCAAAAATACCGCCGCCTTGAAGACGAAAATACCGCTGTTCCATTCATGCCCGCCGGCGGCGATCATGCGGGCGGCGTTTTCGGCGTCGGGCTTTTCGATGAACTGATCGACGGCGAAGGCGCCCGGTAACCGGTCCAGGGGGGCGCCGTTGCGGATATAGCCGTAGCCGGTTTCCGGTCCCTCCGGGGCAATGCCGAAGGTCACCAGATAGCCCGCCCTGGCCGCCTCTTCCGCAATCCCGACGGCTTTCAGGAAGGCCTCGCGGTTTCCGATCAGGTGGTCGGACGGCAACAGCATCATCACCGCGTCCCCGTCGTCCGCCGTCAGACTGAGGGCGGCGATGGCGGCGGCGGGGGCGGTGTTGCGTCCCATGGGTTCGAGAATGATGTCGCTGACCGGCCGCGCCATCTGTCGCAGTTGCTCGGCGACGATGAACCGGTGTTCGTCGTTGCAGATGACCAGGGGGGTCTCGAAATCCGGCCCGGAAACCCGCTCCATGGTTTCCTGTAGCAGGGACTGTTCCGACGTCAGCGAGAGCAGTTGCTTCGGCAGGTGCTTTCGCGACATCGGCCAAAGCCGGGTGCCGGACCCTCCGGACAGGATGACGGGATGAATGGACATGGCCGAACTACTCTGGATTCGCTGACAACGATGCCGTTGATTAACACAGAACCCGGAGGAGGGCCATCAACAGGTTCCGAATGGGGGCGACATGTTCTAGACTGGCCCGCAAAGCGACAAGAATCCATGGACTGGAAAAACATGAGACATGCGATCGTGGCGGGACTGGCCCTGCTGCTGGCCCTGGCGGGCGAGGCCCTGGCCGCCGGCAAGACCGTTCCCGGCTCCCGCCAACAGGTGGAATACTCCTACGCCCCGCTGGTCGCCAAGGCGGCCCCGGCGGTTGTCAATATCTACACCCGCAAGGTGGTGCGCGGCCGCCGCATTTCGCCGTTGTTCAACGATCCGTTCTTTCAGCGCTTTTTCGGCGACGTACCCGGCTTTTCGTCAAGCCGCAAACGGGTGCAGAATTCCCTGGGGTCGGGGGTCATCGTCCGCGCCGACGGTTTGCTGGTGACCAACAATCACGTCATCGAGGGGGCCGATGAGATCACCGTCGTCCTCACCGACCGCCGGGAATTCGAGGCCGAGATCGTCGGCGTCGATGAACGCACGGACCTGGCCGTGTTGCAGGTCGACGCCAAGGGCGAGGAGTTGCCGTTCCTGGCCATTCGCAATTCCGACGAGTTGGAGGTCGGCGACCTGGTGCTGGCCATCGGCAACCCCTTCGGCGTCGGCCAGACGGTGACCAGCGGCATCGTCTCGGCGCTGGCCCGCACCCGGGTCGTCGATTCCGATTTCGCCTCGTTCATTCAGACCGACGCGGCCATCAACCCGGGCAATTCCGGCGGCGCCCTGATCGGCATGGACGGGCGTCTGGTCGGCATCAACACGGCGATCTATTCCAAGAGCGGCGGCTCGCTCGGCATCGGCTTCGCCATTCCCTCGAACATGGTCCGGGCCGTCGTCGCCGGCACGGTGAAGGGCGGGCGGCTGGTTCGGCCCTGGCTCGGGGCCCTGGGTCAGGCGGTGACGCCCGATCTCGCCGCCACTCTCGGCATGGCGCGGCCCATGGGGGTCCTGATCAAGAAGGTGCATGCGGGCGGCCCGGCGGACCGGGCCGGACTGAAGGCGGGCGACGTGGTGCTTTCCGTCAACGGCAATCCCGTCGACGAGCCCCGCGCCCTGACCTATCAGATCGCCACCCTGGTCCTCGGCGAACGGGCCGACCTCGGGGTGCTCAGCCGGCAGCGGGAAAAGACCCTGCGCCTGGACCTGGCGCCGCCGCCCGAAACCCCGAAACGGGACCTGCGGCGGCTATCCGGTCAGCATCCCCTGTCCGGGGCCCTGATCGCCAACATGTCGCCGGCCCTGGCCGATGAAATCGGACTCGAGGAATTCGAGCAGGGGGTCTACATTCTCGACATGGAAGAACGCAGTTTCGCCGTCCGCCTCGGCCTTCGCGCCGGGGACAGGATCATCGCCGTCAACCACCACGCCGTCGCCAGCACCCTGGCCCTGGAGAACCTGCTCCGGCGGCGGGTCGATAGCTGGGCCATCAGCCTCAAGCGGGGCGGCAAGGTGATGAAATTGGTGGTCGACCGGTGAACACCCTGTTCGAGGCACAGGCCCCGCGCCCGCTGGCCGACCGCCTGCGCCCCCGTTCCCTGGACGAAATCGTCGGACAGGACCATTTGCTGGCCCCGGACAAGCCCATCGGCAGGATGCGGGCCGCCGGAACCATGACCTCAATCATCCTCTGGGGCCCGCCGGGGACGGGAAAGACGACCACGGCCCGGCTGCTGGCGGAACACACGGACCTGCATTTCGAGCCCCTGTCGGCGGTGTTTTCCGGCGTCGCCGATTTGCGCAAGGTGTTCGAGGCGGCGAAGGGCCGCCGGGCGGGCGGGCAGGGGACCCTGCTATTCATCGACGAGGTCCACCGCTTCAACCGGGCCCAGCAGGACGGGTTCCTGCCCTATGTGGAGGACGGCACGGTGATCCTCGTCGGCGCGACGACGGAAAACCCGTCCTTCGAATTGAATGCGGCCCTGCTTTCGCGCTGTCAGGTGCTGGTGCTGAACCGCCTCGACGACGCCGCCCTGGAGGAGTTGCTGGTTCGTGCCGAGGCGGAGGAGGGCCGCCCGCTGCCTCTTGACGGCGATGCCAGGGCCTCCCTGCGGGCGATGGCCGACGGCGACGGGCGTTATCTGCTGAACATGGCCGAGGCCCTGTTCGCCCTGCCCGGATCGGAAACCCTGGACACAGCGGCCCTGACCGAGGCCGTGCAGCGGCGCATGCCGCTCTACGACAAATCCCAGGAAGGCCACTACAACCTGATCAGCGCCCTGCATAAATCCCTGCGCGGCTCCGACACGGACGCCGCCCTCTACTGGTTCGCCCGCATGATCGCCGGCGGCGAGGACCCCCATTACATCGCCCGCCGCCTGCTTCGCTTTTCCGTCGAGGATATCGGCCTCGCCGACCCGCAGGCCCTGACCCAGGCGACGGCGGCCTGGCAGGCCTATGAGCGGCTGGGCTCGCCGGAAGGAGAACTGGCGCTGGTCCAGTGCGTTATTTACCTGGCCACGGCGCCCAAATCCAATGCCGCCTACATGGCGGAAAAGGCCTCCCGCCGGGCGGCCCGGGAAACCGGCTCGCTAACCCCGCCCATGCATATCCTCAACGCCCCGACCAAGATGATGAAGGAACTGGGCTACGGCGACGGCTACGCCTACGATCACGACGCCGAGGACGGCTTTTCCGGGCAGAATTACTTTCCCGACGGCATGAACCGGCAACGCTTCTACCGTCCCAAGGAAAGGGGCTTCGAACGGGAAATCCAAAAGCGCTTGGATTACTGGAGCAAGCTCCGGGACAAGAGAACAGGGGGGGCGTCAGAATGAAGGCGACGATCCTGCTTTCCGTCGCCTGCGGCGGCGCCCTCGGCGCGGTGTTACGCTACCTGATGATGAGCGGCATCGGGCATTTCTTGCCCGCGGGCTTTCCCCACGCCACCCTCGCCGTCAATGTGATCGGTTCCTTCGCCCTGGGCTCGCTGATCGAGGTCATGGCCCTCAACTGGTCGCCGGGGCAGGAAATGCGGGCCTTCCTGGTCGTCGGCGTGCTCGGCGCCTTCACCACGTTTTCGGCCTTTTCCCAGGATGTGGTGTTCCTGGCCACGCGCGGTCAGTTGGCGGCGGCGGCGCTATACGCCGGCCTTTCGGTGGTGTTGTCCGTGGCTGCCCTGTTCGCCGGCATGGCCCTGTTCCGGCAGGTGCTGTCATGAGCGGCGTCAGCACCGTCGAGGTTGCCGAGGACGACGCGGACATCCGGCTCGACCGCTGGTTCAAGCGTCATTATGCGGACCTTTCCCATATTCAATTGCAGAAACTGCTGCGCAAGGGGCAGGTCCGGGTCGACGGCAAGCGGGCCAAGGCGGGGGATCGCCTGTCGCCGGGGCAGATGATCCGGGTGCCACCCATGAAGACGGAACGCCGGGCGGCGCCCCCGCGCCCCCGGGATGTCGATGCCGATGAGATACGCCAATGGATCTTGTACCAGGACGAAACCGTCATCGTCCTCAACAAGCCGCCGGGCCTGGCCGTGCAGGGGGGAACCGGCGTTCGCAAAAGCATCGACGGCCTGCTCGACGGCCTGCGCGCCGAAGGTGGGGAAAGGCCGAAGTTGGTGCATCGCCTGGACAAGGACACCTCGGGCGTGCTGGTGCTGGGGCGGAGCGCCCGGGCGGCGGCGAAACTGGCCGAGGCCTTTCGTTCCAAAACCGCCCGCAAGGTCTATTGGGCGGTGGTCGTCGGCGAGCCCGCGCCGGAAGCGGGGCGCATCGACCTGGCCCTTTCCAAACTGCCGGGGCAGAAGGGCGAACGCATGGTCCCCGATGCCGAACACGGCAAGCGGGCGGTGACCGATTACCGGCTTGTCGAACGGGCCGGACGCAAGGCGGCGTGGCTGTCCCTGGAACCGCTGACCGGGCGCACCCACCAGCTTCGCGTCCACATGCAGGCCCTGGGGACGCCCATCCTTGGCGACGGCAAGTATGGCGGCCAAGAGTCGTTCCTACAGGGGCCGGGCCTGAGCCGGAAGATGCATCTGCACGCCCGCGCCATCCGCATGCCCCACCCAGACGGCGGCGTGCTGGAAACCATCGCGCCGCTGCCGCAGCACATGCTGGCGACCTGGGCGTTTCTCGGATTCGACGAGACCTTGGAGGCGGACCCCTTCCCGGAACAGGACGGCTGGGAATGAACGGTTGAGTTCCCGGCCCCCAAAGGGTAGACCATGGCCCTCGGATGGAGAAGGACGCACCATGAATCCTGAGACGGACAAGGCCAACGACTCTCCCCGTCTGGTCGTTTTCGACTGTGACGGCACCCTGGTCGATTCCGCCCATTCCATCATCCACTGCATGCAGGCGGCCTTCGCCAGCCACGGTTTCGCAGAACCCGGCCCCGATGCCATCCGCCGCATGGTCGGCCTGCCCCTGGAGGACGCCATCGCCCGCCTGCATCCGGAGATGGCCGCCGATACGGTGTGGAGCGTCCGCGAAGGCTATCGGGACGTCTTCATCGGCCTGCGCGAGAGGGGGGAGGTGCACGAACCCCTCTACGATGGCGCCGTCGAGGCCCTGGGCCTGCTCGAGGCCGCGGGCTGGCTTCTCGGCGTCGCTACCGGCAAGGCCTTGAAGGGGCTGCATTCCACCTTGGGCGGGCACGGCATTCGCGAGCGTTTCGTCACCCTGCAGACCCCCGATCACGCTCCCGGCAAGCCTCATCCCGGCATGTTGTTCAACGCCATGGCGGAAACCGGGGCCGAGGCCGGGTCCACCGTCATGGTCGGCGACACCACCTTCGATATGGAAATGGCCCGCAACGCCGGAACCCTGGCCGTCGGCGTCGCCTGGGGCTATCACGCCGTCGAGGAGCTGCTGGAGGCTGGGGCGCATCGGGTGGTCGACGCCTACGCCGGGCTGCCCGCCGTCATCGACGAGTTGCTGGCGGCCGCGCCCTCATGACCGGCGCCAAACGCTTTTACGAGGACGCCGCCGCCGTCGCCGTGGCAGAGGGTTACGCCATCGAACTGGACGGCAGGCCGGTGCGCACCCCCATGGGCAAGTCCCTGGTGCTGCCCGCGCGCTCCCTGGCCGAGGCCATCGCCGCCGAGTGGCGGGAACAGGGGGACGCCATCGATCCCCATTCCATGCCCTTGTCGGGCCTCGCCAACACGGCCATCGACCGGGTCGGCAAGGACCGCCAGACGGTGCTCGATAGCGTGCTGTCCTTCGCCGAAACGGATTTGCTGTGCTATCGGGCGGAACAGCCCAACGATCTGGTGTCCCGGCAGGCGGCGGGCTGGCAGCCGCTGCTGGACTGGGCCGGGGAGAGCTTTGGTGCGCAATTGCGGGTGACCACGGGGGTTCTGCCCGTCGACCAGCCGGCGGAGGCCCTTCGGGCGCTGACTGAGAAACTGTACGGCCTGGACGATATGGAACTGACCGCCGTCGCCAGCCTGGCCGCCGCCTGCGGGTCGCTGATTCTCGCCCTCGCCGTGGCGGAAGAGCGAATCGACTTTGAGCAGGCCTTTCAATTGGCGCAACTGGACGAGATCTTTCAAAGCGAGCATTGGGGCCTCGACAGCGAGGCCGAGGACCGCCAGCGCCGCCTGCGCCGGGACCTGGCCTCCGCAGCCCTGTTTTTGGCCTTTCTCAAGGGATAATTTCGCATTTCGCTGGTGCAACATAGGCCGCTCGTGCTATTTGCAAGATCCGTTAAAGGGGAACTGATCATATGCACGAAATCATCCGACAACTGGAAGAAAAGCGTCAGCAGGCGCGCCTCGGCGGCGGCCAGCGCCGCATCGACTCACAACACAAAAAAGGCAAGCTGACGGCGCGGGAGCGCATCGAACTGCTGCTCGATCCCGGCTCTTTTGAAGAATGGGACATGTTCGTCGAACACCGCTGCACGGATTTCGGCATGGAAAAGCAGTCGACCCCAGGCGACGGCGTCGTCACCGGACACGGCACCGTCAACGGCCGTCTGATTTTCGTCTTCAGCCAGGATTTCACCGTCTTCGGCGGATCGCTGTCCGAATCCCACGCGGAGAAAATCTGCAAGGTGATGGATCAGGCCCTGAAGGTGGGGGCGCCGGTGATCGGCCTGAACGACTCCGGCGGCGCCCGCATTCAGGAAGGGGTGGCCTCCCTGGCCGGCTATGCCGAGGTGTTCCAGCGTAACGTCCTGGCCAGCGGCGTGGTGCCGCAGATCTCCATGATCATGGGGCCTTGCGCCGGCGGCGCCGTCTATTCCCCGGCCATGACCGATTTCATTTTCATGGTCAAGGAAACCTCCTACATGTTCGTCACCGGACCGGACGTGGTCAAGACGGTGACCCACGAGGAGGTGACCCACGAGGAACTGGGCGGCGCGATGACCCATTCCGGCAAGTCCGGCGTGTCCGACAAGGCCTTCGAGAACGACGCCGAGGCGCTGCTGCAACTGCGCCGGTTCATTGACTTCCTGCCCGCCAGCAACCGGGAAAAACCGCCCGTGCGCTACACCCCGGACAGCCCCGAACGGGTCGAGATGTCCCTCGACACCCTGATCCCCGACAACCCCAATAAACCCTATGATATGAAGGAGTTGATTGAAAAAGTTGCGGATGAGGGTGATTTCTTTGAGCTGCAGGCGGACTATGCGGGCAACATCCTCACCGGGTTCATCCGCATGGAAGGTTCGACCGTCGGCGTGGTCGCCAACCAGCCGATGGTCCTGGCCGGCTGCCTGGATATCGATTCGTCGAAAAAGGCGGCCCGTTTTGTGCGCTTCTGCGACTGCTTCAACATCCCCATCCTGACCTTCGTCGACGTTCCCGGCTTCCTGCCCGGCACGGCCCAGGAATACGGCGGCATCATCAAGCACGGGGCGAAGCTGCTGTATGCCTATGCCGAGGCGACAGTGCCGAAGGTCACGGTGATCACCCGCAAGGCCTATGGCGGGGCCTATGACGTGATGAGTTCCAAGCACCTGCGCGGCGACGTCAACTTCGCCTGGCCCAGCGCCGAAATCGCGGTGATGGGACCGAAGGGGGCGGTGGAGATCATCTTCCGCCAGGATATCGGCGACGAGAAGAAGATCGCCGAGCGGACGGAGGAATACCGCCAGCGTTTCGCCAATCCGTTCATCGCCGGCAACCGGGGCTTTATCGACGACGTGATCATGCCCCACAACACCCGGGTCCGGGTCTGCCGTTCCCTGCGCATGCTCGCCGGCAAGGAACTGGAGAACCCCTGGAAGAAACACGGCAATATTCCGCTGTAAAGGATTGGACCGATCATGTTGAAAAAAATCCTCATCGCCAACCGGGGGGAAATCGCCTGCCGGGTAATCAAGACGGCCCGTAAAATGGGCATCAAGACCGTCGCCGTCTATTCCGAGGCGGACCGGGACGCCCTGCACGTGGAGATGGCCGACGAGGCGGTCTGCATCGGCCCCGCCCCGTCGGCGGAAAGCTATCTGCTCGCCGACAAGATCCTCGACGCCATCAAGCAGACCGGCGCCGACGCCGTGCATCCCGGCTACGGCTTCCTGTCGGAAAACGCATCGTTCTGCCGCAAGCTGAAGCGTAACGGCATCGCCTTCATCGGCCCCAACCCCAACGCCATCACCAAGATGGGGGACAAGATCGAATCGAAGAAACTGGCCGAGAAGGCCGGGGTCAACACGGTTCCCGGCCATACGGAGGCGCTGAAGGACGTCCGCCAGGCGATCAAGATCGCCAACAAGATCGGCTATCCGGTGATGCTGAAGGCGTCCGCTGGCGGCGGCGGCAAGGGCATGCGGGTCGCCTATGACGAAAAAGAGGCGAAGGAGGGCTTCGTCTCGGCCCAGCGCGAGGCCGCGTCCAGCTTCGGCGACGACCGGGTGTTCGTCGAGAAGTTCATCGAGGAGCCCCGCCATATCGAAATTCAGGTCATGGCCGATGGCTTCGGCAACACCGTCTACCTGGGCGAGCGGGAATGTTCCATCCAGCGCCGCCACCAGAAGGTCATCGAGGAAGCGCCGAGCCCGTTCCTGGACGAGGCGACCCGCAAGGCCATGGGCGAGCAGGCGGTGCAGTTGGCCAAGGCGGTCAAGTACGTCTCCGCCGGCACGGTGGAGTTCATCGTCGACGCCAAGCGCAATTTCTATTTCCTGGAAATGAACACCCGCCTGCAGGTGGAACACCCGGTGACCGAGAAAATCACCGGTTTGGACCTGGTCGAACTGATGATCCGGGTCGCCGCCGGGGAAAAACTCCCCCTCAAGCAGGACGACGTCACCCTGACCGGCTGGGCCATGGAAACCCGCGTCTACGCGGAAGACCCGTTCCGCGGCTTCCTGCCGTCGGTCGGCAGGCTGGTGAAGTACCGGGCGCCGGAAGAAACCGAGCATGTCCGCGTCGACACGGGCGTCTACGAAGGCGGCGAGATTTCCATCTACTACGACCCGATGATCGCCAAGCTGATCACCTACGGCGCCGACCGGGAAGAGGCCATCGCCCACATGCGCCACGCCCTGGACGGCTATTACATTCGCGGCGTTTCCCATAACATCAGCTTCCTGGCCGCCCTGATGGCCCATCCGCGCTTCCAGGAAGGCCGCCTGACGACCAATTTCATCGCCGACGAATACCCGGACGGATTCGATCCCTCCGACGTGCCCCACGACGACCCGGCCCTGCTGGTCGCGGTCGCCGCCTCCGTTCACCGCGCCTATCAGGAGCGGGCGGCCGGGATCAGCGGCCAGTTCGAGGGCCATCAGCGCAAGGTCCTGGATGACTGGCTGGTGCTCGTTGGCGGCGAGGAGTACGCCGTCAACATCGTCTGCGTCACCGGTGGCTACGACATTTCCATCGGCGGGGAGAAAGTGCATCTCAGGACCGAATGGCAACTGGGCGAGCCCCTGTTCGAGGCCCAGGTCAACGGCTCCCTGATCTGCCTGCAAGTGGAACGCAACGGCGCCGGTTACAGCCTGTTCCATTCGGGACTGCGCGCCGACGTGGTGGTCCTCAACCCCCGGGTCGCCGAGCTCTACGCCCTGATGCCGGAGAAAGTGGCGGCGGACACCTCGAAATTCCTGCTCTCGCCCATGCCGGGCCTGTTGATTTCGCTCTCCGTCGAGGAAGGCCAGGAGGTCAAGGGCGGCGAGGAACTGGCGGTGATCGAAGCCATGAAGATGGAAAACGTGCTGCATGCGGAGAAGGACTGCATCGTCAAAACCGTCCATGCCGCCACCGGCGACAGCCTGACCGTCGACCAGGCGATCATCGAATTTGAATGAGCCCCGGGCCTGAACAGTCCGTCCGCGTGCGGATCGAGGGGCGGGTTCAGGGCGTCTGGTATCGCGGCTGGACCGTGCAGGAGGCCAAGGCGCTTGGGCTTTCGGGCTGGGTCCGCAACCGTCTCGACGGCTCCGTCCAGGCGGTCTTTTGCGGGCCTTCCGAGGCCGTCGGGCGCATGCTGGAACTCTGCCGTCAAGGGCCGCCCGCGGCGCGGGTCGATGGGGTCTACGCGGAGCCCTGTTCCGCCCCGGAAAGCGGGTTTCGCTCGCTGCCGACGGCCTGAACGGGGAGTCGGAAGACCTCCTCGAAGGCGTCCTTCAAATGGGCGTCCAGTTCCTCCATGGTGGCCGGGATGCCCAGGTCGGCCAGCGAGGTCACCCCGTATTCCTGAATGCCGCAGGGGACGATGCCGGCGAAGTGGCTCAGGTCGGGGGCGACGTTGATGGCAATGCCGTGGAAGCTGACCCAGCGCCGCACGCGTACGCCCAGGGCGGCGATCTTGTCCTCGCGGCCGCCTTCCCGGGCGACCCAGATGCCGATCCGCCCCTGCCGACGTTCCCCCCTGACGCCGAGACGGGCCAAGGTGGCGATGATCCATTCCTCCAGGTCGTGGACGTAGCGGCGCACGTCGGCGCCCCGTTTCTTCAGGTCGAGCATGACGTAGGCGACCCGCTGGCCCGGCCCGTGGTAGGTGTACTGGCCGCCGCGTCCGGCGTCGTAAACGGGGAAGCGGTCCGGCTGCAGCAGGTCGGCCGGGTCGGCGCTGGTGCCGGCGGTGTAGAGCGGCGGGTGTTCGAGCAGCCACACCGCCTCGTCCGCCGTGCCGCCGCGGATGGCGGCGACCCGGCTCTCCATGAACGCGAGCGCCGCTTCGTAATCGACGGCTTCGTCTGTCTTCAGCCATTCCATGACCGGCTGTTTAACATAAGATGCGAAGATTAGGGGGAATTGTTGAGCCAGCGCTTGATTGCGAGGCGAGGATTTGCTATTCCCCGCAACAGAAATCAAAGATGCGGTCGTGGCGGAATTGGTAGACGCGCAGCGTTGAGGTCGCTGTGGGAGTTAATCCCGTGGAAGTTCGAGTCTTCTCGACCGCACCAAAAGCCCCCGCCCCGGGAAAACCGGGGTGGGGGTTTTGTTTTTTTTGCCGCAAGGCCTTTCTACGCTTGTAATATTAGTAAAATCTTA
>CAYFOJ010000038.1:0-26170 GCA_964344645.1 uncultured Thalassospiraceae bacterium
AGAGAATTCAGAGCCAAAATCATCGCATGTTAACGATTTATGATTTCGCCCTGCGTAACATGAACTTAGATGTTGCAATCCATCGGCGCGACCGTTATGAGGAATCTGTTGCATATACATAACGATGCCAGCGCTTGAAGAGACGTAAAGCCCTCCCCTGTGCAACATTCCGGGACGGCTGTACGTTTTTGCTTCAAGTGACCGCGTTGCAGATAAACACCTCATCCGAGGCGGGTCTGCGGCGCGTTTTTTGCCTAAGACCCGTAATTGAAAGGGCCTCTTATGCAAAACATCTCCCAACCCCCGACTTTTCAGGAAAAGCCTGTCTTCGTCTCGGTCGATGAAACAGTCCGGTTAACCGGCCTTGGTCGCACCAATGTCTTCGACCTGATCAAAGAGAAAAAATTAAAGACGGTCAAAAAGGGTCCTCGCCGTCTTGTTGTGCGAGCATCGATCAACGATCTCGTTCAAACGTTGGCGGAGTCGTGAAATGAACAGGCAAGGGAAAACCCCGGTCCCTCGAATTGAGGGGATCCGGGGTTCCGAAACTGTCTTAGCTTGGCGGCGAGACAGTGCGGAGCATAACCAGTTTTATGTTAATCAACAACTTGAAATCGATCCAAGGCGCTATCCAATTTTTGCGTGCCACTGGCCTACAGACGTGAGATCACAAAAACCCCAGGACAACAACCCATAGCCTGTCATAGATGGACGTGTTCGCTCAAGCGATTGCCGACTGTCTATCCGGTGTGGATGAAGGTGTGGCAACATCACGTTCACAGAGCATCTCCTCACCTCTTGTATCGCTCTGGCCACAGTTACATCACTCAGCGGAACAAAAGGTGCCGGTTGCTTTAACGAGACGTTATTTGATGCTTCTTCAGTTGTTCAAAGATCGCCTTTCCAACCCTCTCGGATCCTTGAGGCGTTGTATGGATACTGTCATATAGATTGCCATTCTCGAATGAAAAGCCACCGGCCAGGTCGATGCATATGCCCCCGACGGCTTCACATGCCTCCATCAGCTTCAGGGCATAAAGCCTGTTTTCGACGTAGCCGCCGATGTCCACGGTTCCATCGCCCATTGCTTGCCCGAGGATTCCGCCGTCTCTCATTCGGTAGTCGCCACGGGGTTGGGTCACGAAGATAGGTTCCGCACCGAATGTTCTAATCTTCTCGCTCAACACTCTGACCCTTCCGGCAAACGAATCGAGTTTATCTTCGATCCTGAGCCGCGCCTCGTTGAGTTTCGGCCGTTGAGGAAGCTCGCTCCATTCCGCATCTAGAACAGGATTGCCTCCATGAACCAAGTGGGCATCGCGTGCGCGGATGTTGCCGCGAATCGTCCGGTAGAGATGGTAAAAAGCCGAATTATTGACCAAATAATAACGGATTCTCCGCTGCCAATCCCCGGACCTCATAACGTCGTATCGATTGGCTTCGCTCGCCGCAACATCATTAATACCGACATAACAAAGGACATACCGTGCGCGTAGGTCAGGAATCAGCGGGAACCACATGTCGAATGACCAGATATGGCCAAAGGTGGAATGCCCATCAATACCGGCATTGACAACCTGCAAGGGGAATCCGGCGGCGGCAAAACGATGGCGTAGATGATCCACCCAGGTCTTGCCCTCATCCACGAACCTTTCATCCGTCGTGCTCCCCCCCATCACCAGAATGTCAATGGAGGAAGGATCGTCATAAGGGCCTCGCAAACCGTATTCGTCTCGCACATAGCGCATCCTGCCCCCGCTTGGATAAAGATTGGAGGTATCGAAATGCCGAACGGTTTTTCGTGGGATATTGAGATTTCCGAAATTAGGGCCAAAAACCCAACTTCCGAACATCAACTCGACGGGTATGGCGAGCCCGATGAGGACAAGGATGTTAGATAACAGCACTTTTGGAAGGATATGACCAAACCTTGATTTTGATTTTTTCATTTCAGAATATCATTCGGGCTGCCTTCACTCATGACCGCTCTATACTAGTCGGCCTGCAAAATGAAGCGGTTTCTCCCACTTGGTGGCAACACTTCAACGACCGGGCATGGCCTACAGCGGAGCCATACGTCATCTTGGCCATTGACCGCCGCAGCACATCAGAGAAGCCCGATGGTCCTGATGATAATCCTCACGCTACCCTGTTCGCGCCGCAAGGCCGCCGTTCAGGGGGCGGAGCAGACCGATAGAACCGCATTGAGAAGCACGTCGCCGCCGGCGGCGATATGTTCCGGTTCGGCGTGTTCGATCTCGTTGTGGCTGATGCCGTCCCGGCAGGGGATGAAAATCATCGCCGTCGGCGCCACCCGGGCGATGTAGATGGCGTCGTGGCCGGCCCCGGACACCATGTCCAGATGTTTGTGTCCGCTCGCCTCGGCGGCGTCGCGAACGGCCTGGACCATGGCCGGATCGAAGGGCGTCGGCGGCGAATACCAGAAGTCGTTGATGGTGATGTCATGTTCCGGGAAGTCCCGCCGCAGCCCCTCGACCAGATCATGGATATGGGCGTGCATGTCCTCCAGGACGGCCTCGTCCTGATGGCGCAGGTCGAGGGTCATTTCCACCCGCCCGGGAATGACGTTGCGCGAGCCCGGAAGCGTCCGCATCTCGCCGACGGTGCCCCGGGCCAGGGGCCCGAAGGTCTCGCCGACCCGCTGAACCGCATCGACAATGCGGATGGCCGGGGCCAGGGCGTCGCGGCGAAGTTCCATGGGCGTCGGCCCGGCGTGGGCCTCCTGGCCGGTGATGACGACGTCATACCAGCGGATGCCCTGCCCGCCGGTGACGACGCCGAGGGACACATCCTTTTCGAACAGGATCGGCCCCTGCTCGATGTGAGCCTCGAAATAGGCCTTGAAGGGACGGCCCGGCATCTCTTCCGAGGCGGCATAGCCCAGCCGGTCCAGCTCCTCGCCCAGGCTAACGCCCTCGCTGTCCCGGGCGGCGCGAATATCGGCCAGCTCGAAGACGCCGGCGAACACGCCGGAGCCCATCATCGCCGGGGAAAAACGCGCGCCCTCCTCGTTGGTCCACACCGCCACTTCCAGCGGGCACTCGGTTTCCAGTTGCAGATCGTTGAGACGTCGCATCACCTCGAGCCCGGCGAGCACGCCGTAGATGCCGTCGAACTTGCCTCCGGTCGGCTGGGTGTCCAGGTGCGAGCCCATGACCACCGGCGGCAGTTCCGGGTTGCGGCCCTCCCGGCGGGCGAACAGGTTACCGGCCCGGTCCCAAGAGACCCGGAACCCGGCGTCCCGGCACCAGCCCGTGAACAGGTCCCGGCCCTGTTGGTCCAGGTCGCTCATGGCGAGCCGGCGGCAGCCACCCAGGGAAGTGGCGCCGATCCGGCCCATGTCCATGAGACTGTCCCACAAACGTCGACCGTCAATGTGGTAGTCGGCCATGGAGCATTCCTCCGATTTCGCTCAGGAGATGGTGTAGCCTTCCCGGGTCAGGTCGTCGGCCACTTCGACGATCGCCTCGCGCAGGGTCTCGACCATGAAGTCGATTTGTTCCTCGGTCAGGACCAGCGGCGGCGACAAAACGTTGAGGTGACCCACCGGCCTGACCAGGAATTCCCGCTTCTGGCAGGCTGCGGCGATGCGGTTGCCGACCTTGACCTCGGCCGGGAACAGTTCCTTGGTTTCCTTGTTGGTCAGGTTTTCCACGCACATCATGAAGTGGCTGCCGCGGACGTCGCCGACGATGGGCAGGTCGGCCAGGGTGGCGAGGCGCTTTTCCAGATAGGGGCCGACCTTGCGAATATGGCCGCACAGGTCTTCCCGTTCCATGATCTCGATGCTCTTAAGCCCGGCGGTGCAGCACACGGGATGGCCGGAATAGGTGAAGCCGTGGGTAAACAGCGCCCCTTCCGCCTGCGGCGTGCTGATGACTTCGTACATGTCCTCGCTGATGATGGTCGCCGACAGGGGCGCGTAGGCGGAGGTCAGACCCTTGGCGGCGGTGATGATGTCCGGCTGGACGTCGAACATGTCCTTCGAGGCGAACATGTGGCCGACCCGGCCGAAGGCGGTGACCACTTCGTCGGAAACATACAGCATGCCGTATTTCTCGCAGATTTCCTTGAACCGCACATGATAGCCCTCGGGCGGCACGATGACGCCGCCCGCGCCCATGATCGGCTCGGCGAAAAAGGCGGCGACGTTGTCCGGGCCCAGTTCCAGGATCTTGTCCTCGAATTCCTTCACCAGATGCTCCAGGAAGTCCTCCATGGACATGCCTTCGGGGCGCCGGTAGGGGTTGGGGTTGGAGACCCGGTACACCATGTCCGGGGCCAGGTCGAAACCGATATGGTCGAAATCGATGCTGGTCAGGGTCATGGCCATGTAGGTGGAGCCGTGATAGCCGTCGGTGCGGGTGATGATTTTCTTCTTCGTCGGCTTGCCGATGCGGTTGAAATAGAAATGGATCATGCGCACGGCGGTATCGTTGGCCATGGAGCCGCCGGAGCCGAAAAAGATGTGGTTCAGATTACCCGGGGCCAGGTCCGCCAGCTTGGCCGCGAGTTCCGCCGCCGGCACCGAGGTATGGTGGCCGAAGGCCGAATAGTAATTCATGCGCCGCGCCTGATCGGCCATGGCGTCGGCGATTTCATCGCGCCCGTAACCGACGTTGACGCACCACAGGCCGGCGATGCCGTCGAGGAAGCGGTTGCCGTCGGAATCGTAGATGTAGGCCCCTTCCGACTCGGCGACGACCAGGGAGCCTTCCTCCTTGAAGGTGGAAAAATCGGTCCAGGGATGGATGAAGTGATCCTTGTCCTTCTGCCAGATGTCCTGGGTGTCGTAGTTGAAATTGCTTTTCGTCACGGTCCTCTCCTGTCGTTCTATCGTCAACGTTATGGCTTGTTGGATGACAGGCGACGACAAAACAGGGGGCCGCGTCTATACCCCCGAATGGGTATGGGCAGGCGTGATGTCCCGCAACAGGACGTCCAGGGACAGCTTGAACAGCTCCGCCTGGGAGGAAATTTTCAGCTTGGCGTATATATGCTTGCGGTGCACCTTCACCGTCGCCGGGCTGATGCCCAGCCTAAGCCCGATGGATTCCGTCGAATGGCCGCGCAGGACCAGGGAGGCGACCTCCGACTCCCGGTCGGAAATGGGGTTGCCCTTGCTCTCGAGGGAGGTTTGCAGTAGGTCGGGCAGGATGTCGTGCGGCGTGCTGCTGCGGGTCAGTTCCCGCATCCGGGGGGCGTGCCAGTGCCGGCACATGGCGGCGCGGACGATGGGCTCGAGGGTATCGATGGCGGCGATGGCCCGGGCGCTGAAGGGCCGGCTGCCGGTTTCCCGCCCCAGGGAGACGGCAATGGTTTCATCGGTCTGCAAGGGGGCGAACAGGCCCAGTTCGTCGATCATGTTGGTCTGTTCGTAGTAGGTCTTGAAATATTCGCTGCGGAAAAACCGGTCGGGAGCGAAATCCCGCAGGCGATAGGTGCCCGGCTTGAAAGGTTTGATGCAGAACAGATAGAACGGGTCCAGCAGATAAGGCCCGGTCTGGTATTCATGCACATGGCTTGTGCTGTCGTGACGGAAAAAACGCTGGAACAGCTCGATGGGCGGGACGTCGGGCCGGTAGGCCAGCACGACGATGTTGTCGAAAGCGGCGCAGCCCATCAACAGATCGCAGAGAATTTCGGGAAATTCCGGCTGGCCGATGGCGGCGACAAGGTCGGCGATCCGGTCCACCTGTCCCTGTTCCAGACGGACCAGTGTTCCCTTTCCTGTTGGCTTTTCATGGCTCATGCTTATTTATACCCCCATGGGGGTATGTACTCCAAACACCAATGATTGATGATGAAAATGAGAAAAAGCGGCGAATAATGATCGCTTCACCGGGACCGGACCAGCGGGCCGGACGACGACGAAGATATGACAGGGAGAGATTTTTGTGACTGACGCGAACCGTCAAACGGCGATTGATGTCTGCAACGTGGTGAAGCGTTACGGGGAGGGCCCCGCGGCGGTCACCGCCCTGAAGCAGGTTTCCCTGAAAATCCAGGACAACGAGTTTTTCACCCTGCTCGGCCCGTCTGGCTGCGGCAAGACCACGCTGCTGCGCCTGATCGCGGGCTTCGAACAGGTCTCCCAGGGGGAAATCTATCTCTACGGCGAGGAAATCGAGGACCTGGCCCCCCATGAGCGCCCCGTCAACACGGTGTTTCAGCACTACGCCCTGTTCCCGCACATGACCGTCAAGGAGAACATCGCCTACGGCCTGAAGCGACTGGGCAAGCCGGCGAGCGAAATCGAGGACACGGTCCGCGACATGCTGTCCATGGTCCACATGGAGAAATTCGGCGACCGCAAGCCCAACCAGATGTCGGGCGGGCAGATGCAGCGGGTCGCCCTGGCCCGCGCCCTGGCCCCGAAACCGAAGGTGCTGCTGCTCGACGAACCGCTTTCCGCCCTCGACCTGAAGCTGCGCCAGGCCATGCGCGACGAATTGCAGCGCCTGCAGCACGAAACGGGAATCACCTTCGTTTTCGTCACCCACGATCAGGACGAGGCCCTGTCCATGAGCGACCGCATCGCCGTCATGTCCAACGGCGAAGTGCAGCAGATCGGCGGCCCGGAAGACATTTACAAGCACCCCGCCAACCGGTTCGTCGCCGACTTCATCGGCGACACCAACCTCATCAACGTCACCGTCGAATCCCGCTCCGGGGCCGCCGCCAGCTTCAGGACGGCGGGCGGAGCGTCGCTGAGCGTGGAAGACGCCGGCGACGTGGAGGCCGGCAGCCAGGTGGCCCTGAACGTCAGGCCCGAGAACCTGTTGATCAAGGCCGCCGGCGAGGGGGTCATTTCCGGCGTGCTGACCAACCGGACCTTCCTCGGACGGACCTCCCTCTATTCCATCGAAATGGACGACGGGACCATCCTGACGACGCGCCATTCCAACCAGGAGGGGCACGAACGGCAGAACATCGAAGTCGGCGACACCGTCGGCGTCGACTTCGCGCCCGGCTCCATCGCGGTCCTGGCGTCATGAGCAACGCCTTCGCGAAAAACCCGCGCGCCCGCTGGCTCGCCCTGAGCCCGACCTATCTGGTCATCGCCATCTTCATGGCCGTGCCCCTGTGCATCATGATCGGCATCTCGTTCATGGAGCAGAACGTCTACGGCGGCGTCCATCCCAATTTCTCCATGGCCGCCTATCAGCAAATTCTCTTCGAGCTGGATTTCGACGACAATCTGGTTTTCGACCCGTCCTATCTGATGATCATCGGCCGTTCCCTGCTGCTGGCGCTGGTCGCAACCGTGATCACGGTGGTGATCGGCTTCCCGGTCGCCTACTACATCGCCCGGCAACCGGCGAACCGCCGCAACCTGCTGATCTTCCTGGTCACCCTGCCGTTCTGGACCAACCTGCTGATCCGCACCTTCGCCTGGCTTCTGATTCTCGGGCGGGGAGGCATCCTGGACGCACCGCTTCGGGCCGTCGGACTGATCGACGCCGACGGCTCGCTCGGACTTCTCTACACCCCGACGGCGGTGGTCATCGGCCTGACATACACCTACCTGCCGCTGATGGTGCTGCCCATCTACGCCAGCATGGAGAAACTGGATTTCCGGCTGGTCGAGGCGGCGGCGGACCTGTATTCCAACAAGTGGAGCGCCATCCGCAACGTGGTCATTCCGCTGACCGCCCCCGGCATCGCCGCCGGGGCCATCCTGGTCTTCATCCCCTGCGTCGGCAACTTCGTCACCGTCGATCTTCTCGGCGGGGCCAAGAACCTGATGCTGGGCAGTCTGGTCCACTTCCAGTTCGCCACCGCCCGCAACTGGCCCTTCGGCTCCGCCATCGCCGCCATCCTGCTGATCTTCGTGATCTGCAACATGATGCTCTACAACCGCATCAACAAAGACGCCAAGGAAGGAGCGATGCATTGAGCAAGCAACGCAAGCGCAAGGTGTCCGGCGCCGGGGCCGTCGCCCATTTCAAGGGGCTGTTCGTTATCGTCGGCGGTTTCTACGCCTTCCTCTATTTCCCCATCCTGGTGCTGATCGCCTATTCCTTCAACGACGGCAAGCGCTCCATGATCTGGCAGGGCTTCGGCGTCAAATGGTACGGCAAGGTCCTGACCAACGACGCCATTCTCGGGGCCGCCCTGAATTCCCTGATCGTCGCTTCCATCGCCACCCTTTTGGCGACCATGATCGCCACCTCCGGCGCCCTGGCGCTGGCCCGCGGCGGCCTGTTCAAGGGCAAGACCATCTCCCTCGGGCTGGTCACCCTGCCGCTGGTGGTGCCGGAAATCGTCACCGCCGTCGCCACCCTGATGTTCTTCGCCAGCATCGGCATGAATTTCGGCCTCGGCAACCTGATCGTCGCCCACACGGTGTTTTGCATCCCCTTCGCCTTCATGCCCATCCGGGCCAGGCTGGAAGGCATGGAGGCGGACCTGGAACAGGCGGCCTGCGACCTGTATTCCACGGAATGGCAGGCCTTCCGTTACATCACCCTGCCCCTGCTGATGCCCGGCATCGTCGCCGGGGCGACCCTGTCCTTCGTCATCTCGCTCGACGACTTCATTATTTCCCTGATGGTTTCGACCGCCGGCACGACGACCCTTCCCGTCTATATCTACGGGATGATCCGTCAGGGGGTGACGCCGGAGGTCAACGCCGTATCGAGTGTTCTGTTCGCCATCTCGCTGGCCCTCATCACGCTCTATTGGTTCGTATCGAAAACTGGAAACAAAGCAAAATAGGAGGCTTTTCAATGAAACATATCTTTACCGCCGGTGTCGTCGCCGCCGCGTTCGGGCTGTCCGTCGGCGCCGCGTCGGCCGCGGAACTGCACCTGTACAACTGGACCGACTACACCTCGCCGGACCTGATCGCCAAGTTCGAGAAGGAAACCGGCATCAAGGTCATCGAAGACACCTACGATTCCAACGAGACCCTGCTCGCCAAACTGCAATCCGGCGCCACCGGCTACGACGTCGCCTTCCCGAGCCAGCATTTCGTGGAAATCATGGCCAAGGAAGGGCTGCTGCAGAAAGTCGACATCAAGAGCATGCCCAACTACAAGAACGTGGACCCCAAGTTCAAGAACCCGTCCTGGGACCCGAACCAGGAATATTCCGTGCCCTGGCACTGGGGTTCGGCTTCGGTGCAGTACCGGTCCGACCTGTACGACGGCAAGCTGGAATCCCTGAAGGAGTTCTTTGAGCCCAGCGACAAAGTGAAGGGCCGCCTGCAGGTCTTCAAGACCCCGGACGAAGTCCTCAACATGGCGAACCTGTACCTGGGCCTGCCCTTCTGCTCGGAAGACCCGCAGCACGCCAAGCAAGTGCTGGAGCTGTTCAAGAAGCAGAAGCCTTCCGTCCTGCTGTACAGCTCGGAAAACATGACCGACCGTCTGGCCAACGGCGAAACCGTGATGGCCAACGGCTGGAACGGCGACACCTTCAAGGGCCGCATGGACGTCAACCCCAACATCGTCTACGCCTATCCGAAGGAAGGCATTATCGGCTGGTTCGACTCCATCGTCGTTCCCAAGGGTGCGAAGAACCTGGACGCCGCCAAGAAGTTCATGAACTTCATGATGGCGCCCGAGAACATCGCCATCAACTCCAACTTCGCCCGTTACGCCAACGGCATCGTCGGTTCCTCCGCCTACTTCGCCGACGACATGAAGGGCGCGCCCGAACTGGCCACCCCGTCGGTTCCGGTCAAATTCGGCCAGGCCTGCTCGGCCAAGGCGCAGAAGCTGATCGACCGGGTGTGGACCCAGTTGCTGAAGTAACCGTCGCTTAACCGACGTGAAACAAGGCCACCCACCTTCTCCCCCGAAACCGGAGAAGGTGGGTGATTTGTTTGAATAGAGGAACAGTTCATGCTGACCATCCATAGCGAAGATCACAAACTGCGCAACGCCGCCACCGAGCTTTACGGCGGCGAACTGGTCCCCCCCTTCGAATGCCCGGCGCGGGTCGATTACATCCTCTCGCGGCTGCGGGAGGTCGGTTTGGGAGAGGTCGCCGGGCCCGATGCCTTCGGCCTGGACCCGGTCCTGCGCATTCACGATCCCGACTACGTGACGTTCCTGGAAACCTGCTGGCGGGACTGGAAGGCCGCCGGCTTCAACGGCGAGGCCATGCCGACGGTGTGGCCCGCGAGGCGCATGCGCCAGAACAAGATTCCCGGCTTTGTCGAGGGCAAGCTGGGTTATTACGCCATGGCCGGGGAAACCGCCATTTCCGAAGGCACCTGGGAAGCTGCCCGGGCCAGCGCCGACGTCGCCCTGACCGCCTGCCGGTATGTGGCCGGGGGTGCGCGCGCCGCCTTCGCGCTGTGCCGCCCGCCGGGTCATCACGCCGCCGGCGACCTGTTCGGCGGCTACTGCTTCATCAACAACGCCGCCGTCGCCGCCCAGTCCCTGCTCGACGGCGGCGCCGGACGGGTTGCTATTCTCGACGTGGATTTTCACCATGGCAACGGAACCCAGGACATCTTCTATCAACGCAACGATGTCCTATTCCTGTCCCTGCACGGCGATCCCAACGACGCCTTCCCCCACTTCCTCGGCCACGGGGATGAAACCGGCGAGGGTGCCGGAGAGGGTTACAACGTCAACTACCCCATGCCGCCCGGAACCGATTTCGAGACCTGGTTCGCCGCCCTGGAAGACGCCTGCGGCAGGATCGCCGCCTTTGCGCCGGACGCCCTGGTCGTCTCCCTCGGCGTTGACACCTTCAAGGACGATCCCATTTCCTTCTTCAAACTGGAAAGCGCCGACTTCATCACCTATGGCGGACGGCTGGCCCAACTGGGCCTGCCCACGCTGTTCGTCATGGAAGGGGGCTACGCGGTGGAGGAGATCGGCGTCAACGCGGTCAACGTGCTGACAGGCTTCGAGGAAGGGATGTAGCCTCGCCATGCAACGCAACACCACCACCCCGAAGGCCGACGGCTTTTCCATGCCCGCCGAATGGAGCCGTCACGAACGGACCTGGATGATGTGGCCCTGCCGGGAGGAAATCTGGCCTAGTCTGTGCTGTACCCAGCGGGCCTATGTGGCCGTCGCCCGCGCCATCCGCCTGTTCGAACCGGTGACCATGATCGTCAATCCACAGGATGAGGACGAAGCACGAAACCTGCTGGGGCCGGCCATCGACATTCTGGCCATGCCCATCGACGATTCCTGGGCCCGGGATTGCGGTCCCTGTTTCCTGCTCAACGAGCGGGGGGACCTGGCGGGAACCAGTTTCCGCTTCAACGCCTGGGGCGCTGAATATCCGGATTTCGAGCTGGACGACGCCCTTTCCGGCAACGTCCTGGAACGGCAAGGTTGCCGGGAATACGTGTCAGGGCTGATCGCCGAAGGCGGCGGCGTCAACGTCGACGGGGAAGGCACCATCCTGACCACCGAGTCCTGCTTTCCCAACGCCAACCGCAACCCGGATTGGAGCCGGGACGAGATTGAGGCCGAACTGAAGGACATGCTGGGCGGGGAAAAGGTCATCTGGCTGCCCGGCAACCCGCTCGAAGAGGAGACCAACGGCCATGTCGACCTGATCGCCTCTTTCGCTCGGCCAGGCGTCGTGCTGGTGGACGGGCCCGGCGATCCCGGTCATGCGGAATACGACATCCGCCTCGCCAACATCGCCGCCCTGAAGGGACAGACCGACGCCAGGGGCCGCCCCCTGGAGCTGATCGAGATCGACGGCGCCTACGAGGCGCAGGTGGTGGGGGAGCGTTTCTCCCTTTCCTACATCAACTATTATTTTGTCAACGGCGGCATCATCATGCCCAGCTACGGCACCGCGTCGGACCGGGCCGCCTTCGACACCTTCAGCCGGGTGTTCCCCGACCGGACCATCGTTCCCGTCGCCATCAACGACATCGCCGTCGGCGGCGGCGGCATTCACTGCATCACCCAGCAGCAGCCCGCCTCCACCCCCTAACCGGCGGCCCGTTCGCTGTCGGATTGCTGGGCGAAGAAGGAGGCCCGGCCCGGGTATTCGGGAACCTCGACGCTGAGCGGCGCCATGCGGATCACCCCCGGTTCCCGGCCGCGGACGATCAATCCGTCATGGCGGCTCGGCACCGGGTTGGGGCTGCAGGCGACGGCGTCCGCCGCCGCGTAAACCGTGATCAGCAGGGTGCGGGAATTGGCCGAGTTGTTGGGAGCGGAGCCGTGCAGAAGGCAATTGTGCATAAAGCAGACGGCCCCGGCGGGCCCGGTGCAGATGCTGGCTTCCGCCTGGCAGCGGGCCGTGGTTTCCGCATCCACGGCGCCGGTGAAGACGCCGTCGTGCCATAGGGAGTGCAAAGGCCCCTTGTGGGACCCCTTGACCACCTCGAGCGGCCCGTTTTCCTCCGTCACCTCGTCGATCATCAACAGGGCCGTGACCAGGTCCGAGTTGGTGTGCGGGGTGAAGGGAAAGTCCTGATGCCAGTCGACCTTGGTCGCCGTGCCGGGCAGCTTGGAGTTAATCTTGTTGTGGTGATGGCGGACGTTGGGGCCGATCAGTTCCGCCACCAGGTCGGTCATGGTGCTGTTGGTGATGGCGTCGAAGCAGGCGTCGGACACCTCGCTAGGGGCGTTGACCCGCCGCAGGCCCGGAGTCTCGGCACTGTGTCCCGGTTGCAGGTCGAAACGCGACCTGCCGTCGATGGTCTCGCCGTAAGCCTCGCCGTGGCCCCGGCTTTCCTCCACCCAGGCGGCGAACTGGTCTCGCAAGGCTTGTAGTTGCGGCCCCGTGACCGCGTTCTCGACCAGAAGCACGCCGTCGTTCCAGAATTGTTCCTTTTGCCCGTCCGTCAGGAAGCCCATGGCTTTTCCCCCCATGATAATACGTTTCAAAGCGACGCCCAGAAGACGCCGTCCGCCAGCTTAGCGCAAGCCGCCCGCGCCGGAAATAGTCGTGTCGATGATCGGCGAGAAAAAGGAGGGAAAGAGAATTCCACTGTATCTCGGTCGGGAATTCTTCTAGACTCGTTCCTGCGGCCGGGCTCGGGCCGGGCCGCCATGAAATAATGAATCAAAGATTCAAATACAAACAGCCTGACAGGGGCATCGGCCAGGGAGACTCGTGACGACATGCTCGCCACAGATTATTCAACCCGCACCGAACTCGACGAACGCGCCGCTTTCTACGCCAGGGAGAGCCAGGACGAGAAGGTTGTCGACCGACGCGGCGAATGGCTCGTGTTCGACGTCGAGGGGGAACTTTTCGCCGTCCGCGTCGAGGAACTGGACGAGGTCGCCTCGCCACAGCGGGGCAGCGCCCTGCCCGGCGTTCACCCGTCCATTCTGGGGTTGCTGAACCTGCGCGGCGAAACCATGCTGCTGGTCGATCTCGGCCGCGCCATCGGCCTGCGCCAAGGCATCCCGCCATCGGCGCCGGAACAGCGCATCCTCGTCGTCGCCGACGGCCAGGGCGCCCGCACCGCCCTGCTCATCGACCGGGTGCAGCAGGTGGCCGACGGCAACGCCCTTGAATTCAAGGATATCCTATCCAAAGTTGATGAGAAGGCGAAGACGCAGGCCCGCCTCGTCAACGCCGTCGCCGGCATGGACGGCATGGCGGTCGGGCGGCTCGACACGGAGCGATTGCTGGACATGATCCGCCAGTGGGCGGCGGGTTGACGATAAAGGGAAAGTCATAAAGACCAAGGAAAAGGAACAGGGACCATGACGGATAAGAAAGACAACGACGAAGGGACCGAACCCAGCGCCGTGACTCCGGACACCGATCAAGCCAAGGATGCCGGCGAGGCCTTTGTCGTTCCCGAAAGCGACAACATAGAAAGCGGCGTCCCGTTCCATGAAACCGCCCATCCGGCGCACGCGCAGGAGGCAAGCGAAAATGGCGCTCATGACGGCGGACGGCTGACCCCACAGGGGTTCAACGACCGCATGAAGGCGGCGCAACATAAGGCGAACGAAGCGATCGAAAACCGGACCACGGCGAAGGCGGACGCCCACGGCGGCGGCCTGTTCTCTTCCGTCACCATCCGGACGAAACTGCTGGGCTCCCTGTCCCTGCTGACCCTGATCATTATCGTCCTCGGCGCCGTGTCCTATCTCTCGCTTTCGCAAATGAACGAGATTTCCAGCCATGTCACCGACGAACAGGCGGCCCTTGCCCGGGTGACGGAGGAAATCAAGGCGACCGTGTTCCGGGCCCGGGGGGCAGAAGCGGAATTCCTGCTCAAGGAAGAACAGGCGGCCCTCGACCAATCGACCCGCTTCCTGGCCAAGCTGCGCGGCCAGATCGGCAAGGCGGCGGAAATCGGCGAGGTTATCGCCCAGACCTCCGGCGAACGGGTGGCCAGCCAGTATGTGTCCCTGTCCGACACGGTGGACAAGTACGAATCCCAGTTCGCCCAAGAGGTGAAAAACGTCCGCGACGCCCGCGCCACCCTCGACGCCGAGGCCCGTTCGGCGGCCAAGGCGCAGCAGGACCTGGTCGATCAGGCGACGGCCATCGGCGGCGCCGTCCGCACCCTTGTCGACGATTATTGGGTCGACGCCCGGCGCCTGAGCCGCGAGGCGACCAGCAACGCGCAAACCGCGTTCGACAAAAACAACCAGAAAATCGCCGAAGCCAAAGGGGTCGCCGACGCCCTGCTGGCGAAACAGGTGGCCGAGGCGAAAAACCTGGACGAAAAGGCGGCCCTGGAAAAGGCCGCGACGGCGGCGACCGAGGCGGCGGAAATGACCGCCTCCGCCGCGTCCGACGCCGCGACGGTGGCTTTCCGCGAGACGCAAAAGGAGTCCGCGCGCATCGTCACCGCCCTGGAAGAAGGGGTGTTGCTGGTCGATCTCGGCCGATCCATGCAAAATGCCGAAACCCAGATTGCCCGCTACCTGCAGGTCAACGACCTGCTGCTGTCGGAGGCCGGCGTCTTCGCCGACGCCGCTATTCAGGACTTGAAGGATGCCGCCAACACGGCCGAACATATCCGCCAGGCATCCTCCGATCTGGCTCTGAGCCAGAAAATGAAAGACGCCGTGCGGGACATCGAAATTCTCAGCAAGACCTTCTCCAAGGTCGTCGCCCACACCGGCGAGGTCGAACGGGAAAGGGTGATCGTCGACAAGGAAATCGCCGAGCAAAAGGCGGAACTGCTGCGCACCGGCGAGGAACTGCTGAGCTTCGCCACGGAACTGTCGGACAATTCCTGGAACGAAGTCGGCAGCATGTCCCTGATGCTGCGCAACACCGGCGCCGACGCCCAGACCCAATTGCTCATCGTCGCCCTGGCCGGTGTCTTCGTCGGTATTTTCGTGGTTCTCATCATCCCGCGCCCGATCACCGCCGGGCTGGCCCAGTTGCTGGGCGCCGCCCAACGGGTAGCCGGCGGCGACCTGATCCAGCAGGTGCGAATCAACAGCCGCGACGAACTGGGTCAACTGGCCGGCTCCTTCGAGCAGATGCGCCAGAACCTGATGGCCCTGGTCGAGCGCATTCAGGCGGCATCGACGCAGATCACGACAACGGTGAACGAAATCCAGGCGGCGGCCAACCAGCAGTCGTCCTCGGCCAACGAACAATCCTCGGCCTTAACCCAGTTCTCCGGCACCATGAGCGAGCTGGCGCAAACGGCGGAATCGCTGTCCAACACCACCCTGACCATGTCCGAAAACGCCGACTTCGTGGCCGGGCGCATGGGGGACAGTTCGGCATCCTCGCGCAAGACCCTGGCCTCCATGCAGGCAATCATCGAGGCCACCCGCCAGACCTCGGAACGGATCAAGTCCCTGAACGATCAGATGGACGGTATCAGCACCGCGGTGGACACCATTTCGTCCATCGCCGACCAGACCACCCTGCTATCGCTGAACGCCGCCATCGAGGCCAACAAGGCGGGCGAGATGGGCGAGGGGTTCGCGGTCGTGGCGACGGAAATCCGCCGTTTGTCGGACCGCTCCATCGATTCTGCGGCGACCATCCGCAACATGGTGCGCGACATCCAGCGGGCGACGGAATCGTCGGTCATCTCCATGGACAAATCGTCCGAGGAAATCCGCATCGGCATCGAGATGGTCGAGGAAACCAGTGAATCCATGGACTCCCTGAACGGTCAGATCGTCTCCATCCGCGAGCAGACCCAGGACATCTCGACCAGTTCGTCGGAACAGTCCCAGGTCTCCCGGGAGGCCAAGGCGACGACGGAACAGATGATGTCGAGCGCCACCCTGTCGGCGGAAGCGGCGCGGCAAACGTCGTCGGCCACTTACGAGCTGACCTCCATGTCGGCGCAATTGTCCGACGCGGTTTCCGCCTTCAAGTTGTCGTAACCGAAGAGCAGGACGCGCCGCCATGGACGTACTGACCTTCCAGATGCAGGGCGACCCTTACGGGGTGGAGCTGAAAGATGTGGACGAAGTCCTCCACATGGCGACCTGCCGCCCCCTGCCCGGGGCGCCCCCCTTCGTCGCCGGAGTGCTCAACCTGCGCGGCGACCTGCTGCCCGTGGTCGACCTGACCCGGCGCCTCGGCTTCGCCCGGCGGGACGAGGACACGGAAGACGGCGTCAGCCCCTACCCGAAAAGCGCCCGCTTGCTGATCACCACCATAGGCGACAACCGTGTCGCCATGGTGCTGGACGGCTGGGAAGGGGTCATCACCATAGATACGGAGCAAATGCGTAACGCCGTTGTTCGGGCCGAGAACATGCCCGATTACATCAACGGCATCGGCATCGTCGAAGAAACCGGCGCCTCGCAGACCCTGCAGATGATCAAGATCAAGGGGGCCATTGACCAGAAAGAGGTCAAGCAACTGGCCGCCAACGCCAAGAAAACGGAACAAAAGCCGACAAGGGCGAAGAAACGCAAGTCCAAACCAGGCGCGGAGTGAAATTTAAATCGTGGCTGACATCGATTTTACATCCATCTTCAAGGAACAGGCGGCGGGCCAGATCAAGCGCATCGTCGAACTGGCCCTGACCCTTGAAGAAACCGGCCAGGGAGAAACCCCCGACAAGAGCCTGTTGCAGGATCTGATGCGGGAATTTCACACCCTCAAGGGCGCGGCCCGGGCGATTCAGTACCTGGATCATCAAGGACGTCGCCCACGCCATCGAGGACATCTATCACGGCATTCTGGAAAAGGACGCCCCCATCCGCTTGCCGCTGCTCACCGACCTTAGCCTGCATGCCGTCGATTTGGTGGAAATCCTGCTGCAGGCCCGCATGGACGGCGAAACCAGCACGGTCCATGAAGGATTGCCGCAGTTGGTCGAGGGCTACCTGAACGGCGAAGAGGTGAGTATCCCGAAGAAGGGCGGCGGTACGCCGGACGCCAACGCTGAGGACGTGGAAGACACGGGCGGGAACGACGACGGGGGGCAGGACGAGGGCAACGCCCCTCCCCCCGAAGAAGGCAGGACAGCGAAAGCCAAGGCCCCGGGCGGCGGCGAGCGGAGCCAGCACGAAGCCCTGACCGACACCCTGATGGACATATCCGGCCAATTCGCCATCGCCGTCGATTCCGCCGAGGACAACCGCACGGCCATGCGAAGGGTGTCCAACGCCGTCGGGCAATTGAGGAGCGAAGTCAACGGACTGCTCGGCTCCCTTGGCGAACGGATGCAGGAGGCCGGCCTGGTCACAGCCGTCGAGTCCCTGACCCACGTCCGCGAGGGATTGCGAGACCTGGAGCGGACGCAGATGGACCTGACGGACAATCTGGAACACGAAAATGCCCAGCTCAAGTTCCTCAGCGAAGATCTGAGCCGCCATGTCAACCGGGCCCGGCTAGTGCCGCTTTCGACCCTGTTCGAAACCTACCGCCGGCAGGCCCGCGACCTGTCCAAGGAACTGGGCAAGGACTGCGCGGTGTCCATCCGCGGCGGCAACACCCGCATTGACCGGGGGGTCATGAACGCCGTCAAGGCCCCTTTGAACCACATTCTTCGCAACGCCATCGACCATGGCATCGAGCCCCCCGGAGAACGCCTGGACAAGGGTAAACCGCCCCAGGGAACCGTTAAAATTCAAGCTTCTACCCTGGGCGGCGGACAGGTGCGCATCAGCATCGAGGACGACGGGCGCGGCATGACCATGGAGCAATTACGCCGCCGCGCCTTGGACGGCGGTCACACCACGGACACAATCTGGCGGGATCTGAGCGATCACGAGCGGATTCAGTTCCTGTTCCTGCCCGGATTTTCGACCGCCAGCACGGTCAGCGACACGTCGGGCCGGGGGTTCGGCCTGGACATCGTCAAGACCGACATCGAGGCCATCGGCGGGCGTGTCGAAATCGATTTCGCCGACAATGCGGGGGCCCGGATTCTCCTCACCCTGCCGCTCAATCTGGCCCTGACCCGATGCGTCCTGGCCAATGTGGGCGAACACGCCTTCTTCGGCGAACAGCATGTCATGTTCCCGCTGAACGAAATCGAACAGATCGTCCAGGTCGGCCGGGACGACTTACGCAAGATCGAGGGCCGAGAGGCGGTCGCCCTGAACGGCGACACGATGCCCGTCCACGACATGGCGGCGGTGATGGCGCTCAAGGCCAGCAACCGGCCCATCGAGGAAAAACAACTGATCGTGCTGAGCAACGACGAGTCCCGCCACGCCCTGGTGGTCGAAAAAATCATTGACGAGCGCAACATCGTCTCACGCGCCTTCGACGCCCGGCTGGGCAAACTGCACTACGTTCGATCCTCGGCCCTGATGCGGGACGGCTCGGTGGCACTCCTCGCCGATGTCGCCGAACTGCTGCTGTCCTTCGAGAACGGGCAGGCGGGATCGGTCATGCACACCGCATCCGGGAAGGAAGAAGACGAGGGAACACAAAGCCGGCAGGCCCATGTGCTGGTGGTCGAGGATTCCGCCACCGTCCGCGAGGTGGAGCGGCACATGCTGGAGGAGGCCGGCTACAAGGTGACCACCGCCGTCAACGGTTCCGACGCCCTGAACAAGCTGCGCGGAGTGACCGTCGATCTTGTCATCACGGATATCGACATGCCGGTGATGAACGGCATCGAGCTGATCGGGAAAATCCGCGCCCACGAGCGCCTGTCCCAGGTGCCGATCATCGTCGTCTCCTACAAGGACAGGGATCAGGACAGAGACAGGGCCATCGGCGCCGGGGCCGACCACTACCTGACCAAGGGCGCCTTCGATTCCAATCAGGCCATGGAGTTGGTCGCGCAAACGGTGGCGTCGTAATGGCCGGAAACAACTATCAGATCCTGATCGTCGAGGACTCGCCGACCATCTTTCATGTCACCTCGCACCGGCTGATGGAAAGGGGCTTCGTCTGCGAGGGATGCCCCACCGCGGAAGAGGGCCTGGAACGGATACAGCAACGCCGCCAGGACGGCCGTCAATTCGACGCCCTTCTGCTGGACTGGCACTTGCCGGGACTTTCCGGCGCCGAGATGGCGGAGATGATACGAAGCGACAAGGCCCTCGACGCTCTGGCCATCGTCGTCTATTCGGAAACCCCCGATGAATCCGCCTATCAATTGGCCAGCGACCATCCCAACAACGACATTCAGTTAAAATCGGATCTGGATCAGCTTCCCGACCGGCTCGACAAATTCATCACCCTTTGCAAAAGCAACCTGGACGGGGCCCTGCTCGACAATCTCGCCCTCAACGACGACCGCGAGGAAACCTGGAAGGTTCTGTTCGTTGACGATTCCGCCACCATCCGGGCCAAGTACTCCGACCTGTTGAAGACCAACGACTATCAAGTGGAGGTAGCCTCCAACATGGACGAGGCGCTGGCCAAGGCGAAAACCTTTCAGCCGGAAATCGCCATCATCGACTACATCATGCCGGGGGGCAACGGCGACGAGGTGGTGCGGGCCATGTTGAGCGATCCGGCAACCTCCGACGTAACCCCCATTCTGTTCTCGCAGCGCAACGACATTCTGGAACTGGGGCTGGAAGCCGGCGCCATCGACTCCATTTGGAAGGACGAGCCGTCCCATGTGTTCCTGATGCGCATCAAGGCGATCTGCCGCTTCATCCGCTCGCAGCGGGAATCGACCCAACTGGAGGTCTTCAAGGCGGCGACGGACCTGATCGGCCTCGGCGTCATCATGAACAAGGGCGGCGCCCCTCAGCCCTTCAACGACAAGATGAAGGACTATATGGACGATTGCCGGGGCCTGGACGCCTTCGTGGAAAGCCGCACACGGGATCTCCACCTAATCGACAAGGACGGGCGGGAGCGCCATTTCGAAATATTTCACCTGGATATCAAGGACCAGGGCGCCCTGGTCCTGGTCCAGGACATCACCGCCCGCAAACTACAGGAACAGGAAATCATCGCCGCCCGCGAACAGTTGAACGACGCCCTGACCTCCATGTCCGAAGGTTTCTGCCTGTATGACGCCGAGGACAGGCTGGTGCTTTTCAACGAGCGTTACCGGAAAACCTATTCCGCCAGCGCCGAGGCCATTGAAATCGGGGCCACGTTTGAAGACATCGTCCGCTATGGGGCGGAACAAGGACAGTATACCGAAGCGGCGGGACGCATCGAGGAATTCGTCGGGGAACGGGTCCAACAGCACCTCAATCCGAAAGGGGTCATAGAGCAACCGCTCGGGGACGGCCGATGGCTGCGCATCGAGGAAAGAAAAACCCGCGAGGGCGGCATCGTCGGCATCCGCACGGACATCACCCGATTGAAGCAGGCCGAGGAAACAGCGCAAAACGCCAACAAGGCCAAGTCCCAGTTTCTCGCCTCCATGAGTCATGAAATCCGTACCCCCATGGCCGGCGTCATGGGCATGGCCGACATGTTGTTGAAGGACGACCTGCCGAAGGACAGCGAGGACAAGGTCTACAAAATCAAGGACGCGACCCAGTCGCTGCTGCAAATCATCAACGATGTGCTCGATATTTCGAAGATGGAGGCGGGCAAGTTCGCCATCGAAAACCTGGACTTCCACGTTCCCTCGCTGATCAAGGACGTGATGGGACTGTTCGAGGAAAAACGCAAGGCCGACGGCAAACACGACCTGGCCCTGAACCTGAATCTGGACGACTCGTTCCCGACGTCCATGAACGCCGATCCGACCCGGCTGCGCCAGGTCCTGATCAACTTGCTCGGCAACGCCATGAAATTCACCCTGCAGGGGGCCGTCACCCTTAAGGGGGACATGATAAAAGCCGAAGACGGGCGGGACTTCGTGCGCATCGCCGTGGAAGATACCGGCATCGGCATCGGCACAGCGGCGCAAAACGGTCTGTTTGCGGATTTTGCCCAGGCCGATGCCAGCATAAGCCGCAAGTTCGAAGGTACCGGCCTGGGCTTGTCCATCTGTAAACGCCTGATCGAAATCATGGGCGGCGACATCGGCGTCGACAGCCAGGAGGGCGCCGGCTCCACATTCTGGTTCACCATTCCCTACAAAGAGTCCCTATCGCCGGTCCAGGAAACGGAAAGCCTCTACAAACGCCCCGAGACGCAATACAAGGCGACACGCCCCCTGAACATTCTGGTGGCCGAGGACAATCGGCTCAATCAACAGATCATCGGCGCCTACCTGCAAGGATTCGGCCATCAATTCCTTTTCGCCGATAACGGCGCCACGGCCCTGCAGGCGTTCGCCGAGGGAGAATTCGATCTTATTTTGATGGACGTCAGAATGCCCGAGATGTCGGGCATCGACGCCACCCGCGGCATAAGGAAGATGGAAACCGGGGCGACGAGGACCCCGATCATCGCCCTCACCGCCGACGTCATGGACGAAAACCGGCAGGAATGCCTCAAGGTGGGCATGGACGACCTCGTCGCCAAACCGATAAAGGTCTCCTCCCTTGCCCGGACCATCGACAGGGCCCTTGGTGAAACCTTGCACCATCCCGTCCAGTTGGCGAAAAAGACGGTAAAGAAACCTCGTAATCAGAAAAAAAAGGATGATATGAAACCGGAGCGGACCGACGACCCCGACATCGCCGATTTGATGCAGAAATTCCAAAACGCCATGGAAAAATAACTTAAGATACCCACCGGCATGATCTTTTACCCCTTCCCAACCGGCCACAGTGCCAGGGCGCGCCCCTGATGCTGAAAGTCTTTATCGTCAACGATTCCCCCGTGCTGACGGCGGTGATGCGCGAGATGGTCAGGACCGAGCCGGGGTTCACCGTCATGGGCAGCGCCGCGTCCGGCGATCAGGCCCTGCAGATTCTCAACCCGCCCAACAAGCCCGACATCATCCTGATGGACATTCACATGCCGGGCCTGAACGGCGTCGAGACGACGGAAATCCTCGTCAAACGATTCCCCAAGGTCCGGGTCCTGATCACAACGGCAACGGTGACCCGCAATCAGCGCTACGTTTTCGAAGCCCTGTCCGTCGGCGCCCGGGACTTTGTCCGCTCTCCGTCCCTGAGCCAGCCCCCGGGAACCAAGATTACCCAGGATGCCCTGCGCGAAGCGGGAAAGGACTTCCTCCACAAACTGCGCGTACTGGCGGCGATCGGACAATCAGGCCCCGTCCCGCCGACCCCCTCTCCGCACCGCGATGCCAGCCCCACCCCACCCTTTCCCGCCCCCCAGGACCGGGGAAAGGGAGCCCCCGCAGAAGCCACCGGGGGGCGACTGTGGATCGGCATCGGTTCCTCCACGGGCGGGCCGACCACCCTGGCCATGCTGCTGTCCTATCTGCCTAGACCGTTCCCCGCGCCGATTATCATCTGCCAGCACATATCCCCCGGCTTCGAGGACGGAATGGCCGATTGGCTGACCAGGGAAACCGGCTTCGAAACCACCGTGGTCAGGCGCCGGACGTCTCCGAAAGACAATCACGTCTATCTGTGCCCGGGCGGACGGGACCTGATCGTCACCTCAGGCACGTCCATCGCGACGGCTGACCCCCTGCAAGGTTACTCGTTCCGCCCCAACATCAACCGGTTTTATGAAAGTCTGGCGAAATATGCGGGGAAACGGTCCTGCGCCGTGCAGTTGACCGGCATGGGCGCCGACGGGGCAGAGGGCATTGTCGCCGTCAGGGACGTCGGCGGGCTGCCTCTTGTGCAAAGCGCCGAAACCGCCGTCATCTCCTCCATGCCGGACGCCGCCCACAGGGCTCTGGGCTCGGTTCAGCCAAAGAATATCGAGGCCATCGCCCATTCCCTAACCAGGGCCATTAGGGGGGATGGGCAATGAACGTGAACAACCGACTGGTCGCCTGGGTCCGCGAACGGACCGGCATGGCGGTTACGCCGGAAAATAGCTCCACCCTGACCGTCGCCCTCAGACAACTGGCCCGGCGGGCCGGAACGGATCCGGACGGCTACGCCAACATGATCCTGTCCAACAGCCTGAACGCCCAGCCGTTCATAGACGCGATCACGACCCACGAATCCTATTTTCTGCGCCACAAGTCGACCATGACCTTCGTCATCACCCGCCTGATTCCGGACATGATGAAGCGCGGCGTATGGCCGCGCATTCTCTCCCTGCCTTGCGCCCAGGGAGAGGAGCCGTTTTCCCTGGCCATGATGCTGAACGATGCCGGCATCCCCCTGAACAAGGTATCCATTCGGGGCATCGACATCGCCCTGTCGTCTCTCGAGCAGGCCAGGAAGGGCGAATACCGGAGTTACGCCCTGCGCCAGGCGAACAGTGAATTCGTCCAGCGTCATTTCGTTACGCAGAACGAGAACCTGCACCGCATACAAAACCCGGCCATCGCCGACGCCGTCTCCTTCTCCCTGGGCAATCTTTTCGCCCTGGGCGAGAACGTCACATCGGTCAAATACCACATCATCTTCTGTCACAACCTGCTGATCTATTTCGACAGGCAGAAACAACAGGAGGCCCTGGCCATCCTTGCCGGCCTTCTTGACCCGGACGGGGCCCTGTTCGTGGATATCTCCGAGGCGCAAATCGTTTCCCGCCACCTCAAGCGCCTGCACGTCAATCAGGAAACCGTTCTGTTCAAAAAACGGGACGCCGAGGACCCTGGCGTATGGCCGCCCCTTGCTGATCCGGCGCCCTTCCCCGCCGCCCCCAGAAAACCCGCCGCACCGGCAATGCCTCCCCGGGTGCGGACCGTTCCGCCGTTTGAAAAGAAAATGAAGCCCAATCAGGTCCGCAGGCCCAGCGCCGTGGAGCTGCGCGCAAAGGCCGACGCCCTTTACAACGACAAGAAACTGGACGCCGCCGGACAGGCCTACCAGACCCTGATGGCGGCCCACCCCAAACAGGCCCCCCAGGCCCAGGTCAGTCTGGCGAAAATCTGCGCCGATCAGGGCGATTATGTGGAGGCGTTGGAAAACGCGGAAATGGCTTTGTCCAGCCATTGGGCGGATACGCTAAAGGCCAACGACCGGGCCGAGGCCCATGCCATTATCGGCCTGGCGTTACGGCAAAAGGGGATTTCAGAGGCGGCGAAATCCCATTTCGAGGAAGTGAGGAAACTCAACCCGGACCATCCCGTGGTCCGCCTGCTGTCACTATCCTGACCCTCGACGGCCTATTCCAGCCCCTGCCCTTCCGTCAGTTCCGTCAGCAGCTCAATCAGCCTTTGCTTGCTGAAAGGCTTGGCCAGGGTCGCGTCGGCCCCCACCTTGGTGGCCGCCTCGAGGGTCTTGCCGCTTTCCATCTCGTCGCCGTACCCCCCGGACATGGCGATGATCTTGACGTCCGGCCAGTTTTCCCGAACCCGCTGGATCACTTCAATTCCGCTTTCCCCGGGCATGAACACATCGGTCAGAACGGCGTCGATACCGACGATGTCCGTCCGTTCCAGGGCCTCTTTCCCGGAATTGGCCGTGGTCACGTGGAACCGGGAATCGTCCAGCATGCGGGCCACCGCCTTGCAGACCGTGTTGCTGTCATCGACGACGAGGACGCGAATGCAACCGATGCCGGAAATCTGATCGATATTCCTCAAAAACTCGTGCAGGGACTTCGCATTGAAATTTTTCTGGATCACAGCGTCGGCCCCGTTCCAGCGGGCGATTCGCAACGACCGGTAGGAATCGTGAGAGGCGTCGCCGCTGGACATGGCGACAATGCGGAGATCCGGGGCCCGGCGGCGCAATTCCTGAATCCCCTGCACCCCGTTCATGCCGGGCATGATCAGGTCGACGATGACGACGTCCACATGCTCCTTGATATCCATGGCCAGGGCCTCTTCCATGCTGCGGACGAGAATCGGCTGATATTGATACTCGCTCAGCATCTTTCCGACGGCCTTGAGAACGGTTGACGCGTCGTCAATGACCATGACGGTCTTATTCCAAATCATAAGAGGGCGCCTTCATATTCCACCGTGGGAACCACAACACCCCAACGCTAACGTTTTTTGCCCGCCCCCTCAATGTTCTTGTTGAAAAAGACCAAAAAATCAAAGACCTTGCCAAGAAGATAACATTCTCGTACGACTAGTGGCTGAACGCACAACATTCCCTTGAGTGCCGTTGCCTTATCGACGGGACCCGAAAGTTAGAGAATGACGAAGACCATCCTGATTGTCGAAGACAACGAACTGAACATGCGGCTGTTCACCGACCTGCTTCAGGCCTACGGTTACGAGACCGTTCAGTCCCCCGACGGAAGCGACGCCGTCGAGCTTTGCCGCGAGCACGACCCGAGTCTGGTTGTCATGGATATCCAGTTGCCGGGCCTGTCGGGCGTCGAAATCACCAAGCTGTTGAAAGCCGACCCGGAGCTTGAGCATATCCCCGTCGTCGCCGTCACCGCCTTTGCCATGAAGGGCGACGAGGAAAAAATCATGCAGGCCGGATTCGCCGCTTACGTGGCCAAGCCGATTTCCGTCCCGGGTTTTCTCGAGACGATCGCCAAACACGTCCTCTGACCCACCGTCCATGCAGTCCAAACAGGCCAATCTCGCACTGTTGCTAGGCCTGTCCTTTTTGTGGTTTTTTCTCGGCATCGGCGCAACGGTCACCTTTTCCTTCGCCCTCGGCGGCTACGGCGAGGCCGGCGAGGGGACGACGCCGCTAATGGTCGCCTCCCTCGTCACCCTCATCGCCTTGCCGCTGGTCTGCGCCCACACCCTGGTTCACGGCTGGCGGCGGTTCCTGGCCGGGGATTATCCGTCCATCATCCGGGTCGTCCTGCTGCCGTTTCCGGTTCTCGCTATTACCGTCGTGCTGTTCAATTGGGCCTGGGACTGAAGAAGCATCCCCACGACCGGGAAAGTAGGGGAAAACCCTTAGAATTATTCTTG
>CAYFOJ010000039.1:0-24754 GCA_964344645.1 uncultured Thalassospiraceae bacterium
GGAAACCGTCGGCGTTCACGGCCGCATGCTGCACGTGCCCGATTACGAACACCGGCTCGACCAGCGGAAACGGAATTTCGGCCTGCTCGAGGAATTCGTCGAGTGCATGTCCAACAACGGCGCCGACGTCTGCGGCCAGGTGGGGTCCAACTGGGTCCACGCCAGCGGCCTCGGCGTCGAGGGGATAAGGGAATTCTGCGAACGCCTCGGCGATATCTACGAGACCCCCTTTCACATGGCCGGTTACGCCATGGTCGAGGCCCTGCGTGAGAGCAACGTGGAAAAGGTCGCCCTGAACGCCGCCTATCACTGGCCGGACTGGTGGCGGGGCACGGTCGGCTTCCTGCAAGAGGCCGGTTTCGACGTGGTCTGGGCCGGCAATTTTCATGACCAGGGGTGGTTCGAGACCCAGCAGCAGGTCAACGACTGCATCTGGTGCTTCGACGGCGATCTGGCGAAAAAAAGTTTCGCCTACGTGGCCGACAAGGCCCCCAACGTGGACGCCTATCTGATCAACGGCATGTGCAACTTCCGCCGCGAAAGCGACGGGCTGGCGCAGCGTCCCTGTTCCCTGGAAGTGGAACTGGAAGCCATGCTGGGCAAGCCCATGATCAGCCACGACAACGCCCTTTACTGGCGCATGTTCAAGACCCTGGGCCTGGCCCCGACCACCCCGCAAGGCAGTCTCTTGTCCTCATTGAAGCCGAAGGAAAGCTAAAGTCATGCAGAAAATTCTCGCCCTCTGGGCCGTTCCCCGGTCCACCTCCACCGCCTTTGAATGGATGATGCGCATGCGCGGCGACATGGCCTGTTTTCATGAGCCCTTCGGCGAGGCCTGGTATCAGGGCGACGAGCCTTTGTGGCCGCGGCTGACCGAGGACAGCGTGCGCACGCCCGGGCTGACCTACGACAGCGTCTGGCGCACCCTCAAGGACGAGGCGGCGAAAGGAGCGGTTTTCAGCAAGGATTTTCCCCACTATATTCTGCACATAGCCACGGAGGAATTCCTGTCCCATTTCACCCACAGTTTTCTCATTCGCGATCCGGCCAAGACCATTACCTCCATGTACAAGCACTGGCCGGATTTCCACGAGGACGAGGTCGGTTTCGCCGAGCAGCGGCAGTTGTTCGACCGCCTGACCGATCTGCACGGCGCGCCGCCGCCGGTCATCGACAGCGACGACCTGCTGGAGGACCCGCACGGGATGACCGAGGCCTACTGCGCCGCCGTCGGCATCCCTTTCCTGCCCGAGGCGCTGAGCTGGGAGCCCGGCGCCCGTGACGAGGTGAGCTGGTGGGACGGGGGTTCCTTCCATGAGAACCTGCGCAATTCCGACGGGCTGAAGCCCCAGGTCCGCCGCCATATCGACATCGCCGACGCGCCGGAACGGGTGCGCGAGGTTCATGAACGGGCGCGGCCCCACTATGAGCATCTGTACGCCCACCGCCTGCGTCCGGGGGCGGCATGACCCCGGGGGCGCCCGCCGATCAGTTCGCAGCCCACGTGGAGTGGCGGGGCGCCGAACCCATGCTGCCGGAGCGGGCGTACGGAATCCGTCTTTCCGCCGGTGATGCGGTCGCCCAGGTAACGGACCTGGGTTACCGCATCGGCGTGGAAAGCGGCGACCGCCTGGCCGCCAAGACCCTGCGCCGGGGCGAGGCGGGATACTGCAAGATCGCCCTCGACCGGCCCGTCGTCTTCGACGCCTTCGAGGACAACCCGGACACCGGCTCCTTCACCTTCCTCGACCGGGAAAGCGGCGAGGTGGTGGGAACGGGCACCATCGACTTCGCGCTCTGGCGGGCCAGCAACGTGGTCTGGCACGAGATGAAGATCGACAAGGCCGTGCGCGCCCGGGCCAACGGCCAGAAGCCGTCCGTGCTCTGGTTCACAGGGCTTTCCGGGTCGGGAAAATCCTCCGTTGCCGACCGTCTCGACCAGTTGCTTCACGCCGCCGGCAAGCGCACCTATCTGCTCGACGGCGACAACATCCGCCACGGCTTGTGCAGGGATCTGGGCTTCACCGACCATGACCGGGTGGAAAACATCCGCCGGGTGGCGGAGGTGGCCCGGCTGATGGCCGACGCCGGGCTGATCGTGCTGGTCTCCTTCATCTCGCCGTTCCGCTCCGAACGGCAAATGGCGCGGGCGATGATGGACGACGGGGAATTCATCGAACTTTTCGTCGATGCGCCGCTGGAAGTATGCGAGGCCCGGGACCCCAAGGGTCTTTATAAGAAGGCCCGCGCCGGCGAAGTGCGCAACTTCACCGGCATCGATTCCGACTATGAGCCGCCGGAATACGCCGACATCGTGCTGGACAGCGCCGAAAAGGACGTGGAAGCCCTGGCCCGGCAGGTGATGGACTACCTGAAGGAGAACGGACGCCTGTGACGAACCCCGCCGCCCCCGCAAGGACTCTCGCCGCCGTGGTCGAAAACGGCCTGTGCATCGGCTGCGGCCTGTGCGAGGCGGCGGGCGGCGGCGGGGTTTCCATGTCCATGACCCACGACGGAAGGCTCCGTCCCACCCCCGCCGATAGCCTTTCGCCCCACCAGGAGGCGCTGGCCCTGGCCGCTTGCCCGGGGACCGGTGTCGAGCCGCGCAATCCGGACAAGTTTCCCGTGGACCCGGTGTGGGGCGGCTTCTCCACCATGCGTCATGCCTGGGCCGGTGATGCGGATGTCCGCTTCCGCGCCTCCACCGGCGGCGTGTTGACGGCCCTGGGCATGCATCTTCTGACATCCGGCCGGGTCGACTTTATCTATCACGTCGCCGCCGACCCCGACCGCCCCGTGCGAAGTGTCTGGACCATCAGCGAGACGCCGCAAGCGGTTCTCGAGGGGGCCGGGTCCCGTTACGGGCCGGTGGCCCCCTTGGCGGGGTTTCTCAAGGCCCTGGACCGAGGACGCCCCTTCGCCATCATCGCCAAACCCTGCGACCTTAGCGCCGTTCATCGGCTGGCGGCCCGGGACCCCCGGGTCGACGAACTGTGCCTGTTTCGCCTCGCCATGGTCTGCGGCGGGCAATCGCGCCTCGGCAAATCCCTCGACCTCTTGCGGGAACTGGGCATTGAAGAAGAGGACGTGACCCTGTTCCGCCATCGGGGCCATGGCAATCCGGGACCGACCCGCATCGAGACCCGGGACGGGCGCGGCTTCGAGAAGACCTACCGGGAACTGTGGCTGGACGAGGCGGGCTGGCAACTGGAAACCCGCTGCAAGCTGTGTCCCGACGCCCTCGGCGAGGCCGCCGACATCGCCGCCGCCGACGTCTGGCCCGGCGGTTCGCCGGTGGGCGAGGACGAGGGCTTCAACGGCGTCGTCGTCCGCACCGGGGCGGGCGAAAGGCTGTTCGCGTCCGCCCTGGCGGCGGGGGACCTGGTCGCCGGAGAGGCCATCGCCCCCCGCGAATTCGACGGCCTGCAGCCCCATCAGGTGCGCAAGAAACAGGCCCTCAAGGCCCGCCTGGACGCCCTCGTCGAGGCCGGAATGCCGGGGCTCCGAACGTCCGGTCTGCGCATCGAGGCGCTGGCGGAAGAAGTGGGCTACGAACGGGAATTTCAGGGGACTCTCACCCGCATCAGGGAGGGGCGGTTCCGGGAAGATTCGGACGGCCCCACGGACGGCCCATGAAACTGACATTCCTCGGCGGGGCGGATACGGTCACCGGTTCCAAGACACTGCTGGAAACCGGCGGGCGGCGGATCATGATCGATTGCGGCCAATATCAGGGCCTGAAGGAACTGCGCCTGCGCAACTGGTCGCCCCTGCCGGTGGCGCCGGAAAAGATCGAATGCGTCATCCTGACCCACGCCCATATCGACCATTCCGGCTATATCCCTCTGCTGGTCAGGAACGGTTTCAGCGGCGACATCTACTGCACCGAGGCGACCCGCGACCTGTGCGCCGTGCTGCTGCCCGACAGCGGTTACCTGCACGAGAAGGACGCCGCCTACGCCGGAAAGCACGGTTTTTCCAAGCATCGCCCGGCCCTGCCGCTCTATAGCGAGGCAGACGCCCGGGCGTCCCTGGACCAGTTCCGTCCCGTCGACTTCGACCGCCCCCTGTCCCTGGGGGGGGACCTGACGGTGACTTTCAGGAACGCAGGGCACATCCTCGGCGCGGCCCAGGCCCGCCTTGATCTGGCGGGCGTGAAAATCCTGTTTTCCGGCGACCTGGGCCGCGTCGGCGATCCGCTGATGTTCGACCCCGCGCCGGGAGGCGAGACGGATTACCTGGTCGTCGAGTCCACCTATGGCGGGCGCAGCCACGACGACGAGGACCCGGAACAGGCCCTGGCCGATGTGATTAACCGGACCATCGGACGGGGTGGGACCGTGGTCGTGCCGTCCTTCGCCGTCGGGCGGGCGCAACTGCTGATGTATTACATGATGCGGCTGAAGCAGCGGGCCGCCATCCCCGATTTGCCGGTGTTCCTGGACAGCCCCATGGCCATCGACGCCAGCGAGATTTTCCACCGCCACCGGGACCGCCAGCGGCTCGACGACGAGGCCCTGCGCCGCACCATGCAGGCGGTTACCTATGTGCGGGAAGTGGAAAAGTCGAAGGCCCTGGACGGCAACCGGATGCCGAAGGTGATCCTGTCGGCCAGCGGCATGGCCACCGGCGGGCGGGTGCTGCACCATCTGAAGCATTACGCCCCGGACCACCGCAACACCATCCTGTTCGCGGGCTATCAGGCCCCGGGGACCCGGGGCGACCACCTGTTGCAGGGGGCAGGCGAGGTCAAGATTCACGGTCGCCAGATCCCCGTCCGGGCGGAGGTCGCGAGCCTGGACATGCTGTCCGCCCATGCCGACGAGGACGGGATCGTGGATTGGCTTCGGACCTTCGCCGCGCCGCCCCGGATGACCTTCGTCAACCACGGCGAGGCTGCCGCCGCCGCCAGCCTTCTCGCCCGTATCGGGCGGGAGTTGGGCTGGTCCTGCCGCACGGCGGACTATGCCCGTCCAATAGCATTGACGAGTGCCGATTGATTCGTGGCATACTCCGCCATCGTGCCGTTTTCAGGAGAACAAAGACCCATGCCATACCAGGATATTCTCAGCCAAGCCGGTCTCGGCGAAGCCGACCTTTCGGGCGGAACCCTGTCCGTCACCACCCCCGTCGACGGCAGCGAAATCGCCCGCCTTCCCGTGGTCGGCGCCGACGGCGTCGAGGCCGCCATCGCCAGGGGCGTCGAGGCCTTCCGGGTCTGGCGTTCGGTCCCCGCGCCCCGGCGCGGCGAACTGGTGCGCCTGATCGGCGAGGAACTGCGGGCGGAAAAGGAAAACCTGGGGCGGCTGGTGACGCTCGAATGCGGCAAGATCTATCAGGAGGGCCTGGGCGAGGTTCAGGAGATGATCGACATCTGCGATTTCGCCGTCGGCCTGTCGCGTCAGCTCTACGGCCTGACCATCGCGTCTGAGCGCCCCGGCCACAGCATGCGCGAGACCTGGCATCCCATGGGAGTGTGCGGGATCATCACCGCGTTTAATTTTCCCGTCGCGCCCTGGTGCTGGAACGCCGCCCTGGCCCTGGTCTGCGGCGATCCGGTGCTCTGGAAGCCGTCGGAAAAGGCGCCCCTGACGGCGCTGGCGACACAGAAAATTTGCGAACGCGCCATGGCCCGTTTCGGCGATGCCCCCGACGGTCTGATCCAGACCGTCGTCGGCGAGAAGGAAGCCGGTCAGGCCCTGACCGAAAGCCCGGACGTGGCCATCGTCTCGGCCACCGGTTCCGTGCCCATGGGGCGGGCGGTGGCGGTGAAGATGGCGGAACGGATGGGCCGCTGCATTCTCGAACTGGGCGGCAACAACGCCATGATCGTCGCCCCCTCCGCCGATCTGGAAATGGCCTTGAGGGCCATCGTCTTTTCCGCCGTCGGCACGGCGGGCCAGCGCTGCACCAGCCTGCGCCGCCTGATCGTCCACGAAGATATCCACGCGCAACTGCTGACGCGCCTGAAGGCGGCCTACGACGGCCTGCCCATCGGCGACCCGCTGGACGAAGGCAGCCTGGTCGGGCCGCTGATCGACGGCGCCGCCTTCGCCGCCATGGAGGACGCCCTGGCCCGGGCCCGGGCCGACGGCGGCCGGGTTCACGGCGGCGGCCGGGTTTGCGAGGAGGCCGGGGCCGACGCCTGGTACGCCCGGCCCGCCATCGTCGACATGCCGGACCAGACGGAGATCGTCCGCCACGAGACCTTCGCCCCCATTCTCTATGTCATGACCTACCGGGATCTGGAGCAGGCCATCGCCATGCAGAACGGGGTGCCGCAGGGGCTGTCGTCGTGCATTTTCTCGACGGACGTGCGCGAGACCGAGACCTTCCTCTCCGCCGCCGGGTCCGATTGCGGCCTGGCCAACGTCAACATCGGCCCGTCGGGGGCGGAAATCGGCGGCGCCTTCGGCGGCGAGAAGGAAACCGGCGGCGGCCGGGAATCCGGGTCCGACGCCTGGAAGGGCTACATGCGCCGTCAGACCAACACCATCAACTATTCCCGCGACCTTCCGTTGGCCCAGGGCATCAAGTTCGATTTGTAGCATGGCCGCCGATCTCGCCTTCCAGGCCTTCGGCCAGGGGCCGCCGTTGGTCATTCTGCACGGCCTGCTCGGCTCCAAGCGGAACTGGTCGGCCATCGCCAAGGCCCTGTCGGCGGACCATCACGTCTTCTGCCTGGACGCCAGGAACCACGGCGACAGCCCGTGGACCGACGGCATGGACTACGCCACCCTGGCCGAAGACGTGCGCGCCTTCATCAAGGCCCACGGGCTGGGCCGGGCCACGGTCATCGGCCACAGCATGGGCGGCAAGACGGCCATGGCGCTGGCCCTGCTGCACCCGGAAAGCGTCGCCGCCCTGGTCGTCGTCGACATCGCCCCGGTGATCAACCCGGCGACGGACGTGCAGGGCTATCTGGAGATCATGACGGAAATGCCGCTGGCCGCCTTCTCCACTCGGGCCGAGGCGGAGGATTATCTCGCCGGGCCGGTGCCGGAAGCGGCGGTGAGGGGGTTTCTGCTGCAAAACCTGGTCCGCGACGGCGAGCGGTTGCGTTGGCGCAACAACCTGGCCGCCATCGCCGACGGCATGGAGGACATCAAGGGTTTCATCGAACCGGGCCACGGGCGGGCCTACCGGGGGCCGTGTCTTTTTCTCGCCGGTGGCGACTCTCCTTATGTGCAGCCCCGGGATCATGCGGTGATCCGGGGGCTGTTTCCGAAGGCGGGGGTACAAGTCATCCCCGGGGCCGGGCACTGGCTGCACGCCGAACAACCCGCCGCCTTCATGGGGCGGCTGAAGGAATTTCTCGACGACAATCAGGGAGGACGATGATGTTTGAAGGGGTCAACCTGGCCATGCGGACGCCGTTCAAGGAGGACGGGTCCATCGACTGGCGGCGTTATGACGAATTGCTGGATGTTTATCTGGATGCCGGTGTGGACGGCTTCGTCCTCAGTTCCGGCACCGGCATGCACGTTTACCTGAGCGAGGAGGAAAGCGCCCGGCTGAACGAGGCCGGCCTGAAGCGCATCGACGGACGGGCCCGGGTGATCTGCCAGACCTCGGCCCTGGTGCAGGACGAGGTCCTGCGCCGCACCCGCCACGCCGCCGACCTGGGGGCGGACGGGGTCATGGTCCTGCCGCCGTTTTTCGAGGGGCCCGCCGACGACGACGGGGTCTTCGAATTCTACCGGGCCGTGGACTCCGTCGGCGTGCCGGTGATCGGCTACAACGTGCCCGATGCGGTCGGCTTCGAAATCACCCCGGATTTCCTGAAAAGGCTCTCCGGCCTGCCGAATTTCTACGGCGTCAAGGACAGCGCTGGTGACCTGACGACGCAAAAAATGCTGATCGCCGGCGGCGGCAACGTCATCAACGGCGGCGACCCCATCGCCTTTTACGCCCTGCTGTCCGGGGTCAAGGGGCTGATCTGGGGCGGGGCGGGCATCGCGCCCCGGGCCTGTGTCAGGCTGCACCGGCAGGTGGCGGCGGGGGATATCGCCGGGGCCATGGAAACCTGGGAGCGGCTGTTCCCCATCATGGCCTACATCTGGTTCAACGATTATGTCCCCGCCGTCTACGCCGCCTGCGCCGAAATGGGATATCCGGGCGGCGTCCCCCGCGCCCCCCTGCGGGTGTTCCCCGAAGACAGGCTCGCCGATCTCAGGCAGGCCCTGCAACCCCTGGCGGAGGAGCGCCATGACGGTTGAGCGGTCCGCCCGCCGCCTTCCCAGGGACCCGGGGGTCAGCGGCTGGAACGCCATCCTCCCCGCCAGGCCGGACGCCCGCGTCCTGGACAAGGACATCAACGCCGACTGGCTGGTCATCGGCGCCGGCTTCGCCGGGCTGGCGGCGGCGCGGGAATTGAGCCTGGGCCGCCCCGGGGATTCCGTCGCCGTGCTCGACGCGGTGCGCGTCGGCGAGGGCCCGGCGGGGCGCAACTCCGGCTTCATGATTGACCTGCCCCACGACATCAGCGCCGACGGCTACGCCGGGGCCATGGAGGCGGACATCCGCCAGACGGCCATGAACCGTCACGCCATCGCCTTCGCCGCCCGGGCGGTGGCGGAATACGGCCTCGGGCGCGAGGTCTTCGATCCCTGCGGCAAGATGAACGCGGCGGCGGGCGAGGCGGGTTTGCGCCACAACGAAGACTATGCCCGGCAACTGACCGCCATGGGCGAGGAACACCACCTGCTCGACGCCGCCGAAATGCGGCGGCTGACCGGCGTCGACTATTATAAAGGCGGCCTCTACACGCCGGGGGCGGCGATGATTCAGCCGGCCCTGTTCGTGCGCGGCATGGCCGACGGATTGGCCGGTCGGGCCGATGTTTTCGAAAACAGCCCCGTCGTCGCCCTGCGCCGGGAGTCCGGCCACTGGACGGCGCGCACCCCGGAAGGATCGGTCAGGGCGGCCAGGGTCATCCTGGCAGTCAACGGCCATGCGGAAAGCTTCGGCTTCTTCCGCCGCCGGTTGATGCACGTCTTCACCTATGCCTCCATGACCCGGGCCCTCGCTCCGGACGAGGCCGAGCGCCTGGGCGGCGAGCCCCGCTGGGCGGCCACGCCTTCCGGTCCCATGGGCACAACCGTGCGCCGCATTTCGGGCACCGGCGGCGAGCGGATCATCGTCCGCAACCGGTTCACCTACGACCCGGGCATGGAGGTCTCCGCCCGCCGCATCCAGGCCGTCCGGCGCGATCACATCCGTTCCTACCGGGCCCGCTTCGCGCCGGTTCGGGACGTTGAGATGGAATATTCCTGGGGCGGCCGCCTGTGCCTGGCCTGGAACGGGGTTCCGGCCTTCGGCGAAGTCGCCGACGGCCTGTTCGCCGCCTGCTGCCAGAACGGCGTCGGCGTCGCCAAGGGGACCCTGTCGGGGCTCCTCGCCGCCCGCCTGGCCATGGGCGCGGACGATCCCATGATTGCGGACATGCTGACCCAGGAACGGCCCCGGCGCTTGCCCCCCGAACCCTTCGCCTGGATCGGCGTCAACGCCACCCTGCGCTGGAAGGAATGGCAGGCCGGGGTGGAACTGTGATCTAAAAAAGGTCCGCCGGAATCCATCCCGCCGTCATGGCGTAGAGCAGCACGGTCAGGCTGAACACGGAACAGAGCGTGGTGATAAGGATACTCGCCGATGCCCGGTCGACCCAGAAGCCGTATTGCTGGGCCAGCACGAACACGTTGGTTGCCGTCGGTGTCGCCGCCAGCAGCACGGCGCTGAACATCCAGACGGTGTCGAAGTCGCCGACCCAGCTCAACATCACGTACATGAGGACCGGGTGGACGATCAGTTTCATCGGCACGATGAACGACAATTCCACCGGCGCCCGCCTAAGGGAACTGAGCGCCAGGGTCACCCCCATGGCGAACAGGGCGCTTGGGGCCGCCGCCTGGGCCAGATAGTCGATCAGCCGGACCAGCGGCGTCGGCGGCGAGAAATGCAGGATCGCGGCGATGAAGCCCAGGCCCGTGGCGACGATGAAGGGGTGGAAGACGATGGAGCGGACGATATCCACGATCAGCCGCAGGGGCGGCTTCCGCTGCTTGCCGGACAGGGCCATCAGGGTCGGCGCCACCGTGAAATGCATGATGTTTTCGAAGCAGATGATCAGCGCCACCGGCACCGCCGCCCGTTCGCCGAAGGCCAGAATCGCCAGTCCCGGCCCCATGTAGCCGATGTTGCCGTAGGACCCGGCCAGGCCCTGGATGGTGGCGTCGGGGAGGCTGGCGCGGCGGAGCAGCAGGGCGATGAGAATGACCAGGACGGTGATGGCGAAGGTGGCCGACAGGTTGGCGGCGATGAAATCCCAGCTCGCCAGTTGCTCGACCGGGGTCCTGGACAGCAGCTTGAAGAACAGGGCCGGCAGGGCCAGGTAGATGATGAAAGTGCTGAGCCAGCCCATGGCCTCGGCGGGTTGCTTGATCAGCCGGGCGGTGACGTAGCCGAGGAAAATCAAGCCGAACAGGGGCAGCACCAGATTGGCGACGTCCGCCATGGTTTACTCCCTCCGGGCCGATTGCCGCGGGGCCTCGATCCAGGCGGCGATGTCGTTCCACACGGTTTCCGCCTGCAGGTCGCGCATCAGCATGTGATAGCCGTTGTCGTAGAAAATCACCCGGCGAAGCTCACGCGATCCCGGCGGCAGGCGGGACAGCATGATTTCCGTCGGCTTTTTCGGGATCACCTCGTCCTTCTCGCCGTAGAGAATCAGCAGCGGCAGGTCCAGGTCCGGGGCGGCGTCCAGGGCCGCATCCATCAGGTTGGTCAGCCCGTACAGGGCGTCGACGCGGGTCTTCTTGATGATCAGCGGGTCGCGGCCGAGGGCGCGCAGCATCTCGATGTTGTCCGACGCCATGATCTTCAGGCCCCGCCCGGTCAGGGTCATGGACGGGACCGTGTGGGCGGAAACCCACAGGGCCAGGCGCTGGTACCAGGGCATGGTGAGCCGCCCCCACACCGCCGGGGCGGACAGAATGGCGCCGTCGATGTCGAGTGGCGTGCCCGCCGCCGCCGCCCGTTGCTGGGCGACCATGACCACCGCCCCGCCCATGCTTTCGCCGAGCAGGAACAGGGGCGTCGAGGGATAACGTTGACGGATCAGGGCGAGGGCGGTCCGCAGGTCCGAGGCCAGCCCGTCGACCCCGGCCCAGATGCCGGGCCGGGGCGCGGCCCCGAATCCCCGCTGGTCGAAGGCGTAGGTGGCGATGTCCCGGCGGGCCAGATAGGCGGCGGCGTCGGCGAAGAAATTGCCGTAGTCGTTGAAGCCGTGAACGGCGATCACCACCGCCGCCGGGCGGTCCCGTTCCGGCAGCCAGCGCCGCACCGGCAGGCGGGCCCCGTCGGCGGCGAGGAAATGATCGCCGTTGAGAACCGGCTCCATCGACGCCGGGCCGGGATGCTGCACGCGCGGCGTGGCGCAGGCGCTCAGCAGAACGGCCAGGCACAGGCCGATCAGGGCGTGGCGCCATCCCCCGGTCATGCTCAGGGCCGCTCCGCGTCGGAGGTCAGGGAGAGGAAGATGTCCTCCAGTTCCGCCTCGCGGGTGACCACGTCGACGACGCTGAGCCGGGCGTCCTGCAGGGCGGCGAGGATTTCGCCGCTGTGGGTCTTGCTGGGCGGATAATAAAACCGCAGGCGGCGGTTGTTCTTCAGTTCCACGTTATAGTGCTTGAGGGCGTCGGGAACGTCGCCCAGGTCTTCGCCCACGGTGACCGTCATTTCCTTGGCGTCCAGCCTGCGCAGCAGGCTTTCCGTCGCCTCGCAGGTGATCAGGCTTCCCCGGTCGATGATGGCGATGCGGTCGCACAGTTCCTCGGCTTCTTCCAGGTAATGGGTTGTCAACAGCACGGTGACGCCCTGGGCATTGAGCTCGCGCACATAAGACCACAACTGACGGCGCAAGGTGACGTCGACCCCCGCCGTCGGCTCGTCGAGGACCAGCACCGGCGGGGCGTGCACCATCGCCTTGGCCACCAGCAGCCGCCGGCGCATGCCGCCGGACAGGGTGCGGGCGTAGGCGTTCGCCTTGTCGAGCAGGCCGACGGCCTCGAGGATTTCGTCCGTGCGCCGCCGTTCCCGGGGCACGCCGTAAAGCCCGGCCTGCAACTCCAGGGATTCCCGGGGGGTGAAAAACGGGTCGATGTTCAGTTCCTGCGGCACGATGCCGATGGAGCGCCGGGCGGCGCGCATGTCCGTCTCGATGTCATACCCCCAGATTCGGGCGCTGCCGGAGGTGCTGACGACAAGACCGGCGAGGATATTGATCAGTGTCGATTTCCCGGCCCCGTTGGGGCCCAGCAGGCCGAAGAAGGACCCCCTGGGGATGCTCAGCGAAACCCCGTTCAGGGCCGGTTTCGGCGGCGCGTCGCCGGCGGCGGCGTAGACCTTGCCGAGATCAAGGGTCTCGACGGCGTTTTCGGGCGGGTTTTCGGTCATGGTCCAAAACTTTGAAATCCGGTCATCTGCGGGCTTTGATTGTCCGCCGGCAATCGCTATCATCCATCCTGGGCGCGGTCAACGCCGGGCCCTTTCTTATTCATGCGAGAAAATTTTAGGTGCCCCATGGAAGTCGAAGAAACCGTTATTGTCGAACACACGCCCGTCAGTTGCGACGGCGGCGGCGGACCGCTGGGCCACCCCAGGGTGTACCTGGAAATGGGCGATGACGGCGAGACCGTCTGCCCCTACTGCTCGCGCGTCTTCAAACTGGCCGAAGGGGCGGCCCGGGCCGCCGGCCACTAAGCGCCCGTGTCCGACACTCCTTCTTCCGCCCCGCCCCGCCACGTCTACCTGATCGACGGTTCGGGTTTCCTGTTCCGCGCCTATTTCGGCATCAAGCAGCGGATGACCCGGTCCGACGGAACCCTGGTCAACGCCGTGCATGGCTTCACCAGCATGCTGATGAAGCTGATCGACGAGACCGACGCCGACCACATCGCGGTGATTTTCGATTCCGCGCGGAAAACCTTCCGCAACGACATCTACCCGGAATACAAGGCCCACCGGCCGCCGCCGCCGGACGACCTGATTCCCCAGTTCGACCTGGTGCGCGAGGCCACCCGGGCCTTCAACGTCGCCTGCGTCGAGATGCCCGGCTTCGAGGCCGATGACCTGATCGCCACCTACGCCACCCAGGCGAGCGAGGCCGGGGCGGAGGTCACGGTGGTCTCTTCGGACAAGGACCTGATGCAGCTCGTCGGCGGCGGGGTGACGATGTTCGACGCCATGAAATCCAGGGAAATCGGCCCCGAACAGGTGATGGAGAAGTTCGGCGTCGGCCCGGACCGGGTCGTCGAGGTGCAGGCCCTGGCCGGGGATTCGTCGGACAACGTCCCCGGCGTTCCCGGCATCGGCCTGAAAACCGCGGCGCAGTTGATCAACGAATACGGCGACCTGGAAGGAGTGTTGGCCCATGCCGGGGAGGTCAAGCAGCCGAAGCGGCGCCAGAACCTGATCGACCACGCCGAGGACGCCCGCATCTCAAGGCAACTGGTGACCCTGAAGCGGGACGTTCCCGTCGAGGAACCGCTGAGCGCCTTCGCCGTCAACCCGCCGGACAGGGATCAATTGCTGGCCTTTCTCGCCGCCCAGGATTTCAAGAAACTGACGGAGCGGGTGAGCAGCCGTTACGGCTTCGATTCCCCGCCGCCGGTGGCTGCCCGGGAAGTGGAGACGGACTACCAACTGGTTCAGAACTCCGCCGATCTGGCCGCCTGGATCGCCGGCGCGGCGGAGGCGGGGGCCGTTGCCTTCGACACGGAAACCACCTCCCTCGACGCCACCCGGGCGGATTTGGTCGGCGTCTCCCTCAGTTACCGGCCGGGCCGGGCCTGCTACATTCCCCTGGCCCACAAGGCTCCCGCCGCCCAGGGGAGCCTGGACCTGGGCGACGGCGGGACCGAGGGCGGCGATGCGCCGGAGCAGATTCCCTTCGATGCCGCCCTTGCGGCCCTGAAAGAACTGCTGGAAGACCCCGCCGTCCTGAAGGTCGGCCACAACATCAAATACGATGCCCAGGTGCTGGCCAATTACGGGGTCCGGGTCGATCCCGTGGACGACACCATGCTGTTGTCCTACGTCTTGGAAGGGGGGCTGCACGGCCACGGCCTGGACGATCTGGCGGACCTGCATTTCGAACACAAGACCATCAAGTTCAAGGACGTGGCCGGGACGGGCCGGGCGCAGGTGACCTTCGACCAAGTCGCCCTCGACAAGGCCCTCGATTACGCTGCCGAGGACGCCGATATCACCGAGCGCCTGCACGGCCTGTTGAAGCCGCGCCTGCTCGACGAGAGCATGGTCACCGTCTATGAAACCCTGGAGCGTCCCCTGATCGGCGTCCTGGTGGATATGGAGCGCCACGGGATCAAGGTCGACGCCGGCGAACTGCAACGCCTGAGCGCCGATTTCGCCGGCCGCCTGGAAGACCTGGAGGCGGAGGTCCACGGCCTCGCCGGGCGGGAGTTCAACGTCGGCTCGCCGAAACAGCTGGGCGAGATTCTGTTCGACGAAATGGCCCTTCCCGGCGGCAAGAAGGGCAAGACCGGGGCCTACGCCACCGGCGCCGAGGTGCTGGAGAAGCTGGCCGCCGAAGGTCACGAACTGCCGGCGAGAGTGCTCGACTGGCGGCAACTGGCGAAGCTGAAGAGCACCTATACGGACGCCCTGACGGCGCAGATCAATCCCCGAACCGGGCGGGTGCATACCTCCTATTCCATGGCCGCCACCTCGACCGGCAGGCTGGCTTCCAGCGATCCCAACCTGCAGAACATCCCCATCCGCACGGAAGAAGGACGCAAGATCCGCAGGGCCTTCATCGCCGAGGACGGCTGCAAGCTGATGAGCGCCGACTATTCGCAGATCGAACTTCGGCTGCTCGCCCACGTCGCCGGTATCGACACCCTGATCGATGCCTTCAAGTCCGGCGAGGATATCCACGCCCTGACCGCCTCGCAGGTGTTCGGCGTGCCGCTGGAAGGCATGGACCCGATGGTCCGGCGGCAGGCCAAGGCCATCAACTTCGGCATCATCTACGGCATTTCCGCCTTCGGCCTGGCCCGGCAACTGGACATTTCCAACGGCGAGGCCTCCGATTACATCAAGGCCTATTTCGAGCGTTATCCGGGCATCCGCAACTACATGGAACAGACCAAGGAGGAAGCCCGCAATCAGGGCTATGTCTCCACCCTGTTCGGGCGCAAGTGCCATGTCCGGGGCATCGCCGACAACAACCCGTCCATGCGCAATTTCGCCGAACGGGCGGCCATCAACGCCCCCATCCAGGGCGGGGCGGCGGACATCATCAAACGGGCCATGATCGCCATGCCCAACGCCCTCGCCGCCGCCGGGCTGAAGGCGAAGATGCTGTTGCAGGTTCACGACGAACTGGTGTTCGAAGTACCGGAAGACGAAATCGAGGCGACCTCGGCGGTGGTCAGGGGGACCATGGAGGGGGCGGCGAGCCTAGCCGTTCCGCTGATCGTCGATCTTGGCGTCGGCGACAACTGGGGCGAAGCGCACTAACAACAGCAGGGCGAGCAACGCCCCGTGCAGAAACGGCCCGGACGGGTCGGCCTTGACCATCATGGCGTAATGGGCGACCGCGCCCACGGCGGCCACGTAGACGGTCCGGTGCAGCAGGCGCCAGCGCCGCCCGCCGAGACGTCTGGCAACCGCTTTCGGCGTGGTGGCGGCGAGGGCGGCGAGGATGCAGAACACCGCCATGCCGACGGTGATGAAGCGGCGCTTGAGGAGGTCGGCCCAGATTTCGGCCCCGTTCAGGGCCTGGTCGACGGCGGCGTAATTGACCACGTGCAGGGCGGCGTAGGCGAAGGCGAACAGGCCCAGCATGCGGCGATAACGCTTAAGCGCCGTCCGTCCGGTCAGCCTGGCCAGGGGCGTCACCGCCAGGGTGATGAGAAGGAACCTGAGCGCCCAATCGCCGAGATACCGGTTGACCACCTCCACCGGGTTGGCCCCCAGGCCGTCCCCCGCCACGGCCCGCCAGACCAGCCAGACGAGCGGCGCCAGGCAGAGGAGGAAGAGCAGGGGCTTGCCGGGGGTCCGGGTGGCCATCAGTAATAACGGCCCAGATCCATGCCGTCGTAAAGCGAGGCGACCTCTTCGCCGTAGCCGTTGAACATCAGCGTCGGCACCTTGGAGGCGAAAAAGCCGCCGCCCAGGGGCCGTTCCTTGGCCTGGCTCCAGCGGGGATGATCCACCATCGGGTTGACGTTGGCGTAAAAACCGTACTCCCGGGGCGCGGACAGGTTCCAGGTGGTCGGCGGCATGGTCTCGGTAAGACGGATGGAGACGATGGATTTGATGGACTTGAAACCGTACTTCCAGGGCACCACCAGCCGCACCGGCGCGCCGTTTTGGTTCGGCAGCTCTTCTCCGTACAGGCCGACGGCCATCAGGGTCAGCGGGTGCAGGGCCTCGTCCAGGCGCAGGCCTTCCACATAGGGCCAGGGGATAACGCGGCGGCGCTGCCCCGGCATCTGTTGCGGATCGAACAGGGTTTCGAAGGCGACGTATTTGGCTTTCGAGGTGGGTTGGAAACGCCGCAGAAGGTCGGCCAGGGGGACGCCGACCCAGGGCACGACCATGGACCAGGCCTCGACGCAACGGAAGCGGTAGATGCGCTCCTGCAACCGGTGCGGCTTGAACAAGTCGTCCAGGTCGTAATCGCCGGGCCGCTCCACATGGCCGTCGACGGTGATTTTCCAGGGCTTGCTGCGGAAATCCCGGGCCAGGCGGGCCGGGTCCTCCTTGCCGGTTCCGAATTCGTAGAAATTGTTGTAGCCGGTGACATGTTCATAAGCGGTCGGCTGCAGGTCCTTGCCATAAGGCGTCTTGAGGAAGCCGGAAAGGGTCTTCGCCCGCGCCGGTTGCGGGGCCAGGGCGGGGATCAGCCCCGCCGCGGCGGCGCCCAGCAGAAAACGGCGGCGGTTCATGAAGACGGATTTCGGGGTGATGCGGGAAGGGACGGCGTCCCAAGGGTTTCGATGTCTGATCAGCATGGCGTCTTATGGTATTCGGGAGTGATTCCATACTGTTGCACAGTTGCCGAAAGCCGGGAAATAACATCACCGTGAGGTTTGCAGGCGGACGGATTCCGGTATAATCCGAATCCATGCAGACACTCTATCATTTATGGCTTTCCCCTTTCTGCCGGAAGGTGCGGATCGTTCTCCACGAAAAGAAGATCGACTTCGACCTGAAGGTTGAAAACGTCTGGGAACGGCGCAAGGAATTCCTCGCCCTCAATCCGGCGGGTGAGGTTCCGGTGCTGGTCGAACCGGGGGGAACGGCCCTGTCCGGCAGCGAGGTGATCGCCGAATTCCTGGACGAGATCCATCCCGACCCCCCCTTGGTCGGACGCCACCCCCTGGAACGGGCCGAGGTGCGCCGCCTGGTCGCCTGGTTCGACGGCAAGTTCAACGCCGAGGTGACGGAAAACCTCATCGGTGAAAAGGTGATGAAGCGGTTTCTCGGCCTGGGGGCCCCGGATTCAAAGGCGATCAGGGCCGGGCACAACAACATCAACACCCATCTGGCCTATATTTCCTATCTCATCGAGCGGCGGAAATGGCTGGCCGGGAACGAACTGACGCTGGCCGATATCGCGGCGGCGGCGCATATTTCGACCATCGATTATCTGGGCGACGTGCCCTGGGCGGATCACGGCGTCGCCAAGGACTGGTACGCCCGCATCAAGTCCAGGCCCAGCCTGCGCCCGCTGCTGGCCGACAGCATCCCCGGCATTCCGCCGTCCCGGCATTATACGGACCTGGATTTCTGAATCCCTGTCTCAGCGCCCGACGATGCCGCTGACGCTCCAGGAACGGTAGACGGTTTCGACGTGGCGCTCCTGGCGGCGTTTGACGTCGCCGCTGGTGATGTCGATGAAGGCGAACATTTTCTGCGATTTGGGGTCCTCGATGACCTTCAGGTAGGCGCCCTTGGGGTTTTCGAAAATATCGCCGATGTCCGGGTTGCCGCGGCTTTCCCCGTCGCTGAAGGCGAAGGCGGGGGCGCCGCCGGTGTCGAGCAATTCCTCTTCCGGGTCCACGTAGATCAGGGCCAGGCCGTCCGCCCGCCGGGGGGCGATCTGGATCAGGTAGTGGTGAATGTACTCCGTTCCCTGCCGTTCCGCCTTGATGAAAACGGTTTCCGTGTCGGCTCCGCCCGGCCGCCGGACGGCGTTGCCGCAAAGAATCTCCTCGGCCTTGCGGGCTTGGGGTTCGGCGTCGCTCATTGGCGGTTCTCTTCATCCCGGGTGTCGGTTATCGTGTCCGGATAATAAGATATGGAACAATCCCATGGAGAACAAGGCCCGCCTGTTCTGTTTCGGCCTCGGCTACAGCGCCTGCAGGCTGGCCCTTGCCCTGATCGCCGACGGTTGGCAGGTGGCCGGCACGGTGCGCGAGGACGAAGACATCGAAGAGCTGCGGGCTTGTGGCGTGGAGGCCCTTCCCTTCGACCGGGACAGGCCCCTGGCGGATCTGGCGGCGGCGCTTAGGGGCGTGACCCATCTGCTTTCCTCGGTGCCCCCCGACCGTCAGGGCGATCCGGTCCTCGACCTGCACGGGGATGTGCTCTCCGGGTTCCCATGGATCGGTTATCTATCGACCACCGGGGTCTACGGCAACCGGGACGGTGGCATGGTGGACGAAGGCTCGGAACTGCGTCCTACGTCGGACCGGGCGCGCCGCCGGGCCGAGGCGGAAAGCCGCTGGCGGGCGCTCGGGGCGCACGCCTTCCGCCTGGCCGGTATTTACGGCCCCGGGCGCAGCGTGCTGGACGACGTCCGCGCCGGCAGGGCCCGGCGCATCGACAAGGACGGGCAGGTCTTCTCGCGCATCCACGTGGACGACATCGTCAACGTCCTCAGGGCGTCCATGGCCCGGCCCCGTCCGGGGGCGGTCTATAACGTCTGCGACGACGAGGTGGCCCCACCCATGGACGTGGTCGGCCATGCCTGCGGCCTGCTCGGCCGGACGCCACCGCCGGTGCGGACCTTCGAAGAGGCGAAACAGACCATGTCGGCCATGGCCCTGACCTTCTGGGGCGACAACAAGCGGGTCGACAATGCCCGCATCAAACGGGAGCTCGGCGTCCACCTGCGCTATCCGGACTACCGCCAAGGACTGAAGGCGATCCTGCGGGAAGAGGGTGGTTAAAGGGTTTCCGTCCGCCGAGGGTTGCTATATAAAGTGCGTCTACCCCCTCTGCATGAAAGAACCACCGGGAACTTCCTCGACCCATGACGGTTGACTATTTGAGCATACTGGCGGTTATCGCCGTCCTCTCGGTCGTCCAGTCCCTGTTCGGCATGGGGGTGCTGGTGTTCGGCACGCCGACCCTGCTGCTGATGGGATACGACTTCGTCACCACGCTCAGCTATCTGTTGCCCGCCTCCTTCGCCATTTCCCTGTTGCAGGTGGTCGGATCCAAGGCCGCGGAAAAACGGGTCTCCCCTTATCTGTACTGGCTGTGCCTGCCGGGAATCGGCGTCGGCTTCTGGTTGACGGAAATCGGCCCGCTGGCGTCCTGGACCCATGTCCTGATCGGGTTCACCCTGCTGTTTTCCGCCTTGCTTCGATTCCGGGCCCCGTCCCGAACAAAAATCGGCGCCTTCCTTGACCGCAGCCTGCCCGCCTATCACTTGGTCATGGGGCTTGTCCACGGCCTGACCAACCTGGGCGGCGCGCTTCTCGCCATTCTCGCCGCCGCCCGAAGTTCCGACAAGGGCGTCATCCGCAATACGGTGGCCCACTACTATCTGGCCTTCAGCACGGTTCAAATGGGTTTTATGATCGTCGTCATGGGCCAGGGCGGCCTGCTGCTGACCCATGGCCTGACGGCGCTGGTTTCCGCCTCCGTCTACCTTTTGATCGGCCGGCGCATTTTTATCCGCACGCCGAATCCGGCCTACAACGCCACCCTGACCGCCTTCATCGCCGCCTACGGGCTGGTGGTGTTATGGAAGTCCTATTAAGCGGTCCAGGCTGTCGGTCAGTCTGGCCAGGTCGTGGGGCTCGGACAGGCGGTGGTCGCCGTCCTTGACCAGGGTGACCTCGACATCCGTGGAGGTCAGGGCGTCTTGCAGGCGTAGCGCCGTCCGCCAGGGCACGTCGGCGTCTTTCAGTCCGTGGATCAGGCGGACGGGCCCGTTCAGGGGGATCGGGCCGCCGAGCAGCAGATGGTCCCGGCCGTCCTCGATCAGGGCCTTGGTGATGGTGTAGGGTTCGTCGCCGTAGTCGCTGGGAATGTTGACGAAACCGGCGCTTTCCACGGCCTGCCGCTGTTCTTCCGTCAGTTCCCGGCCGATCAGGTCCTCGGTGAAATCGGGGGCGGCGGCGATGCCGATCAGGCCGGCGACCCGGTGTTTCAGCTTCAGGGCGGTGAGCAGCATGATCCAGCCGCCCATGGACGAGCCGACGAGAATTTGCGGCCCCTCCGTCAGGCGTTCGATGGCGTCCAGCGCGTCGTCGGCCCAGCGCCCGATGGTGCCGTCGCGGAACGCCCCCGACGATTGCCCGTGGCCGGAATAGTCGAAGCGCAGGAAGGCCCGCCCCTGTTTGCGGCAGTGCTCCTCGAGCGCCAGGGCCTTGGAGCCGGTCATGTCCGACATGAAGCCGCCGAGGAAGACGACGCCGGGAGAAGCGCCCTCGCTGCGGTTGTAGGCGATTGTTGTCCCGTCGGGACGTGCTAGTATCTGAACAGGGTCTGACATATGCTGGATTCGATCCGTAAAGGTAATAACGAGCCAAGAGCCATCATGAAGCAGGACGCCGCCGAGAACAATGCCGCAGACCGCCCCGGGCCGACGGTGATGCAGGTCCTGCCCGCCCTGGAACAGGGCGGCGTCGAACGCACGGCGGTGGAAATGACCGCCGCCGTGGTCAAGGCCGGCGGCCGCGCCATCGTCGTTTCCGCCGGCGGGCCCATGGTTCACGAGGTCACCCGCGCCCGGGGCGAGCACGTCACCCTTCCCGTGGACAGCAAGAACCCTTTCGTCATGTACGCCAACATCGCCAGGCTGGCGGCCCTGATCCGGGAGCATGGCGTGCACATCGTCCATGCCCGTTCCCGGGCCCCTGCCTGGAGCGCCTGGGCGGCGGCGAAACGGACGGGGGTTCCGTTCGTCACCACTTTCCACGGCACCTATTCCCTGGGCGGTGAACTGAAGCGGCGCTACAACGCCATCATGACCCGGGGCGAAAGGGTGATCGCCAATTCCACCTTCATCGCCGCCCATATCCGCAAGAATTACGGGGTCGAAATATCGAAGATCCGCATCATCCACCGGGGCGTCGATCTGGAACGCTTCGACGCCCACAAGGTTTCGGCGGAACGGGTCATCGCCCTGGCGTCGGAATGGCGGCTGGAGGACGGCGTCCCCGTTGTCATGCTGCCCGGGCGGCTGACCCGGTGGAAAGGGCAGACCGTGTTCATCGAGGCCATCGCCGCCATGGAGCAGAAGAACATCCACTGCCTGCTGGTGGGCTCGGACCAGGGGCGGACGGACTACCGCAAGGAACTGGAAAAGCTGATCGCCGATCACGGTCTGAACGAAACCGTGCGCATCATCGAAAACTGCAGCGACATGCCCGCCGCCTACATGTTGACGGACGTGGTGGTTTCCGCCTCGACGGACCCGGAGGCCTTCGGACGGGTGGTGCCCGAGGCGCAGGCCCTGGGCCGACCGGTCATCGCCACCGACCACGGCGGGGCGCGGGAAACCGTGCTGCCCGGCGAAACCGGCTGGCTGGTGGCGCCGGGGGACCCTGGGGCCCTGGCCCGGGCCATCGACCGGGTGCTGCTGCTGGATGAGGACGCCCGCGGCGTGCTGGCGGAAAAGGCGGTCCGCCATGTACGGGAGAATTTCTCCAAGGAAGGCATGTGCGCGAAAACCCTCGCCGTCTATGACGAGGTGCTGGCGGCTGTCACCGGCGGCGATGGCTGAGCCCCTGGAGCGCATTCTCGTCATCAAGCTGGGGGCCCTGGGCGACTTCGTTCAGGCCCTGGGGCCGTTCGCCGCCATCCGCCGCCATCACGCCGGGGCGGCGGTGGTGCTGTTGACCACGGCGCCCTATGCGGACCTGGCCCGGGCGACGGGGTTCTTCGACGAGGTCTGGATCGACACCAGGCCGCGCGGGCCGGACCTGCCGGGCTGGCTGGCCCTGCGGCGGCGCTTGCGGGGCGGCGGCTTCGGCCGGATTTACGATTTGCAGACCTCGGGCCGGAGTTCCTTCTACCGCCGTCTGTTGTGGCCCGGGCCGCAGCCGGAATGGTCGGGCATCGCCAAGGGCTGTTCCCATCCCCACGATAACCCGAGGCGGGATTTCATGCACACCGTGGAACGCCAGCGCGAGCAGCTCGAACGAGCCGGGGTCGGACCGGTGCCCGATCCGGGACCGCTGCCGCGACTCGAAGGGTCCATCGAGCACCTGGGCCTGGACGGGGATTTCGCCCTGTTGGTTCCCGGCGGCGCGCCGCACCGGCCCGGGAAACGCTGGCCGGAAGACCGCTACGCCGCCCTCGCCCGGGACATCGCCGCCGACGGCTCGACCCCCGTCCTGCTCGGCGGGGCGGAGGAAACCCGGGCCATTGCCGCCGCCTGCGGGGAGGCCCGCGACCTGGGCGGGCGGACCAGCCTGACGGAGGTCGCCGCCCTGGCCCGGCGGGCCCGGTTCGCCGTCGGCAACGATACCGGCCCCATGCATCTGCTCGCCGCCATGGGTTGCCCGTCACTGGTGCTCTACGGCCGGGATTCCGACCCGGCGCTCTGCGGCCAGCGGGGGCCCAGGGTATCCTATCTGCGGCAGGACCGGCTCGAGGACCTGGACCCGGCGGCGGTGCGTTCCGCCCTGGCGGCCCTTATAGAAGGTCCCTGATCGCCGCGACGATCCCGGCGACCTGGTTTTCCCAGGACAGGTTGGCCATGAACGCGGCCGCCCTTTCTCCGCGCCGCCGCCGTCCGGCGGCGTCCACGTAGGCGGCTTCCAGGGCATGGACGATTTCCTCGACCGAGGACTCCCGCCAATGGCCGGCCGGATCGCCGGGAAAGTTCCCCGGCGTCTGGCGGTGCAGGACATAGGCGTTGTCGTCGCCGATCAGGTCGAGATGTCCGGTGTTGGCCGACAGAATGCACGGCACGCCGCAGGCCATCACCTCCATGGCCGCCAGATTGGTGCCGCCCTCGCAGCGGTTGGGAAACAGGCCCACATCGGCCTGGCGCAGCAGGTCGGGCAGCCGGGCGTTGGCGACCCAGCCGGCGTCGATGACCGAGCCCGGCGGCAGGCCGTGGGCCCCGGCCCAGGCGGCTATGTCCAGGGTTCCGTCCGGCCCGGCGGGAGGCAGGGAGTGGATGTAGGGGCTGGCGAGGACGGTTTCGGCGGTCTCCGGCCAGTGGTTCTGCCAGGCGGTGACGAGCAGGCTGTCCGGGTGGCGCGGATGGAAACGGCGGAAGGCTTCGAGAACCAGATCCTGGCCTTTCCTCAGTTCCAGCTTGCCGCCGGAGAAGATGACGAAACGGCCCTTGTGTCCGCCGCCGCCGGGCAGGGGCCGGAACAGGTTCGGGTCGATGCCTTGGGAGACGAAGCGGACGTCCTCGAGCCCGGCCGCCAGGCAGACTTCCCGGTTCCAGGTCGAACCGACCAGAATCCGCTCCCACCGCCGGGCGCGGGCAAGGGCGTCGGGGCCGATGGCGGCGTCCTCGAAAAAGACGAAGCCGACGTTATGGCGTCCTTGGGCCCGGTCGCTCAAGGGGCCGTGGCCGAAGTCGTTGCCAAGGGCGTGGATCAGGGTGGCGTCGCCGAACAGGGCCGGATCGCCGGAATCGGGCAGGCCGGTGGCGAGACGCCGGGCTTCCTCGATGTAGGGGGCCAGCAGGGCCGCCGTTTCCGCCGCGCCGTGGTAGAGGACCGGTTCGGCGAACAGCATCGGCGTCGTCGGCCCGTTGCGAATCAGGTTGAGGGCCAGGTTCAGTCCGAAGACGCCCCAGCCGTGGCTGTCCGACGGCCGCCAGGTGATGCCGATACGGTTCATGCGCCGACGATCCCATGTTGTTCACAGGTAAGGATATGAAACAACAACAGAATCTTTAAGAAACCGTTGAATGGTGTTAGGGTGCGCCGGCGGATCAACCGAAAAAAGGATAAACAAATGCCGTACCGTTCCCTTGCCGTTGTCATTCTCGCCCTTGGCCTGAGCCTGCCCGGAGCCTCCTCGCGGGCCGAGGAAGAGGGGCTGTTTTCCACCCAGTCCCTGACGCCGGAAGCGGCGTTGGCGGCGGCGACGGCGGCGCTGGCGAAATGCCGGGACGGGGGATATCAGGTCGCCGTCGCGGTGGTCGACCGCATGGGCGTGCTGCAGGCCCTGGTCCGAGACCGTTACGCCGGGGCCCACACGCCCGACACGGCCAAGGGCAAGGCGTGGACGGCGGCCAGCTTCCGCACCGGAACGGGGGAAATGGTCGAAGTCACGGCGGCCGGTCAGGCCCAATCGGGGGTCCGCCACGTTCCGGGCGCGCTGATGATCGGCGGCGGCCTGCTCATCGAGGCCGCAGGGTCCCTGGTCGGGGCCATCGGCGTTTCCGGCGCGCCGGGGGGAGAGCAGGACGATGAATGCGCCCAGGCCGGAATCGAGGCTATCGAGGATTTGATCGCGTTTTAGATCAAACTGCATTTAATCGATTTAGATTAAATGCAGATAATTTGATCGTTAT
>CAYFOJ010000040.1:0-23239 GCA_964344645.1 uncultured Thalassospiraceae bacterium
AATGACAACTTCCTGCTCGAACTCCTCAGTCCAAATCATATGCGATAGCCCTGCCCCCGGCGGCTATTTTCTCGAGGCTTCCTCGACGTTGGAGAAATAGTGGGAGATGGCCCGGACCATGCTCTTGGCCAACTTGCCCCGGTATTTCTTGTCCTTCAGGGCCTTCTCGTCCTTGCGGTTCGACAGGAAACCCAATTCGATCAGGACCGAGGGTACGTCGGGCGCCTTGAGGACGGCGAAACCGGCCGAGCGGCGGGGATTGCGCAGCATCTTCGTCTGTCGGCGCAGGGACTCGACCAGGCCGGAGGCGAACTTGACCGACTGGTTCTTGGATTCACGCTGCGCCAGGTCGATCAAAATATTGGCGACCTCGGGGGTATGGTTGGTGAAATTGACCCCGGCGATCAGGTCCGCCTTGTTTTCCTTCTCCGCCAGGGCCGCCGCCTCCTTATCCGACGCCCGCTCCGACAGGGTGTAGACGGACAGCCCCCGGGTCTTGCGGTTCTTGATGGAATCCGCATGGATGGAAATGAACAGGTCGGCCCCGCCGTCCCGGGCCCGCTCCACCCTTTGCCGCAGGGCGATGAAGATATCCCGGTTGCGGGTCAGCATGGTCTTGAAGCGCCCCGTCCGGTCCAGCGCCGCCTTCAGTTCCCGGGCCATGGCCAGGGTGATGTGCTTTTCATAGGTGCCGCTGGCGCCGATGGTCCCCGGGTCGACCCCGCCATGTCCGGGGTCGATGTAAATCACCTTTTTCGCCTTTGGGGCGGCCCGTGCGGCGGGCTTGCTTTTGGGCGGCGTCATCAACGCCGCCGCGACGGCCCGTGCCGGTTTCCCGCCCCCCTTCGGCGTCTTGGAAAAGGCGGTGGCGGCCACGCCCCGCATGTCGACGACGACCCGATAGCCGCTGCGTCCGTCCGGTTTCAGGACGAAACTGTTTTCAATGCTGGGCGGACGGTTGACGTCGAGGACGATTCGCGATGTTCCCGGCTCGAACAGCCCATAGCGCAGTTTTTTCAGGATTCCGATACCCGTGGGCAGGGGCCGGGCCGGCAGCCGCCAGCCGACCTCGGGCAGGTCGATGACCACCCGGTAAGGGTCGGCCAGGGCGAAAACCTTGAACGTCACTTCCTTGTTCAGGTCCAGAACCAGCCGTGTCTTGCCGCCACCGTCGCTGACCCGGACATCGCTGACCACCGCCTCTGCAGCGCCCGCAGGGGCCTCCGCCAGGGCGCAGAGCAAAACGCTCAGGCAGGCGGCATGCAACCACCGCCCGCCCCCTCGGCGGGTTCGCATGCTCATGGACAGAGCTTTCGCAAACAGCGTTTTCATGGGCGCAAACGCCTTGACGTCCGGAAACGAATAATTAAGTTATAACGACAATAAACAACAATACGATTGTCGAACGAAATTCCTACCGTTATGTTAACACCATGACATTGGCTGTTCAGTCTTTTTGAAAGGCCGGTGTCTGTTTTTTTGGATGGGGGCGCCCAGCGTTGGTCGCCATCCCCGCCAAAGCAAGACCAAGAACAGTTAAACCGAGTTTTTTCCATGCCGGATCGAGCAGCGCGAACACTGATGAAGGAAGCCCCGTCCTTGCCGACGAGGGCCAATTCGTTCGAATGCGCCGCCGGCGTTTCACGAACAAGCGTCGACAACTCCCGTGGACCACGGTCTCCGGGACGGCAGGCGCGCTGGAGTTACAACCTTAATGTCTACCAACAAAATGATAATCGACGCCGCCCACCCGGAGGAAACCCGGGTCGCGGTGCTCAGTGGCAACCGTCTTCAGGACTTTGACGTCGAATCCGTCGCCCGCAAGCAGATCAAGGGCAACATCTATCTCGCAAAAGTGATCCGGGTCGAACCGTCGCTTCAGGCGGCGTTTGTCGATTACGGCGGAAACCGCCACGGCTTCCTGTCTTTCAGCGAAATTCATCCCGACTACTACCAGATTCCCATCGAGGACCGGCAGGCCCTGCTGGCCGAGCACGACGCGGCGGAACTGGCCGAGGAAGCGACGGAAGAGGCCGCCGCCGACGCCGCCGCCGAGGGAGAAGGCGACAATCCGGACGCTCCGCAAGAGACGGAAGAGGCCGCCGGGGACGACAACGGGGACGAAGCCGCCGAGGAAGAAAGCGCCGAAGGCGAATCGGACGACGACGACGACGATGAGGACGAGGTCGGCGCGCCGAAGAAGAACCGCAAGGGGGTGGAAACCCTCGGCGGTGACGATTCCGAGGACGCCCGCCCGAAACGGCGCACGCCCAGCCACCGCCGCTATAAAATTCAGGAAGTCATCAAGCGCCGCCAGATCCTGCTGATCCAGGTGGTCAAGGAGGAACGCGGCAACAAGGGCGCGGCGCTGACCACCTACATCTCCCTGGCCGGGCGCTATTGCGTCCTGATGCCGAACACGGCGCGCGGCGGCGGCATTTCCCGCAAGATCACCAACGGCGGCGACCGCAAGCACCTGAAGGCCATCCTTTCCGAACTGGCCATTCCCGAGGGCATGGCGGTGATCGTCAGGACAGCCGGCATCAAGAGGACCCGGGCCGAGATCAAGCGCGACTACGAATATCTGCTGCGCCTGTGGGACAGCGTCCGTGACCTGACCCTGGAATCCACCGCCCCGACCCTGGTGCACGAAGAGGCCAACCTGATCAAGCGCTCGATTCGCGATCTCTACACCCGCGACATCGAGGAAATCGTCGTCGCCGGAGAGCGCGGCTACCGCATGGCCAAGGATTTCATCAAGTTGCTGATCCCCAGCCACGCCAAGCGTGTCCAGCCCTACAGCGGCTCGACGGAACCGATCTTCCAGCACTATCAGATCGAAAGCCAGTTGGACGCCATCCATTCGCCGGAAGTGCAGATGAAATCCGGCGCCTACATCGTCATCAACCCGACGGAAGCCCTGGTTTCCATCGACGTCAACTCGGGCCGTTCGACCCGCGAGCGCAACATCGAGGAAACCGCCTTCAAGACCAACCTGGAGGCGGCGGATGAAATCGCCCGGCAACTGAAATTGCGCGACCTGGCGGGTTTGATCGTCATCGACTTCATCGACATGGAAGTCAACCGCAACAACGCACAGGTGGAAAAACGGCTGAAGGAAGCCATGCGCAACGACCGCGCCCGCATCCAGATCGGCCGCATCAGCCCCTTCGGATTGCTGGAAATGTCCCGCCAACGGCTGCGCATGTCCCTGATCGAGACCAGTTCCGAGCCCTGCCCCTACTGCGAGGGAACCGGCATCCGGCGGTCCACGGATTCCGCCTCCCTGGTCGCGCTCCGGGCCATTCAGGAAGAAGCCAACCGCCAACGGGCCACCGAAATCATCGTTCATGTGCCGACCGCCGTGGCGCTGTACATCCTCAACCAGAAACGTCCTGCCCTGGCCGAAATCGAGCAAGCCTCGGGGGTCTCCGTGGTCATCACCGCCGACGAGTCCCTGATCCCCCCCAATCTGCGGATTGAACGGATCAAGGCCTCCGGACAGGTCGAGACGGTGTCGACCGGCTCTTCGGACGGCGACCAGTCGTCGGAGGACAAGCCCAACAAACGCCGGCGGCGGTCACGCCGCCGCAAGTCGTCGGAAAGCGACGGCGAGGCCCCGTCCACGCAGGCCGCGGAGTCCGAGAACGCGGACGGCGAAAACCCGGAAATGGTCTCCGCCGATGACGAGTCCGGCGACGGCAAGTCCTCCAAACGCCGCCGCCGCGGCAAGCGGGGTGGCCGCCGCCGCCGTGGACGCGGTGACGAGGAGAGTCAGAACGTCGCCGAGACGCAAGAGGCCGCCGCCGAGGAACCCCCAGCGGAAACGCCGCCGGAGGCCGAGGAGCAGCCCGCCGCCGACACGGTCGAAGCAGAGGCAGAGCCGACGAAACCTGCCCGCCGCCGAGGCCGCCCGAGGAAGAAGGACGCCGAGGAACCCGCCCAGGCGGAAGAGGCGTCGACCGAATCCACCCCGGAGGAGGAAAAGCCGAAACCCAGGCGGCGCACCCGCAAGAAGGCCGAGAAGCCCGCGGAAGAAACCGCCACGGAAGCCGCCCCCGCAACGGAACCGGAAGCGGCCCCCGAGACCGGGGAAAAGCCGGTGGAACCGGAAGCGGACGCCCAGCAGTCGGCGGAGGCTGCGAAAACCACGGTCATCAACATCGGCGACGGTGAGGCGGCGGTGGCGGAAAAGCCGAAACGTGGCTGGTGGCGGCGAAAAAGCGCCTCCTCCTGAGCGACGGCCTACCCCCGCCAGGCGATCAGACGTCTGGCGGCTTCGGCCATGTGTTCGTGGGGGCCTGCGAAGGAAAATCGGACCGTCCGGTTGCCCCGGTCCGGGTCGAAATCGACCCCCGGGGTGATGGCGACACCGGTTTCCGCCAGACAGCGGCGGCAGAAATCCTGACTGTCGTCGGTCATGTGGGCGATATCCGCATACAGATAAAAGGCGCCGTCCGCATGGGACAGGCGGTCAAACCCGGCTTTCGGCAACATCTCCACCAGCAGATCCCGATTGCGCCGGTATTCGGCCACGTACCCGTCCAGTTCGTCGCGGCAGTCGAAGGCGGCGATGGCGGCGAACTGGGAAACGGTCGGCGGCGAGATGAACAGGTTTTGCGACAGGCATTCGATGGGCCTGAGCAGTTGTTCCGGCATCACCATCCAGCCCAGCCGCCAGCCGGTCATGGAGAAATATTTCGAGAAACTGTTGATGACGACGGCGTCGCCGCCGTAGGCGAGGGCCGAACAGGCCGGGGTTTCGTAGGTAATGCCGTGATAGATTTCGTCTGAAATCAGGCGGATGCCCTTGTCCCGGCAATAGTCCACCAGGGCCTTCATTTCCTCCGGGGCGATCATCGTTCCCGTCGGATTGGAGGGGCTGGCGATGATCAAGCCGTCGAGGGACCCCTCGACCGCGTCCAACAGGGCCGGCGTCGGCTGAAAATTGCTTTCCGGACCGACGGGAATGCCCACCGGGTCGATATCCATGGCCTTCAGGATATTGCGGTAGGCGGGATAGCCCGGATTGGCCAGGGCGACCCGGTCTCCGGCGTCGAACACGCTCAGGAAGGCGATGACGAAGGCCCCGGACGAGCCCGTGGTCACGGCGATTCGCTCTGCCGGGACGGACAGGCCGTAGATGTCCCGGTAATGATCCGACAGGCGCCGCCGCAAATCCGGAACGCCGAAAGCCAGGGTATAGCCGATTCTGTCCGTCTCCAGCACCTTGCGGGCGGCATCCAGCACCGGCTTCGGGGCGGGGGTGCCGGGCTGGCCCACCTCCATGTGCATGACGTCTTTGCCCGAGGCCTCCCTCTCGGCGGCGGCGCGCATGACGTCCATGACGATAAAGGGCGGAATGGCCCCGCGATTGGCGACTTTCAGAACCATGGGCTAATCATCGACCTTGATCCCAAGGCCGAAGCCCCGGGGATCGCTGACCGCCTCGCAACTGGAGGGGTCATAGGGCAGGCCCTGGGTGCAGCCGACGGCGTTGACCCGGCCCAGGGACGGCGTCGCCGCGACCCGGTGTCCCTTGCCGATCAATGCCTGAATGGCCGCTTCATCATAGCCTTGCTCATAATAGACGATATCCGGCGCGCCCCCGTGGTGCAGGCGCTTGGCGTCCATGGCGGCTTCCAGGGTCTCCACGTTGACCGCCGTTTCCATGGCCACCGACATCAGGGCCGTCGGCGCGGTCACCCCGCCCGAGGCGGCGCCGGCGAAAAAGAAGTCGTTGGTCAGGTGGTCCACCGCCAGCATGGGCCCGAGAGGCAACGGCCCCCTGCCCCCCCGGCCCGGGGGAGCCGCCATCAGGACGCCGCTGTTCCCGGCGATGACGCCGTTGCCGAACAGGCCGTTCATGGTCAGGGCGCAGGCGATCCCGGCGCCGTCTTCGTCCATGGCCGCCAAGGTTGCCGCCGAGGGGGCTTCCGGCGTTTCGACCGGCTTCGGGTTCAGCGACCCGGCTGGGATGTGCACGTCGCGGCGATAGCTGCCCATCAGGGAGGCCATCCGGGCCGGAGCGACGTGTTCCTCACCCTTCAGGGAACTGTCGCCCCCCGGCCGCAGCCACCGGGACCGGTCCGCATAGGCGCGGACGGCGGTCTCGACGAACAGATGAGGGCGTTCGTCCAGACCGGCGTCGGAAAAACGCTGGCCATGTAGCATCATCGCCAGCATTTCCGCGGCGACGGCGCCACCGGCGGCGGGTGGCGGCGAGAAATGAACCGAAATATCGCCCAGGCCGACCGTGACCGGCTGCCGCCAGACCGGTTTATAGCTGGTCATTTCGCCGACCTGAAGGGCGCCGCCGCCGAGGCCGGTCTCCTGGACGAAGCGTTCCACCCCCGGCGAACGGTAGAGCGCCGCCATGCCCTGCTCGCGAATCCGGGTCAGGGTTTCGGCAAGGCCCGGCTGCACCCACTTGTCCCCTTCGCGGAGAAGACCGCCGCCCGGGCGGGAAAACACCCGCCCCGGCCCGGCTTCGTTCAACAGGGCCGGGCCGACCTGATCGAGATCCCTGGAAAAGGCGCGGGAGGTCTTGACGCCGAACCGGGCCAGGCCCTCCGCCGGGGCGACGAGCTGTTTCCACGGCAACCGGCCGTAACGGGCGTGCAGGGCATGGAAACCGGCCAGGTTCCCCGGCACCGCATTGGCCCGCCTGTCGGCGGCGGCCGGATTGTCCGGCGCCTTGGGCAGGAATTCCAGGACCCGGGTGACGTTGGTCTGGGCGTCGTGAACGATGCAGACGCCGCCGCCGCCGAGACCCGCCGTCGAGGGCAGGGTCACCGCCAGATTGAAATACATGGCCGTCGCCGCATCGACTGCGTTGCCCCCGGCCATCAGCACATCCCGCCCGGCGACGGCGGCCAGGGGCTCGTCGGCAACGACACCGCCGAGGAAGCCCAGGCTGGTCTCGTTCTGGTCCCGGCGCAGGCCTTCCGCCAGTTCCCGGAACTCGTCGCCCATCTGGCTCAAGGAGTCACAGGCGGCCAGGGCCAGCAGGGACGCCATCAACACGGCCTTGCCGCCGGTGGATTGACGGGGGCGGTCCGTGTCACTACGTTTTGCAGTGATGTTCAACTTCAATAACCTACTCAAACTCATCGCCTTGCCGGTCGCCGTCAGGTTGCTGCCGGTGGTGGCATTATGCCTTTCCACGGGATTTGTAGCAGCAAAAGCCGAAGCCAAAAAGCTATCGTTTATCCGCGACGCGGAAATTGAAAACACAATCCGCGCCTTCGCCTCACCATTGTTCCGGGCGGCGGGCCTGGAACCATCGGCCATTCGCATTTATCTTGTCAACGACAACAGCCTGAACGCCTTCGTCGCCGGGGGGCAGAAACTGTTCCTCAACACCGGATTGCTGATCAAGAGCGAAAACGCCGGACAGGTGATCGGCGTCATCGCCCACGAAACCGGCCACATTGCCGGCGGGCACCTTTCCAGGCTGGGAGACGCGGTGAAAAAGAGTTCCGCCGCCAGCATTCTGGCCATGGTCCTGGGCGGGGTCGCCACGGCGACGGGCCGGGGCGACGTGGGATCGGCCATCCTCAGCGGCGGCAGGCAGATGCAGACCCGGAATTTCCTGCAATACAGCCGCACCCAGGAAGGCGCCGCCGACGCCGCGGCGATGCGGATTCTCGACGCCACCGGCCAATCGGCGAAAGGCATGCTGGAATTTTTCGAGATTCTCGGCGATCAGGAACTGCTCAGCGTCAAGCGTCAGGACCCCTACTACCGGACCCACCCCCTGACCCGGGAACGCGTCGATGCGGTCGGCGCCTTCATCGAGCGCTCGCCCCATTCGGATACGCCGCCCCCGCCCCTGTTCACGGAACGCCACAAACGGATGAAGGCGAAGCTGAAAGCCTTTATCGAACCGACGGCCCGGACCCTGCGCCACTACAAGGCCGACGACCCTTCCATTGAAGCCCGCTACGCCCGGGCCATCGCCTATTACCGCCGCCCCGACCTAGACAAGGCGCTGCCGCTGATCGACGGCCTGATCGCCGAACGCCCGGCGGATCCCTATTTCCTCGAACTGAAGGGACAGATTCTGTTCGAGAACGGACGCATGGCCGACTCCCTGCCCTACTACGAAAAGGCCGTGATGATGAACCCGGGGGCACCCCTGATTCGCCGTGAGCTGGCCCGCGCGCAACTGGAAATGAACGACCCGGCCCTGCTTGAACGGGCCATCGCCAACCTGCAGGTCGTCGCCGCCACCGACAGGACCGACGCCTTTTCCTGGCGGCTGCTCGGCACCGCCTACGGCAAGGCCGGAAAAATGCCCGAAAGCTCCCTCGCCCTCGGCGAGGCCGCCCTGCTGCAGGGCAAGAAGGCCGATGCCCGGTTTCATGCGGAGCGGGCGGCCTCGCAATTACCCGAAGGGTCGGCCGGCTGGCTGCAGGCCCAGGACATTCTGCACGCCCTGGACGACAAGAAGGCGAAATGACCCGCCGCCGACCGCCATCGGCGCTGATCTTGGCGGCCCTGCTGTGGCTTTCCGCCTGCGCCGTCGAACAGGCGAGCCCGGGGCCGGAAGGGGCCCTGGCCGTGCTGCGGCCGCTTCCGGGGACAGGCCTGGAACAACTGCCCGGGGACTGGGTGATGGAACGAAACGGGCCGGTGCGGGAACGGCAACTCGGGTTGGCCGTGAAACAGGGCCTGCCCGCGCTCAGCGTCGTCAACGGCGAGGCTTCCTTCGTCTTCGCCAGACGAACCAGGGCGATGATGCTGGCGACCCCCTTCCTGAGCTGGTCCTGGAACATGCAGCCCCCCGTCGGCGGGGGCGATCACCCGACGGCCCTGGTCGTTGGTTTCCACGGCGGGGACCCGGCCAGCACGAGCCGGGGCGGCGGCTGGTTCCGCTGGCTCGGCAGCACCTTGCCGCCCCATGACCGGATGCTGTTGCTGGGCTGGGGAGACTCCGCCCTGCAAAGAGGAAGCCTGTCCCCTTCACCGGTTAGCGAGGCCCCGTCGAAGGCCCGCTACGTGGTCCGGGGCGGAGATGAAAACACCGGCTCCTGGTGGCTGGAAACCCTGGACCTGTCCGCCCTTTACGCCCGCGCCTGGCCGAAGGACGACCCGGGGGCGGTGCAGGTGGTGTTCATCGGCATCGCCGCCATCGCCGGCGGCGGCCCCGCCCCGGCCCATGTATCGGGGATTCTGTTGTCCAGGTAAGGTCCCGTTCAGTGAATGGAGGGAGCGCCCGAAGGATCGTCGACGACATTTGTCTCCACGTCCAGGGCCTGGCCCTGGCGGTCGAGAAGGCTGAAGGCGCCGATGTCGCCGACGCGGATTTTTTCCCGCATGTCGGCCAAAAACGCCGCCGCCTGTTCGTCGCCGGGCAGGCTGGCGTCGGAGTTCTTGGCGATGCCGAGAACAACCAGGTTCCAGTCCGGGTTTTCCGCGTCCGCCTCCACCCGGACCTCGGCGAAGGTCAGGCCCGCCTTGGCCGGGCGGTGCCGGTCGAAGACGATCCGCACCACCTCGCCCGTCCCTGCCTCCGGCGCGTCGTCCTCCATGAAGGCGGCGCGGACGAAGACGAACAGCAGACGATGGGGGAACCCGGACAGCACGCACCGGGAGACCAGTTCCTCGAAGCTATCGGCGATCATGGCAATTTCCGCATCTTCCTAAACACAACCCGTCGGCTTGGGCAGCCCGCCCCATTTGCAGATCAGCTTCATCGGCCCGGTTTCGAAAGAGGCGAACAGATCGGCCTTGGAGACATTCTGCGCCTTGCAAAACTTCCTCAACGGCGGAACCGTGCCCTCCTCGTCGAACATGCGGCGGGCGGCGATGATGTAGTCCATATGCTCTTCCGTCAATTCACGATTGTCCCGGGCGGCGATCTCGCTCGCCACCTGTGGCGTCCAATCGTCCCGATTCAACAAAAATCCCTCACCGTCCAGTTCCAGGTCCATGACTTTTCCTTTGCTATATAACAAAAACCTCATGTAAAGATGACCCCGGCCGGTTTCAAGGATTATCGCCGGGACTTGTGTTGACCCGCAGGCTGGCCCATTGTGCCGTTCCGTTTCATTCACCCGTACAGGGATCATGCCGATATGTTGTCAAAGTTCCTCCCGGCCCTCGCCGCAGCGGCTTCGCTGACGCTCTTCACCCCTTCCGGGGCCACAGCCGCCGACGGCCTGAGCGACGGACAGAAGAAAGACGTGGAGAAGGTCATTCAGGAATACATCCTGAAAAATCCCGAACTTCTGATTCAGGCCATTCAGCAATACCAAATTCGCCAAAAAATCGCCGAAGAAGAGCGCCAGCGCGAAAATTTGGCACGCCTTGGCCCCGAATTGAACAACGCCCCCGGCTCACCGGTGATCGGCAACAAGGACGGCGACGTCACCGTGGTCGAATTTTTCGATTACCGTTGCGGTTACTGTAAACGGGTGTTCCCGACCATTCAGGCCCTGCTCAAGGAAGACGGCGGCATTCGCTACGTGATGAAGGAATTCCCCATACTCGGCCCGGACTCCCTGGTCGCCTCGCAGCTTTCCCTGGCGGTCTGGCAAATCGCGCCGGACCGTTATCTGGATTTCCACGCCGCCCTGATGAAGGCGCGAGGACAGTTAAATGAAAAGAAGGTCCTGGCCCTGGCCGAGGACCTGGGACTGGACAGCGATGAGTTGCGCCGGGAAATGAATTCCGACGCGGTCCGTGATGAACTGAACAAAAACATGCAACTGGCCGAAAGCCTGGGCATTTCGGGAACTCCGGCCTTCGTCGTCGGCGAGCAACTGGCCCCCGGGGCCATCGGCATCGGCGAATTGAAGAAAATGGTCGCCGCCGCCCGCTAACGAACTTCCAGGATGGAAAAGCGGAAGCCGCCCGCGCTTTCAACCAGGAGCAGCAGGGATTTCCGCCCCTGCTTCCGGGCCGTCTCATAGAGCCGCACCACCTGGGCCGGTTCCCAGACAGGCCGCTGATTGACCTGATGGATTAAATCGCCCCGCTGCAGGTCCGTCATCCCGGATTTTTCCGGGTCAATCAGGCTGATCAGAACCCCCAGCGACCCCCAGCGGATATCGAAGCGTTCGCGGACTTTCGGGGTCAAGGCCGACAGGGTCAGGCCAACGGCCGGCATGGCCGCCGACGCCCCCTTGGCGACCCGCCAGGCCGGTGTCCAGCTTCCCGCCGTCATGGTCAGGTCGAGCCGCTCGCCCTGCCGCAGGACGCGCACCGGAACGCTGTCGCCCGCGACCAGCTCCCGGACCCGCATCACCAGCCTTTCAAAGGTGTCGATTTCAGTCCCGGCAAAGGAAACGATCAGGTCGCCACGGCGGATTCCGCTTTGATCGGCGGGCCCGCCGAGGGCGACATCGCGCACCAGCACCCCTTCCGGCTTATCGATCCCGAAGGCGGCGGCGACGGCGCGGGACACCCCCTGCACCTGCATGCCGACGAAGGCGGTCTCCGCCTTCGCCGCCCCGGCCAGGGCGACGATCATCATCAACGGGACAAAAAGTGACTTCACGGGACCCATCGCGCCCCCTACTGGCATCGCGGCGGAGGAATTTCCTCCACGCTTTGCTGAGTCATGATCACCGAGAAATCCTGATAATCCAAAACCAGCGACGGCGAGACCCCGTTGTCGAGTTGCAGGATTTCCACCTCGTAATCGGGAGCAGCCTGGGTGCTGTCCAGTTCATAGAACCCCAAGCGCATATTCCATCCGGGCCGTTGCGTCAGCGGGCCAAGGGCCTTGATCCGCCGTTCCGGAAGATGGCCGTCGGCGGGCAACTTTTGCCCGATAAAGGCGCTGACCTGCTGCGGCGGTTCCCCCGTCGCGCCGTCGAAGACCGTCGCCGAGGCCTGCCTGTCGCCGGCCTCCGCCCTGTCGATCAGCCAAAATGTATGGCCGAGGGGAAACAGGGTGCCCCGGGGCAGAGGAATTTTCAGGCCGTCGGGAATCCGGTAATTGGCGTCGCCCGCGCCCCCGGGGGAATTCAGCCGGGCGCGCCCCCGAAAATCCTTGCGCTCCCCGTTGACGTTGCTGGAATCGAAAAAACGGTAGCGGGTCCCGTCATCGGATTCCCAGGCGGCGAAACGGATGTCCTGGGTCACCACATCGCCTTCGGGGGTGGTCAGGTCCAAACGCAGGGTCTGCGACAGGGACCAGCCGTCACAGGTGCGTTCCATGGTCAGGCTCATATGGCCGCCGGCGCCGACGTAGGAACTGCCTTGGCGCACGTCGCCGATCTTCAGGGAATAGAAGGCCTTGTGGGGAACGATCTCCGAGGCCCGGCTTTCATGGGGCGCGCCGACCGCCGCAAAGACGAGAAAAATGGCTAGGACGGCGGTGATGGGCATTTGGTGCTTCTTCATGACGGCAACTTTACGGCAGTTCTTGAGTTGCGAAAAGCCATCAATAGCGATATCCAAGCGTATGCAAATTCTTAGCGTATTCGGAACCCGCCCGGAGGCCATCAAAATGGCGCCCGTGGTCAAGGCCCTGGAGCGGGAGACAGGCGTTGAAAGCGCCGTCTGCGTCACCGCCCAGCATCGCGGCATGCTCGATCAGGTCCTCGACCTGTTCGCCATCGAGCCGGCCTTCGATCTGGACATCATGCGCCCCAATCAGGACCTAAGCCACATCACCGCCGCCGTGCTGCAAGGGTTGGGCGAAGTGCTGGACGGCTACCGGCCCGACCGCATCCTGGTCCATGGCGACACCACCACCACCTTCGCCGCCGCCCTCGCCGCCTTCTACCGGAAAATACCCGTCGGCCATGTGGAGGCCGGGCTGCGCACCGGAGACATTTACGCCCCCTGGCCGGAAGAAATGAACCGCCGCCTGAGCGACGCCATCGCCGACCTCTACTTCGCCCCGACGGAGTCGTCCGCCGACAACCTGCGCCGGGAGGGCCACCCGGAAGATAACATCGTCGTCACCGGCAACACGGTCATCGACGCGCTGCTCGATGTCAGGGGCAAGCTGGAGGGGGACACGTCCCTCGGCGGTGAAATGGACGCCCTGTTCCCGTTCCTGGACCCGGCGCGGAAACTGATCCTGGTCACCGGGCACCGGCGGGAAAACTTCGGCCAGGGGTTCGAAGACATCTGCCGGGCCCTGGCCGACATCAGCCGACGGGAAGACGTGCAGATCGTCTACCCGGTGCACCTGAACCCCAACGTTCGCGAGCCGGTCAACCGCCTGCTCGGGGATAACGGACGGATTCACCTGATCGCGCCCCAGGATTACCTTCCCTTCGTCTACCTGATGAACCGGGCCCATCTGGTAATCACCGATTCCGGCGGCATTCAGGAAGAGGCCCCGTCCCTGGGCAAGCCGGTGCTGGTCATGCGGGAGGTGACGGAACGGCCGGAAGCGGTCGACGCCGGAACCGTCAAGCTGGTCGGCACGGACCGCGCGGCCATCGCCGGCGAGACGGCGCGGCTGCTGGACGACGGGGAAACCCACGCCAGGATGAGCCGGGCCCACAACCCATACGGCGACGGCAAAGCCAGTGAACGCATCGTTGCGGAAATCATCAAGAGAGGATAATCGGGTGAAAGCGGAATTCGAGACCATCTGCGTACTGGGCCTGGGCTACGTCGGCCTGCCGACCGCCGCCGTCTTCGCCTCGCGCGGGCTGAAGGTGATCGGCGTCGACACCAACCGCCACGCCGTCGAGATGATCAATCAGGGAAAGGTTCACATCGTCGAGCCGGACCTGGACATCCTCGTCAACGGCGCCGTCAACACGGGCAAGCTCAAGGCCACCGGCACGCCGCAACCGGCGGACGCCTTCATCATCGCCGTCCCCACCCCGTTCAGGGACGGCCACGAACCGGACCTCGCCTACGTGGAGGCCGCCACCCGTTCCCTCGCCCCGGTCCTGCAAAAAGGCGGGCTGGTCATTTTGGAATCCACCTCGCCCGTCGGCACCACGGAAAAGGTTTCCCAATGGCTGGCGGAGGAACGCCCGGACCTTAGCTTCCCCCATCAAACCGGCGAGGGCGCCGACGTTCAGGTTTCCCACAGTCCGGAACGGGTGCTGCCGGGACGGGTGCTGCTGGAACTGGTCCGCAATGACCGAGTGGTCGGCGGCCTGTCCAACCGTTGCGCCGAGCGCACGGCGGCGCTCTACAAAATGGCCATCGAGGGTGATTGCCTGCTGAGCACGGCGGCGACGGCGGAACTGGTCAAGCTGTCGGAAAACGCCTTTCGCGACGTCAACATCGCCTTCGCCAACGAACTGTCCCTGATCGCCGAGCGCATGGGGGTTGATGTCTGGGAGGCCATCGAACTGGCCAACCGTCACCCCCGGGTCAATATCCTGCAGCCGGGCCCCGGTGTCGGCGGACACTGTATCGCCGTCGATCCCTGGTTCATCGTCCATGGCGCGCCGGAGCAAAGCCCCCTGATCCAGGCCGCCCGGGCGGTCAACGACGGCAAGCCGGACCACATCGTCGGCCGGGCCCTGACGGCGGCGAAGGAGCGGGGGGCGAAGACCATCGCCTGTCTCGGCCTCGCCTACAAGGCGGACATCGACGACATGCGCGAGAGCCCCGCCGTCGCCATCACCGCCGCCGTCGCCGACGCCTTCGACGGCGACGTGCTCGTCGTCGAACCCAACAGCCCCGCCCTGCCCGCCCCCCTGGCCGACAAGGCAAGGGTGACCTTGAGCGACCTGGAAACGGCCCTGCGGCAGGCCCCGGTCCTGGTCCTGCTGGTCGATCATCAGGGCTTCCGGGACATGGACACGAAGTTGCTGGGCGGGAAGACCGTCATCGACACCCGCGGCATCTGGCGCTGACCCAAGACTTTCCGGGCAATTGTCCCTATGCGGGCGAAAGGCCCTGATCTAAGACTCCTCTCATATCCAGATTGGCCATTTTATTAGGCCTTCCTTATATTAGTTTTTTAATATATAAGCAAAGTCGGAGTCTTCGTGGGGACGAGGGTCCGACCTTGAACCGAAACGCATCCGCCATCCGCGCGGAAGGGAAGAGAGCCGTACCGTGAAAGCACCCGAACTGCACCGGGATTCGGACCAGGGCCGAACCGAGGTCAAGACCACCACCTGCTACATGTGCGCCTGCCGCTGCGGCATCCGGGTTCACCTGCGCGATGGCGAAATTCGCTATATCGAGGGCAATCCGGACCATCCCCTGAATCAGGGCGTCATCTGCGCCAAGGGCGCCTCGGGCATCATGAAGCAGTATTCCCCGGCGCGCCTGCTGCAGCCGCTCAAGCGCAAGCCGGGGACGGAACGGGGCGCGGGCGCCTTCGAGGCGATTTCCTGGGAAGAGGCCTTCACCACCCTGCAGGAACGCCTGGGCCATATCCGCGACACCGACCCCCGCAAGCTGGCGTTCTTCACCGGACGCGACCAGATGCAGGCCCTGACCGGCCTGTTCGCCAAGCAGTTCGGCACCCCCAATTACGCCGCCCACGGCGGCTTTTGTTCCGTCAACATGGCGGCGGGCCTGATCTACACCTTCGGCGGCTCGTTCTGGGAGTTCGGCGGCCCGGACCTGGAGCGGGCCAAGCTGTTCGTCATGATCGGCACCGCCGAGGATCACCACTCCAACCCCATGAAAAAGGCCCTGGGCGAGTTCAAGCGTCAGGGCGGACGCTTCGTCGCCATCAACCCGGTGCGCACCGGTTACGCCGCCATCGCCGACGACTGGCTGGCCATCAAGCCCGGCACCGACGGCGCCCTGCTGCTGGCCCTGATCCACGAGATCATCAAGATGGGTCTCTACGACCGGGACTTCCTGGTCGACTACACCAATGCCCCGGAACTGATCAATCAGGACCCAAACAGCGACGACTTCGGCCTGTTCGTGCGCACCGACCTGCCCGTCCGCGAGGGCTGCACCGACCCGCAGAACAAATTGTGGTGGGACCGCATCACCGATGAGGCGGTGGACAACCGCTGGCCCGACTCAGACCCCCGCCTGATGGGCGCCTACACCCTGCCCGACGGCATGCCGGTCAAGCCGTCGTTCCAGTTGCTCAAGGAACAGGTGGAAAAGTACACCCCCGAATGGGCCGCCAACATCACCGGCATTCCCGCCGACGTCATCCGCGACCTGGCCCACGAAATGGGCATCTGCGCCCGGGATCAGAAAATCGAACTGCCCATCGCCTGGACCGACGCCTGGGGCAATGAGCATGAAAACGTCACCGGTTCGCCGGTCGCCTTTCACGCCATGCGGGGGCTGGCCGCCCATTCCAACGGCTTCCAGACCATCCGGGCGCTGGGCATTCTGATGACCCTTCTCGGCACCATCGACCGGCCCGGCGGCTTCCGCCACCGGGCGCCCTTCCCGCGTCCCATCCCGCCCTGCGCGAAAAGCCCCAACAGCCCCGACGCGGTGCAGCCCAACACGCCGCTCGACGGCATGCCCCTGGGCTGGCCCGCCGACCCGGACGACCTGTTCGTCGACGGCGCCGGCGAACCTGTGCGCCTGGACAAGGGGTTTTCCTGGGAACATCCGCTGAGCGTCCACGGCCTGATGCACAACGCCATCACCAACGCCTGGCGCGGCGACCCCTACCCCATCGACACCCTGTTCCTGTTCATGGCCAACATGGCGTGGAATTCGTCCATGAACACGTCGGACATCCGCAAAATGCTGACCGACAGGGACGAGGACGGCGAGTACAAGATCCCCTTCATCGTCGTCGCCGACGCCTACCGCTCGGAAACCGTGGACTTCGCCGATCTGGTGCTGCCCGACACCACCTATCTGGAACGCTACGACGTCATGTCCATGCTCGACCGGCCGATCTCGGAATTCGAGGGCCCCGTCGATTCCGTCCGCCTGCCGATCCTGCCCCCCAAGGGCGACAGCAAGCCTTTCCAGGAAGTCATCATCGAATTGGCGACGCGGCTGGGCCTTCCCGCCTTCGTCGACGGGGACGGCAGGCGCAAGTATCAGGACTATCCGGACTTCATCGTCAATTATGAGACCGAACCCGGTTCCGGCATCGGTTTCCTGTCGGGCTGGCGGGGCCGTGGCGGCGAGAAGTTCATGGCCGGCGAGCCGAACCCCCGGCAGTGGGAGATGTACGCCCGCAACAACAATCACTACCACCACCACCTGCCCCGCTCTTACCAGTACATGCGCAACTGGAACTCGGGCTACCTGCAATGGGCGGAACATCACCGGCTGATCAAGCAGACGACGCCGATCCTGTGCCATCTGTATTCCGAGGTGTTGCAGAAATTCCGCCTCGCCGCCCAGGGCAAGCGTCCCGGCAAGCAGCCGCCGGACCACCTGCGCAAGCGGATCGAAACCCACTTCGACCCCCTGCCCTTCTACAGCGAGCCCCTGGAACAGCAGATGGTGGATACCCGCACCTACCCCCTCAACGCCATCACCCAACGGCCCATGGCCATGTATCACTCCTGGGACAGCCAGAACGCCTGGCTTAGGCAGATTCACGGCTACAACAAGCTGTTCATGCATCCTTCCGTCGGTCAGGCCAACGGCTTCGACGACGGCGATTGGGTCTGGGTCGAAAGCCCCACGGGCAGGGTCCGATGCATCGCCGCCTTTTCCCAGTCCGTCGAGCCCGGCACGGTCTGGACCTGGAACGCCATCGGCAAGGCCGCCGGGGCCTGGGGCCTGTCGGGCAAGGCCGAAGAATCGCAAAAGGGCTTTTTGCTCAACCATCTGATCCGCGAGGAACTGCCAGCCCACGACGCCGGCGATCATGTCTCCAATTCCGATCCGGTGACCGGTCAGGCGGCCTGGTACGACCTCAAGGTCCGGGTCCGCAAGGCCGACGCCCCCGACGACATCGGACAAACCTGGCCCCAGTTCCAGCCCCTGAAGGCCCTGCCCGGCATGCAGGCCTTTCGCGGCCGGGTGCGGAAATTCCTCGCCGGCAAGGGAGGCGCGTGATGAGCGAAACCATCGCCAAGCAGCTCGCCCTGGTCATCGACCTCAACGTCTGCGTCGGCTGTCATGCCTGCGTCACCAGTTGCAAGGAATGGAACACGTCGGGATGGGCCGGTCCCATGCCCGACAAGAACCCCTACGACGCCGATCCGACGGGCGTCTTCTTCAACCGGGTGCAGACCTACGAGGCGGGCAGTTTCCCCAACACGGAGACCATCCACTTCCCGAAATCCTGCCTGCATTGTGAAGACCCGCCCTGCGTTCCCGTCTGCCCCACCGGGGCCAGCTACAAGCGCGAGGAAGACGGCATCGTCCTGGTCGAATACGACAAGTGCATCGGCTGCAAATACTGCTCCTGGGCCTGCCCTTACGGGGCGCGGGAATTCGACGAGGAAACCGGGGTGATGAAAAAATGCACCCTCTGCGTCGACCGGATTTACGACGAAAGCCTGGAACCGGAACGGCGCAAGCCTGCCTGTGTCCTGGCCTGCCCGTCCGGGGCACGCCTGTTCGGCGACGTCATCGACCCGGACAGCGAGGTTTCCGTCGCCATTCGCGAGGAAGGGGGCTACCAGTTGATGCCCGAATGGGGCACCAAGCCCGGCAACCATTATCTGCCCCGGCGCAAGACCCGTCAGGTCATCCACGAAGACGAACTGGTCCGCGCCGACAACCCGTTGAAGAAAGAAGGCCCCCTGCCCAAGGCCAAGGACGGCTCGCCGTCCCTCGACGACGTGACAAGCTGGTAGGGGAGAAAGACGCCATGAGACCCGCCTTTTCCGTCATTTTCCTGACCACCCTGATCGGCGCCGGCCAGGGCCTGTTCCTGGCCCTGGTGGCCGGGCAGTTCTACTGGGTCATCGGGGCGACCGAGAGCCCCGAGGCCGAGGGATTCTACGCCATCGGTTCCCTGCTCGCGCTGATCCTGCTGGGCGGCGGCCTGTTCAGCTCGTTTTTCCATCTCGCCCACCCGGAGCGGGCCTGGCGGGCGGCGGCGCGCTGGCGCACGTCCTGGCTGTCCCGGGAAGTCATCGCCCTGCCCGCCGTGATGGCCGCCCTCGCCCTTTACGGCGGCCTGCACTGGCTCGACTGGCGGCCGGTGCTGATGACCTTCGCCAACATGAAGGAACTGGACCTGAGCATGGCCGCCGGTTATCTGGGCGCGGCCCTGGTCTTCGCCCTGTTCGTCTGCACCGGCATGATCTACGCCTGCATGAAATTCATCCAGGAATGGGCGAGCCCCCTGACGGTGCTGAACTTCACCCTGATGGGCACGGCGTCCGGCTTTGTCCTCGCCGCCGCCTACGCCGGGGTCATGGACAGCCCGCTGACCGAATTCTACGCCGGCGGCGCCGTCTTCCTGACCCTGGCCGCCATGCTCGGCCGGCTGGCCAGCCTGGTGCGCAACAAGAACATCAAGCACCTGTCGTCCCTGCAATCGGCCGTCGGGCTGCATCACCGCAACCTGCGTCAATTGACCCGGGGCTTCACCGCCGGGTCCTTCAACCTGAAGGAATTCTTTCATCCCGGCAGCCCGGCCCTGTTGCCGGTGCTGACGGGGGCCTATTTCGCCCTCGCCTTCCTGGCCCCGGCGGTCCTGATCGCCGTCGGCATGAGCGGACAATTTCCGTCCCTCTTCGCCGCCGCCTTTCTCGTCCAGTACGCGGGTTTGGTGGTGGAACGCTGGGTCTTCTTCGCCGAGGCCAGCCACCCGCAAAACCTGTACTATCAGAAAGTCGCCTGAACCGTCTATTCGCACCAGCCGGCGCGGCGGCCGCCGTCATAGGGACGGACCAGACCCTCGCGGAGCAGAACCGCCGCCGCCGAGCCCTCCTGCGTGATGACGTCGGCAATGACCCGACCGGCGAACTTGCCGTGCCGGACGTCCTCCAGCCGGACACGGTCCCCAGCCAGTTCCCTCAGGCGGGCTCGGGCGCGGACGGCCGCCTCGACCTCGGCCCGGCATTTCCCCCTGATCTCCGGCGCATCGATCCCGCGGATGCGCACACGGGTGCGCACGGTCAGGCCGGGCCAGGGGCGGGCATCGACAACAAGGGTGTCGCCGTCATAGACACTGATCACATCAACAGGAACCGCCGATGCGGAGGCTAGGGTTGAGCACGACCATAGCATTATAATAATAAATAAGTTAACTCTCATTTAGTGTATTTACCATGCCCTCCGCCTTCCCACCACCGAAATCGAAAATACCCCGGCGGGGTGACGGAAACGGACACGGAGCCCATGACCGCAGACATGCGTCAGTTCAATACCGGCGCTCCCGCAGGGCCCGCGCAGGGATGGCGGTATAGGCGCCGTAGGTGGCGAAATAGCCGACCGTCAGCGTCAACACGGTGGCGGTGGCGGCCAGGACGAGGCCACCGGACCACGACACGCCGGGATCGGCAAGACCCGCCGCCCCGGCGACGGCGGCGGCGATGGTCAACCCCAGGGGCACCGCCACCAGCGACACCAAGCCGCCGAGCACGAGAAATTCCATCGTCAACTGCCCCAGCAACTGACGCCTGCGCGCGCCCAGAACCTTGAGCAAAATGGTTTCCTCGGTGCGCACCCTGATCCCCTGCAGCACACTGCCGGCAAGGACGACCAGGGCCGCGAGTCCGCATGTCAAAGCGGCGGATTGCAGGCCCGAGACCATGGCCTCCATGGCCCGAGCCAGGGAACTCAGGACATCGGCGACGCGGATCAGGGGGATGCCGGGAAAGCGGTCCTTGATCAACCGTTCCAGATCCTCGTCCTTGCCCGCGGCCGCCTTCAGGGATGCCGCGAAGGTATGGGGAATGCCGTCGAACACGCCCGCCCCGGCGATGATGGGGAAGTCCAAATCCAGTTTCGTCCAGTCCACGTGCCGGAAGGCCGTGACCGGCCCCTCACGGACATGGCCGCCGATGTTGAGCGTGATGGCGTCCCCCTTCTTCAGCCCGAGCTTGTTGGCTATTCCCGCGTCCAGGGAATAGCCGCCGCCGGTGTCCGGGAGACCTTCTCCCGCGAAGGAGACGCCCCGGTCGCCGCGAATAACCCACTGCAGTGACCCGGGAATATCCAGCTTGCGCACCGGCACGCCGTTGATGGCCTGCACCCTGGCATGAAGAAACGGCACGATACGTTGCCGTTCGGCCAGTCCCGACGCCTTCAGTTCGGCCCCGAGCCGCGCCGCCGTGTCCGGTTTGAGGGAAAACGCCACCAGGTCCGGCGCCGATTGCGGCATGACGTGATGCATGTGGCGGCTGGCGGCGGCGCCGATGCCGTCCAGCGCGACCAGCAGGGTCAGCGACAGGCCAAGCGCCATGATCACCGGGCCGGTCGGCGCCCCCTGCCGATACAGGTTCCCCAGGGCCAGGCGCACATGCCCTCTTTTCCCCTTCGACAACAGCCGGGCCCCATACTGTAGCCCAAGGCCGAGAAGATAATACAGGCCCGCCAGGATCAATGCGCCGACCAGGTACGCCACGGTCAGCATGGGCATGGGAGACACCCAGAAGATCACGCCGATGATCGCCGAGGCGATGCAACCGGCGCCGAGCCAGCGTTTGCGGCTCTGCCTCCCCGGCGGGTGGATGATGCGTTCGCGCAGCAGGACCTGGGCCCTCATGTCGCGCACCCCCATCAGCGGCCACCATGCGAACAGCGCCGACACCAGAATGCCGAACAGTCCCGCCGCCAGCAACGGCTTGATGCCGGGAAGCGACTCCAGTTCGAAGGGCAGGTGCTCCGCCATGGCGGCGGCCAGGACGGCCGGGCCGAACGCCCCCAGGCCGATGCCCAAAATCGCGCCGATGCCGGCGGCGATCATCACTTCCAATGCCATGGCCAGGGTGACGACACGGGGGGTGGCGCCGACGGATTTCAAGATGGCGATGATCACCATCTTCTCCGAGACATGGGCGCGGACCGCCGCTGAAATCCCCGCGCCGCCGATCAGCATCACCCCCAAACCGATGAACAGCAGCAGAACCTGCGCCATGGACAGGCTCCGCTCCACCCCCGGGACCCCCTCATGGGCGTTGACCATGCGCCATCCGGACTGCGGAAAGGCCTGGTCGATGCGCGCCAACGCCGCCGCCGCCGCCCTCGGCCCGTTGGCGCCCGGCGGCAGCTTGACCCGGGTATAGAAGTAGACTTCCGCGCCCTCATCGATCAGGCCGCTCCCGGCAAGGCTTGCATTGGAGACGATGATTCGCGGGCCCATGGTGAAGGCGCGAAAGGCGCGGTCGGGCTCTTGAAGAAGGACGCCTCGCAACTGGTAGCGGCGCTCGCCGATCCGTATGCCGTCGCCCGGCTCCAGATTCAGGGCCTCGAACAACGCAGGGTCGGCGACCGCCCCGTAACCGCCGCCGCCGACGCGGCCGAGACCATCCGACAAATCGAACCCGGGCCGTGTCGTCGCCGAGCCGTAAAGCGGATATCGGGCGTCGATGCCCTTGAGTTCGACCAGAACCGAGTCATCCCGCCCCCGGCCCGTCCCGTCGGTCCGGACCATGGTGCGCAGTTCGGTGGTCAGGCCGACCTCTCCCTCGCGGGCGATGACCGCCCGTTCGGCCGTGCTCGGCGGGCGGTGGGACAGGCGAAGGCTCAGATCGCCGCCGACGGTCTCCAGCGCGCCCCTGCGGGCGCCGTCGATCAGGCTCTGCGACGTCGTCCCCACCAGGGCCACCGCCGCCGTCCCGATAAAGACGCCCGCCACCAACAGCCATAAACTCCGCCGGCGCCCCCGCAAATCCCTCATCGCGAGGCGCATCGCCAAAGCGGCATCGGAAATCAGCGGCATGTTTTCTCCATTCGGTGCGGCGAATACGGAAACTATCTCTCCGGCATCATGTGTACCCCATGTGACCGGAATATACTCTAGTGGTCTGTATCACCTAAATTGCCTCCCCTATGACGGCGTTGCAAGGTTTCCGGTTAGGAAGGCGCTGCGCCGTGGTGGCATCCCACCACAAGCAGTGGCTGACGATGCCCGGAAGCCTTGCAACGCCGCCCTCCGGGTCGCTTTTCCCGCCCCCTCGGGGCGTTGGGAACGCTTGACGATGCACCGGCATCGCCAGCGCGCTCCCGCCTACCGAGGGAACGGGAAAAGCGATCATAGGAGGTCAATTTAGGTGATACAGACCACTACCGGCCTGACCTTTTCTTAGATAGGACCGCCGCCGTTCACCCGGTCGGCAGGCCGCATGGGAACCACGACAACGAATCGCCGGGAAAACGCCTTCAACACATTGAATTATAATGAGAAAATGGCGGGCAGTGAGGGATTCGAACCCTCGATGAGCGTTAACCCATACTCCCTTAGCAGGGGAGCGCCTTCAGCCACTCGGCCAACTGCCCG
>CAYFOJ010000041.1:0-22208 GCA_964344645.1 uncultured Thalassospiraceae bacterium
GTTCCATGTAAAGAATATATTGTTCTATTGTCTGGCTTCACGGCATCATGGCCCGTGAAATTATAACCTTCGGGACGGAAATGCGAGAATATCCGAGCGACACGATAAGAAAATGGCTCCGCCGGAGGTTTGCCTAGATGTATGCGATCATCGGTTACGTGCTTGTCACCGCCTGCGTGCTGGGCGGCTACGTCGGCCTGGGCGGGCACCTGGACGTGCTCTGGCAGCCCCTGGAATTCGTCATTATTTTCGGCGGCGCCGTCGGCGCCTACGTGGCCGCCTACCCCTCCCTGCTGAAGCGGACCGGCGGGGCCATGGGCACCTTTATCAAGGGCCCCGTCTACAAACCCGAGGACTTCATGGAACTGCTGGGAGTTCTGTTTTCCGTCTTCAAACTGGCCAAGACCAAGGGTGACCTGGCCCTGGAAGCCCATGTGGAAGCCCCCCACGAAAGCACCCTGTTCGCCAACTTCCCGACCTTCGTCAACGACCATCACGCCGTCGAATTCCTCTGCGATTACCTGCGCATGCTGACGCTCGGCACCTCCAACGCCCACGAGGTGGCGGAAATCATCGACACGGAACTGGAACTGCACCACGAGGAGGACCATGCCGTCGCCGGCGCCATTCAGACCCTGGCCGACGCCACGCCGGCGCTCGGCATCGTCGCCGCCGTGCTCGGCGTGATCCACACCATGGGCTCGATCACGGAACCACCGGAAGTGCTCGGCCACCTGATCGGCGGCGCCCTGGTCGGAACCTTCAGCGGCATCCTGATCGCCTACGGTTTCGTCGCCCCCATCGCCCAGTCCGTCGGCAACAGCTTCAATGCGGACGCCAAGTATTTCAGTTGCATGAAGGCGGGGCTGATCGCCCACATGCAGGGCTACGCCCCGCAGGTGTCCGTGGAATTCGCCCGCAAGACCCTTCCCGGCGGAGTCCGTCCGACCTTCCTTGAAGTGGAGGAGATGATCGGCAACCTGCCGAGCTGACCATGGCCGACCAACAACCGATCATTATCAAGAAGATCAACAAGGGTGGCGGTGGGCACGGTGGCGGCGCCTGGAAAATCGCCTACGCCGACTTCGTCACCGCGATGATGGCGTTTTTCCTGTTGTTGTGGCTGCTCAATTCGGTGACCCAGGAACAGCTTGAAGGCATCTCCAACTACTTCGCGCCGACGACGGTGTCGATGAGCCAATCGGGCAGCGGCGACGTTCTCGCCGGTAAAACCGTCGGCGAGGAAGGCGTGTCGGAAACGGACACTTCGCGAACAAGCATCATCGTCGAACTGCCGCCCCCCAAGGCCGGGGTCTCCGAAAACGAGGACGAAGTGGACGGCGAAACCCTCGAGCAACTGCAGCAACGCCAGGAAGAGGAACAGTTCAGGGAAGCGGAAGAGGCCATCAACGAGGCCATCCAGGGGGTGCAGAACCTCAAGGATCTGGCCAACAGCCTGATGATCGACAACACGCCGGAAGGGCTGCGCATCCAGTTGGTCGATCAGGAAGGGCTCGCCATGTTCCCCAGCGGCGCGGCGGACATGCATGAGCATACGCGGAAGGTCCTGGAACTGGTGTCCAAGGTGATCCTGGAAATGCCGCAGGACATCGCCATTTCCGGCCATACGGACGCGGTCCCCTTTGTCACCGACGACGGATACGGCAACTGGGAACTGTCCGCCGACCGGGCCAACAGCGCCCGCCGAGTGTTGGAGGAATTCGGCGTCACGGAAGACCGGGTCGCCCATGTGGTCGGCCGGGCGGCCAACGAACCGTTGCTGCCCGACGATCCGAAGAATCCGCGGAACCGCCGTCTTTCCATCGTTCTCCTCAGGGGAACCGGGGAGCAGCCGGCCCCGAAAGCCGAAACGGCCCCGGTGGCGGAGGAGAAAACTCCCGCCCCGGCATCGGAAACCCCGGCCCCCTCGCCGCAGGCCGAAGAAGAACCGCAACCGCGGACGGAATGAACGGAGGGGGCTGGAATGAGGCACGACCCGGTTCTCGGTTCCGTCGGCGGAGCGCACTATTTCTTCACCACTTCCCCCCTGCCCTGTCCCTACTTCGCCGACCGGGCGGAAAAGCGGGTGATCACGGAACTGGCTGGCAAGGACGCCCAATCCCTGCACGAGGCCCTGACCCGGGCCGGATACCGGCGTTCCCACGGCATCGCCTACGCGCCCGCCTGTCCGTCCTGCAACGATTGCGTCGCCGTTCGAATCCGCGCCGCCGGTTTTCAGCCATCGCGCACCCAACGGAAAATCCTCAGACGAAACGAGGACCTGGATGTCGCCGAACGCCCGCCCGAGGCCAACCAGGAGCAGTTCGTCCTGTTTTCCGACTACCAGACGTCCCGCCATTCTGGCGGCGACATGGAAACCATGGCGTTTTCCGACTACCAGTCCTTGCTGGAGGACAACTGTATCGACACGGCGCTGCTGGAATTTCGCCTCGAAGACAGGCTGGTCGGCGGCCTGATCGTCGACAGGCTGGCCGACGGCTATTCCGCCGTCTACAGTTTCTTCGACAGTCAGATGGACGGCCGCAGGAGCCTCGGCACCTTCATGATTCTGTGGCTGGCCCGGCAAACCCAACTCAAAGGGCTGGATCACGTCTACCTGGGCTTCTGGATCGATGGTTGCCGCAAGATGCGCTACAAGACCGATTTCCGCCCGCTTGAGTATTTTTCCCGGCGGGGATGGCGGCGGGAATTTGAAAAAGAATCGTAACAGGCTGTTGCCCTTCGGGGCAAAAGGAAGTTAGGGTACAGCCCTGAAAAAGAAGGCGGTCTGAATTCCGCTCGAATTCTTAAACGGGCCGTTGGATCACGTTAATTCAAAAAATGTCGTTCAGACATATCACCCAGGGAGGACTACTATCCATGAAACGTCGTGAATTTCTGAAATCCGCCGGTGTCGCCGGTGTCGCCGGCGCCGCTGCCTCAACGCTGGCCGCCCCGGCCATTGCCAAGGAGCGCATTGACATGGTCATGGTCGCCACGTGGCCGCGCGATTTTCCGGGTCTCGGAACCGGCGCGCAGCGTCTCGCCCAGCGCATCAGCGACATGTCCGATGGCCGCATCAACGTTCAGTACTTCGCCGCCAAGGAACGTGTCGGCGCCTTCGACTCCTTCGACGAAGTCGCTTCCGGCAACGCCCAGGCCTATCACGCCGCCGACTACTACTGGAAAGGCAAGCATCTGGGCTGGGCCTATTTCACCGCCGTTCCCTTCGGCCTGACCTACACCGAGTTCAACGCCTGGATTCGTTTCGGCGGCGGTCAGGAACTGTGGGACAAGCTGGCCGGCGACTTCGGCCTGAAAAACGTCATGGCCGGCAACACGGGCGTGCAGATGGGCGGTTGGTTCAACAAGGAAATCAACTCCGCCGACGACTTCAAGGGCCTGAAAATGCGCATCCCCGGCCTGGGCGGCGACGTGCTGGCCAAGCTGGGCGCGTCTCCGGTCTCCATCCCCGGCGGCCAGATTTACGAAAACCTGGTTTCCGGCGCCATCGACGCCACCGAATGGGTCGGCCCCTGGAACGACCGCTTCATGAAGTTCTACGAAGCGGCCAAATACTACTACTTCCCCGGCATGCATGAGCCCGGCGCCAGCCTGGCCCTCGGCATGAACGCGTCCTGGTGGGGCAAGCTTTCGAAGACGGATCAAACCATCATCGAAGCCGCCGCCGGCATGGAAAACGACATGATGATGTCGGAATTCAACGCCAAGAGCGGCGAGGCCCTGAACGACCTGGTTACCAACCAGGGCGTCAAGCTGCGCGAGTTCAACGACGACGTCTACGACAGCTTCGGCGAAGCCGCCGACGAAGTCTTTGAAGGCGTTCGCGCCCACAGCCCGCTGGCCAACAGCATCCACGAGAGCTTCCTGGCCGCCCGTGCGGACCTGGGCGCCTGGTCGAAGATTTCCGATCAGGCCTACGTCGCCCAGCGCAACCGCGTCCTCGGCGTGTAATGGCGCGTTCCTGAAGTCATTGAAGGCGGAGCCTTTGCGCGGTGATTGTTTCAATCGAAGCGCGGGGCGCCGCCTTCTTCTTCGGGCGACCGCCACTTCATTGATTTATCGGTTTTCATGACACCTGCCGGCAAACAGCATCCGTCCGCCACATCAGCGCAGACCGCCATGACATTGCGGGCCTTGGCTTATGTGGGCGCGGCTTTCTGCTTGTTGTTCGTCATCAATAATTTCCTCATTTTCTGGCAGGGCTGGCCGGGCGTTGACGTGTTCATGGCCCATTACGGCGTGCCGGGCCTGGAACCCTTGTCCAAGCCCCTGCAGGGACTGGGCCTGACCCTGGGCTGGCTGCAGTTTTTCGCCTACACGGGGGCCATCGCCCTCAGCGTTTATTTCGTATTGAGGACCCCGTCCCGCTCCCTGTTCGCCGACGCGGCGCAGATGGACAGGCTTTCCGCCTACATCATCCGCTCCGCCTTCTGGTCGATACTGCTGATCGGCGTCGTCGACATGAGCATTTCCTTCCTCAGGGTCGAGGGCCTGCTGGTGGAGATGTTCGGCGAGGAAACGGCCAAGGACCTGGGCCGGGCAAGCTATCGCGGCATCCATTTCCATTACCCGCTGATCGGCATCGGTTTCCTCATCGGCCTGCTGACCCGTTCCCTCGGCTTCATCTGGCTCGCCCTGCTGATCGTCCTGGCGGAATTGCTGATCGTCATCACCCGCTTCATTTTTTCCTACGAACAGGCCTTCATGGGCGATCTGGTGCGTTTCTGGTACGCCGGGCTGTTCCTGTTCGCCAGCGCCTACACCCTGATCGAGGAAGGGCATGTGCGGGTCGATATCCTCTACGCGGGCTTCACCGCCCGTGGGAAGGCCTGGGCCAACACCCTGGGCTCTCTGATTTTGGGACTCCCCGTGTGCTGGATCATCCTCATCTACGGCTTGTGGGGCAAATCCAACCTGATCAACGCGCCCATGCTCAGCTACGAGGTCACCCAGAACGGCTACGGCATGTTCGTCAAATACCTGATGGCCGGTTTCCTGCTGATCTATGCCGTGTCGATGATGATTCAGTTCATCGGCTACTTCCTCGGCAACGCCTCCGTTCTTCTCGATGAGCCGGAATCGGCGGCGGCGCAAGAGGACGGCGGCGACAGCGGACACGAACAGAAGGCGATGGGATAGACACCATGGAAATCTTCTTTCTTCTGGTCCTGATTGTCCTGCTGATCGGTGCCTTGGCCTCTGGCTTCCCCGTCGCCTTCGCCCTGCCCGGTTCCGCCATCATCACCATCGGCGCAGCGGCCCTGACGGGTTATGTGTTCGCCGGCGACGTCAGCGCCTTCTTCGCCCACGGGGACCCCGGTCAATGGCTGAACGCGGCGGTGACCAATTTTCGAGGGATTTATTTTGAGGTCGAGCGAGACACCCTGATCGCCATTCCCCTGTTCGTGTTCATGGGGATCATGCTGCAGCGCTCGAAGATCGCCGAGGATCTGCTGGTTGCCATGGCCCAGTTGTTCGGCCCCGTTCCCGGTGGCCTCGGCATCGCCGTGGTCTTCGTCGGCGCCCTGCTGGCCGCCACCACGGGCATCGTCGGGGCCACCGTCATCGCCATGGGGCTGATTTCCCTGCCGGTGATGCTGCGCAACAATTACAACGTGCCGCTGGCGACGGGCACCATCAGCGCGTCGGGCACCCTGGGGCAGATCATCCCGCCTTCCATCGTCCTCATCATCCTCGCCGACCAGCTCTCCAGCGCCACCGACCGGGCGGGCACCCTGCGCAAGCAGGAATTCAAGGACGCCACCGGCTCTTCCGCCATGCCGACGGAATTCGACCTGACCTCCACCAGCGCCGGGGAAATGTTCCTGGGCGCCCTGTTGCCGGGTCTGGTCCTGGTCGGCCTGTATATGGCCTACATCCTGATTTACGCCCTGATCAAGCCGAAATCGGCCCCGCCCGTGCCCTTCGAGGGGGATTACGACCGGGTCTTCTTCAAGCGCGTGTTCCTCGCCCTGGTGCCGCCCCTGGCCCTGATCTTCGTCGTTCTCGGCTCCATCGTCATGGGCATCGCCACCGTCAACCAGGCCGGGGCCATCGGCGCCGTGGGGGCCATGGTCATGGCCGGCTACCGCCTCATGGACGGCAAGAAAGGCGCCTTTATCCCCGCCATCATGGCCATCGTTTCCCTGGCCGTCATCGCCCTTCTGCTCAGCCATTACGACATCAACATCAAGGCGGCGCGCAGCACCGAGGACATGGCGGTGATCTGGCTCGCTCTGGCCGCCGTCGCGGTGTTCCTGACCGCCATCGCCTGGACCGGCTGGCGCACCTACAAGATCGAGAACACCCTGGTCGGGGTGATGATCGAAACAGCGAAGACCACGTCCCTGGTGTTCATCATCCTGCTCGGCGCGGCCATGCTGACGGCGGCGTTCCGCGCCTTCGGCGGCGAGGAACTGGTGCGGGACTTCCTGTCCGGACTGCCGGGGGGATTCGTCACCAAGTTCCTGGTCGTCATGTTCGTTATCTTCCTGCTCGGCTTTTTCCTCGACTTCATTGAAATCGCCGTTGTCGTGGTGCCGATCATCGCCCCCATTCTGCTGGCCGACACCAGCGCCAACGTCAGCGGCGTCTGGCTCGGGGTCATGATCGGCGTCAACATGCAGACCTCGTTCCTGACCCCGCCCTTCGGCTTCGCCCTGTTTTATCTGCGCGGGGTGGCGCCGGCGACCGTGCGCACCCTGCAGATGTACCGGGGGGTGATCCCCTTCATCACCCTGCAATTGGTGGGCTTGGCCATCGTCGGCTTCTTCCCGGCGCTGGTCAATTATCTGCCCAACAAGGTCAGCTTGACCTCCGAGACCGCGCCGCCGCCCCGCAATCCCCGCCTGCAGCAATGCGTCGAGAAAATGGTTTTCGCCGAGTACGAAGTCGGCGGCGATGTCCTGAGACAGGCCATCGGCAAGGCCAAAGGGCTGGACATTTCGTACCTGCCGAAGAAATCACGGGCCGCCCTGGAGGAGAGCTTCGCCTCGGCTGAAAAGACGTTCTCCCTGGTCGACAAGGTTCACGCCGCCGAAGGCACCCTGAACGCCTATATTCCCGACTACCGTCCGCTGCACCGCGAGGTCCGCCAAATCCAGGCCGACATCCGTGGGATCGACAAGGAAATCAAGGCCTTGAAAAAGAAACTTCAGCGGGAAGAACAGGATGCCAAGCCCCTGGAACGGGACATCGCCGCCCTGACCGAGGAACGGGAGGCCTTGCAGGCGACCATTCCGCAAGAGTGGAAGGCGGCGCGGGAAGGCTACGTGAAGGCGGCCAAGGCGGACAAGGACGCGCGCAGGAAATACCGGCGCAATGTGGACGACGCCTACGACCCCGTCGCCGAAACCCTGAAGATCATCGCCGACACGGACGCCCTGCTCGCTCTCGAGGACAAAATCAGGGGCCTGGAACAGGTCATCCGCTCGAAGCCCGCCGAAGAAGCCATGCAACTCATCAAGGCCGTCGGATCGGAGATCGGCGCGGTGAAGGGCGCCAGCGCCATCAAGTCAAAGATTTCGAAGGCCCGCCGCGCCCTGAAAGGCAAGAAGGCGGATCCCGAAAAGGCGGTGAAGCAACTGCACAAGGGACTGGCGCTCTATGCCGAGGAAGTGAAATGGCGGCAGCGGGCGGCGCATGACCTGGCCCCGGGCCTGGAAACCTACGAATTGGCCATTCGCGACACCATCGGCCTGCGCCAGCAGGAACGCCTGACTTCGGACCAGGCCGAGATCATCGCAAGCTGCAAGGCCGAACACCGGGATATTTCCCTAGACTTCTAACCGAATCGGCCGGTGGTGGAAAAGCCGCGCGGGACTTTCAGGCCTGCCTGGGCCCGTTTGCCGACCCATTCGCCGATTTCCGTCTCCGTGCGCGTCCTGTCGCCCGACTTCCAGCTCAGTCCGTCGGCGAGTTTCAGGGTCTTGGCGTCGGCCAGCCCTCCCTTGGCGTAGCGCTGCAGGATGTTGCCCCGGCCCCGGGTCATTTCCGGCAGTTCGGAAATGGGGAAAATCAGCAGCTTCCGGTTCTGGCCGACGGCGGCGACGTGGTCGGCGTCGTCTTCGACCACGGCGGCCACCGCCGCCTCTTCCCCTGGGCCCAGGTTGAGCACCTGCTTGCCGTTCTTGGTCTGGGCGATGACGTCGTTTTCGCCGACGATGAAGCCGCGTCCGGCATCGGAAACGACCAGCCGTTTGCGGTCGGGGGTGTAGACGAACATATCCACCAGGTCGTGTTCGTTGCCCAGGTCGATCATCAGGCGCAGCGGTTCGCCATGGCCGCGCCCCCCCGGCAGCTTGTCGCAGCCGATGGTGTAGAAACGGCCGTTGGTGGCGAAAATCACCAGCTTGTCGGTGGTTTGCGCATGCAGGCTGAATTTCCCCGTGTCTCCTTCCTTGTACTTCAGGTCGGAAATATCTTCGGCGTGGCCCTTCAGGGCCCGCACCCAGCCCTTGGCGGAACAGACGATGGTGATGGGTTCGCGTTCGATCATCGCTTCCAGGGGGACGACGACGGCGCTCGGAGGCGTGCCGATGACGGTGCGCCGCTTGCCGATATCCGTCTTCGCCCCGAATTCCTTGTTGATCTCGGCGATTTCTCCGGCGATCGTCTTCCAGCGCTTATCCTCGTCCTTGAGCAGGGAACGCAGGTCTTTCCGTTCGGCGGTAAGCTGCTTGTTCTCCTTCTCGATTTCCACCTCTTCCAGCTTTCGCAGTTGGCGCAGGCGCATGTTCAAGATGGCTTCGGCCTGAACCTCGCTCAGGGAAAACGCCCGCATCAGTTCCGCCTTGGGCTCGTCCTCCTCGCGGATGATCCGGATCACCTCGTCCAGATTGAGAAAGGCGATCAGATAGCCGCCGAGGATTTCCAGCCGGTGTTCGATCTTGCCGAGGCGGAATTCCGAACGCCGGACGAGAACCTCGTGACGGTGATCGAGAAAGGCCTGCAGGACTTCTCGCATGTTCATCACCCGCGGCACGCCGGCGGCGTCAATGACGTTCATGTTCAGGCCGAACCGGGTTTCCATGTCGGTTTGCCGGAACAGGTGTTCCATCAGCATGTCCGGCTCGACGGAGCGGTTTTTCGGCTCCAGCACGATGCGCAGTTCATGGCTGGATTCGTCGCGGATGTCCGTCAGCATGGGCAGCTTGCGCTGGTTCATCAATTCGGCGATTTTCTCGATCAGGCGGGATTTCTGAACCTGATAGGGAATTTCCGTCACCACGATCTGGTATTGGCCGTGGCTGAGCTTTTCCACCTGCCAGCGGGCCCTGAGGCGAAAGCCGCCGCGCCCGGTGCGGTAGGCCTCGACGATGGCGTCCCGGGATTCCACCAGTTCGCCGCCGGTGGGAAAATCCGGGCCCGGAATCAGATCGGCCAGCTTGTCGAAGGTGACGTTGGGATACTTGATCAGATGGGTCAGCGCCGCCGACAACTCGCCGATGTTGTGGGGCGGAATGGAGGTCGCCATGCCGACGGCGATGCCGGCGGAACCGTTGGCCAGCAGATTGGGAAACCGGGCCGGCAGGACCACGGGCTCGCTGTCCTCGCCGTCGTAGGTCTCGCGGAAGTCGACGGCGTCTTCGTCAATGCCCTGCAACAGGGCGATGGCCGCCGTGGTCATGCGGGATTCCGTGTAGCGCATGGCGGCGGCGTTGTCGCCGTCGATATTGCCGAAATTGCCCTGGCCGTCGACCAGCGGATAGCGAACGGCGAAATCCTGAGCCAGGCGGACAAGGGTGTCGTAGACGGCGACATCGCCGTGGGGATGGTATTTGCCGATGACGTCGCCGACCACCCGGGCGCATTTCTTGAAACCGGTCGCCGGGTCCAGCTTCAGTTGACGCATGGCGTAGAGAAGGCGGCGATGAACCGGTTTCAGCCCGTCGCGCACGTCCGGCAGGGAGCGGGACATGATGGTCGACAGGGCGTAGTTCAGATAGCGTTCGCCGAGGGCATCGGCAAGCCGGGTGTCGCGAATCTCCCCGGCCGGGGCGGTCTTGCTCATGGATGTTTGTCCTAACAGAGGGGCAGGCTACTACATATAGTAACCGAAAGGACAAAATCGTCAAACTGTCGTGAGGGACTCAATATTTCACATCAACCAAACAGGTATTCCTCATCCCCTTCTTCATGAAGGGCAACCAGAATTTCCTTGATGAGCGAGAAAGGGAGGTCTGCATTTTCCTCGACGATCTTGCCTATGCGAGACCAATACTCTATCTGATCCGGCAATGATCGATGATGGATGGCGCCTAGCCGTCTGGCTTCGGCCACCAGTTCATCAGAGAGTTTGACGTTGATGGCCATGTAGGGACTCCTGTCTAGGTTACCATCATCACCGAGGAGAGAGTCCTATCACCGTCTGATTGCCGCCCTGCAGGTTGATGACCAGTCCGGGGTAGCCGGCGACACCGGCCACGGTTCCGGCGAAGGGAGCGGTCAGGCGGGAACGCCGCCATTCCCAGTCGGCCAGATCGGCCCTGGCGCGGGCCTCCGCATAGCGGGCCTGGGCCTCGGCATGGGCGGTTTCCGCCTTTTCCACCTCTTCCTGGGAAGTGGACAGGGCGTCGAACAACTCGCGCACCTGCTCCAGGCGCACCCGGGCCAGATCGCTGATCAAGCGTGCCGCATCCGCCCCGGCGTCGGCGGCCCGCTTGCGGGCGGCGAAGGGGAGCGGATCGAGGACCGCCAGCACCGCCCCCTTCTCCACCGTCTGGCCGCTTCGAACCTTGACCGAGTCGACGACTCCGGAAACGGCGAAAGACAGTTTCCTCTCGGCCGCCTGGGCGTCGAACCCCGTCAGGGCGAGGAATACCGCGAGAAGGCCCGGAAACAGGCGCGGCGCCAGATTTGTTGCGATTGTCATCCGTTTATCCCCTACTCAACATTCCTGTTCACTTTGTCCTGGTCTTCCTGACCATAGCCGCTGCCCCCCTTGGGGATGTAGTCATCCGAGGGGGCGTCTTGCTGGCCGAGAACGGACGCTAGGAAGTCCGCTGCCAACCCCTGCCCGGGGTGTTCGCCCAGTAGCATGGCGATTCGCGCCCGTTCCATCTGATAGGCCCCGGTGGCGCGAATCAGCTCCGCCTCGGCGGCGGAATTCTCGATCATCGCCCGGCCCAGATCGGCGACCCGTTCCTGGGAATACAGTTGCTGGCGGCGCAGCAGGTTCTTGGCCGAATAGTCCAGTCCCGCCTTGGCCGAGACCACCCGCTGATAGGAAACGTCCCGATCCATCATGGCCTTGTGGGCCTTCAGGCGCAGTTGGCGGCGGGTGGTTTCCAGGCGGGCGTTGAGACGGCTTTCCTCCGCCGCCAGGCGGTTGCGGGTGGCGCCCTGCAGGCCGCCGTCGAAGATCGACCAGGACAGGCGGGCGCCGACGGCGTATTCGTTGCGTCCGCTGACGTCCCGGCTGGTCTTGCCGAGGGATCCGAAGGCGTCGAGGCTGGGCAGATTGGAGACGCCGCCCCGGCGGGCCGATGCCGCCTCAATCTGGCGGGTCAGGGCGACGATATCCGGGTTGCGTTCCATCACCGCCTGGGCGAAGTCCTCGCGGATGACGTCGAGGGGCGGTTTTTCCGGCGGCGGCGGCGGGAAAATCAGCTCTTCGGGCAGGTCCCCGCCGATCAGTTCCTCGAGCCTGATCCGGTAGATGTTGTTGCGGCTCAGTTCCCGGAAGTAATCGAGGCGGGTCTTCTCGACCAGGGCCAGGGCCTGGGACACCTCGACGGGACTGGCGCGGCCCAGTTCCAACTGTTCCTTCACCCGGTCCCAGCGCACGTAGGCGGAGGCGTGGGTTTCGTTATAGGCCCGCAACTGCAGTTCCGAGGCATGCAGGTCGAAAAACAGGGCCAGGCCCTCCAGCAGCACCGTGTTGCGGGCGGTGATCAGGGCCTGTTCGGCCGCCTTGACGTCGGAACCGGCGGCATCGACGGCGGCGCCGGTGCGGCCGAAATCATAAATCGGCTGGACGACCTCGAGGGCGCCATAGGCCTCGTCGTTGTCGGTGACGCTCAGGCTGGAGGAACGAAACCGCTGTCCGGTGGCGCTGAGGGAAAGGCTGGGATAGAGCCCGGCGCTGGCTTCATCCAGGCGGGCGCGGGCGATGTCAATTCCCGCCGCCGCCTCGGCATAGGCGTAAGCGCCGTTGTCTTCGATCATTTGCAGAATGCGGGCCGCCGTCAGTTGATTGTCTTCTTCTTGCGCCCACGAAGAGGCGCCGCCCGCGAGGGTCAGGACGGCGGCCGAAAGCAAGCCTGCGAGAAGCGTCCGGCCCATGACCTAGTTCTGCTCCTGGAGATAACGGAAAAAGGATTTTTTGGTCTTGTGGACCCCTTCGGCCACATACTTGCCCGCCAGCACAAACCGGTCCACGTCGAGGAACCCGGTGGTCCGCAAGGCCGCTTCGCCGTCATGGTCGTAGAAGACGAAGACCGGGGTTGCCCGAACCCGCATCTTCTTGGCGAAATCCCGTTCGGTCCCTTCCGTTCCGTCGGGCATGACGATATCCAGATTGCCCCGGATGTTGCTTTCCATCATGACGAATCGGTCGTTGAAATAGTCCAGGACCTTGGGCGCCGGATGAACCCGCGCGCGCATCTTGTCGCAATAGGGACAGCCGGACTGATGGAAAAACAGGACCAGGAACTTGCCTTCCTCGGCCAGCGCCTGCACTTCGCCCTGATAGTCGTTGTCTATGCTCTCCTGACGGTACTCGGCCCGAACCTCGGCCGAAACCAGCAGCAGCACCGCCAACAGGGTGCCCAATAACAATCGGTTCAATTCCACCTCCCGCTCCAGGATTTATATTATAGGTTGGGAATATACCCGACTCAATACAATTGACCAACCCGCTCCTGACCGGGAGTGTCGACAAGACAGGAGACACCCAGGCGGTCGGCGATTGCGCGATGGCACTGTTCGATATCGTATTGGGCCATGCCCAACATGTGGGCCTGTTCGGTCAGGCTCAGGTGGGGATTGTCGATATGCGTCTGCAAGACCCGCATTTCCGACGGGGAAACCTCGATCATCAGCCGTGAAAGGGGCACCAATTCCGAATGCCCTTCCAACAGCAGGAAGATTTTCCAGGCGGCGGCAGCCAGCACCGGCTGCAGGTTGCCGATGATGTCGTCGGCGTTTTGAGACGTGCAGAGAGCGAGGGCGGAGTTTTCTTCGCTGCGTCCAGCGAAGAAAACCATACCGTCCTGAATGCCGAAGGCCTTGAACAGGTCTTCCGCCTGTTGGGCGCGGGGGCGGTTTTTGAAACGCCGCCGCGCCTCGTGGAAGGTAAAGGACTGCCAATGCTGGCGAATGGCTTCGGCGACCGCGCAGGGCTGGTCCAGCTTTGTGCCGTAATAGTGTTCCAGAAATCCCGCGGGCATGGCGTCCCATGTGAACAGCTCATCGGGCGTACGCACCTGCCAGATGAAATGTTCAAAGCCGATATCGCGAAACACCGCCGCCAGGTCATCGACTGTCCCGGCCTCGGTTACGCGCAGGAAATAATCTGAGGCGTTGATGTTACGGTTCCTTCCTGCAGGGACTCCTCAAAACGTCCGGCTTCGGCAAGGGAGGCTGCCTTCAAATCCGCCCTCAGGCAGACCGGAGACATATCCATCCCCATCTGAATATAGTCGGTTTCGTTATATTTGACAGGGGGTTTATTCAACATCGTGAATCCCCTCTTCTTCCAGAACCGCTGAAGCCGCGGGTCGGCGACGCCGCCGATGATGCGATGACACCCCTTGAACTGGGTGTAGGCCATGGCCTTGTCGGCGAGGGAATTAAGAACGCCGATGCCCCTGTGAGCCACGGGTGTGACCGCCAGACGCTCCCAGACCGCGACGCCTCCTTCCGCCGCCGAGACGATCCTGATCCTCATGGTGCCGACGGGGGTGTCGTTTTGACGGGCCAGCAAATGGGTGGCGCAAATCAAATCGTTTCCGTCGTACTCATCGGAATAGGGCTCCCCGCGAGAGAGGAACGCCGCCGCCCTGACGGCCATGCAGGCCTGGAATTCGTTGGCGTCGGTGACGATGGTAACTGTGTTTTTCATAACAATACTCCTTAGTTTTACGATGTACTCAATGAGGGTCATCCCACACTGATCATCACTAAAGATTGTATTGAGAGGCCGACTGCGACGGTCGGATTAATCCTGGTAAAAAAATTAAACCGTGGCGAGTCAGACGGAAGCGGAATTCTCGGCTTGAAGGCCGAAAAGATCAGGAACTTCGACGTAGGCGGTTCTGAAAACGATGTCTGGCCGCAGGCGGGGTCCTGGAACGCAAATGGCCATAGACGTGGCGTTCGAGGAAAAAGCCGGTCAATTCCAGCCCTTCGAGGATTTCCTCGGGGCCGCCGGCTCCCCCCTGGCGGCGCAGGAACGAAGGCAGGGGCAGCAGCTTGCCCTTATAGGGCGCCCCCGCTTCGGCGGAGACCGCGCGGCCCGACTTGGGCGAAACATAGATCAAATTGTCGCTGTCGCCGCCGGAGGCGCAGCAACTGAAATCCAGGCCGAACCCCAATTCCCCCAGCAGCCCCAGTTCCCATTTGACGTAGACGCTGGGCCAGTCCTCCCCTTGCAGGGCGCGAAGAAGAACCGTCAGGCCGTCGAAGATCGCCGGGTGCGGCTCCCGCTCGGGCAGGGCGCTTTCGCATACGGACAATGCCGCGCTGAGACAGGCCAAGGCGTCGGGACTGTCCAGCAGGGTGGCCGCGTGGGCATGGACCAATTCGCAGGCGTAATTTCCCAAATGCTCCTCCAGCCGCCCGCGCCAGTGCGCCTGAACCTGGTTGCCGGGCTGCAGGTCGCCGCGCTTGCGCTTGCCGGCGCCGCCCCGGACCAGCCCGGCATGAACGCCATGGGCGCGGGTCATCAGGGTGACGACGGCTGACGTCTCCCCATGCCTGCGCGCCGACAGCACGATTCCCTGATCGGACCATTCCATGTGAAGAGTTTACACCGACATGCTATAAAACAGGGAGGCATTTGGAGGGGGAGTCGGGCCGTGCATGAAAAAATCATCGAAAAGGCGCTCAGTCGCCTGGAGGGCGACAGGGCTTCCTATTTCGGCCTCATCGTCCGCCGCCTGGAAGAAGACAGGCGCATGGAAGGCCGCGCCAACCTTGTCTATTCGGTGCTGAAGGACGTCATGGCCGAACTCCCCCTCTACCTCGAACCGAAGGAGCTGATCACTCTGCTGCTGGCCTTCACCGACGAGCACTACGGTTCCCTGAAGAAAGCCCTTTATGATCCGGGATTCGTGCACGCCCCCTCCTCCCTGCGCACGGTCACCCGCCTTTTCGTCCTGCAGGTCGCCGACATGGCCCTGGAACGGCATCGAAGCGGCGAGATCGATGAAGAGGCGGAAAAGCTCAGCGTTCACAAATTCACCTGGCCTTACCGGGCGACGGACCTGATCGACCCGGAGGAAGCCCCGGAAGCCTGGTCGGAAGCCATCGCCAGAAGCCAACAATGGGTGCGCGACAACGGCGGCGTCGACCGCCGGGGCGCGGGACTGGCGCGCATCGACGAGGTCGCCTCCGAACTCGCCAAGAAGGCGGAGCGTAAACAGATGGAGGCCACCGCCCCGGCGGCGCCGAAGAAATTGAAAATCACAAACCTGTAAGGATGCCGCTCAGGCGTTGAAATCCAGGCCCCAGTCCCGGTAGCGCTCCGGGTCGTCGCCCCATTTCTCCCGCACCTTGACGAACAGGAACAGATGGATGCGCTGTCCCAGCAGCTCTTCCAGCTCCCGCCGGGCGGCTTCGCCGATCTGCTTGATCTTCGACCCCTTCTTGCCGAGGACGATGGCCTTCTGCCCGGGTTTCTGGACATAGATCACCTGATTGACCCGGGCCGACCCGTCTTCCCCCTGCTCCCAGGTTTCGGTTTCCACGGCGACCGCGTAGGGCAGTTCCTGATGTAGTTGCAGATAGACCTGTTCGCGGGTGATTTCGGCGGCCAGCAGGCGCGACGGCATGTCGGAAATCTGATCCTCCGGGAACATCCAGGGGCCTTCCGGCAATTGTCCGGCGAGGAAGTCCAGCAGGTCCTCGACCCCGTCACCCGTATGCGCCGAGAGCATGAAGATGTCGCTGAACAGACCGGTTTCGGAAAGCCGGGACGTCAGGTCCAGCAATACCGGTTTTTTCACCAGGTCGATTTTGTTGATGCACAGCATGACCCTGCGGCCGTGTTTTTTCAGGCCGTCGAGAATGGACTGGGTATCGGCGTCGATACCGCGCTTGGCGTCGACCAGCATGAGGATGCCGTCCGCATCGGATGCCCCGCCCCAGGCGCTGGCCACCATGGCCCTGTCCAGACGCCGCCTGGGCACGAAAATGCCGGGCGTATCGATGAGAATGATCTGCGCCTCGCCACGCAGGGTAATGCCGAGAATGCGGCTGCGGGTGGTTTGCACCTTGGGCGAGACGATGGAAACCTTGGCCCCGACCATGCGGTTGACCAGGGTCGATTTGCCCACGTTCGGGGCGCCGATCAGGGCGTAGAAACCACAGCGGGCGGTCATGGCGTTCCCTCCTCCGTCCAGAGACCGAGCGAACGCAGCAGGGCCCCGGCCGCCCGTTGTTCCGCCACCCGCTTGGAGCCGCCCTCGCCGCTGGCGGTTTCTCCGCTTTGCAGGGAAACGGCGATGGTGAAGACCGGGGCATGGGGCGGCCCGCTCCGGCTCTGCTCGCTGTAGGCGGGCAATGGCAGGGCCCGGGACTGGGCATATTCCTGCAAGGCCGTCTTGGCGTCTTTCGGCGGTTTCATGTCCTCGCCCATCAACGGCGTCCAATGCTCGCGGATAAACCGCGCCGCCGCTTCCAGTCCGCCGTCGAGATAAAGCGCCGCGATCAGGGCCTCGCAGGTATCGGCCAGCAGGGCCTGGTTGCTTCTGCCGCCGCTTTCGGCTTCCGACGGGGCCATGAGGATATGACCGCCGAGACCGATGCGGTCGGCCACCCGGGCCAGGGTCTCGCGACGGACCAGGGCCGTGTGCCGCCGCGCCATGGCGCCTTCGACCTCTTCGGGGAAGGCGTCATAGACCATCTCGGCGACGACCAGGCCCAGGACCCGGTCGCCCAGGAACTCCAGACGCTGATTGGTCAGGGCCCGTTCGCCCCGGCTTTTCGCGGTGCTCGGGTGGGTCAGGGCCAGGTTCAGAAGATCAGGGTCGCCGAAGCGGTAATCCAGGGTTTGGCTCAGCTCGGGAACGCCCACGGCCGTCTACTCGATGCCGTCGAAAAAGCGTTCGAAGCGGGCGCTGCCGGGCCATTGCCAGAGCTTCCACGCATCGCCGTCGACGGAAATGAACTTGACCACGGCCCGCCCGACCAGGTTTTGCCGCGGAATGTAGCCCACCCGTTCCAGGTAACGGCTGTCCGAGGAATTGTCCCTGTTGTCGCCCATGGCGAAATAATGGCCCGGGGGAACCGTGTAAATCTGCGTGTTGTCGGCCGGGCCCGTATCGCCGAAGGCCTCGTTGATGTAGTGCTTGCGGCCGTTGGGCAGGGTTTCGATATAGCGGGCGACCCGGCGCTTGGAGCCGAAGCCGTTGTCGATCAGGTAGTCGTCGACCCTTTCCCGTTTCACGGCGACGCCGTTGATGTGCAAAATCCCCCGCTTGACCTGAATGGTGTCGCCGGGCAGTCCGACGATGCGCTTGATGTAGTCGACCTTGGTATCCGTCGGCAGGCGGAAGACGGCCACGTCCCCCCGTTCCGGTTCACTAAAGAAAATACGGTCGGGAATGAGGGGAATGCCGAACGGCAGGGAATATCGGCTGTAACCGTAGGACAATTTGGAAACGAACAGGTAATCGCCGATCAGCAAGGTGGGAATCATCGAGCCGGAGGGAATGGAAAACGGCTCGTAGGCGAAGGAACGGATGCCCAGCGCGATCAGCCCGGCGTAGAGGACGGTGACGACGGTTTCCTTGAAACCGCCGCCGTGTTCTGCGCCACCGCTAACGTCGGTCATATCGCTGGGGCTCATGGGAATCCATTCATCAAAAAAACACAGGGATGGCCTGCCATCCCTGCCGGACTGTTGACGCGATCAAGCCAGCCCGGGGCGGGGATGTCAAGCCTGTCTGGCGGCGTCCATATGTTTACGCATGTTACGGATGCTTTCCTCCAAACCGGAGAAGATGGCCTCGCCGATGAGGAAATGGCCGATATTGAGTTCGGCGATGCTCTCGATGGCGGCGACCGGTCCCACCGTGTCGAAGGTCAGGCCGTGCCCGGCATGGCATTCCAGCCCGATCAGGTCCGCATGGGCGGCGGCGGCGACGATCTTGGCCAGTTCCCTTTCACGCTCCGCCCCCTGGGCCTCGCAATAGGCGCCGGTGTGCAATTCCACCACCGGGGCGCCGAGGTCCCTGGCGCCGTCCAGTTGCAGCGGGTCCGGTTCGACGAACATGGAGACCCGAACCCCGGCCTTGCCCAGGGTCTCGACGACGGGTTTCAGGCGGTCGAACCCGGCGACCACGTCGAGGCCGCCCTCGGTCGTCCGTTCCTCGCGCTTTTCCGGCACGATGCAGGCGGCATGGGGAACATGGGCCAGGGCGATTTCCAGCATTTCGTCCGTCGCTGCCATCTCCAGGTTGAGGGGCTTGTCGATCTCGTTGCAAAGGCGGGTGATGTCGTTGTCGGAAATGTGGCGGCGGTCTTCGCGCAAATGGGCGGTGATGCCGTCCGCCCCCGCCCCGACCGCCAGTTTGGCCGCCTTGACCGGGTCCGGATGAATGCCGCCACGGGCGTTGCGAATGGTGGCGACGTGGTCAATGTTGACGCCGAGGCGTAGGGACGAGGTCATTCTTCCGATTCCCGTTGCTTATTTTCAATGATGTTCCGCATGACGCGTCCCCGCCGTTTCGACTGGTAACGCTCGATCAGGGGCTTCAGGGGGAAATAGAACAGGGCCCAGACGACCAGGAAAGCCGGTATGCCGCCGACGAACATGGGCCACAGAACCGGCCACGCCGTTTCAAACAGGTAGACCATGTCGAAGGTCAACATGGCGTCCATGGAATAGGCGAACACCTCGGAAAACACCAGTTCGGAGGCATCGGCCCCGTCCGCCGCGCCCATCCAGACGCCGAGATTGTAGATCAGGGTCCAGATGAAGGGGAAGGTCCACGGGTTGCCGACCGCCGTGCCGATGACCGAGGCCATGATGTTGGCGCGGATCATCCAGGCACAAAGTCCGCCGAGAATGAAATGCAAACCGACGAAGGGGGTGAAGGAAATGGCCGCCCCGCAGGCGAAGCCGGCGGCGATGGAATAAGCGGTGCCGGGCAGCCGTCCGACACGGTGGAACAGATACTGGGTCGAGCGCCGCCAGCCCAGGCTGGGCCACAGGAAGTCCCGCGCTTTCTGATGCAGTTTCGGTTTGTCCCGGCGCTGAAACATGGGCTAGCCGCGGGCTCTTTCGACCATGTTGATGGCCGGGGTCGCCCTGAGGGCGGCGATGATTTCCGTCAGGTGCTTCAAGTCCTGGACCTCGATGTCGATCAACAGGTCGTAGAATTCCGGGGTCCGGTTGGTGATTTTCAGGTTGGAGATATTGCCGTCGTTCTTGCCGATGACCATGGACAGCGTCCCCAGCACCCCCGGTTCGTTAATCACCGTAAGATGGACCCGCCCGACGTGAATGTCCGGGTCTTCCGCCTGCTGCTGCCAGGAGACATCGAGCCAGCGTTCCGGAGTGTCGGCGAAGGATTCCAGGGTGTCGCAGTCGATGGTGTGGATGGTCACCCCCTTGCCGGTGGTGATGATGCCGACGATCCGGTCGCCGGGAAGCGGGTGGCAGCACCCGGCGTAGTGCACCGCCATGCCGGGGATCAGGCCCTTGATGGGGATGGCGTCTCTTGTCCTGTCCTTGCCCTTGCCCTTGCCGGAGGCCTGTTTCGATTTCGCCTTGTGGATGGGAACCACGTTCTGATCGCGGCGTTTCTTGCTGCCCGGAAAGACCGCCTCGACAATATCGCGGGCGTTGATGTGTCCGGCCCCGACCTGGGATGTCAGGTCCGCCGTGCTGCCCTGCTGAAACTGCTTCAGCACGCCGTTCAGGGCCTTGTCGGTGAATTCGTACCCTTCCTCCCGGAAGGCCCGCTGCAGGATGGCGCGGCCAAGCTGCAAATACTGTTCCCGTTCCTGGGAGTGAATATAGCGGCGGATCCTCGCCCGCGCCTTGCCGGTGACCACGAAGCGCTCCCAGGTGGGAGACGGGGTCTGCACCTTCGAGGTGAGGATTTCCACCTGGTCGCCGTTGCGCAGTTCTTTGCGCAAGGGGATCATGCGGCCGTTGACCTTGGCCCCGACGCAGCGGTCGCCGACTTCGGAATGCACCGCGTAGGCGAAATCCACGGGCGTCGCCCCCTGCGGCATGTTGATCAGGTCGCCCCGGGGCGTGAAGCAGAACACTTGGTCCTGGTACATTTCCAGCTTGGTGTGTTCGAGAAACTCGTTCGGCGACGCGGCATGTTCGAGAATGTCCAACAATTCCCGGATCCACCGGTACTGCCGCCCTTCCGTCTTGCCCGTGCCCTGTTTGTAGGTCCAGTGGGCGGCGACACCGTTTTCCGCGATGTCGTGCATTTCCCGGGTGCGAATCTGCACCTCGATGCGATGCTGCTCCGGCCCCAGGATGCCGGTGTGCAGGGAGCGGTATCCGTTCGGTTTGGCGGTGGAGATGTAATCCTTGAAGCGTCCGGGAACGACCCGGTAGGAACTGTGGATGACGCCGAGGGCGTGATAGCATTCCCCCACGGTATCGACGAGAATCCGAAAAGCCATGATGTCGGACAATTGTTCGAAGGCCACGTCCTTGTGCTGCATCTTGCGCCAGATGGAATAGGGCAGCTTCTCGCGGCCCTTGATCTCGACCTTCAGCCCCTCCTCTTTCAGGGTTTCCGTCAACTCCTTCTTGATCCGATTGACCAGATCGCCGCCTTCCTCGCGCAGGAAGCTCAGGCGTTTCATGATCGACTTGCGGGCGTCCGGGTTGGTTTCGGCGAAGGCCAGGTCCTCCAGCTCGTTCTTCATCTCCTGCATGCCGATGCGTTCGGCCAGGGGGGCGAAGATCTCCATGGTCTCCATGGCGATGCGGCGGCGCTTCTCCTCCTTCTTGATGTGGTGCAGGGTCCGCATGTTGTGCAGGCGGTCGGCCAGTTTGACCAGCAGCACCCGGATATCGTCGGACATGGCGAGCAACAGCTTGCGGAAATTTTCCGCCTGCTTGGCGTGGTCCGACTGCAATTCGATGCGGGTCAGCTTGGTCACCCCATCGACCAGGCGGCCCACCTCTTCCCCGAACAGGCGGTCGATTTCCTCCTGGGTGGCCAGGGTGTCCTCGACCGTGTCGTGCAACAGGGCGGTGACGATGGTGGCGCTGTCCAGCTTGTAATCGGTGAGGATGCCGGCCACTTCCAGGGGATGCAGGAAATAGGGGTCGCCGGAGGCCCGCTTTTGGTTGCCGTGCGCCTTCATGGCGAAGACATAGGCGCGGTTGATGGCTTCTTCGTCCGCGTTGGGATCGTAGGATTTGACCAGTTCAACGAGTTCGAACTGCCGGATCATCGGATCCCCCTGGGAAACGCGGCGGAGGGTCCGGCCATGGCTCAGTCGTCCTGTTGAAGGGCCTCTTCAGAGGACTCGGCGCCGATGTCGGCGTCTTCATACATGGAAGACAGTTTTTCCATGGGCGGCGGGGCGTCTTCATCCGCTTCCAGGCCGCCCAGGGCCTGAGGGTCGGACAAAAGACCCAGGGCCTCGCCTTCCGGGTCGTCCATCTCGACGTGGCGCTGCAGTCCCTTGATCAGGGCCTCTTCCAACTCGTCCAACTCAATGGTTTCGTCGGCGATTTCCCGGAGCGCGATAACCGGGTTTTTGTCGTTGTCCCGGTCCACGGTCAATCCGGCGCCGGCGGAAATGTTACGGGCCCTCTGCGCGGCCAGCATGACCAACTCGAAACGGTTGGGAATCTTGAGGACGCAATCTTCAACTGTTACACGGGCCATTCGTCTTTCACTCCACCAACATAGCTGCCAGGAAAACGCCGATTATATATTGTGCGATGCGGGATATGGCAAGACAAAACAGGCCCGCTTCCAGGGTAATCGAATGAACTTTGGTTAGGAAAGATTAACCCTTCCGTGATTCGA
>CAYFOJ010000042.1:0-20034 GCA_964344645.1 uncultured Thalassospiraceae bacterium
CCCAATCGATTCCTTTTTCGTTAATAATCAAATCGCCATATGCGATTGCCCTGCCGCCGGGGGCGGTTCGCCCTTTCACGGCCATATTTTCCCGTTATTTTCCTTCGGATTGCCCTTTGCGGCAAAAACCGCCATACAGAGGCCATGTTGAGAGTCTTCCTAACCTTGATCGGCTTGCTGTTCATCCTCGCCGCGGCGACGGTGGCGGGGGGGGTGTATGTCTTTCAGACTTTCGGCCGGGACTTGCCCGACTACCGCCAACTGGCCGATTACGAACCGCCGGTGATGACCCGGGTCCATGCCGGGGACGGCCGCCTGCTGGCGGAATACGCCATCGAAAAACGGGTGTTCGTGCCCATCCGGGCGATGCCGCGCCGGGTCGTCAACGCCTTCCTGTCGGCGGAAGACAAGAAGTTCTACAGCCATCCGGGAATCGATTTCATGGGGGTCGCCCGGGCGATTCTCATCAACCTGAAGAACCTGGGCAAGAACCGCCGCATGGTCGGCGCCTCGACCATTACCCAGCAGGTGGCCAAGAACTTCCTGCTCACCAACGAGGTGTCCTGGGAACGCAAGGTGAAGGAGGCGATCCTCGCTTTTCGGATCGAACGGGCCTTCAGCAAGGACCGGATTCTGGAACTCTATCTGAACGAAATCTACCTCGGGTTCGGCTCCTACGGGGTGGCGGCGGCGGCCCTCAACTACTTCAACAAATCCCTCGACGAACTGAGCATCGAGGAAGTCGCCTTCCTGGCGGCCCTGCCCAAGGCGCCCAACAACTATCACCCCGTGCGCCGGCACGAGGCCGCCGTCGGCCGCCGCGACTGGGTTATCGGCCGCATGCTGGAAGACGGCGTGATCGGCGAAGAGGAAGCCCGCCAGGCCCGGGCCATGCCGTTGACGATCCGCGAGCGGGACGAGACGGAATACGTCACCGCCGGCTTTTTCGCCGAGGAAGTCCGCCGGGAACTGGCCGAACGCTATGGCGAGAAGGAACTCTACAAGGGCGGGCTGTCCGTGCGCACCACCCTCAATCCGGCATTTCAGGAAATCGCCGACCGGGCGCTGAAAAACGGCCTTTTGGCCTATGACCGCCGCCACGGCTGGCGCGGGCCGTTGATGCGTCTGGAAGAAACCGAGGGGGCCGACCCCTGGCCGCAGAGGCTGGCCTCCCTGGAGCCCGTCCCCGGGCTGGACGAGTGGGAGATGGCCCTGGTTCTCGAGGTCGGGGACGGCGGTGCGAAAATTGGGCTGGCTGACGGCGGCGAGGGCCGCATTCCCCTCGCCCAGTTGAAATGGGCCCGGGCCTGGGCCAAGGGCGAAAGGCTGGGGCCGAAGGTTGCCAGGGCCTCGGACGTGCTGAGGCCGGGGGACGTGGTCGCCGTGGAGGAACTCTCCGAGGACGAGGACGGCAACCCTTATCCGCCGGGGATTCATGGGCTGCGGCAGATCCCCGAAATCGAGGGCGCCCTGGTCGCGCTCGACCCCCATACCGGACGCATCCTCGCCATGGCCGGCGGCTACGACCACGCCAAGAGCCAGTTCAACCGGGCGACCCAGGCCATGCGCCAGCCGGGCTCGGCGTTCAAGCCCTTCGTCTACCTGGCGGCGCTGGATTCCGGCTATACCCCGTCGACCCTGATTCTCGACGCCCCCTTCGTCATCGACCAGGGGCCGGGACTGCCGAAATGGCGGCCCGCCAACTACACGAAGAAATTCTACGGCCCCAGTACCATGCGGCTCGGCATCGAGAAGTCCCGCAACCTGATGACGGTGCGCCTGGCCCAGACCGTGGGCATGGACAAGATCACCGACTACGCCGGGCGTTTCGGTCTGAACGACGACATGCCCGAACGGCTTGCCATGTCTCTCGGGGCGGGGGAGACGACCCTGCTCAGGCTGACCGCCGGTTACGCCATGCTGGTCAACGGCGGCAAGCAGATTCGCCCGACCCTGATCGACCGCATCCAGGACCGTCATGGCCGCAAGGTCTTCAGTCACGACCTGAGAACCTGCCGCGACTGTCTGGCCCCCTACTGGACCCGCCAGCCCGTGCCCGTGCTGCCGGACCCGCGCAAGCAGTTGTCCGACCCGGCCAGCGCCTATCAGATGGTGTCCATGCTGAAGGGGGTGGTCGACCGCGGCACCGGGCGTTCCATCCGTTCCGTCGGCAAGCCCCTGGGCGGCAAGACCGGGACCACCAACAAGAGCATCGACGCCTGGTTCGTCGGCTTTTCCGCAGACTTGGCGGTCGGCGTCTTCACCGGTTTCGACGAGCCCCGGTCCCTCGGGCGGCGCGAGCAGGGGGCGTCCGTCGCCGCCCCCATCTTCCGGGAGTTCATGCGCGAGGCCCTGGCCGACACCCCGGCGACACCGTTCCGAATCCCGCCGGGAATCCGTCTCGTCCGGGTCGACGCGACGACGGGCCGCCCGGCCCGCCCCGGGGAGGGCAAGATCATTCTCGAAGCCTTCAAGCCGGGGACGGTGCCAAGCGGCGACTCCCGGGTTCTCAGGGGGCTGGCGGCCTCCGGCGGCGCGCCCGCCTCGGGCACGGGCGGATTGTATTGATCGGCCAACGGGGGTATAAGACCGGTCCACACCGAAGCGGAAGAAAGACCCCCCATGCGCGCCGAAATCGCTACCCTCACTCAGGACATCAAACAGTCGCTGGAACTGTTGAGGAGGCATCTTTGACTACGACAACGCCCTTCTCAGACTGGACGAACTGAACGCCGAAGCGGAAAACCCCGACTTCTGGAACGACGCCGAAAAGGCCCAGGAGATGATGCGCGAACGCACCCGCCTGGAGGAGGGGCTGAAGGCCATCGACGCCCTGACCCGGGAGCTGGACGACAACGTCGAACTTCTGGAAATGGGCGAGGCGGAGGACGACGCGGACATCGTCGCCGAGGCCGAGGCGGCGTTGGAGGCGGCCCGGGACACGGCGGCCAAGGCGGAACTGCAGACCCTGCTGTCAGGCGAGGCGGACGCCAACGATTGTTACCTGGAGGTCCACGCCGGGGCCGGCGGGACGGAGGCCCAGGATTGGGCCGAAATGCTGCTTCGCATGTACACCCGCTGGGCGGAATCCAAGGGCTACAAGATCGAATGGCTGGAGGAAAGCGCCGGTGAAGAAGCGGGGCTGAAATCCTCGACCATTCGCATTTCCGGCCATAATGCCTACGGCTGGCTGAAGACGGAAAGCGGCGTTCACCGCCTGGTGCGCATTTCCCCCTACGACTCCAGCGCCCGGCGGCACACCAGTTTCTCCTCCATCTGGATCTATCCGGTGATCGACGACAGGATCGAGATCGACATCCAGGACAAGGACCTGCGCGTCGATACCTATCGCGCCTCGGGGGCCGGGGGGCAGCACGTCAACAAGACAGACAGCGCCATCCGCATCACCCACATCCCCACCAACATCGTCGTGCAATGCCAGAACGACCGCTCCCAGCACAAGAACCGGGCGGCGGCCATGAACATGTTGAAGGCCCGCCTCTACGAAGCGGAACTGCAAAAGCGCGAAGAGGAATCCCAGGCCGAGCACGACGCCAAGACGGACATCGGCTGGGGCCATCAGATCCGCTCCTACGTCCTGCAGCCTTACCAGATGGTCAAGGATTTGAGGACCGAGGTGGAAACCTCCAACACCCAGGGGGTCCTCGACGGCGACCTGGACGACTTCATGGCTGCCGCCCTGGCCGCCCGGGTCAAGGGGAAGGATGACGGGTGAGGACTCTGTTTCGCCAATTGGAGGGTAAAGTTGCGCCCCGCTGATGCCTCTCCATCGGGGGCAGGGGGGCGGCTTTCCCTGGGGCTGGCGGTCCTGTTGTCGCTGGTCTACATGGCGAGCTTTCACCTCAAGCCCTATGAGTTCAGTTATGCGCTCAAGGCGTCGGGCATCGTCGTGCTGGCCTGGGCCGCCATGCGTCACGGCGTCGTCAGGCCCCGGCTGTTCGCCATGGCTCTTGCCTTCAGCGCCGTCGGGGATGTGGTCCTGGAGCTGGGCCATTTCATGGCCGGAATCGCCGCCTTCGCCCTGGCCCATATCTGCTACGGGATGTTTTTCCTGCTTTTGGTCGCGGGCGGGCGGCGGCGCGCCGTTCCGGTCGTGCCGCTGGCGGGCGGACTTGCACTCTTCGCCGCGGCCATGTTGGTTTATCTCTGGCCCCATCTGGGCGCCTTGCAAATCCCCGTCGTCGTCTATGTGTTCCTCATCGCCTCCGTCGCCGGGTTGGCCGTGCTGGCCCCCTTCAACACGCCGTGGCCGGCCCTCGGGATGATGATGTTCATGATTTCCGACAGCCTGCTGGCGGTCAACAAATTCGCCGACCCCTTCGTGGGCGCCGACTACGCCGTCTGGCTTACCTATTTCGCGGCGCAGTACCTGCTGGTCATCGGCTACCTGAAATTTCGGGGACAGCAATAATTTCGGAAATTATTGCAGCAGGATTTCCCGGAACAGGACGCCTTCGATTTTCACTTCGCCCATGATTTCGGTGACGATGTCGGTGATGCCGGTTCGCATGTGTTCCGTGCCGGCGGCGCCCGATACTTGTTTGCGGGTTTGCGAGCGCAAGTAGGACTGAATCCGGTCGACGATTTTCAGTTCCTTGCCCTGCAAGATCGGCAAATCACGGCTGACGATTTCCACCACTACCTTGATCTTGATGTAGTTGGTTCGCCGGTTGGTTTTCTTCAGGTCGACGATCAGTTGCGGGAACTCGTGGTAGACCGGCGGTCCGGGAGGGATTTCCACCACTTCCTCTTCCTTTTCGCCGCCGGCGAAGAACAGGAAATAGGCCCCCGCGCCGCCGCCGCCGAGCAGCAGGACGGCGACGATTCCGATGATGATGAAGAGTTTCTTCTTGCCGCCGGACTTCTCCTCGCCTTCGGCCTCGCCGTTTTCCTCGTTCTCTTCGATTTCGTCGGCTTCGTCGCTCATGGTCGCTTTCCCGTGGTTGATCCTGTCTCGGCCTAGAGAGCCTGGGCGGCTTCCAGAACCTCGGCGGCGTGTCCCTTGACCTTCACCTTGCGCCACACATGCCTGATCACGCCCTTGGCGTCAATGAGGAAGGTGGCCCTTTCAATGCCCATGTACTCCCGGCCGTACAGCTTTTTCTGCACCCAGACGCCGTAGGCGTCGCACAGGCTTCCCTCTTCGTCCGACAGCAGGTCGAAGGGCAGGTCGTTCTTGGCGATGAAGTTGTCGTGCCGTTTGACGCTGTCCTTCGAGGCCCCGACGACGGTCGCCCCCGCCTTTTCGAAATCCTTGTGCAGGTCGCGGAAATCCTTCGCCTCGGTGGTGCATCCGGGGGTCGAGTCCTTGGGGTAGAAGTACAGCACCACGGCCTTCCCCTTCAGGCTCTTCAGGCTCAGGGCGCCGCCGCCGTTGATGGGCAGGTCGAAGGCGGGGGCTTTGTCTCCGGGGTTCAGGGTCATCGGTCGTCGTCCTTGTCTTGTTTCAGGGGTTCGGCGGGGGTGGCGATCAGGGCGTTGAAGTGGCCGAAGACCTCCCGCGCCCGGGTGGTCATCAGGCCGGTCAGGGCCTCGAATCCGTCGGCGCCCGCCGTGCGGGCCAGTTTGTCCTGCAGGCTTTCCGGGATGCCGTGGTCGCGGCGTTTGCGCAGGTCGCGGGGAATGGTCAGGCGCAGCATGCCCTGCAGGCCCTTCCACAAGTGCAGCGCCTGCAGAAGGTCCGCCGCCGCATCGCCGTCGAGCAGGCCCGCCGCAGCCAGGTTGTTGAGGGCGGTCTCGGTGTCGCGGGCGAGGATATGGGGGTGGTCGTGGGCGTGGCGCAATTGCAGGTACTGGGCGATGAATTCCACATCCACCAGGCCGCCGCGAATGTGCTTGACGTCCCAGATGAAATCCGTCCTATGGGTCTGCAGCATCCGCCGCCGCATGTCGGCGACATCGGCCAGCAGGGTGCCCGGGTCGCGCCGGCGGGTCAGGGTCTGGTGGATGATGGCGTTGATTCTATCCGCCAGGGCGTCGGGGCCGTGAATGACCCGGGCGCGGGTCAGCGCCATGTGTTCCCAGGTCCAGGCGGCCTCGTCGTTGTACTGGCTGAAGGAGTCAATGCTCGATGCGAGCGGCCCGGCGGTGCCCGACGGGCGCAGGCGCATGTCCACTTCGTATAGGTCGCCTTCGCTGGTCTGCGCCGTGATGGCGTTGATCAGGCGCTGACCCAGGCGGGCGAAATAATGGCCGGGGGTCAGGGGCTTGGCGCCGTCCGAGGTTTCGGCGCCGGGCGGGATGTCATAGACGAAGACTAGGTCCAGGTCGGATTCCGGGGTCATCTCCCGGCTGCCCAGCTTGCCCATGGCGATGACCGCCATGGCGGCGCCCGGGATGCGCCCGTGCTGAGCCGCCATTTCCTTTTCCACCTCGGCGGCGAGGGCCGACAGGGACACGTCGGCGATGTCGGAAAGGGCGGCGGCGGCCTCGTTCTGGCCGATCCTCGACAGCAGGCTGAGAACGCCGACCTGGAAACGCCGGTCGTTGGCCCAGCGCCGGGCGGCGACGAGAACTTCTTCGTGATGGCTCGTGCGCCGGAACATCCTGTCCAGCTCTTCGGCCATTTCCGTCCGGTCCGGGGGGGCGTCGAAGAAGCCGGGGGTGAGGACGATTTCCAGAACCTGCGGGCGGCGGCTGAGATGGTCCGCCAGGCGCGGCGCGCCGCCCATGATTTCGGCGACCAGATCAAGCAGGCCCGGGTTGGAATAGAACATGGAGAAAAGCTGAACCCCAGACGGCAGACCGGAGAGGAATTCGTCGAACTTCAGGAAGGTGGTGTCCGGGTCCGGGGTCGCCGCCATGGCTTTCAGCAGCACCGGGAACAGTTCCGTCAGCAGTTCTCGGGAGCGGGCGCTGCGCATGCAGCGGTAGCGGCCGTGGTGCCAACCCCGGACGATGCCGTCGACGGCTTGCGGGTTGACGAAGCCGAGCCGGGCGATGGTCTCAAGGGTTTCCGGGTCCGTATCGCCGCCGGTGAAGACCAGATTGCCGGAGACCGCGTCGTCGGCGCCGAGGGACGGGGCGTCCTCGAACAGGGCCGCGTAATGGGCCTCGACGGTCTTTAAATGGCCGGTCAGATCCTCGGCGAAGGCGTCGGCGTCGGCGAAGCCCAGGAAGGCGGCCAAGGTGGCGATCTTGTCCGGCTCTTCGGGGATTGAGTGGGTCTGCTCGTCGTCGACCATCTGCAGGCGGTGTTCGACCCGGCGCAGATAGCGGTAGGCGGCGATCATGTCGTCGCGGACGGCCTCCTTGACCTGTCCGCCCTCGGCCAGGGCCGCCAGGGACAGGCGGGTCGGGGCCGGGCGCAGTTCCGGCAGCCGCCCGCCCCAGATCAGTTGCTGGGTCTGGGCGAAGAATTCGACCTCGCGAATGCCGCCCCGGCCCAGCTTGACGTTGTGCCCGGCAAGCCGGATCGCCTCGTCGCCGTGATGGGCGTTGATCTGGCGTTTGATGGAGTGAATGTCGTCGATGGCGGCGAAATCCAGGTTCTTGCGCCAGACGAAGGGGGTCAGCCATTTCAAGAACGCGGCCCCGGCCTCCCGGTCGCCGCCGACGGGGCGGGCCTTGATCATGGCCGCCCGTTCCCAGTTCTGGCCGATGCTTTCGTAATAGTGCTCCGCCGCCAGGGTGGAAATGGCCAGCGGCGTCGCGCCCGGGTCGGGACGCAGCCGCAGGTCGGTGCGGAAGACGTAGCCGTCGGCGGTGCGTTCGTCGAGCAGCTTGACCAGGGCCCGGGCGAGGCGGACGAAATGGTTTTGCAGGCCCTCCGGGTTGTCGGTGTTCAGGCGTTCCGGGTCGTAGAGGATGATCAGGTCGATGTCGCTGGAATAGTTCAGTTCCCGCGAACCCAGCTTGCCCATGCCGAGAATGACCAGCCCCGATCCCTTTTCCGGGTCGTCCCGGTCCTCCAGGATCAGGCCCCCCTGATCGGCGGTGATGGTCAGCAGATGGGCCGCCGCCGCCGAGATGGAGGCCTCGGCGATATCGGACAGGGCCTCGGTGATCCGTTCCAGCGGCCAGTCGCCCGAGATGTCGGCAAGCGCGATGGCCAGGGACGCCCGGCGTTTGTTGCGCCGAAGCAGGGTCGACAGCCGCGCCGTTCCCTCGGCGCCGCCGGGAATGTCCGCACGGACCGTCTTCAGCCCGTCGAGGATTTCCGCCACCGCCTTGTCCGGTCCGTCCCGAAACAGGGAACAGGCGAAGGCCGGTTCGGAGACGAGCACCTGGGTCAGGTACGGGCTGTAGGCGAAGACCGCCTCGAGCAGGGCCCCGGCCTTGCGGTCGGAGAGGATTTCGAGGCCTTCGTTCCGGATGTCCGGGTCGTCGCATCGGCCAACGGCCTCGCGCCAGCGCTCCAGGCCCAGCCCTGCCCGTTCCGGGTCGGGCGGGACAGGCCATGTGGCTTGCGGATCGGAGCGGGAGAAAAAGGTCATGGAGGAAGATCGGTCCGTTGGAGGCGTCGGCGGAAGACGATTTAAGCCTAACCGGGAGGATTATTGAAGCGGGAATTGCTGTAACGGTTTCATACATGACTATCCAGAATGCGATAATCCACAAAGTTTCGTTTTCGTTTTTAATGTCAATGGAACTAAAGTGATTTTCAGATGTATTGATGGTTCTAAACGACCTTACAGGAGGGTGTTCGGGATGAGACAGGGAAACGCGGCGCTGCGGGACATTCAGGGTTCGGCTTCGGACCTGGATTTTGCCGAAGAGCGCATCGATCTGGCGGCGGCCCTGCGATGGGCGGCGCGGTACAACTGGCATGAAGCCATCGCCAACCATTTCAGTTTCGCCGTTTCCGCCGACGGGGCCAAATTCATCATGAATTCCTACGGTCGCCATTGGTCGAAAATGCGCGCCCGGGATATCCTGGTGCTGGACGCCAACAAGCCGCCCGCCGGGTTGGGCGACAGGCTCGACCCGACGGCCTGGGCCATTCATTCGGCCATGCACCGCAACCTTCCCCAGGCCCGTTGCCTGATGCACGTGCATTCGAAATACGCCACCGCCCTGGCCTCGCTGAAGGATCCGGAAATCCCGCCCATCGACCAAAACACCATGCGTTTCTTCAACCGCGTGGCGGTGGATTTCGGTTTCGACGGCATGGGGCTCGGCGACGAGGCGGAACGGCTGACCACCACCCTGGGAAACCGTTCCATATTGCTGATGGGCAATCACGGCGTCATGGTTTCCGGCGACAGCATCGCCCAGGCCTTCGACGATCTGTACTATTTCGAGCGCGCCGCCGAAACCCTGATCACCGCCTATTCCACGGGACGGGAGTTGAACGTCGTCTCGGACGAGGTCGCGGAAAAGACCATGCGCCAGTGGCTCGAATATCCGAATTTCGCCGACAAGCATTTCAACGCGCTGAAGGCCATTCTCGACGAGGAAGAGCCGGACTACCGCACCTAGGCGGGGTAGTCCGGTAACCTTTTTTGGGGGGCGTGCCATGCCCGACTATCAACCGACCAACGCCGCCTCCAGCGGCGTCAAGATCGACAAGAAGCAGCTCAAGGCGCTGATGCGCCGTTCCGACCGGGCGGGGTTGGTCTATCTCGCCAAGTGGAGTCTGTTCCTGGCGATCACGGCGGTTCCCGTCTGGCTCGCCCTGGGCACGGTCTGGGTCTGGCCCGCCATGTTCGTCTATGGCGTGGTGTTGACGGTCCCCAGTTATGCCATCAGTCACGAATGCGCCCACGGCACCGCCTTCAAGACCCGCTGGCTCAACGAGGCGGTGTTGTGGATCACCTCGCTTCTCTATATGGAAGAGCCGCTGCATCGCCGCTTCACCCATACCAATCACCATACCTTCACCTGGCATGTGGGCAAGGACAGCCAAATGCCTTTCGACACCCCCATGGGGCTGGGCGGCTGGCTGCTGGAATTCACCGGGATCGGCCTGCTGCGTTTCCATGCCCTCGTCATGGTGCGCCTGCTGACGGGCCGCTACAGCGCCATCATGCGGACCGTGACGCCCTCAGGTGAACTGCCCAAGATGACGGCGAACGCCTGGGTCTTCGCCGCCGTCTACGGCGCCATCGGCGTGGGTGTGTCTCTGGGCTTTGGCGAACTGCTGTGGTTCCTCATTATCCCCCGGTTGCTGGGCGCGCCGGTCATGCTGCTGTTCACCCTCATTCAACATGTGGAACTGCAGGAGGATTCCCCGTCCATCCTTGAGAGCTCCCGGTCCTTCAAGACCGACGCCCTGGCGCAGTTCCTCTACGCCAATATGAACAATCACATCGAGCATCATCTCTATCCGCAAATTCCCTTCCACGCCCTGAACAGGACGGCGGCGGCGCTGAAAGACCAACTGCCGGACCCGGACCCGGGGTTCTGGCGGTGTAACTGGGAAGTCTTCATCGTCGTCCTGCGGCGTTCCCTGGGGATGTCCACCAGGGCGGCGAGCATCCGTCAGGCGCCGCACATGATCGGCGAGGGCGGCCCGGTCCGGCGCATCGCCACCCGCACCATGTAAGCAGGGCCTTGAGCCGCCGAACTCCCACCCCAAACCGAAGGACCGGACATGGACTGGATATTTGTTTGCGCGGCCGATGAAATCGATGAGGAAGATCTGATCTGCTGGGACCACGAGGGGCATGTCTACGCCGTCTACAACACCGAAGAAGGCTTCTTCGCCACCGACGGCATGTGCACCCACGAGGAACAAAGTCTCGATGAGGGACTGGTCGTTGGCAAGGTGATCGAATGCCCCCTGCACGGCGGACGCTTCGACATCCCCACCGGCAAGGCGCTTTCCGCCCCCGCTTGCGTGGACTTGCAGACCTATCCGGTGAAGGTGGAGGAAGGCAAGATCTTCATTCAGTTATAGTAGAAGACCGTTCCTCAAGCGGTGTTGCCGGGAAAAAGCGTTAACCCTTTGTTGTCAGGGCTTTGATAAAGTCTAATATGGCAAGGAATCGGACCGCGTTTCGCGGGCGCGGATGCTGACTGAACGGCGAATGCATGGCTCACGGACTGCTCAAAAGTTTCTTTTGGACCGTCGTCCGCCTGTTGGGCGGACTGGGCGGCGGGGTGGCGATTGTCCTGGTCATCGCCGCCTGGCGGCTGTCCACGGGGCCGATTTCCCTGGCCTTCCTGACCCCTTACGCGGAGTCCGCCCTGGCCTCCATCCATCCGTCGTTCCGCATCAAAATGACCGACACCGTCCTCACCTGGGCGGGGTGGGAGCGGACGCTCGACATCCGCATCATCGACCTGCGGGTCCTGAGTGAGACCGGGGAGCCGGTGGCCAAGGTTCCTGAGATGGCCCTGTCCCTGAGCGCCCAGGGGCTGGTCAAGGGACTGATCGCCCCGCAAAGCATCGAGATGTTCCGGCCGAAACTGAAAATGGTCCGGCATCGGGATGGGACGTTCGAGGTCGGGTTCAACACCGGCGTCTCCGATTCCAACCGGTTCCTGCACAGAATGCTGGCCCTGCTGCTGGCCGAGCCGGATCCCTCCAACCCCATGAGTTACCTGTCCCGGGTCAATATCTTCGATGCGGACCTGCAGGTCGTCGACCAGCAACTGCAGACCTCGTGGAGCGCGCCCAAGACCCAGGTGGAACTGCTGCGGGATGCCGTCGGCATCAAGGGGGACGTCACCATGGACGTGCTCGTCGGAGACGCCAAGGCCAACGTTTCCGTTCTTGGCGCCTATCTGGCCGACGAGGGACGCTTCGACCTCGGGGTTGATTTCAACCAGTTGAAGCCGGCCGCCATCGCCACCCTGACACCGCGCCTCGCCATGCTGGCGGGCATCGACGTTCCGTTTCAGGGAACGCTGACCCTGTCGATGTTGACCGACGGCACCCTGGAGAGCATCGGTTTCGATGTCAACGGCTCGGCGGGAACCCTGTCCCTGCCGGAGGCGGAGGCCCGGAAAATCGGGCTCTCGGGGCTGGAGCGGGGGATCGCCGTCACCCGGGCGGATGTCCGTGGCCGTTATGAGGGGCTGTCCGAAAAAATCGAGATTAATGCCCTGACCCTGGAACTGGGGCCGGACGGGGCGATTGACCTGCCCGCGCCCATCGATCACCGAATGCCCTTGAAGACCGTCAATGCCCGCGGCCGGTTTCTCGGCCAGGAGTCGCGCCTGGAACTGGATGCGGTGGAACTGGACCTGAACGGCCCCAATGCCTCCCTGGCCCTCAATATGGTGAGCGGCGGGGAAGGGGTGTCCATGGGCGCCAGCGGCGTTCTTCGCAACATGAAGATCGACGCCCTGTCCTCCTATTGGCCGAAAAGCCTGGCCGCCGACGCCCGCGACTGGATCGTCGACCGTATTTCCGTGGGCCAGGTTCCGGAAGCCCGCGCCGCCCTGCAGTTGCGCGCGAAGCGGGGTGGAGGGGTTGATCTGGTTTCCCTGAAAGGGGACATGACCATCCGCAACGCCACCGTCGACTATCTGCCGCCCATGGCCAAGGCCCGCAACGTCGATGCGACGGCCCGCTTCACGGAAAAGAAGTTCGATATCTTCGTCTCCCGGGCCGAATCCGAGGGCCTGGCGACCCGAAAGAGCATTCTTTCCTTCAAGGGCCTGGATCAGGACGAGGCCCATGCGGACATAGATTTCTTCGTCAAGGGGCCGCTGCAAAACGCGCTTGGGTTCATCGAAAGCAAGCCGCTACAGTTTTCATCCGCCATGGGAATCGCCCCGGAGAAGACGGCGGGCACGGTCAGCGCCCACCTGAAGCTGGGCTTTCCGATGGTGAAGAAACTCAGCCCCGCCGACGTGGAATCCCGCGTCTCGGCGAAAATCCATGACGCGGTCATAGACGACGATGTGGTCTTCGGCCTGGGGCTCGCCGACGGTCAACTGGAGTTGAAGGCGACCCGGCGGAGCATGGATTTGCGGGGCGAGGTGAAGTTGGGGGGCTTGCCCGCGTCCGTCGAATGGCGGCGGAATTTCGGCCCCGGGGCATCGCCGCGCAATGAATACAAGCTGGCCCTGGCGATCGACAACATCCATTCCCTCAGGGACCTGGGCGTCGACATGGCCCCCCTGCCGGGGGATTTCATCGAAGGCGCGGTCAAGGCCGATGTGCATTTGACGAACCGGGACGACGGCACGGGCCTGGCCAAGCTTCGCCTCGATCTCAAGGACGCGGCGCTGAACGCGCCGTCCCTGGGCTGGCGCAAGCCCGCCGGCGTTCCGGGCACGGCGCAGGCTGACCTGGAGGTCGCCGCCGACCGGCTAGTCGGCATTCCCCGTTTTTCCGTCGCCGCCGGAGATCTGCGGATGAACGGCCTGGCCCGTTACGCCGAGGACGGCACCGGCCTGGACAAGGTGGAAATCTCCAGGGTTTCCTATAACCGGACGGACCTCAGCGGCGTCGTCATTCCCGGCGACGACGGCGGCTGGACGGTCAGTTTCCATGGCCCCAGCGTCGACCTCGAGCCCATGTTCGCCGACCTGTTCGGCGATCAGGCCGGCGACGGCGGCGATGCGGGGCCCAATCTCAGCCTTTCGGCCAACGTGGACAAGGTCTGGATCGGCCCCGACCGCTCCCTGCGGGGAGTGACAGGGACCTTCAGCCGTGCCAATGCCCGATGGCGCAGCATGCACGTGGACGGGAGCCTCGGCGACGGCAAGACATTTCAGGTCGCCCTCGGCCCCGGCGGCAAGGGCAGGCGGACCCTTTCCGTCAAGGCCGACGACGCCGGCACCCTGCTCAGGACCCTGGACGTCTACGACGCCATGGTCGGCGGCATCCTCGATCTGGAGGCGGCCTTCGACGACACCGTTCCCGGACACCCCTTAAGCGGCGAAGTGGTGATCAGCGATTACAGGCTGGTCGACGCGCCGGCCCTGGCCAGGCTGGTCAGCGTCCTGACCCTGACCGGCATCGCCGACGCCCTCAAGGGGGACGGACTGTCCTTCAGCGAGATGCGGGCGCCCTTCGTCATGCACGACGGCATCATCGAGGTCGACGACGCCAAGGCCACCGGCCTGTCCCTCGGCTATACGGCGAAGGGAAAAATCTACAGCCACGCGGAAATCATCGATTTCGAGGGGACGGTGGTTCCCGCCTACGCCATCAACAGCGTTCTCGGCAACATTCCCATTCTCGGCACCCTGTTGACGGGGACCGAGGAAGGCGGCGGGATCTTCGCCGCCACCTACGCCATGAACGGCCCCATGGAGGACCCGGAGGTCAAGGTCAACCCGTTGACGGCGCTGGCTCCGGGCATTTTCCGCAACCTGTTCGGCATCTTCACCGGCGGCGGCGACAAGGATGTCGAGAGCGCCGGCGGCGGCAAGTCGGACACGGAAAGCCCCCTGGGACAATCCGAAGGGCTGTAAAAGGCATCTTGCGGAGCGCTTCCCGGCGTGTCTATGATCCGTTTCAGGTTTACGCGATGGGGGATCGAGACGTGTTCCTGAGTGTTTTCGACATCTTCAAGGTCGGCATTGGCCCGTCCAGTTCTCATACGGTCGGCCCCATGGTCGCCGCCGGCCGTTTCCTTGCCCTGATGGGGGATCATGACCGGTTGGCCGAGGTTGCCCGGCTCAGGGTCCATCTTCACGGCTCCCTGGCTTTCACCGGCAAGGGCCACGGTTCGGACAAGGCCGTGGTGCTGGGCCTGTTGGGGGAAAGCCCGGAAACCCTCGACCCGGACGCCGCCGACGGTCTGATCGAAAGGGCGGCGGAAAGACAAACCGTCATGCTGCCAGGGCGGGGGGCGGTCGCCTTCGACCCGGACCGGGACATCGTCTTCGATTACGAAAAAGACCTTCCCGGCCATGCCAACGCCATGAACTTCACCGCCCTCGGCGAGGACGGGTCGCTGCTGGCCGAGCAGGTCTACTATTCCATCGGCGGCGGCTTCGTGGTCGGCGCCGAGGAATTCGAAGAACTGGACCGGCAGGCCCCGGAAGACGACCTGGCCGGGGTGCCGTTTCCCTTTCACAACGCGGCGGAAATGCTGGATATGGGCCGCGAGACCGGACACACCGTCGCCGAAATGAAACGGGCCAACGAACTGGCGAAGCATGAAGAGGCGTTCCTCGACGGTGAACTGGACGCCCTGTGGGCGGTGATGAACGCCTCCATCGACCGGGGCATGCGCACGGAAGGCAGCCTTCCGGGCGGGCTCGACGTGAAACGGCGGGCGAAACAGATTTTCGATAAATTGAGCGGCGATCAGAGCAACGAGAAGTTCGCCCACACGGTGATGGACTGGATCAGCGTCTACGCCATGGCGGTGAACGAGGAAAACGCCGCCGGCGGGCGCATCATCACGGCGCCGACCAATGGCGCCGCGGGGATCGTCCCCGCCGTCATCCGCTATTACCTTGAATTCTGCCCCAGCGCCGACAAGCGCGGGGTGCGGGATTTCCTGCTGGTGTCGGCGGCCATCGGCGGCCTGATCAAGTACAACGCCTCCATTTCCGGGGCCGAGGTCGGCTGCCAGGGCGAGGTCGGCTCGGCCTCGGCCATGGCGGCGGCGGGGCTGGCGGCGGTGCTGGGCGGCAGCAACGAGCAGGTGGAGAACGCCGCCGAAATCGCCCTCGAACATCATCTCGGCATGACCTGCGATCCCATCGGCGGGTTGGTTCAGGTGCCGTGCATCGAACGCAACGCGCTTGGTGCGGTCAAGGCCATCAGCGCCGCCTCGCTGGCGTTGAAGGGCGACGGCACCCACTTCGTGCCCCTGGACAGCGCCATCAGGACCATGGGCGAGACGGGCCACGACATGCTGACCAAATACAAGGAAACCAGTCAGGGCGGCCTTGCCGTCAATGTCATCGAGTGCTGAGTGGAGTAGGAGAAGGATCATGCTTGAAGTTACATGGACCCGCATGGAAGACGGGACGCGGGAAGAATTCGAACACCTGATGGAGCTTGAGGAAAAGTTCAACGCCGATCTGGTCGAGCGCATCCTCGGGCATCTGAAATTGCTGGACGTGGACTGGGGCGGCTACCGCATCAACCGCTATCAGCATTGCCTGCAGTCGGCGAGCCGGGCCCATGACGACGGGGCCGACGAGGAAATGGTCGTCGCCGCCCTGCTGCACGACATCGGCGACATCATCGCGCCCTATAACCACGGCGAATTGGCCGCCGCCATCCTGAAGCCCTTCGTCTCCGAACGGGTGCAGTGGATCATCGCCAACCACTGCACCTTCCAGGGCTATTACTACAACCACTACCTGGGCGGCGACCGGCACGCCCGCGACCGTTTCAAGGATCACCCCTGGTACGACGACTGCGTCTACTTCTGCCACACCTACGACCAGTGCGCCTTCGACCCGGACTACGACACCAAACCGGTGGAGTTCTTCGAACCCATGCTGCGCCGCCTGGTCGAGGGCAAGGCGAAACACCTGGAACTGAATTTGGACGGTTGGGGGGGGATTGAACATAGTGGTGTGGCGCCGTAATTCCGGATAGGGCGAATGTTGGCAAGAATTACCAAAAACCGTTATAATGCCCGGGAAACAAGAGGTCGCGACATGCCAACCCGAAACGTCAGTCTTACGCGCGAACAGGACGCCTTCATTGACGAGGTTCTGGACAAGGGTGAATACCGCAACGCCAGCGAGGCGGTGCGCGACGCCATCCGCGCCTTGCAGCGACGCCGCGCCATGGACGAACTGAATTTGGAGCGGTTGCGCAAGAGCATTGATGCGGGGATCGCCGATCTCGAAAATGGCGATTACGAGGATGTTGACGACGCGGTGCTTGAAGGCTGGCTCGCCCGCCTCGGCGGAACCGCCAAGGCGTGATCCTTGGCCCCGCATTACCGACTAACGGCATCGGCCAGAGCCGATATCGCCGCGCTTCTGAATGAAAGTGCGTTCCGATACGGGCGCGAAGCGCGCGACTGTTACGCCGCCTTGATCCTCGCTGCCCTGCGCCGGGTTGCCAAGGCCCCGCAAGGGCGCTCGACCGCCGCGCGACCGGATTTGCGGCCGGGCATTCGCAGCTTCCACACCCGCCATAGCCGTAACGATAGCGATGAAGCGCCGGTCGGCGAGCCGGTGCACGTGATCTTCTACCGCGCCACGGAGCCCGACCTCATCGAGATCGTCCGTGTCTTGCACGACCGCATGGAGCCGAGCCGACATATGGATTAGGATCAGGCAAATCCGCCACCCGTCCTCAAGCCTCGGAACGGCTTTTTGGCAGGAGACAATTTAGTGCACTGGCATCGTAACCTTTACCGTAACCCTGGGCACCGTAACCCTGTGGCACCGTAACCCTGATTTTGAAGGGTGTTTTTCATATGAACTGTCTATCCAATAGAGCGAAGTATAAAAATAAATAGTGCCAACGCTACCACCATTACCAAGATAAATATTCCAACAATATTTGCAGCCGCAGAAATAAATTCATTTTTTAGTCTTGATATTCTTAGACTATATTGGTCTGTCGTGAATTGTTCAGTATTCGGGCCTTCATATAGCGATGCATCGAATTCTGATGCGTCAATTTCATCATCATTCGTATGCTCGGGTATTGATTCATAAATTTTTTCATTTTCTTCAATATAGTGATTTACCTGATGGTACTCTTGAATGAGATCACGCAGTGGACGTGTATTGTTCGACCTCTCCAAATCAAACCCACAGAGCAATAGTTCGAGTGCCCTCGAAAACCAACCTATCAGTTCGTCGAATTCCTGTTCATCTATGAAGATTGGTGATGGATATGTATCAACTAGAGCTTCACGTAAAAAAGAAGAAACGACACCATGATCGACACCATCTGCGACAAGAAACCTTTCAACATTTTCAAATGAGTTCACGAAATGTATAGTGGCCAAAATCACGGCTGTATGTGATGATAAGAGCCGAGATGCGAGATAAAGTTTCTGAGCAATTTCAAGTTGTCCCACCTCGCCTTCAATAGCGAGTCCCTCCGCAAAATTTTGTCTGAAATCTATACCAAAAAACGCACCTAAATTATCTAACAACGACAAATCACATGTTTCTATGCTTTTCGGTACGATCTCACCGTCTCGAAACAGCAAATCAAAATCATCGTCGTTCAATTTAAAATTGGCATCAATTTCGCCAAGTTCGTAATTGTTTTTATGGCACTGAGAGTTGACCTGACGAAAAATATCACCGCGTCGGCACGTCAACCATGTGTACCTGAGTGTGCCTGAAGTGCCCTGCGCAAACCCGTTTTTTATATCTTCACTCAGATTCAAATCGCTTAGGGAGTTTGGAATTTGCTCTGGGGCTAATAAGAGTTGACGTTTCTTCACTGAATATGGGTTGGACATTTCAATTCATCCCAAAACTGTCTGAATTACGGTGGATTCCTAGATTCCAGTCTAAAGCGCACCACCGTTGATTTTTCGGACCTCGTTAGGTGTTCTGAAGCCGAGGCATTCTTCACGACCGACGATTTATTCTTCTGCTAGAATTTTCTTGGCTTCTATCAAATCTATTTTTGCTTTGTGCCCATGCTTTTCCAATAAGTGAAGAAGATTACCTCCGTTTAATAGTGTTAAGGGTTTGCCTTTTGCAAATTCATAAGCATCTGGTCCGTAATCGGATGTTGTGACCAATATTCCTTTTGTAGCCCCCTCATTTACAGTGGTGCCAAATAGGTCTCTTACAGCAGATACTCCAACAACATTGGTATATCTCTTCGCCTGAATTACAATTTTACCGCCTCGAATTGGATCAGGGTCGAATGCAACTGCGTCCACACCACCATCTCTGCTTGCTTGAGTAATTTTTACGTCCCCTCCAGAACTGATGAACTCTTTTTCAAACATTTCTCTTATTAGATTTTCAAAGTCTTGCCAATTCATCGCTGCTAAATTTACTGATTCATTTACACTATCCACTACATCATAAGGGGATACAAAACGCGTGTCTTCTCTATCTATTTTAATGATCGGAGCTACTGGTGATAAACCATGAAGTTTGCTGCTGCCGACTCCCTTAAGCTGCTTAAAGCAGGCTTTAGGGTCTACATTTTCTAGGTTGATGGCCAAGAATTCTTCCTTTGACGCTTGAACAGAAAGAATGCAAGCATTTACATTTAGTCCAGTAGCCTTATCTATAGATTCAACCCAACCATTAAATACAATAGAGCCAATCGCATCAACAACATCGGCTTCAAATAATTCATGTATCGTTCTGAGTGAAATTTGATATAGCAGGCTATCATAGAGTCTATTTGTTTCCAATTTCGACAATTTTGATTCACTAAATTCATCTCTCGAAATTGTGTACTTAAACGTTTTTGTAGTGGGGAGGTGGTCCTTATTTGGCAGAGAGTAGTCAACTATAAAAATCTTCCCTTCTTCCCAATACTCAACATCCCAGTTTTGGGGGAAATTGTCAGGATACTCTGAATTGGACAAAACCAACTCACAATAATCCAAAACAGCGCCTGGATTTTTTTCTTGGTATTTTTGTTTGTTGTTTAATATATTTTTATTTTTATCTTCTTGTATATTTAGAAAAATCTCTTCTTTGGATTTGAATTCTTCAATTTTTTTCTGATATGATTCTTTTAATTTGTTATTATTATTGTCTAATATTTTTTTGTTCTTCACCCATTCTATATGGTCGCTCTCAAAGGCTGCAAAAGATGATGCTATTTTCTTATTTCTAGACCTGGAAAATACCCGGTCAATAAATCCAAGATCAGGGCGATATTTTTCATCGGATGCCTTTGGTTCAGTGGACATTTTTTCATACTTGGGTGGACTTGGCTTTTTTTCAGGGAAAGGTGATTGATCTAACAATGATTCCCAGTCAATCGCATCATCTGTCGATAATGTATGGAGCAGAGTGTTTTTAATTTTTTGTATTGCGGCTTGAGCTTCTTCAGTTTTTGTTACAGCTAATTTCTTTTTCTCATTTTTAGATCTGATATTTTTCTCACGGTCTTTTTTTCTTTTCTCTGCGGCTTTTTTCTTTTTCCACATTTCATCCCAAGTTGCTCGTTGTGCAGCAGCTTTTTGTTCTACTACATATCGATCAGAACCGCGAATATATCGATATTTATTTAGGGGCTAAAGTAGCTAA
>CAYFOJ010000043.1:0-19042 GCA_964344645.1 uncultured Thalassospiraceae bacterium
CGGCCTGCTTCAAGGGCGCCTCCGAGGTCTACCTCGCCCTCGGCAGCCGCGACAAGGCCCTGGTCGCGCACAGAAACCTGGAAAAAATCGTCTCCATCCAGGAACGGGAGGGGGGGAAATAAAAAAGGCGGAACCCGGGGGTTCCGCCTTTTCGTGCCTGGATGGGGGTTTGGTTTATCCCCGGTTCTGGCGGTTTTCGATCAGGTCGTCGACCACCGCGGGTTCGGCCAGGGTGGAGGTGTCGCCCAGGCTGGAATAGTCGTTTTCGGCGATCTTGCGCAGGATGCGGCGCATGATCTTGCCGGAACGGGTCTTCGGCAGGCCCGGGGCCCACTGCAGCCAGTCGGGAGAGGCGATGGGGCCGATTTCCTTGCGCACCCACTGCACCAGTTCCTTCTTCAACTCGTCCGTGGCCTCGACGCCCGCGTTCAGGGTGACATAGGCGTAAATGCCCTGCCCCTTGATGTCGTGCGGCGCGCCGACGACGGCGGATTCGGCGACGTCGTGATGGGCGACCAGGGCGCTTTCCACTTCCGCCGTTCCCATGCGGTGACCGGAGACGTTGATGACGTCGTCGACGCGGCCGGTGATCCAGTAGTAACCGTCCTCGTCGCGGCGGCAGCCGTCGCCGGTGAAGTACTTGCCGGGGTAGGTGGAGAAGTAGGTCTGCACGAAGCGCTCGTGATCGCCATAGACCGTGCGCATCTGTCCGGGCCAGGAATCGACGATGCACAGGTTGCCCTCTGTCGCGCCGTCGAGCGGCTTGCCGTCGTTGTCCACCAGTTGCGGCTGAACCCCGAAGAAGGGGCGGGTGGCGGAACCGGGCTTGGTCGCGGTGGCGCCGGGCAGCGGCGTGATCAGGATGCCGCCGGTTTCCGTCTGCCACCAGGTATCGACGATGGGACAGTTCCCCTTGCCGACGACCTCGTGATACCACATCCAGGCTTCCGGGTTGATGGGTTCGCCGACGGTGCCGAGCAGGCGCAGGCTGTCACGGGACGTCTTGTTGACCGGCCCGTCGCCGTCGCGCATGAGGGCGCGGATGGCGGTCGGGGCGGTGTAGAAGATGTTGACGTCGTGCTTGTCGCAGACCTGCCAGAAGCGCGACGTGTCCGGGTAGTTGGGAACCCCCTCGAACATCAGGGTGGTGGCGCCGTTGGCCAGCGGTCCGTAGACGATGTAGCTGTGGCCGGTCACCCAGCCCACATCGGCGGTGCACCAGTAAATGTCGCCGTCATGGTAGTCGAAGACGTACTGATGGGTCATCGAGGCGTAGACCATGTAGCCGCCGGTGGTGTGCAGCACCCCCTTCGGCTTGCCGGTGGAGCCCGAGGTGTAGAGGATGAACATGGGGTCTTCGGCGTTCATTTCCTCGGCCGGGCAATCGGTGGAGGCTTCTTCGCAGGCCTTGAAGTAGCGGACGTCGCGGCCCTCGACCCAGTTGATTTCGGCGCCGGTGCGCTTGACCACGAACACGGTCTCGACGCCGGGGCAGTCGGCCAGGGCCTTGTCGGCGTTGACCTTCAGGGGGACGGACTTGCCGCCGCGCAGGCCCTCGTCGGCGGTGACGACGCAGGTCGAGCCGCAGTCGTTGACCCGCTGGGCCAGGGCTTCCGGCGAGAAACCGCCGAAGACGATGGAATGGATGGCGCCGATGCGGGTGCAGGCGAGCATGGCGACGGCGGCTTCCGGGATCATCGGCATGTAGATGGTGACCACGTCGCCTTTCTTGATGCCCCGGGCCTTCATGGCGTTGGCGAAACGGCAGACCTTTTCATGCAGTTCCTTGTAGGTGATCTTCTTGTCGTCCGCCGGGTCGTCGCCTTCCCATATGATGGCGGTCTGATCGCCGCGGTCGGCAAGGTGGCGGTCCAGGCAGTTGGCCGACGCGTTCAGGGTGCCGTCATGGTACCACTTGATGGAAACGTCGGGGGCGTCGTAGCTGACGTCCTTCACCTTGGTGTAGGGCTTGATCCAGTCGAGACGCTTGCCGTGTTCGCCCCAGAAGCCCTCGTTGTCCTCGACGGACTGTTTGTACATTTCCAGGTACTGGTCGTTGTTGACCCAGGTCTTTTCGGCGAATTCGGCCGGAACCGGAAAAATTTCGTGCTCTGACATGGCGTTCTCGTCTCCCAAAGTGTGAACCAATGTAATTGATGTCCCTGCGTCGACCGCGCATCAATGCTGCGCTGCAACATAACGGGGTTGTATCACAAGAAATCGGTGGAAAACAAGTGCCGATGCGGGGTTTTTCTCAACCGGCCAGATAAACCGTGCCGTCGCGCAGTTCCACCGGCACCGGGGTCAGGCCTTTTCCGGCGCAGGGGCCGGAGACGCAGTGGCCGTCCTCGATGCGGAACAGGGCGCCGTGGGTGGAGCAGAGGATCATCTCCTTGGCCGGGTCGAGGAAGCGTCCCGGGGCGAAGTCCAGCGGCGCGCCGACGTGGGGGCAACTGTTGCGGTAGACGAAAACCCCGTCGCCCTTCCTGACGACGATGAAGCCCTCCATCCTGCCGTCCCTTTCGGCGAAAAAGCCGCCGGAGTCGCCGTCCTCGATGTCGTCGAGATGACACAGTTTCATGGGGTCAGTCCTGGGGTTCGAAGACCATCTTCCAGGGTTTGATATCGACCCTTTCGAACAGGCCGGCGCGGGCGTAGGGCTCGTCCGCGGCGAAGGCCTCGACGGCGGCGCGGTCGGGAAAGTCGACGATCAGCAGGCTGCCGGTCATGGTTTCGCCGTCTTCGTCCAGGGTCGGCCCGGCCGTGTACAGGTTGTCCCGGTGACGGTTCAGATAGTCCAGGTGGGCGGGTCTGTTTTCCGTCCGCAGATGGCCATGGTCCGGCTTGTCGATGCAATAGACGATGAAATACATGGTCGAGGTTCCTCCAGGTTCAGGGGCTCCGCTTGCGCAGGGACAACAGGGTTTCGGCCAGACTCTCACGTTCGTTGACGGGAAGCGAACAAAAAGTGCCCCGGCAGACGTAGGCCGTGGCCCGGCCGTCGATTTGCTCTTTTCCGTGTGCCGGATGCCCTCCCGGCAGGGGCTCCCCGGGGGCGACCACCTGCAGCACCTTGTTGGGCAGGCTGATGGCCGCCACCTGCCGCAGCAGGGCGTCCGCCGCCGGGGAGCCGCGCCTGCCGATGACGACGATTTGCAGGGCCGCCCGCAGGGTCTCCGCGGCATTGAGCAATCCGGCCACGGCGGGCTCGGGCGGTTCGGCGAAACCGGCGAAGGCCTTCAGGGTGATGTCCGCCCGTTGTCTATAAGTCTCGTCGCCGGTCAGGTAATGGAGGCGGGCGAGAACGTCGATCATGCGGGCGTTACCCGCCGCTTCGGTGTCGTCATGTATGGGCTTGGCGCGGACCAGTTGCGGGGCGGCGTTTTCCGCCGTGGCGAAGAAGCCGGTCCCGTCCCGGTCCCACAGCTCCGTCATCGCCTGTTCCGTCCACGCTTGCGCCTTGTCCAGATAGCGCCGTTCCCCGGTCGCCTGATGGAGCGCGAGGGCCGCGTCGGCCATGGCCGCCAGGTCGTTGAGCCCGGCCGCCTGTCCTCGCTTGCCTGCGGCCAGGGAATGGGACAGCCGTCCGGTTCCGTCGCCGAGGTTTTCGTCGATGAAGGCAAAGGCCCGGGCGGCGGCGGCGATCCAGTCCGGTTCGCCGAAGGCGAGACCGGCCTCGGTCAGGGCGGCGATGGCGAGACCGTTCCAGTCGGCCAGGACCTTGTCGTCGCGGCGGGGGCGGGGGCGCTCCAGCCGGGCGCGGAACAGGCGCGCCAGGGCCGCGTCCAGGACGTCTTGTCCGCCGCCCGCCGCCGCGATGTCGTCCAGGGGAACGTGGTTGCGATGCAGAACCCCGGCCCCGTCCGGATCGCCGGTATCCGGGGGCGACAGGCCGTAGGCCCGCATGAGCAGCGCCGCATCCCCGCCGAGCACGGCCTCGAGGCCGTCGGGACGCCACAGGTAATAGGCCCCTTCCTCCTCTTCCCCGGATTGGTGGGCAAGGCGGCTGTCGGCGTCGAGGGCGGCGGCGAAGGCGCCGCCTTCCAGGCGCAGTTCCCGGAGCAGGAAGCCGGCGGTCTTGTCGGCCCGGTCCTTGAGCAGGGGGTCGCCGGTCTCGCGCCAGACTTCCGCCATCAGGTTCAGTAGGGCGGCGTTGGTGTTGAGCATTTTCTCGAAGTGGGGAACGTTCCAGTGGGGGTCCACCGCATAACGAAAGAAACCGCCGCCCACATGGTCGAAAATGCCGCCCCGGGCCATCCCTTCCAGGGCCGTCGTCACCGCCTGGCGAAAGCGGCCGTCGCCGGTGCGGATATGGGAGCGCCAGAGAAACGCCTGGGCCACGGTCATGGGGAACAGGGGGGCATCGCCGAAGCCGCCGCTGAAGGGGTCGACCTGCCCGGCGAAGGCCTCGGCGGCGGCGTCCAGGTCGTCCGGGGACAGGCTGCCCGGCCGGGGCCGGGCGAGTGCTTCGAGGGCGGCGGTGACGGTTTCCGCGTTGCCGCGCACGGCGTCCGGCCGTTCACGGAACACCCGTTCCATGCCCTTGAGCAGGGTGGCGAACGCGGGCACGCCGCCGGTTTCGGTCTTCGGAAAGTAGGCGCCGCCCCAGAACGGCTTGCCGTCGGGCGTCAGCAACAGATTGAGCGGCCAGCCGGAGGCCAGCCCCATCAGCGACGCCGCCGCCTGGAACGAGGCGTCAACGGCGGGCATTTCCTCACGGTCTATCAGGATCGGGAAGAACAGCCGGTTGATCAGCGCGGCGGTGCGGGGGTCGGTGAAGCTCTCCCGCCGCATGACATGGCACCAGTGACAGGACAGGTAACCGATGGAAAGGAAGATGGGCTTGCCTTGCCGCCGCGCCTGTTCCAGGGTCCGGCGGGACCAGGGCCGCCAGTGAACCAGATCGTCCGCATGCAGCCGCAGATAAGGACTGGCCTCGAGATGCATGCGGTTTTCGGCGGCGGCGGTGAAGGCGAAGACCGTCAGCAGGGCGGCCAGACAAAATCCCCCGAGGGAGCGCACCACCGCCCCCTACCCGAGGGGGTCCTCGTCGCCGACGGGCCGGGCCAGCAGGGAGGCGATGGTGGCGTCGATATCGGCGCCTTCGTTGAGGATGCCGTTCATGGCCGTGCAGATGGGAGCCTCCAGGCCCAGGGCGCGGGCCAGTTGCACGCTGGAAGAGGCGCTGAACACCCCTTCCGTCACCGCCGAGCGCTCGCCGAGGACATCGGCCAGGGCCCGTCCTTGCCCAAGGGCGACGCCGAGGGAGAAGTTGCGAGACTGCATGGCGTTACAGGTCAGGGTCAGGTCGCCCAGGCCGGAAAGGCCGACCAGGGTTTCCGGGTCCGCCCCCTTGGCCGAGGCGAAGCGGGCGATTTCGGCCAGGCCGCGGGTGATGAAGGCGGCGCGGGCGTTGTCGCCCATGTCCCGGCCCTGGATGATTCCGCAGCCGATGGCGAGGACGTTCTTGATCGCGCCGCCCAACTCGACGCCGATGACGTCGTCGGACCGGTAGGCGCGGAAGGTCGGGGTGCCGATGGCTTCCGACAGGGCCACCGCCGTTTCCGGGTCCCGGGACGCCAGGGTGACCGCCGTCGGCAGGCCGCGGGCGACCTCGATGGCGAAGGTCGGCCCGGACAGCACGGCCAAGGTGACCCCGGGCAGGGTCTCGGCGGCGACCTCGCTCAACAGCTTGCCGCTGTCCTGCTCGATCCCCTTGGCGCAGATGACGGCGGGAACGTCGGGCCGCCAGGTGGCGGCCATTCGTCCGGTGACGGCGCGCAGGAACTGCGCCGGCATGACCAGCAGGACCGCGTCGCAGGCGGCGATTTCCTCCAGCTCCGGGGTCGCCCGGATGCCCTCGTCCAGGGTGACGCCGGGCAGGAAGCGGCGGTTTTCATGGACGGAATTGATGGATTGGGCGACGTCGGCCTCGTGCGCCTGGATAAGGACGTCGCGCCCGGCCCGCCGGGCCGTCGCCGCCAGGGCGGTTCCCCAGGCGCCGGCCCCGACGACGCCGATGGTCTGAATGGATTCGCTCATGCCCCTGTTATGCCCTTTCCCGCCGCCCCGAGGCAAGGGCTGGATTGACTTCGCATTTCCAGCCTTTTTGTTATAAATATAAAGTCTCCGGGGGAGAAAGAAGCCAGCCATGAACATCACCGACCTGCCCTTCAACCAGCACATCGGCCTTGAAAAGGACGAAGCGGCCCTGAAGCTGAAAAAGCGCGACACGCTGCTCAACCACATCGGGTCGATGCACGCCGCCGCCATCTACGGGCTGGCGGAATCGGCCAGCGGCGATTACATCATTTCCCGCGTGCTGCCCCTGTTTCCCGACGCCCTGGTCCTGGTCCGCGAGGGCAGCATCCGCTACAAGCGCCCGGCGGAAGACGACTGCCTGGCCGAGGTCTCCGTCGGCGAGGACGCCTTCCAGGACTGCATCCGGGCCCTGGAGCGGGACAAGCGGGCGAGCATTTCCATTCCCGTCAGCATCGAGAGCGACGGTCGGCAGATCGCCCTCGCCACTTTCGACTGGTGGTTCGGCCTGAAGTAACGGGCTATCCGTGTCAGGCCTTGACCCCGGCGAAGGCGGCCGCCGGGGCGTCCGGGTCCAGGGGCCAGCGCGGGCGGGGGCGGAAGTCGAGGCCGTCCCGGGCCGCCTGCAGGCCGAACGCCGCGATCCGTTCAAGCGCCGCCCAGGCGATCATGGCGCCGTTGTCCGTGCACAGGCGGGGCGGCGGGACGACAAGATCGATCCCCCGTTCCCCGGCCAGCCGTTGCAGGCGTCGGCGCAGGGCCTGATTGGCGGCGACGCCACCGGCCACCACCAGCGGCCCGCCGCCGGGATGCAGGGCCTGAAACCGGTCCAGGGCATGGGCCGTGCGGTCGGCCAGAACGTCCCCGGCGGCGGCCTGGAATCCGGCGCACAGGTCGGCCACGTCCCCGTCCCGCAAGGGCCCTTCGGGCAGGGCCAGGGCGGCGTGGCGGACCGCCGTCTTCAGGCCCGAGAAGGAAAAGTCGCAGCCCGGGCGGCCCTTCATGGGCCGGGGCAGGGCGAAGCGGTCGGCCCGCCCGGCTTTCGCCGCCGCCTCCACCGCCGGTCCCCCCGGATAACCGAGGCCGAGCATTTTCGCCGTCTTGTCGAAGGCCTCGCCGAGGGCGTCGTCGATGGTGGTGCCGAGGCGCCGGTATCGGCCCGGTCCCTCCACGGCGAGCAACTGGCAGTGGCCGCCGGAGACCAGCAACAGCAGATAGGGAAAATCGATGCGGCCGCTTTCACACAGGCGGGCGGACAGGGCGTGGCCCTCCAGATGGTTGACGGCGATGAACGGCAGCCCGCGGGCGGCGGCGGCGGCCTTCGCCGTCATCACGCCGACGATGACGCCGCCGATCAGGCCCGGCCCGCCGGTGGCGGCGACGGCGTCCAGGTCTTCGAATCCGAGGCCCGCCCGGGTCATGGTCTCCTTGATCAGGGCGTCCACATGGGTCAGGTGCGCCCGCGCCGCCACCTCGGGCACGACGCCGCCGAAGGGACGGTGCTCGTCCAGTTGCGAAAGCACGGTTTCGGCGATGATCGCGCCGTCGCCGGAGACGACGGCGGCGGCGGTTTCATCACAACTGGTTTCAATGCCGAGAACGATCATGGATAAATGCCTTGCCAAGCGGGTCAAGGACTATATACCAAAGCCGAGAGATAAAGCCCCATAACTTTGGATTTGTTTCATGAACGCATCTCATCTTCGCATCGGCACCCGTGGCAGCCCCCTGGCGCTCGCACAGGCGGAAGAGGTCAAGGCCCGGCTCGCCGCCGCTTTCCCCGACATGGCGGAAGCGGAAATCGTCGTCATCAAGACCACGGGCGACAAGATTCAGGACCGGGCGCTGTCGGAAATCGGCGGCAAGGGCCTGTTCACCAAGGAAATCGACGACGCCATGCTCGACGGTCGCATCGACCTCGCCGTGCATTCCATGAAGGACGTGCCGACCTGGCTGCCCGACGGCATCGTCCTGCCCTGCATGCTGGAGCGCGAGGACACCCGCGACGTGTTCATCAGCGAAAAGGCCTCTTGCCTGGCCGACCTGCCCTCGGGCAGCGTCGTCGGTACGGCGGCGCTTCGCCGTCAGGCGCTGATCCTGCACCGCCGACCGGACCTCAAGGTGGTCACCTTCCGGGGCAACGTGCAGACCCGCCTGCGCAAACTGTCCGAGGGCGAGGTCGACGCCACCCTGCTGGCCCTGGCCGGGTTGAACCGCCTCGGCAACGCCCATGTCGCCACCTCCATCATCGAAGCCGACGAGATGCTGCCCGCCGTCGCCCAGGGGGCCATCGGCGTCACCTGCCGCGCCGACGACGACCACGCCCATGAATGTCTCGCCGCCCTCAACCACGCCGACACGGTGGCCCGGGTCGGTGCCGAGCGGGCCTTGCTGAAGGTGCTCGACGGCTCCTGCCGCACGCCCATTGCCGCACTGGCGGAAGTCGACGCCTCGGGCGGTTTGTCCTTCCGCGGGCTGGCGGCGCGGCCGGACGGCTCCCAGGTGCTGGAGACCAGCCGCAACGGTTCCGCCGCCGACGCCGAAGCCCTCGGCCGGGACGCCGGGGAGGAACTGAAGGGCCGTGCCGGTCCCGGCTTTTTCGACGCCCCCGCCTGAGCCCGGCGACGCCATGCGGCTGATGATCACCCGCCCCCGGGAAGACGCCGAACCCCTGGCCCGCCAGTTGGCGGCGCTGGGCGTCGACAGCCTGAACGAGCCGCTGCTGGTGGTCGAGCAGACGGGGACGGAGGCGCCGGACCTGCACGGGGTCCAGGGGCTGCTGCTGACCAGCGCCAACGGCGTCAGGGCCTTCGCCGCCGTCAGCGGCGAGCGCCGCCTGCCGGTCTATGCGGTCGGTGACGCCACCGCCCGGGAAGCCCGCCGCGTCGGCTTCGAAACCGTGCACAGCGCTTCCGGCGACGTGGACGCCCTGGCCGCGCTGGTGATGGAAACCTGCCGCTCCGGCGACGGCCCTTTGCTGCATGTGGCCGGCAGCAAGGTGGCCGGGGACCTGGGCGGGCGGCTGGAACGGGCCGGTTACGCCTACCGCCGGGCTTGCCTCTATCATGCCGCCCGGGCGCAAGTCTTGTCGGCGGCGGGCCTGACGGCGATCGAGGAGGGCCGCATTGACGGGGTCCTCTTGTATTCGCCGCGAACCGCCGAGGGCTTCGTCGATCTGATCGGCAAGGCCGGACGCGAGGACGCGGTGGGACGGATGACCGCCTTCTGCCTCAGCGAGGCCGTCGCCGACCGGGTCCGGGCGCTGGCCTGGGCGCGGGTCGCCGTCGCCGAAACCCCGGATCAGGCGGCCTTGTTGGACCGTGTGCGGGAATTCTCCCGATTGGAGACTTGAAACAGTTAACCTGGCCGCCAACACCTGTTAGGGTGCAAGCCGGTTTTCCAACCAGAGGGCCCTTGCGTGAACGAAAAAAACAAAACCGAGAAAAAAGAACCCGCGCCGAAGGCATCGGCCGCCTCCAGAACGCCGCCCTCAGGCAAGGAGGGGGCGAAACGGAAAACGCCGCCGCCCTCCGCCAAGCCCGATAAAGAGCCTGAAAAGCCGCTGATCGCGACGAACACGGAGGAACGCAGCGGGGCCTCGCGTCTGTTCTGGGTGCTGGTGCTTTTCGCGGTCCTCGCCGGCGGCGGTTACGCCACCCTGCCCATCTGGTCGCCCTACGTCATCGACTATCTGCCCGGCCTGCAGACCGCCGGGCAGCGCCAGCAGGAACAGATCGCCCTGACCAGCCGTCTCGAACAGATCGAACAGGAAATTGAGCGGGTCCGGGAAAGCGGCGAGGGTATCGCCGACCTGGAACGGCAACGCCAAAGCCTGAGCGGTTCCATCGACGGCATCATGACCCGCATCGGCGAACTGGAGGATCAGATCAGCGATGTGCGCGCCATGCTCGAGGCGACGGAGGCGACGGGCGGCGGCGTTTCCGACCCGGAGGCCCTGAAGGGCCTGAAGGAACGCATGAGCCAATTGGAACGAAGTGACGACACGGTCGGCGTCGTGCTGCAGCGCCTGGCCAGGTTGGAGCAGGCCGTGGCCGACGGCGGTTCCGGCGAGCGGGAGGCGACGGAACAATTGTCACGGGCGGTCAGCGATATGACGGCCCGTGTCGGCACCCTGGAAAGCGAGGCGGCTCAGACGGCGGCGCGGGATGCCGCCGCGGTGGCAGAGGCGGAACGCAAAATTCGCGTTCAGGGCCTGCTGGTGGCCCTGGGTCAGCTCCGCGAAACCATCCGCTCCAGCGAGCCTTACGTCCTCGCCCTCGACGCCCTGAAGACCCTGGGCCGGGACGACCAGGACATTCTCGGCCACGTGGCGGTGCTGGCCCCCCACTCGGAAACCGGCATCCCCGGTCTCGACGAACTGCGCCGGGACTTCAAGACGGTCGTCGAAATGATCCGCGCCGCCCGGCCGCAAGGGGGGGCGGACGGAGAAGGCGGGGTTGTCGACAAGGTGCTGGCGCGGCTGCAATCCCTGGTCTCCATCCGCAAGACCGGAAACGCCGAACCCGGCGGCGACGACGCCGGGGCCGCCGAACGGGCCATGACCCTGCTGGACAAGGGGGAGCTGGCGGCGGCGGTGGTCTCCCTGAGCGGACTCGGCGGCGAAGAGGCCCAGGCGGCAAACCCCTGGATCGAGCGGGCCCGGGCCCGCTTGCAGGCGGAGGAAGCCCTCGCCCGGCTGCATGGTCTCGTCATCTCCAAGCTGTCCCCCGGCGGACGGCAATAGGCAGGGGAGGAACGAACATGTTGCGGGCCCTCTGGTTTGTTTCGCTGCTGGGCGTTCTCGCCGCCGCCAGCATGTGGCTGGCGGATAATCCGGGGCGGGTCTCCATCGACTGGCAGGGGTATCTGATCGAAACCTCGGCGGCGGTGCTCGTCGCCGTCCTGGCCCTGCTGGCGTTTCTCTCGGCGCTCACCTACCGGCTGTGGATCTTGCTTCGCGGCGTTCCCGCCGGCGTCGCCCGGCACCGCCGCGACAGCCGCCGCCGCCGGGGCTATCTGGCCTTGAGTCGGGGCATGGTCGCCGTCGCCGCCGGCGATTCGGAAGAGGCGGGCCGACAGGCGGGCCGCGCCGACGGACTGTTGGAGGAACCCTCCCTGACCATGCTGCTGTCGGCCCAGTCGGCGCAGTTGAACGGCGACGAGAAAGCGGCGGAAAAATTCTTCCGGGACATGCTGAACAGCCCCGACATGGAGTTCTTGGGCCTGCGCGGATTGCTCACCCAGTCCATGAAAAACAACGATACCGACGAGTCCCTGAAATGGGCCCGGCGGGCCTTCCGCCTGAAGCCGGAAAGCGACTGGGTCGCCAGCACCCTGTTCGACCTCACCGTTCATCAGGCGTTGTGGGCGGAAGCGGACGAGGCCCTGGCCGGGGCCCTGCGCCGCAAACAGGTGAGCGCCGCCGAGGCCGCTCGCTCGCGGGCCGTGCTGAACCATCAGATGAGCCTCGCCGCCGAGGCCGACGGTGATAAGTCCCGGGCGCTGAAACTGGCCCGGAAGGCCTGCGCCGACGCCCTGGACCTGGTGCCGGCCCAGGTCCGTCTGGCCGGGCTGTTGGCGGCTTCGGGCAAGGACCGCAAGGCGGTCCAGGGCCTCGAGACCGCCTGGGGGGCGCTGCCTCATCCGGACCTGGCCGAGGCCTACTGGCCGGTCGGCGGCGACGCCGACGCCATGGCCCGCATGAAGGCGGCGCAGCAACTGGCGGCGGCACAGCCGAAGCATCCGGCGAGCCTGCTCATGCTGGCCCGGGCCGCCCTCGACGCCCGCCTGTGGGGCGAGGCGCGCCAGCACATGAAGGATATCGCGGCCTCCGGCGAACCGGTGTCGCGTGCCTGTTGCCAGTTGATGGCGGAACTGGAGGAAGCCGAACACAACGACATGGCGGCGGCCCGGGAATGGCTGGTCCGCGCCGCCAACGCCGAGCCGGACCCGGCCTGGGTCTGCGAAGACTGCGGCAACGCGGCCGACACCTGGACCGCGCTCTGCGGCGGCTGCGGCGGTTTCAACACCTTCCATTGGCGCACGCCGGTCCGCGTCCCCGGCCTGTCCGCCCCGGCCGGGGAGGAGCCGAAGCGGGTCGCCGGGGACGGCGTCGGCGAAGAACCGGCGAAACTGCCGGCCCGCACCCCGTCACAAGACATTGACGTGGAAAGCGCCGCGCAGTAAGTAAGGCACGAAACAACGCCGCGTTAGCTCAGTTGGTAGAGCATCGCATTCGTAATGCGAGGGTCGCAAGTTCAAGTCTTGCACGCGGCACCATTGAAATCAGGGGGCTGGCCCACGTGGCCGGCCCCTTGTTTTATTGTGTGTGTCTCACCCCAACCAATATTGGCCGAGGGTGCCGGGTTTTTGAGATTGGACGCTCCATTATCTCAATTAATGGCAATTTTTTGATATTGTCCTTGTGTTCCTGGCGATATTTTGAGACAACGTCTGTTCTTATTGTAAATATTTTGGATTTTTTGACATATGAATCTGGAGAGTTTCGTCGCCGGTAAATTCGAAAATCGATATGACTACCAGGCTTTTTTGCCGGAAAAGGTCAATCATCCCTGGGTCGTCAGCGATCCCGTATTGAGCGATTTGATCGGTAGGGCGGACCGCGCGCTTGGCGAATTGAACGCCTTTGCGCAATTGATTCCGGATATCGATTTTTTCATCCAAATGTATGTGGCTAAGGAGGCCACCCAGTCCAGCCGAATCGAGGGGACGCAAACCGATATCGAAGACGCATTCAAGGATCTGAATGATCTGGAGCCTGAAGGGCGCGATGATTGGCAGGAGGTACAGAACTACATCAGGGCCATCCATGCCGCCATCACGGGCCTGGAGACGCTACCCCTGTCCAACCGTCTGTTAAGGAATACCCACGCCATATTGCTCCAGGGGGTCAGGGGCGAACATAAGCGTCCGGGTGAATTTCGCATAAGTCAGAATTGGATTGGCGTCAGCCTGAAGGACGCGGGGTTCGTGCCGCCCCATCACGACCATGTGCCGGAACTGATGAGCGATCTGGAGCAGTTTCTTAACGCCCGTGGCCTATACGTCCATCCCCTGGTGCGCATCGCCATTGCTCACTATCAGTTTGAAACCATCCACCCCTTCCTGGATGGGAACGGTCGTTTGGGGCGGTTGATGATCTCTCTTTACCTGGCTTCCGAAGGGCTGCTGGGCAAGCCCGCATTATATCTGTCCGACTTCTTCGAGCGGAACAAGACCGCCTATGTGGATAATCTCATGGCTGTGCGTCAGGGGAACCACATGAATGCCTGGCTGGCGTTCTTTATGCAGGGCGTCGAACAAACGGCGAGGCAGTCCGCCGGCGTCTTTAAGGCCATTCTGGATTTGAAGGCCCAGATCGAAGGCGAAGTTCTGCCTCATTTCAGCACCCGCCGGCAGAAGGCGGCGCAGGCATTAATGCGCCATCTCTACGCCCAACCGATTGTCGATATAAAAAAGGCCTCCAAAATGATCGGCGGCACAACCAACACCGCTTCGGCTCTGATCCAGGACCTTGTGAGTTATCGTATTCTCAGTGAAATCACCGGGCAGCGGCGCAACCGCCTGTTCGCCTTCACCGACTACATCTCATTATTCAGAGGATAAGACAGTGACGGGTTGAATTTACATTCAATTTATGTTATATAATGAAAATCGAATTTACGCGATTGCATCACCGGGCTCGGAAAGGGGGTGTGATGCTTAAGTCTTTGATTAGGTGGAAACTTTTCGTTTTCACAGCCTTCACCGCCGTTATCTGTCTTAGCCTGTCCGTTGCCGCCGCCGGGGAAACGTCTACGGCGGATCACGGCCTGTTCAAGGAACTGGAAGGCCCCTTCGAAAGCGGCCCCGACGTCACCCGGGCCTGTCTGAAATGCCATACCGAGGCGGCCCGGCAGGTGCACAAGACCAAGCACTGGACCTGGAGCGTCGTCAACCCGCAGACCGGGCAGACGCTGGGCAAGCGCAACGTCATCAACAATTTCTGCATTTCCACCCAGTCCAACATCGCCGCCTGCTCGTCGTGCCATGTGGGCTACGGCTGGAAGGACGACGGTTTCGACTTCACCTCCGAGGCCAACGTCGATTGTCTGGTCTGCCACGACACCACCCTGACCTACGACAAGAAGCGCCTGCGCGAGGGCCGTTCGGTCAACCTCAGACGCATCGCCGCCAGGGTCGGGCCGACCAGCCGCGCCACTTGCGGCGCCTGCCATTTCCGTGGCGGCGGCGGCGACGCGGTCAAGCACGGCGACCTGGACCCGTCCATGGCCATGCCCGACATGTTCCTGGACGTGCACATGGACGCCGACGGCCTGAACTTCACCTGCGCCACCTGCCACACCACCGACGCCCACATGGTCAGCGGCAGCCGCTACACCCCCAAGGCCGAGGGCGCCACGGCCATCGTCGTGCCCGGGGCCAAGGAGCAGAGCCGGGCGTCCTGCCAGGCCTGTCACGGCCACCGGCCGATGAAAAACGAAAAGCTCAACGATCACGCGGACAGGCTGGCCTGCCCGGCCTGCCATGTGCCCGCCTTCGCCCGCGGCGACTTCCCGACCAAGACCTGGTGGGACTGGTCGAGCGCCGGGCGTCTCGATAAGGAGGGCAAGCCCATCTCGACCCTGAACGACCGGGAAGAGGAAATCTACAACTCGAAAAAGGGCGACTTCCGCTGGGGCCGGGACGTGGTTCCGGACTATGTCTGGTTCAACGGCACCGTCCGCTACACCCTGGTCGGCGATCCTATCGATCCGGACACCGTGGTCGCCATCAACAGCTTCGAAGGCTCCGCCGACGATCCCGACGCCCGTATCTGGCCGGTCAAGGTGATGCGCGGCAAGCAGCCCTACGATGCCGTCAACCTGACCATGGCCCCGGTGCACACCACCGGCAAGGACGGCTATTGGAAGACCTTCGACCTGAAGGCCTCGGTGGCCAAGGGCATGGCGGCGGCGGGGGCTCCCTTCAGCGGTGAGATCGGTTTCGTCGAGACCACCATGATGTGGCCCATGGCCCACATGGTGGCCCCGGTGGAACGGACCGTCGGCTGCCGGGAATGCCACAGCGCCGGGGGACGCATGACCGGCGTCGAGGGCATGTACGTGCCCGGCGGCGGCCGCTGGCCCTGGCTCGACACCGCCGGTTTCGGACTGGCGGCGCTGGCCCTGCTGGGCGTGCTGGCGCACGGCGGCCTGCGCCTGATCATGCACTACCGGAACCACGGCGGAAGGAGGCCAAGGCCATGACCGGGTATGGGGATTATTGCGAACTGCGCCTGACCCGGCGCCGGGTCCTGGCCGTCGGCGGCGGGGCCGCCCTGACCGCCGCCCTGGCCGTGCTGTGGCCGGAGCTGGCCTCGGCGTCGCCGAAACAGGCGAAGAAAAAGCTGCAAGAGCTGACCGGCGGCGCCGCCGTCGGCAAGGGCCGCATCGCCATCGAAGTCCCGCCCTATACCCAGTACGGCAAACAGGTCCGCATCGCCGTCTCCGTCGACAGCGCCATGACCGGCGCAGACCGGGTGACGGCCCTGCATATCCTGGCCGAGCGCAACACCGTGCCCGAGGTCGCCAGCTACCGCTTCGGGCCGCTGTCCGGCGCGCCCAGGGTCAGCACCCGCATCCGCGTCGCCAGGACGCAGATCATCATCGCCCTTGCGGAAATGAGCGACGGCTCGTTCCACATCGGCAAGGCCCGCTGCAAGGTCGCCCGGGGCGGCGGCGGTTGCGGCTGAGGAAGGAGGAAAGGCCATGGCCGTGAAAGTTCCCCTGGTCAAGGTGCCCCCCGTGGTCAATCCCGGCGAGGATTTCATGATCCGGGCCAAGGTTTGGCACCCCATGGAAACCGGCTGGCGCAAGACCCACGACGGAGGCACCGTGCCGCGCAACCGGATACACACCTTCACCTGCAGCTTCAACGGCGTCGGGGTGTTCAGCGCCGATTTCCATTCCGGGGTCGCCGAAAATCCCTACCTGACGTTCACCGCCAGGGTCGAAGAAGCGGGCACCTTCCGCTTCCAATGGCGGGGTGACGACGGCCTGGCGCTGCACGCCGTCGCCAAGGTCACCCTCGCCGTCGGCTGAGCCGTTACAACAGAGAGATCAATGGAGGAAGTCATGAAACGCCTGATCGGAAGTGTGGTCCTTTTCGCCATCGCCCTCATGCCCTTCGACAGCGGCGCGGCGACGGCCGAGGCGGACGCCTTCAAGAAATACACCAACATCATCGACTATGACGCCTTCGCCGCCTACGCGGTGATTCCGGCGCGCCCGGACGTCACCATCGTCGATTCCCGTCCGGCTCGGAAGAAATACGACAAGGGCCATGTGCCCGGAGCCGTCAACATCCCCAACACCTTCTTCGACAAGCTGACGGACCGGCTTCCGCAGGACAAGAGCCAGGCCCTCATCTTCTATTGCGGCGGGGTCAAATGCCCGCTCAGCCACAAATCCGCCTACAAGGCGGAGGCCCTCGGCCACACCAATGTCATGGTGTTCGCCGAAGGCTTTCCGGTGTGGAAAGCCAAGGGCAATTTCGTCTCCGTTTCCCCGGCCTATGTGAAGAAGCTGGTCGACCGTCCCGACGGCACGGTCATCGTCGATGCCCGCCCGGCGCGCAAGAAATACAACAAGGGCCATGTGCCGGGGGCCATCAACATCCCCAACACCTTCTTCGACAAGCAGGTGGGCAAGCTGCCCGCCGACAAGGCGACGCGGCTGATCTTCTACTGCGGCGGCGTCAAATGCCCACTCAGCCTGAAGTCGGCGACCAAGGCGGAGGCGCTCGGCTACACCAACGTGATGCTGTTCCAGGACGGCTATCCGGCCTGGGTCAAGGCCTATGGACCGGGTGAGACCGGGGCGGGGCAGGCGGCCAAGCCGGGCCTGAAGATGGGCCCCGACGGCGACACCGTCACCATCGCCTCCTTCAAGGATATCATGGCCCGGGCGCCGGACAGCGTGCGCCTGATCGACGTCAGGGACCCGGGCGAGTTCAAGGCCGCCCACATGATCGGCGTCGAGAACATTCCGGTGGAGGAACTGGAGGATCAGGTCGCCGGTCTGCCTTCGGACAAGCCGCTGATCTTCGTCTGCGCCACGGGTGCGCGCAGCAGCGAGGCCTACGACATCGTCAAGATGGTCCGCCCGGACATGAACGTCCTTTATCTGGACGCGGAAATCACCTTCCGCAAGGACGGCAGCTACGACGTCGTGGCCATCGCCGAATAGGTTTCCCCAAGCGGCCCCTACATGCCGCTGATATAGAGCGCCAGCGCCTCGATCTCCCATTCGGTGAGCTTCGAGGCGATGGTGTGCATGACCGCGTTGTCGTTGGTCCGCTCCCGGTCGTGGAAGTCCTCCAACTGGCCGCGCAGGTAGCGTTTGTGCTGTCCGGCCAGGCGCGGCAGGGTCTCCGTGCCCTTGCCGTCCTCGCCGTGGCAGGACTTGCAGGCGGCGATTCCGGAATACTTGTTGCCGCGCTGATAGAGAACCCGCCCGGCGACGGCGAAATCCTTGTCCCGGACCTTGTGGGACAGGGCCGGCTTGGCGGCGAAGTAGCGGCCCAGGACCCGCATGTCCTCCGGGCTCAACTCGCCGACCATCTCGGTCATGGTGCCCTCGCGCTTGCCACTTTTGAAGTCGGCCAGTTGCTTGGCGATGTAGGCGGCGTTCTGTCCCGCCAGGCGGGGATAGATGGCGCTGGAGCTTTCCCCCTCCATGCCATGGCACAGGTGACACTTTTCTTTGACCAGCTCCACTGCCCGCCCGTCATCGGCGGCGACGGGGAACGGCATCAGCAAAAGGGCGAAGACGGCGGGGATAAGGCTTTTCATGGCAAGGGCTCGTGGTTACATGTCATGGGAAGATAGAATGTACATTATAAAGATGGATAATGGGAAAGCGGAAATAATATTTTCCACCGGCCCCGCTTTGATGCCACAGTGCATCCCGGCATCATCTGGCGAAGAGAGGACGCGCCCACATGGGTGAACAGGATCTGATCGGACTGCTGGCCAAGGGATACACCATCTGCCGGGCCAGCGCCGTAGACAACGGCGCCACTCTGTTCAGCCTGTTCATGATCGGGCTGGCGGGGGGCGGCTCCCATTGCCTCGGCATGTGCGGCCCCATCGTCCTTAGTCAGGTGACATCCCGGCTGGAGGAAATCCCGGCGGCAGGCATGAGCGAGTTCAGCCGCCTCTCCGGCGCGGCGCTGGCGCCCTATCATCTGGGCAGGCTGACCACCTATGCCGGGCTCGGGGCGCTCGCCGCCGGGCTCTCGGGGGGGATCGTCGGCTCCGGCGGCTTTCAGATGTTCGCCGCCGCCCTGCTGCTGTTGGCGGGCCTGTTCTTCCTCGCCTATGCGGCCAACATGCTGGGCCTCCGGCTGCCCGGTCTGGCGGCGGGCTCGAAACTGGGCCCATTGGCCGCCCGGCTCGGCGATTTGGCCCGGCCCCTGTTCCGCCGTCCCAAGGGGTGGCGCGGCTATCTGCTCGGCCTCGTGCTCGGCTTTCTTCCCTGCGGCCTGGTGTACGGGGCGCTCGCCGCCGCGGCATCGACGGCGGATGCCCTGGGCGGGCTGTTCGCCATGGCCGCCTTTGCCCTCGGCACGGTCCCGGCGCTGCTGGCCGCCGGCTTCGGCGGGCATCTGGCGCTCGGACGCTGGCGCGCCTCGCTGGCCTGGGTCGCCCCGGTGCTGCTGATCGTCAACGGCGGCTTCCTGCTCGTCATGGCGCTCAGGATGGGCGGCGTGGCGGGATGAGAAATTCACTATGTTAGGAGAAGACCCCATGGACGAAACGCCACGCAATGCTCTGGAGGAAGACGCCTATTGCCTGATCGAGGCGGCGGCCCTGCTCGACCAGGCCCGGGGCCAGGACGACGGCGGCGAGGCGCTGGCCACGGCCCTGAACAACAATTTAAATCTAGGGGCTAAAGTAGCTAAGGGTTAGTGCTTAGCCTGTTTATACCATGATTTTAGC
>CAYFOJ010000044.1:0-3621 GCA_964344645.1 uncultured Thalassospiraceae bacterium
GCGGCGGCGAGCCGCGAAGGGCTGCTCGGCAAGGACGCGCGGGTGCGCATTGAAACCCCCAATCTCAGCGGCTCGCTCTCCCTCCTCGGCGGCCGCATCGACGACCTGACCCTGACCAGCTACCGCGAGGAACTGGACCCGGACAGCCCGTCCATCGTGCTGCTGTCGCCGAGCGGCGCGAACAACGCCTATTTCGCCGATTACGGCTGGGTCGGCGACGGCGTCACCGTGCCCGGGGCGGACACGCTCTGGACCCCGTCGGCCCGCACCCTGACCCCGGAACGGCCCCTGACCCTGAGCTGGAACAACGGCCAGGGCCTGATTTTCAAACGCACCTATACCATTGACGAACATTACATGTTCACGGTGACCCAGTCGGTGGACAACCACGGCGCCGCCCCGGTGACCCTGCACCCCTATGGCCTGATGTCCCGCCACGGCACCCCGCAGGTGACCGGCTTCTATATCCTGCACGAGGGGCTTCTCGGCGTGTTCGATGAAACCCTGCAGGAAGTCGATTACTCGGACATGCAGGAAACCCATTCGGTGCAGAACAACACCACCGGGGGCTGGCTGGGCATTACCGACAAATACTGGCTGGTCGCCCTGGTGCCGGACCAGAAGCAGGCGATCTCGACCCGTTTCACCTACCGCAACGATTCCGGGCTTGAAAAGTATCAGGCGGATTTCCTCGGCCAGCCGGTGACCGTCGCCCCGGGGGCGTCCGGGCAGACCACCAGCCATCTCTTTACCGGCGCCAAGGAAGTCAAGCTGCTGGACCATTACGAGGAGAAAGTGGGTGTCGCCCGTTTCGACCTGGCCATCGATTTCGGCTGGTTCTATTTCCTCACCAAGCCGATTTTCTACACCATGATCTTCATCAACGAGCAGGTCGGCAACTACGGCGTCGCCATTCTGCTGTTGACGGTTCTGATCAAGATCCTGTTCTACCCGCTGGCCAACAAGTCCTACGTCTCCATGAGCAAGATGCGCAAGCTGCAGCCGGAAATGCTGAAGCTGCGCGAACGCTACGGCGACGACAAGACCAAGCTGAATCAGGAAATGATGGCCCTTTACAAGCGCGAGAAGGCCAACCCGGCTTCGGGCTGCCTGCCCATGCTGGTGCAGATTCCGGTGTTTTTCTCTCTCTACAAGGTGCTGTTCGTCACCATCGAGATGCGCCAGGCCCCGTTCTTCGGCTGGATTCAGGACCTGTCGGCCCCCGACCCGACCAACCTGTTCAATCTGTTCGGCCTGATCCCCTGGAACCCGGAGGCGTACCTGCCCGAGCCCATGTGGATCGGCGTCTGGCCCCTGGCCATGGGCCTGACCATGTATCTGCAGCAGAAGCTGAACCCGCAGCCGGCGGACCCGGTGCAGGCCAAGATCTTCATGTTCCTGCCGATCCTGTTCACCTTCCTGCTTGCCCGCTTCCCCGCCGGGCTGGTGATCTACTGGGCCTGGAACAACCTGTTGTCGATCATCCAGCAAAAAGTCATCATGAACAAAATGGGCGTCAAATAGGGACGGCCGGTGATGGACGACGCCGATAACGAGCAGGCCCTGGAATACGGCCGCTGGCTGTTCGCCCAGGCCTGCACCTTCCTGATCGGCGCCGTCAACCTGGACGACCTGCCCGGTGGCGAGGTGACGGAAATCGCCTTCGCCGGGCGGTCCAACGTGGGCAAGTCCAGCCTGATCAACGCGCTGACCAATCACAAGGACCTGGCCCGCACCTCGAACACGCCGGGACGCACCCAGCAACTGAACTTTTTCGATCTCGGCGGCCGCCTGACCATCGCCGACCTGCCCGGTTACGGATACGCCCGCGCCCCCTGGGAAACCGTGCGCCAGTGGACCGATCTGGTCGGCGATTACCTGCAGGGCCGCCCGCAGCTCCGCCGCGCTTGCCTGCTCGTCGACGCCCGCCACGGCCTCAAGGACAGCGACCGCGAGGTGATGAAGATGCTCGACGACAGCGCCGTCTCCTACCAGGTGGTGCTGACCAAGTGCGACAAGATCAAGGCGGCGGAGCTGGACCGGCGCATGCAAAGCGTCGGCGAAGAACTGAAAACCCACGTCGCCGCCCATCCGCGACTGATCGCCACCTCCAGCGCCAAGGGACAGGGCCTTGAACAATTACGCGCCGCCCTTGCGGCGCTGGTGTCCGAAGGTTAGGATTCCGTCATGAACGATCAAAACGACATCGGCAAGACCCAGGAACAATGGCTGGCCCAGGCCCGCACCCTGTCGGAGGCCCTGCCCTACATGCGCCGTCATTCCGGCGAAACCCTGGTCATCAAATACGGCGGCCACGCCATGGGTGACGACGGGCTGGCGGCCCTGTTCGCCCGCGACATCGTGCTGTTGCGCCAGATTGGCTCCAACCCGGTGGTGGTTCACGGCGGCGGCCCGCAGATCGGCGACATGCTGGACCGGCTGGAGGTGAAAAGCGAATTCGTCGAAGGGCTTCGGGTGACCGACGAGGAGAGCATCAGCGTCGTCGAAATGGTGCTGTCGGGAACCATCAACAAGCAGATCGTCTCGGCCATCAACGGGGCGGGCGGTTTCGCCGTCGGCCTGTCGGGCAAGGACGGCAATCTGATCGTCGCCGAAAAATTGCGCCGCACCACCCGTGACCCGGACTCCAACATCGAAAAGGTTCTCGACCTGGGCCTGGTCGGCGATCCGAAGACCATCACCTCGCATGTTCTCGACAACTTCAAGGAATCGGACATCACCCCCGTCATCGCCCCCATCGGCGTCGGCACGGAGGGGGAGACCCTGAACGTCAACGCCGACACCGCCGCCGGCGCCATCGCCGCGGCGCTGAACGCGAAACGGCTGTTGATGCTGACCGACATCGTCGGCGTGCTCGACAAGAACGGCGACCTGATCCCCCACCTGAGCGTCAGTCAGGCCAAGGACTTGATCGCCGACGGCACCATCAACGGCGGCATGATCCCGAAGGTGGAAACCTGCCTCAACGCCATCGCCGACGGCGTCGGCGGGGCGGTCATCATCGACGGGCGGGTGCCTCACGCCCTGCTCTTGGAGTTGTTTACCGAACACGGCGCCGGCACCCTGATCGAGCCCGGCTGACGGTCTATTCCTCGATGGGATGTTCCAGGTAGCGGATGCGCCGCTTCATTTCCGATTCGTCCAGGGGATAGTCGCGGCCGTTCGACGAGGCCAGCACCTCGCGGGGGGGAATCCGGCACAGCTTCGACTGCAGGTGTTCCAGCAGGGTCGGCGACAGCCGCGCCCGGTGGGCGATGGCGGTGATCCCCTTGACGTCGCGCAGGGAAATCGCCCGCATGATGGTCTTTTCGGCCAGGCCCGAGCGGACCACGAGGGCGGCGGCGGCGAAATCCCGGTCGCCGGCGTAGAGGGCGCTTTTCAGGCGCGAATCGCCCAGCATCCCGGCGGCCTGGACCTCCCGCGCCTCGTCCATCCGGTCCAGGGGAATGGTCTCGATCTCCCGGGGTTCCTTCGGTTTTTTGTCGAGGCGACGGCTGACCACCGAGCGCACCTCCCGCGCCGTCAGGGGATCCAGGTCTTGCCTGGCGGTGAGGATGCCGAGCATGCTTTCGGCGACGAAGTGGGCAAGCCGGCCGGCTG
>CAYFOJ010000044.1:3721-18427 GCA_964344645.1 uncultured Thalassospiraceae bacterium
CGGCCGGCTGACCAGGGGTTTCTGGAAAGACTCCACATCGGCGGCCCGTTCGATCAGGCCGTCCAGGGTCTCTTCGCGGATTTGCGCGCTGGTGTTGCCCAACAGTTCGGTGATGGCGTCCAGGTCGTCGCTTCCGGCGATGGCGTCACTGACCGCCTCGCCCAGGTTCTTGCGCCGGGAGACCGCGCCCAGGGCCCCCTTCACCGGCTTGCTGGCGATGATTTCCTGCAGGTCCTCGTCGGTCAGGACGGGAGAGAATTCCAGCACCGGTCCGGAAACGATCAATTCCGCGTCGAAGGCCAATTGGCGGATCACGTCGGGCGGGGCGTCGGCGACCTCCTTCAGGCTTTCGGCGACGATCTGGCGAACCGTGGTCACCTGGTCCCGGGCCAGCAGTTCCAGCGCCTCGTAGGTCATCTTGCGGATGGAGTCCTGCTCGAAGGAGGTCAATCCGGGGGCCAGTTGGGCGATTTTCTCGGCCATGCCGATGCGGACTTCCTGGTCGTCGTCTCCGGCCAGCAGCAGGTCGGCCTTGCGCGGGGCGGCGTTGTTTTCGGCGATGGCCCGGCGCACCTGTGGGTCTTTGTCCTCAGCCAGGAAATAGAGAATTTCGGGCTTGATGTCGTCACGACCGGCCAGTTCCCGGCGCACGCTGCTGTCGGGGTGGCGGGCCAGTTCCCTGGCCTGTTCATAGGTGATGGGCCGGTCGCTCTTCAGCAGATCATGATGGTCCTGGTCGCTCATCTCTTTCCACCCCCCGCCTTTTCATAGGGCGGGGCGACTTCATAGCCGCCCTTGCCGTTATGCTTGACCCGGTACATCGCCGCGTCGGCGCGGGCGTACAGGGAGTCCAGGCTTTCCCCGGAATCGTGAATATACATGGCGACGCCGATGGAAATTCCAAGGGGGTGATTGTCGTCGCCGGAATATTCCTTCAGGCATTCGCTGGCTTCGATCAGGCTGTTCACCCTTTTCAACATGACCTGTTCCGACACCCCGTCCATCCAAAGCGCGAATTCGTCGCCGCCGAGGCGGACCATGGCGTCGCCGGGGCGGGAATACTCGATCATCAGGTCGCGCAGGCGCAACAGGGCCTCGTCGCCGCGTTGGTGGCCGTGGACGTCGTTGACGAGCTTGAAGTTGTCCAGGTCCAGGTAGAACAGGGCGGCGTCCAGACCGTCCAGGTGCAGGCGCTTGAAGCGGCGGGGGATTTCCTCTTCGAGAAAGGCCCGGCGGTTCAACAGCCCGGTCATGCCGTCCGTGCGGGACAGGTTGACGATGCGCTCGTGATTGGCGATCTGTTCGTTGGCGATGCCGATCTGGCTGGCCACGTCGGTCAGCAGCATATGGTGGTTGCTGTCCCAGTCGCCGCCGTCCAGGGGGCGCCAGATGCAGATGCCGCCGTTCACTTCCTGCCGGTAATGGGCGTTGGCGGCGAGGACCCGCCAGGGGCCGATGGAAATCGGCTGCGCCCCGACCTTGTCGCCGATTTTTTCCAGCAGGTCGCGCAGGCCGCCGATCCCGGCCGTTTCGCCCTGTTCGGCGGCGACCACGTAGTCGCCGTCGGCGGAACGGCGGAAGATCCGGCAGCCGCTGGCGGACAGGGCCTGGGACGTCGCCTTCGCCGCCTTCACCAGCATGTTCAGGGGGTCCAGCTCGTCGCGGATGGAATTGACGATATAGCCCAGCAGGTATTCCCTTTCCTGGGCGCTGCGCAGGGCCTCGTCGCGGCGGCGTTCCTCGGTGACGTCCCGGCAGATGCCGCGGGTGCCGAGCCATTCCCCCCGGTCGCCGATCAGGGGCAGGCAGGAAATGGAGACACAGGCCTCGTTGCCGTTGGCCGAACGCATCACGATTTCGGTGTCTTCAATGGCCCAGCGGCTGAGGAAGGGGACGGGTTCACCGTCAGCCGGGTGGATGAGAAAATCCCCGGGGCTGCGTTCGACCATTTCGTCGGGGGTGAAGCCCAGGGCGCCGCCGGGGGAGACGAAGCAGAAAAGCCCCCGGTCGTCCACTTCCCAGGCGAAGTCGCTGGAGACTTCCACAAGATCCTTGTAACGCTGGCGCGATTCGATCAGCGCCGAGCGCAAATTGCGCTCCATGGTCCGGTCTTCCGACAGAACCAGGACGTCGCCGCCGCCCTCGCCCGGCGCGGCTGGCCGGGGAATGACCGAGATTTCGAGCACCGTCTCCCGCCCGCCGTCGTTCAGGGACACGGGGCCGTTGACGATGGTCCGTTCCGCCGCCGCCCGTTCGATCATCGCCGACACCGGGGCGGCCTTCGACTCCCCCAGCATGGCGGCCAGGGTCACCCCCTTTGGGTTGCTGCAGACGACGTCGCCCGAGGCCGTCACCAGCAGGGCCGCTTCCGGGTAACCGTCGAGAAAACTCTGCAAAGAGGGGGCCGCGTCGGGTGGCATGGTTCGCTTCGGTCCTTTCCATCGGTTCTTTTCACTATAACAACACAAGGAAAAAGAACACAAACGACTCTTGCCTTCGCGCCGGCCCGGGGTCACTTATAGGGACATGAAAACATTTCCCGCGACCCCCCTTCCGGAAACCTGGATCTTCGACCTGGACAACACCCTGTATTGTTCGTCCTATAACCTGTTCGGGCAAATCGACGTGCGCATGAAGGGTTTCATCGCCGATCTGCTGCAACTGCCGCCGGAAGAGGCGTTCAAGGTGCAGAAGCGCTATTTCCGGGAATACGGAACCACCCTGCGTGGTCTGATGCAGCGCCACGGCATTAATCCGATGGATTTTCTCGACCACGTGCACGATATCGACGTCCGGGTGGTGCCCCCCAATCCGGCCCTGGACGCCGCCCTGGAGGCCCTCCCCGGACGCAAGATCATCTTCACCAACGCCGACACCCGCCATGCGGAACGGGTGATGGAGCGGCTCGGCGTGCGCCGCCATTTCGAGGCGATTTTCGATATCGTCGCCAGCGATTACGTGCCGAAACCGGACCCCGCGGTCTATCGTGAACTGGTCCGACGCTTCGCCGTCAGGCCGGAACGCAGCATCATGTTCGAGGACATGGCCCGCAATCTGGCCCCGGCGGCGGACATGGGCATGACCACGGTCTGGGTGCGCACGGACAGCGATTGGGGCCGGGAAGGCAGCGACGGCGGCCACGTGCATCACAGCACCGACAACCTGGCCGACTGGCTACGGGATTTCATCGCCTCGTCTTGACTCCGCCCCCGGCCCGTGGTTTCCTTGTTTCCTTACTTTAGGAATTTCGGAAATGCTTGCCAAGCTGACATCCAAGAACCAATTGACGCTGCCGAAAGCGGTGTTGTCCTTTTGCCGGGACGCGGAATACTTCGACGTATCCGAAGACAACGGACGCATCATCTTGACGCCGGTCCGCCTCAATAAGGCCGACGCCGTGCGCTCCAAGTTGGCCGACCTCGGCATTGACGAGGACGATATCGACGCCGCGGTCGAATTCGCCCGCAAGGGGGCGCGCAAGGCCGGATGAGTCCGCCGCGCCTGGTTCTCGACACCAATGTCCTGCTGTCGGCTTTGCTTTTCCACGGCGGATCAGTGGCTTGGCTGCGTCATGCCTGGCGTTCCGGCGCCGTCCGCCCCCTGGCCAGCCGGGACACCGCCCGGGAACTGATCCGGGTCCTGGCCTACCCCAAGTTCAAACTGAGCGAAGCCGACCGGGAAGATCTGCTCGGGGACTATCTGCCCTGGTGCGAAACCGTCGCCGTGCCGGACGGGACCGAAATCCCGGATTGCCGCGACCCCTTCGACCGCCCCTTCCTGGCCCTGGCCGCCGTCGGCGGCGCCGACGCCCTGATCACCGGCGACGGGGACCTGCTGGCCCTGTCGAAGACGTTCGAGATACCGATTCTGACCCCCGCCGCCTGCAAGAAACGCTTTCATGGCGGGCGATCTTGACTCCGCCCCCGGCCTCAAGCATGTTCTGGGGCCTTTTTCATGAAACCTTTCAACGATTGAGCCTTAAACATGAGCCATAGCGATCTGCAAACCACCATCGACGCCGCCTGGGAGGCGCGCGATACCATCAATCTGGAAACCACCGGCGAAGTCCGCGAGGCGGTCGAGGAGGCCGTCAATCTGCTGGATTCCGGCCAGGCCCGTGTCGCCGAACGCCGGGACGTCGGCCAGTGGACGGTGAACCAGTGGCTGAAGAAGGCGGTTCTGCTGTCCTTCCGGCTCAACGACATGGGCCTGATCGAAGGCGGTCCCGGCGGCGCCCACTGGTTCGACAAGGTGCCGTCCAAGTTCGCCGGTTGGGGCGAGGCGGATTTCCGCGCCGCCGGGCTGCGCGCCGTGCCCAACTGCGTCGTCCGCCGGGGCGCCTATGTGGCCTCGGGCGTCGTCCTGATGCCGTCCTTCGTCAATCTGGGCGCCTATGTGGACAGCGGCTCCATGATCGACGGCTGGGCGACGGTGGGTTCCTGCGCCCAGATCGGCAAGAACGTCCACCTTTCCGGCGGCGCCGGCATCGGCGGCGTCCTCGAACCCCTGCAGGCGGGACCGACCATCATCGAGGACGGCTGCTTCATTGGCGCCCGGGCCGAGGTCGCCGAGGGGGTCGTCGTCGAGGAAGGCTCGGTGCTCGGCATGGGTGTCTACATCAGCGCCTCGACCAAGGTGGTCGACCGCACCACGGGGGAAATTCATTACGGCCGGGTTCCCGCCTATTCGGTGGTCGTCGCCGGCTCCATGCCGTCGGCCAAGACCATGCCCGACGGCTCCCCCGCCCCCAGTCTCTATTGCGCCGTCATCGTCAAGCGGGTGGACGAAGGCACCCGGGCCAAGACCTCCATCAACGACCTGCTGAGGGACTGAGTTGCCCCCCATTGACGCCCTCGCGCTGAGCCGGGAGCTGCTCCGCCGCCCATCGGTGACGCCCGAGGACGCGGGTGCCCTGGGCGTCCTCGAAGACGCCCTCGGCGGCATCGGCTTTAGCTGCCTGCGGCTGCCCTTTTCCGAACAGGGCACGCCCGACGTGGACAACCTGTACGCCCGCATCGGCGGCGGCGGCCGGAATTTCTGTTTCGCCGGCCACACGGACGTGGTTCCCGTCGGCGACAGGGAGGCCTGGAGCGTCGATCCCTTCGGGGCCGAGGTCCGGGACGGCCTGCTTTACGGCCGGGGTGCCGCCGACATGAAATGCGCCATCGCCGCCTTCGCCGCGGCGGCGGGGCGGTTTCTCCAACGCCGGGGAGGCGATTTCGGCGGCTCCATCAGCTTCCTGATCACCGGCGACGAGGAAGGCCCGGCCATCAACGGCACGGTCAAGATGCTGGGCCGCCTGGCCGAACGGGGCGAGGCCTTCGACGCCTGCATTATCGGCGAGCCGACCAGCGTCGAAACTCTGGGCGATACGGTGAAGATCGGCCGGCGGGGGTCCATGAACGGCCATCTCATCGTCTACGGGATGCAGGGCCACGTCGCCTATCCCCACCTGGCCGACAACCCGGTGCCGGTGATGCTGAAGATGCTGAACGCGCTCGACGCCGAGGTGCTGGACCGGGGCAGTGAGCATTTCCCGCCGTCGAACCTGGAGATCACCACCGTCGACGTGGGCAACCGGGCGTCGAACGTGATTCCGGCCAAGGTGGAGGCCGGTTTCAACATTCGTTTCAACGACCATCACAACGGCGCCGCCCTGGAGCGGCGGCTGGGCGAACTGATCGAGGCCGTGGCGGCGAAAAACGGCACCCGCTACGGCCTGGAGTTCGTCGTCTCCGGCGCGTCCTTCCTCACCCCCGAAGGCCCTTTAAGCGCCGTCATGCAGCAGGCGGTGAAGGCGGTCACCGGCGTGGAAACGGAACTCAGCACCAGCGGCGGGACGTCGGACGGGCGCTTCATCAAGGACTATTGCCCGGTCGTCGAATGCGGCATGCTCAACGCCACCGCCCACAAGGTGGACGAACACGTGGCCGTCGACGACATCGCCGCCCTCACCAATATCTACGAGGCGGTGCTGGAAGGGTACTTCAAAAACCCATGATCGACGCCATCCAGGCGATGCCGAGGAAGGTCAGCAGCACCGGCGAGGACAGCAGGCCGGCGAAGCTGAGCAGGAGGCCGAACACGGCCCACAGGATCTGACCGGAAAACAGGGCGATGATGCTGGCCAGGAAGGCCAGCGGCGCGAAGATGTAACCGGCGGTGAAGATGCCCAACAATCCCAGGCCGACGGCGAAATAGCCGGCGATGGGCTGTTCCTCCTCCATCGCCGCGGCGTCCGGATTGGATTTTTTCAGGCTGAGTCTGATGCGTGGCATGGGGTCTCCCTAATAACTGACGCCGGTGAAGTACAGCCCTTCCGCCGGCGCGGTTTCGCCGCCGGCCCGGCGGTCGCGGGCCTCAAGGGCGGCCTTGAGGTCGTAGCGGGTCCATTTCCCCGTCCCCACCCATTTCAGGGAGCCGACGAAGTTGCGCACCTGATGGTGCAGGAACGAGCGGGCCTGGGCGTGGATGAAAATGTCCTCGCCGTGCCGCTCCACGTCGAGCCGGTTCAGGGTCTTGACCGGCGAGTCCGACTGGCAGATGGCGGCGCGGAAGCTGCTGAAATCATGCTTGCCGACGAGCACCTGGGCGGCGTCGTGCATGGCGTCGCCGTCCAGGGGGGCCGGCACCCACCAGGCCCGGCCCTTGTCCATGGCCAGGGGCGCCCGGCGGTTGACGATGCGGTAGCGGTAGGCCCGCCCGGTGGCGGAAAAGCGGCTGTGGAAGTCCGCTTCCGCCAGGGCCGCTTGCAGGACGACGACCGGGTGGCTCTTCATGTGAAAGTTCAGGGCGTCGCGCACCGTGTCCGGGGAGACGTCCTTTTCCAGGTCGAAATGGCCGACCTGGGCCAGGGCGTGAACGCCGGAATCCGTCCGCCCGGCCCCGAACACCCGGGGGCTTTCACCGCTGAAGGCGGTTACCGCCTCTTCCATCACCTGCTGCACGCCGAGGCCGTTCTCCTGGCGTTGCCAGCCGACGAAGCCGGCGCCGTCGTATTCAATTGTCAGCTTAAATCGGGGCATGGGGCGAGAACTTGCGGGTTGACGGAATCAAATTCCCTTCGCAGGGGATTTCTTTGCTATACAATAACAGCAGAGCGAGGTCGGAGGAAGCCGGTGAGCCATCTCGATGAAATTGATTTCATTGAAGACAATGACAGGGACGCCCTGCACATCCTGCCTTTGTCCATGCTGCCGTTCCAGACCCCCGCCCTGAAGCGGGCGCGGATGATCAAAAACGTGCGCCTGGAAAGCGTCGTCGAGTTCTTTTCGGAAAAGGAATCGGGCAGCGGGCAGTTGTCCGTCGCCGACGTTCCCCAGGAGTTCGACTGGGAGGAAGGCTACGCCCACCCGGACATGATCATGCTGCGCAAGCTGGCGGACCTGCCCAGTTTCGACGTCTACAGCCTGCGCATCCTGTTGCGCCAGCAGGGCATCGACGTGGAAAATCAGGAATATCTGAAGCTTTCGCCGGCGAAGATTCAGCAACTGACCGAATACATGACCGGCTTCACCCATGCCCTGATCAAGGAAATCTACGGCTCCACGGACGTGGATATCCAGAGCTTCGAGGACATCATCGCCCTGTTCCGCGATCCCGACATCAAAAAGGCCAAGGAACAGTTGAACATCATGGCCGACAAGCTGGAGATCACCCTCGGTGAAATCCCGCTGTTTCTCGAGGAATACGGCGACATCTTCCTGTCTCTCTCCTATTACCGCAACGCGCTGGATGAAATTCAGCCGGTGATCGCCGAATTTCTCGACTCCCTTTATGAAATCCGCGGCAACTGGCAATTGAGCCAGGACGCCAACCTGATGAAATCCTGTGACATGCTGCAATCCACCATCAATGAACTGATGGCGGAAATCACCGGCCGGTTCGAAAACTTCGAGCAAGGCACCAGCCAGTTGTGGGACAACGTCTCGGCCAAGCGTTTCCGGCGGGTGAAGACCATGATCGAGAGTTATCACACCACCATCGGCGGCGTGCTTTGTTCCCTTAGCGTGAAAATCGACGCCTGGCACGAATTGTTCCCGACGGCGGACAGCGGCGGGCCGGTGAAACGGGCCGAATTCATCATGACGGAAATGAAGCAGGGCATCGAAAACATCCGCCGCATCGAAGATTCCGCTCCCATGCTGGCTGGCCTGGACGACGAGGACGAGGAGAACGGCGGGGATTAATCGAGACGCAGGCCCCTGGCCATGGGGGTGCCGCGCAGGAAAGCGTTGGCGTCCATGGGGCCGCGGCCCTGTTTCTGCACCCGGAGCAGGCGGAGAGCGCCCTCGCCGCAGGCGACGGTCAGGCGGTCGTCAAGCAGGGTTCCCACCGGGCCTTCGCCTACTGCCGTTTCCGCCGCCAGGACCTTGATGCGCCGCCCTTCATGTTCGAACCAGGCCCCGGGCCACGGGGTCAGGCCGCGAATCCGCCGTTCCAGCACCTCCGCCGCCAACCGCCAGTCGAGGCGGCCCTCGCCCCGGTCCAATTTTTCCGCGTAGGTGACCCCGACTTCCGGCTGCGCCGTCGCCGTCAGGGTTCCCCGCTGCAGGCCGTCCAGGGCCTCGACGATCATCTCCGCCCCCATCGCCGCCAGCCGGTCGTGCAGGTCCGATGCGGTGGTCTCGGCGGTGATCGGGGTGGATTGGCGGAGCAGCTTGGCTCCTGTGTCCAGTCCCTCGTCCATCTGCATGATGGTGACGCCGCTTTCCCCGTCGCCGGCCATGATCGCCCGCTGGATGGGCGCCGCCCCGCGCCAGCGGGGCAGCAGGGAGGCGTGAATGTTCAGGCAGCCGAGCCGGGGCGCGTCGAGCACCGGCTTCGGCAGGATCAGGCCATAGGCGGCGACGACGCAGGCGTCGGCCCCGAGCGCCCGGAAGGCCGCCTGTTCGTCGGCGTCCTTGAGAGTTTGCGGCGTCCGCACCGTCAACCCCCGCTCGAGGGCGTAGGCGTGTACGGGGCAGGGTTTCTCCTTTTGCCCCCGGCCCGCCGGGCGGGGCGGCTGGGCATAGACGCAGACGATCCGGTGTCCGGCGTCGAGCAGGGCTTTCAGGGCGGCGACGGAAAATTCCGGGCTACCCATGAAGATCAGGTCGAGCGCGGCCATCAGCCCGCCTTGGCCTCCTGCTTTTTCAGCTTGGTCAGCTTGCGCAGGATCATGTTGCGCTTGAGGGCGGAAATGTGATCGACGAACAGAATGCCGTCCAGGTGGTCGATTTCATGCTGGATGCAGACGGCGCGGATGCCCTCGGCGTCGATTTCGCGGATTTCGTTTTCCGCGTCCAGATAGCGCACCCGGATGCCCGCCGGGCGGACCACTTCGGAGAAATGTTCGGGCAGGGACAGGCAGCCTTCCTCGCGGGCGGCGTCGTCGTCGGAAACGGCGACGATTTCCGGGTTGGCCATGCGCAGGGGCTGGGGCTGTTCATCCTCGCCCGCCGTGTCGACGACGATGATCCGCTTGTGAACGCCGATCTGGGGTGCGGCCAGGCCGATGCCCCGGGCGTCGTGCATGGTCTCCAGCATGTCGTCCATCAGACGGCGGACGTCGTCGTCAACCCGTTCCACGGGCTGGCTTTTCATTTTCAGGCGCGGGTCGGGGGCGACGAGGATCGGGCGGACGGCCATGGCTGTTGAACCGGTTGTTGCAAAATCGCCGCCAATATTTCAGAAGCCGCGGGTTCTGTCCAGAATTAGGAGATTTGCCTTTCCCCGGGGTCTCGGGCAAGATTCACCCTCTTAACGATTCGGGACCTGTCATGGACGCCACCACGTTGATTATCGCCCTGTTGGCCCTGGCCGCCGTCGCCGGGGCGGTGCTGGCCTTGCGCGCCGGTCAGGGCCGGGCGCGGGACCTGGCCGGGGAACTGGCCCGTTCCCAGGCGGAACTGGCGGGACGGCTGAGCCAGATGGCGGAGGCCCAGGCGGCGGCCCAGGCCCAGGTCAACCAGACCCTGGAACAGCGCCTGGACGCGGTCAACAAGCGTCTCGGCGACGGCCTGGAACGGCATACGGAAAAAACCGGCAAGACCATGAGCGACCTGCAGGAGCGCCTCGCCGTCATCGATTCGGCGCAGCAGAAAATCACCAGTCTGTCGGAACAGGTGGTCGGCCTGCAGGATATTCTCTCCAACAAGCAGGCCCGGGGCGCCTTCGGCGAAATCCAGTTGCAGGACCTGGTGACCTCCATGCTGCCGCCGTCCGCCTACGCCTTTCAGGCGACGCTCACCAACGGGCGGCGCGCCGATTGCCTGCTCACCCTGCCCAATCCGCCGGGGTCCATCGTCATCGACGCCAAGTTCCCGCTGGAAAGCTACCATGCCCTGCGCGAGGCCGGGGACGAAGCGGCGCGGACCCGGGCGGCGCGGGCCTTCGGCACCGACGTGGGCAAGCATGTGAAGGATATCGGCGAACGCTATATCATCCCCGGCGAGACCGCCGAATCGGCGCTCATGTTCCTGCCGTCGGAGGCGGTCTACGCGGAACTGCACGCCAATTTCCGGGGGGTGGTGGAGGACTCCTTCCGCCGCCGGGTGTGGATCGTCTCGCCGACGACCCTGATGGCCACCCTGAACACCATCCGCGCCGTGCTCAAGGACGCCAGCATGCGCGAGCAGGCGGGGCTGATCCAGGCCGAGGTGCAGAAGCTGCTCGAAGACGTCGGGCGCATGGACAAGCGGGTGGACAACCTGGAGGGGCATTTCAATCTCGCCGTCAAGGATATCCGCGAGATCCGCATTTCCTCGGACAAGGTCAGCAAGCGCGGCGGCCGCATCGAGGAGATGCAGTTGGGCGAGGAACCGACGGCGGCCGACGTGGGCCTTCCCGAAGGCGGCGAAAGCCGTTTGATGTCCGCCCCCCCGGGCGAGGAATAGGCCTTGGACCGTAGAGGCGGTTCCTGCTAGAATTACTTTCGGGCGGTGTAGTATTTTTTGTGGGGATTGATGCCTTTCGTCAACGACGGCAACATCCGTGCGGTTATTCTCGTTCCCTTCACCTTGATCCTGGTGGTGATCGTCGGCCTGTTCATCGGCACCGGGTACATGCATGAAGAGGAAGAGAGGCTGTCGTCCCATGAATTCGTTCTTAACCAGGTTCAGGACGAATTCCAGGAGCAAATCGCCGGCGACGCCCAAATGGCCCACGCCGCCATTTGGGGGATCGTCAACAACCGGGACATCGCCGAAGCATTCCTGGCGCGGGATCGCCGGGGCCTGATGAACCTGGCCGCGCCCTTGTATGGGCATTTCGCAGAAAAACACCCCTTCACGCATTTGTATTTCATCGACCTTCAGCGCAGGGTCTTCCTCAGGGGGCATCAGCCGGACCGTCATGGAGACGTGATCGACCGGCAGACCCTGCTGAAGGCGGAACGGACCGGGGCATCCACCCATGGCCTGGAACTGGGGGTTTTCGGCACCTTCACCCTGCGCATCGTGGTTCCCTGGCGCGTCGATGGAAAGCTCATCGGCTACGTGGAGCTGGGCGAGGAAATCGATCATGTCATCGAGAACATCTCCCGGCGCTACGGTGTCCATCTCGTCACCATCATCCGCAAGGACCTTCTGGAACGGGGCGACTGGGAGGTCGGGCAGGGTTTTGTCAGCGAGAAAGCCGATTGGAACGACCTCAACGATGTCGTCGTCGTCGGCAAGACGGACCTGCCCATCGGCGACGAACTGAAGGCGGCCATCAACGAGCACACCCGGCAAGAGGAGCATTACCGCCACAGCCATGCCTACCGGTCCCATGGTAGTCATTTCCTGCTCGATTTCATCAACCTGGACGATTTCGGCGGCCACAGCGTCGGCGATGCGATCGTCATTCATGACACCACCCGGATCGACACCGCCTTTGACGAGATGGTGGTGATGGTGACCTCCCTCAGCCTGATGGGCGGCGTCCTCGTTTTCGTCGCCTTCTTTTTCATCCTGGGCAGGGTCAAGGACACCCTTCGCAAGGGCCGCGAGACCATCCTGCGGGCGAAGGAGGAGGCGGAAGCGGCGGAAATTTCCATGAAACAGGCCCAGGCGGTCGCTAAAATCGGCAACTGGAGCCTGAATGTGAAGACCGGGAGCCTGATCTGGTCTGACGAATGCTACCGGATTTTCGGCGTGCCGCCCGGGCGTTTCAAGCCCAGCTACGAGGCGTTTCTCGCCGCCGTTCACCCCGACGACGTGGAGTACGTCAACGCCCAATACGAACAGGCGATGAAGGGCGGGGTGGATTACGACATCGAGCACAGGATCATTCGCCCGCATAGCAATGAAGTGCGCTGGGTGCATGAAAAATGCGAGCTCGTCCGCGACCGGGACGGCGACGTGATCCGAACCGACGGCGTGGTCATGGACGTCACCGAGAGACGGGCCTCGGAACAGGCGATCCGCGAAAGCGAGGAGCGCTTCCGTGATTTTTCCGCCTCCGCCTCCGACTGGTTCTGGGAGATGGATGAAAACCTCAAGTTTTCCTATTTTTCGGAGCGGTTTGAGAAAGCCTCGGGCTTGCGGCGGGATGATTTCCTGGGGAAGAGCCGTCAGGAAATGGGTGTCGCCGGGGTGGACGCCGATCAGTGGGCGGCCCATCAGGGCGCCCTGGAAGGGCGCCAGCCTTTCCGCGATTTCGTCTACTCGACGAAATGGGCGAAGCAAACCGTCTGGCTTTCGGTCAGCGGCACGCCGGTGTTCGACGAGGCCGGGACGTTTCGCGGTTATCGGGGCACGGGCAGCAATATCACCGCCCAGAGGCAGCGGGACTTGGCCCTTGCCGACAGCGAAAAGCGCTTCCGCAACATCGTCGAGGCGACGTCGGACTGGATCTGGGAAATCGACGCCAAGGGCGTCTATACCTACGCCAGCCCGTCGGTCGGTGACCTGCTGGGGTATCAGCCACACGATATCATCGGCAAATCCCCCCTCGATCTCATTCCCGAAAGCGACCGGGAGACCGTCGGGACCACCATCACGAAAATTCTCAACGCGCGGGAGCCCTTCGCCGACGTGGAGAACGTCAACGTGCATAAAACCGGCGAGATCGTCATCCTCGAAACCAGCGGCGTGCCGATCATCTCGGAAACCGGGGAGTTCGGCGGCTTCAGGGGGGTCGACAGGGACATCACGGCGCGCAAGAAGACCGAGGAGGTGATCGCCCGCCTGAATCGGACCAACCGGCTGATTCTCGAGTCCTCCGGCGACGGCATTTACGGCATCGACCTGAACGGCGACACCACCTTCGTCAACCCGGCGGCGGAGCGCCTGCTGGGGTGGTCGGCCGGTGAACTGCTCGGCCGCCACAGTCATGAGCTGTTTCACCACACACGGCCCGACGGCAGCCCCTATCCAGGCAGGGAATGCAATATCTATCAGACCCTGCGCGACGGCCGGGTCCGCCAGATCGACGACGAATATTTCTGGCGCGAGGACGGCACCGGTTTTCCCGTCAGCTACGTCGCCACCCCGGCCCTCGAGGAGGGCCGGACCGTCGGCGCCGTCATCGTTTTCAGGGACATCACCGAACAGAAGGCCCAGGCGGAGCAGCTTTCCGTCGCCCGCGATGCCGCCGAGGCGGCCAATGCGGCCAAATCCGCCTTCCTGGCCACCATGAGCCACGAAATCCGCACGCCCATGTCGGGGGTGATGGGGATCGCCGATTTGTTGTTGGAGGAAGACCTTCCCCCGGGGGTGCGCGACAAGGTCGGCCAGATCAAGGGGGCGACGGATTCCCTGACCCGGATCATCAACGACATCCTGGATATTTCGAAGATGGAATCCGGCAAGCTGGAGCTTGAATTCATGGATTTCCACGCCCCGTCCCTGCTTCGGGAGGTGATGGGCCTGTTCTCCCAGAAAGTTCGCGCCGAGGAGGGCAAGCGGCTTGAGCTGCGGGTCGAGGTGGCCTCGGACTTCCCCCGGGGGGTTCATTCCGACCCGACGCGCCTGCGCCAGATTTTGATCAACCTGATCGGCAACGCGGTGAAGTTCACTCACGCGGGCCACGTCACGGTGCGGGCGGAGCGTTCCCGGGGGGCGGACGGGGAGTTGCTGCGTTTTTCCGTCGAGGACACGGGGATCGGCCTCGAGGCGGAGGCCATGGACGGTCTTTTCGGGGCCTTCACCCAGGCGGATGTTTCGATCACCCGCCGTTTCGAGGGCTCGGGCCTGGGGCTTTCCATATGCAAGCGCCTGGTCGAGATGATGGGCGGGGGCATCGGCGTGGAGAGCGAGCCCGGCCGGGGCTCGACGTTCTGGTTTACCCTCCCATATATACCGGCGACGACCGAGGTGGAGGAGGCCGGGCGCTCCGTCGAGCGGCGGATACTGGGCCCCGCGTCACGGCGGCTGCGGATTTTGGCCGCCGAGGATAATCATTTGAACCAGCAAATCATCGTGGCGATGATGGGGCGCCTTGGGCACAGCGTGGAAATTGCCGGGAACGGGGCCCTGGCCCTGGAGGCGCTCCGCCGCGAGGACTTCGACTTGATCCTGATGGACGTGCGCATGCCGGAGATGTCGGGCCCGGACGCGACGCGGGCGATCCGTCAGCTTTCCGGCCCGAAGGCTTCGATCCCGATCATCGGGCTGACGGCGGACGCCCTCGAGGGCCACCGCCAGGACTATCTCGACGCGGGCATGGACGACGTGGTCACCAAGCCCATTGTCGGGGGACACATGTAATTGGAGGAACCGGGACTTGGTGGAAAATAGGGGG
>CAYFOJ010000045.1:0-17207 GCA_964344645.1 uncultured Thalassospiraceae bacterium
CACGCCCGCCCTAAAAGACCATTAACGAGTCAAACTTTATGGGATTTGGTATAAGTTATAGGACAAGTTTTGAGACACTTCAAGTTGTGTTTTAGGTAGGTTTTGAAGGAGTACTGAAAATGGTCGTTTTTAGGACTAGTGTTATGAGGGAGAGCAGGAAATGATCAGAATATTAGTGCTGCCCTTTCGAGCAACCTGGTGGCTATTAAAGTGGGTTATTTTCGGTTTGATTTGCTTCTTGGTTGGCGTGCATTTCAAAGTTGGCTAGATATTTTGGCGGGTAGAATATTTTATCCAAATATCTTCAAGTTCCTTTCGGCTCACCCTCTGGATTATTTCATGATTTGAAGCATTCCTGTAATCATTAAAGAACGTCAAAATTTTTTGCTCCATCCTATAAGCCTCCATTGCGGTGTCCCAAAGCTGATTAAAAATAGGAAGATATTGGAGCCCTCCAATTTCTGGCATAGAGGCTTGGTTGAATGTTCTTGCTCTTAGTCGGAAATCAAAAGCCCATCCAATTTTAAACGAAAGTGTGGTTGCTCACCTGCTTTTAATTCTTCTCTTGCCCGATCTCTCCAACCTTCTTTCCCAAACTGAAGAGGGCCTGCAGGTTCTTCGAAGCCCCAAACTTTCGTCATGAAAATTGCCATTCGGTCGCCTTTTCAGTGGGTAAGTGCATTGAAATGTAAAAAATAAATCTTTAACTGTATTCAACGGTGAAGATGAATGTTGTTATTCCTTTCTGATATGCGCCTACGTATTTCCAACGCATAATAAAGTAACCCCGCAGCAATTACGGTGAATAAGATAGGCGCATCTAATAGCAGGGCATGTGCTACTGAAAGGCAGATTGGAAATAGCAGGGCAAAGTCGCCAGCATCGAATACACCAAGCGGCGCTACTATTTTGGATCCTGGGCTCTTAAATATCATGTGGATAGCAAGAGCTACCATTGCTGCTGCACAAATGATGTCAATGAAACTTCGATATTTTTCTGCCATCATCATTGGCCAATAAGTGGCGCTTATAAAGAAGAGCACCATCATCTGAAAACCAAACATGGTGGGCCGAAGTTTTTTTATTCGGAATGTCAAAATTGCACCACTTTGTAGTTTCAACTGAAGCCCTGATTCTACCTTTAGCTTCTAAATATTTTGTGAACTAATCCTGCCTGTTTCATATGAGTCTATAAATTTAGGTCTAATTTCATTGGGTGGAGAAGTCGGTCGGACAGGCTTTATTGTAGGTAAAGAGTTTTTCTAATTGAGAATGGGTTTTATTGTCAAATCAATGGGTTGCGGATTTGACGTGGCTTTACCTGGCTTTTTTAGGTGTTTTAGGCGCTTACATTAGAAACTGTTATTTTTCAATGCGTTGTAGTTTTTGTTGTTTACCTGGTTACGTTAAACACTGCCGTAATTAAGCCCAAAAAGGGATGTATTTGGCGTACCGTGGCGCTCTGTTGTCAGGGTCAAAATCTTTAATAAGCCCTTCTTCCTTTGCATCTGCAATGACTTGGGAAGCCATGGGGTAGTTGCGTTGGGAAACCCCTAAACGATCACGAAGGGTTTGGTTATTCATGGTTTCACCGGAAACATGCATTAGACAGCAATGCCAATAGCAGGCGTCAACCCGTTCTCGTCGGGTCATTTCAGCGAATGTTTTTGGCCCATAAATCGTGACCTTCATATGGGTCTCTGTTATGTCAAAATTAGGTGCGGGAAGCTGTGACGCCTCAAGGAAGAAGACAGCGCGGTCAATGCCAGAACCCCTTTCTTCACAGAGACCTGCGCGTCTCATAAATGCGGCCAAAGTTTCGTTTCTTGAAATAGGGTTGTTATCCATCAGGCGTAACTTATCCACCAAAGGAACGCCTGGGTTCGAGATTTCAATTCTATCTTCAAATATCTCGACCATTGGGCCACTACCCGAGATATGGAAATCCTGGTGAATGAGTGCATTGGCGACAAACTCACGAATAGCGATTTCCGGATAGGTGGTCTTTGTGGTTCTAACAGCCCCTTCGATTTCTTCCCATTCAGGCAACTGGGATTGGATGTAAGCAATGATATTGGCGAAACCGCTTGCATAACCCCGCTTGCCTTCTCTTTCTTTCAGGGCATTGATGCGGCTCCGGCCATCATAAGTGATTATGCGGATGCCACAGCGGCGGAGTGACGGGAAGGCGTCGAAATCCTTCGCAAGCAATACGGCCCCAAGATTTGTGATGGCATAATTTCCGCTGATTTCCTGGGTGATGAAGCGCTCTGAAAGAAACCTTTCGATAATTCCACCTGGGTTGGAATCGGGAATTGTTTGCTGGAGTTCAAAATAAGCTTCAGCATCAAGAAGATTAAGTACGTCTTCCCGTGTATTGCCTGAGCTTGCAACGCCATTTTCAAAATTAACATCCGAACATTTTTGCCAGAGCAATCGTTCTTTCTCAGGAAGACTATTGAGAGGACGTTTGGCGGAGCCAACACGAATATATGCCGCGTTGTTAAATTGAACGGGGCTTCCAATTGCTGGATGGATGATGAGTATGATGAAGTGCTTATCGTCTCGATCAAATTCATAAAATTCAACATTGATGCTTGGACGAAGTCTGTTTGTTAGCCAGTTCTGGAATTCCTCATTTCCCACTTTAAGGTCATTAAGAGTGAGATCAGTTCCGACCAGATTATGCGTTCCATCTTCAACGCCAAAAACCAGGTACCCAGCTTGTTGGTCGGCAAGCCTTGTTGAATTGGAAAGGGCTGAACAGTATTCCCCAATGGCTTTTTGGTCACCATTATTGGTCTTGAACTCGACCCATTCCGTTTCATCGGGTAATGATGCAAGTTGATCCAATAAATCGTTTAAAGACTCTTGATCCATCTGACAGCTTTCGGTGAGGATTTAATGTAATTCTAACGTAATTGACGCTGGGTAGATACTGTAAATATGCTTTGTTATCAACGTCTAACAATGTAAGCTATTGGTTTGCAAATTTTCCCTAACCTATTGAGACATAACCTCTACATTCGCCGTTGGTTTGACTGTAAGTCACTGACATGACAAGACACTCACGAGCCTCTTAATCAGCGGGTCACAGGTTCGAGCCCTGTAGCGCCTACCATTTTCTCCCGCTAGATCAATGGTTTAGCGGGAGTTTTTCGTTTTGGCGGTTTGGGTTTGGCAATTTCGTCGGCGGCGCTTCTCGGAGTATTTCCCCGCCATTTTTGCCGTGCGGTGACCGGTTATGCCCAGGGAGCGGCGAGTACGTGTTCAGACGGCACGGGTGATGCCGCCGTCGATGCGGATGTTCTGTCCGGTGATGTATCCGGCGCCGGGAGAGGCGAGGAAGCCGATTGTCTCGGCGATTTCGTCTCTTGACTTTCCGTAACGTCCCAGGGGGATGCGCCGGCGGAATTCTTCTTTCTCCGGCAGGCTGTCGATAAAGCCGGTCTGAATGTTGTTCATGCGGATGTTGTCTTCGGCGTACCTGTCCGAATAGAGCTTGGCGAAGGCCGCCAGTCCGGCCCGGAAGACACCCGAGGTTGGGAACACGGGATCGGGTTCGAAGGCGGCGAAGGTGGAAATGTTGAGGATGACGCCGGATTTCTGCCTTTGCATGACCGGCGTGACCAGGCGTGTCGGGCGGACGACGTTCATGAAATAGACCTCCATGCCGGTGTGCCACTCCTCGTCGGTCAATTCCAGAACCGGAGCCCGCGGGCCATGGCCGGCGCTGTTGACCAGAACGTCAATTCGCCCCCAACGTTGCACGGTTCCGTCAACCAACCGCTTGAGGTCCTCGTTGCTCTGATTGGAACCGGTGACCCCGTAGCCGCCCAGTTCCTCGGCCAGGGCCTCACCCTTGCCCGACGATGACAGGATGGCGACACGGAAACCGTCTTCCGCCAGCCGCCGCGCGGCGTCCGCGCCCATGCCGCTCCCGCCCGCCGTGATGATCGCGACTCTGTTTTCTTCGTTGTCCATGGCTTGCTCCTGTGCTGGATTTCAGGGGGGAATTTAGGCCTCGGAGGCACCGTTGACCAATCAATTGTCATCTCATAGACTATAATTATTCTACTGTCTTGAGATCGTTTATGAGAGCGCCGAGACTTCATGCCCTGAGACTGTTCGACGCCGCCGCCCGTCATCTCAACTTCCGCCTGGCGGGGCAGGAATTGAACCTGACGCAAGGCGCCGTCGCCCAAGCCGTCAGGGGTTTGGAAGCGGATTTGGGCGTCCGCCTGTTCACCCGGCTGGCGCGGGGGCTGGCCTTGACCGAGCAGGGAAAACGCTACCATTCCGAGGTCGCCGGAGGGCTGGCCATAATCGATCAGGCAACAAAAAACCTATATTCATCCGGAACGTCCGTGACGGTCAGCGTGCCGCCGTCGTTCGCCTCCAAATGGCTGGTGCCCCGGCTTCCCTATTTTTCGGAAAGGCATCCGGAAGTCGAGGTCAGGACCATCGCCAGCGAGGCGGTGAGCGACTTCCGGACCCAGCAGGTGGACGTGGCCGTCCGGCTGGGCTCACGTCCCGTTGATAAGGGACTCGTGGTGCGGCGCCTGGCTCCGCTCGATTTATGCGCCGTCTGCAGTCCCCGGTTGGCGGACGAGCACGGCGGGCCGGAGACCCCGGAAGAGTTCGCCGGGGCGCCCCTGATCCAGGACGGGCACCGCTACTGGCAGGCCCTATTCGGGGACCATTCGATTGAATGTCCGGATCGGTATTTACAATTCAATCAGACCGCCCTGGCCCTGGATGCCGCGGCGAACGGACAGGGCTTCGCCATCGCGCCCCGCATCCTTGCCGCCGGTGACATGTCGGCGGGCCGCCTGATCCAGGTCTGGGAGGATCGCCGGGCGGAGGACCGAGGGTTCTGGCTGCTTCATCCCGAGGCCGAAGGGCCCAATCACAAGGCCCGTAGTCAGTTCGTCGAGTGGCTGCTGGCGGAAAACGTCCCTCATGATCGGCCGAGTGCTGATTTTATTGAATGAAATCAAAACCACAATCTGCCTGATGTTCGGGTGCGGCGCCCGTAAGCATTGCGCGCAAGGGGGCTACCATGTGCATGGTATGGACGGTTTCCCGAGAACGGTTCTAGCCTGTGCCAGAGGCCGATCTCCTCATCAATAACGATAAACACCAAGCAACAGGTATCGGCATGAGGCGTGACCTAATGAATTTTTCTCCCAAAGGCGCCGGAAATCATAAAGGATGGCTTGATGTCTAGAATTGCGTTTTTCATTTTTGGGGCTTTTTCCCTGATCATTACTCTCGCGCCGAGCGCGGCGATGGCGCAGAAGGGTTCCCGGGTTTGCGGCTGGGTCCTTGAGAACGGACTCTTCCCGCTGGCCGTTGTCGGCGAAGTGCGCAAGGAAGAGGCGAGCTACACCACCAAATGTGACGCGGTGGCCGACAAAATCGACAACAAAAAGCTGGCGAAATATTTCCCCGGTCTTGGCGACGCCGCCAACGTGGCGCGAATGAACCTGATGTTGACGGAACTGACAATTCAGGAGGTCGAGGACAAGGAACAACTCTCGAACTCGTCGGGCTGGTTCGTCAAGTCGAATGCGCTGAACCCGGATTACGATGCGGAACTCGCCCAATGCCGCAGTTCCTACAAGAAGAAACTCCGCCAGCAACTGGATTGCCTGCTCCAGGCCCGGGAGAAGTTCGGGATGGAGATTCGCACGGAAGTGGACGACCAGGGTCACCGGGGTTACCGCAAGGATAAGAAGGCCTGCAAGAAGAAGCACAGGCAGGTCATGAAGAAGAACAAGAAAGACATGAAGGCCATGCTGGCGTCGGGGAAACCCATGAAGCTTGGCGACTACAGCGAACGCAAGAAGGCCGGAAAACAGCTCCGTTCCTGCCTGGCCAAGGCGAGGAAGAAACACGGCATCAAGGGCTTGCCGAAAAGCCGCCGGGAAGCGGTGGCGGAACTCAGGGAATATATGGCCGACCCGACCAAGCCGCTTCCCAACTGGAAACGGGTGAGAAAGGACTCCTGCGAAGGCGTCGGCGCGCTGATCACCCGCGGCACGCGCGTGGATATCTGCGACAACATGAAGCATTCCCGACTGTATTTCATCTCCGGGTCCAGCTTTGATCCGAAGGATCTGGAATACGAGAAAAAGAGGAAATTGAAGGGCCTGGGTGGCGTCGTCACCGGTGCCCTGGAAGACGCCGCCAAGTCCGCCGGAAAGTATGCCGCGTCTGCGATCAAGGACCCCCAGGGAGCCTTGAACGACGTCGGCGACCTGGCCAAGGAAGCCAGCAAGGTGGCGGAAAAGAACGTCGTCAAATACGCCAACAAGGCGGCCGAGGAGGCGGAACGCCAGGCCAAGGCGGCGGCCAAACTTGGCATGAACGTCGTCAACACCATCGGCGACTTCCTCATGGAGATGCAGTGCCGGGCCACCGTCGAGGGCGCGTTGGCGGGCGGCAAGGTCCTGGGAACCGTCACCAAGGCGATAGAGCCGGTGTTGAGCGCCGCGCTGAAGGAACTGAAGCTGCCGAACCTGCCCTCCGTCATCGACGAGGATGCCTTTGGCGACGCCACCAAGAAGATCGAGAAAATGGCCTCGAAATACACCAAGGACCTTTCCGATGCGGGCGAAGCGGCCACCAAGAATTTCAAGAAGTTGAAATCAGAGGTGTTTACGGCCGGTTTCCTGTGCGGCAAGAGCAACTCGGAGCGCTTGACAAAGCTTAACAGTCTCGGACTCAAGCCAACCAAGCTGGTGGAGTCACGAAGCTACGATATTTTCGATAATTTCCTGGTTTCCACCGCGCATGCGGCAGGGAAGGGGCGATTCTGGACATCGTGGACCTTCACGCCGATTTCCCTCGGCATGTCGACCCCCATCCCGCAAACCAAGGCCGGGCTTAACATCGGTTTTACCGTCGCCACCGACTGGAAGGGGGCCGTCAAGGGAACCCTTGATTTTGGCGGGAATGTGGAAAAAAGCTCCACCCCGAGCGTCGAAGCCGGTAGCGGCGTTGGCGTGGCTTTCTATTGGGATGCCGTTGGCAGTGACTTCGGGGGTCTTGATTTGAGCGTTTCTGTCGCTCCAACCGCAATGGGGGTCAAGGGAAGAGACATTGAGATCAAGGGTTGGGCTCCCGAGCTTGAGCTCGCCCTCAGCACCGATGGCCCTCCCGTGGCATTGGGGCTGAACCTCAATAAAGGCGTTGATCCATTCGACGGCTGGCTCCCGGAACAGTTGGGTGACAGCGCCTCGGTCAATATTGGCTATGCCTTGGAACTGTTTTAGCCCTTAGGGAAGGGGACCGGGGCTCAACTTGCCGGCCAGGTAGCGGTAGAAATCGCTGATGGTCCCCTCCAGGTCTTCCGGGGCGAGAAACCCGGGCTGGTAATAGCGGCTGTTCAGGCCCTTTTGCAGGGTCTCCAGCTTTTCCCGGTCTTCGGCGTTGAAGGCGTGGGCGATGTCGATGTAGGTTTTCACTTCTTCCGCCTCCGGGTCGTCCGGGTGGCCGATGGCCCCCCAACGGATGGCCACCCGCCCGGCCCCGTCGGGCCGGATGCACATATACAAGGTGCAGTTGGGCGCGGTGGTGGCGACGAAGCTGGGGTAGATGCAGTACAGCAGGGATTGCTTGCGTTCCTGTTCGTCCAGGTCGGGATGGAAGGGGGCGCGCTGCGGGAAGTCGGGGGCATAGCCGGATGCGTAGGCGGTATAGCCTTCACCGTCCGGCAGCTTGCGGGCAAGCGAGGTCGGCGTGATGGCGTGCAGGGTCTTGCGGTGCGTGACCGACAGGTGATAGGCCTCCATGAAATTTTCCGTCAGGCATTTCCAGTTGGTCGCCCAGGTGTCCTCCTCGCCGTGAAGGAAATGGCGCTCTTCGTTGTGATAGTTGGCGGCCAGGGCCTGCAGGCCGCCCAGCCGGGGGGCGAGGGGGGGCGCTTCGCCGTCCAGGTTGACGAAAATGAAATTCCACCAGAGTTCCACCTTCAAGTCGGGAAGGCGGCAGGCCTTGCGGTCGAAACCGGCGACCGGGTCCATCAGCGGGGCCGCCTTCAGGGCGCCGGTGCCGTCGTAGGACCAGGCATGATAGGCGCAGACGAAGGTCTTCCGGTTGCCCCTGCCCGTGGCCACCAGATTGCCCCGGTGGCGGCATACGTTGGAAAGAACCTTGACCTCGCCGTCCTGGCTGCGGACGACAATCAGGGGCTCGCCCGCCAAGTCGGTGGTGAAATAGTCTCCGGGTTCGGGGATTTCGCCGCCGTGGCCGAGGCAGATCCACTCCTTGCGGAAAATCTCTTCTTCCTCGACGGCGAGAAAATCGTCCGAGGTGTAGAACGCGCCGGGCATGCCTGTTCCGGCCGCCGGGCCTCCCTCCTGCCGCCGGGTCAGTTCCCGGCGGATGTCGTCGACGGATGAAATGCTCTGTGCCTTCATTCTTCCCTCCCCAGGCCTTCAATGGACACAACGAAAGGCTAACGGAAAAGTCTCCGCTTGCATATCATTATCAGTCTGCCCTGGGAGAGGCGGAACCCGTCAGGCGAAGCGGGCCTGCATGGCCTCGTTCAGGGATGTCCGGGCGGCGCTTTCGACGGACTTGGGCGACAGCATGCCGCGCAGGTCGTGGATGACCTTGGCCTGCTGGATGACGCAATCGGCCATGGTGTCGTGATCCAATTGGCGGTCGTGGTTTTCCGCCCACCGCATGACGTCGAGAACCGCCTGATGATAAAGCTTGCTGATGTCCGGCGCCAGGGGGTCGGTGTTCATGGTGTCGTCTGACATGTCTGTCTCCCGCTGAAAGTACCCTAAATCCACTGTGATTTTGGACGCCGTCAATTCGCCCTGTCAACAGCTATCGAAGCCCTCCATGGCGATCAGAACCATGTCGCTGACGGGCAGGCGGATGGCGCGGGCTTCCTGGTAATCAGGGTCGGCGTAAAAGGCCTCGCAGGATTGCTTGTCGGGAAACCGGATCAAGACCAGCCGGCGGGGTTTGAAGTAATCGCCTTCCAGGGTGGTGAAATCGCCGCCCCGGACGAGATATTCCCCGCCGTGACGCTCGGCCACGGGCTTCGCCCGTTGCATGTATTTTTTGTATTCGTCCATGTCGTCGATCCGGACATCGGCCATCAGGTAGTAGGGAGGCATGCTTGATTTCCTGTGCTGAGTTGGGTTTCCGCCCAACCATAGCGCCCCCGGGGCGGGGTTCGCCAGCCTGAATGCCGGATGAACCGATCCTGAAGGAAGAATGAACGGCGGCTTCAGGACCGATTCAGCGGGCTCCGGGCATAATCCCCATTATCGAACGCGGGAAGGGTCCCCGTTCACGGTTCAGGCAACAGGATAGGAGGATCGGGACCGGACATGTTTTCAATCGAAGTCGTTTATCTGACCAGTTACGCATTCGTCATCGGCGTCAGCACGCTGACCATCCTCGTCGCCCGCCGGAGCGAGAGGGCCAAGGGATAAAAGGGGGTCGCCTGCCCCACGGTCGTGGCGTATTCTTGATCCTTTAGGTAAGGGAAAACCCATTGACGGCGATCAGGCGAGGACAGGCCCATATCTGGACCATGCCGACCAACGGTGCGGATGCCGTGATCGGGCGGCTGCGGGGCGTGTTGAGCGCCGAGGAGGCGGCCCGCGCGGCGCGCATCACCCACGAACCGGGACGGCGGGAATATCTGGCCGCCCATATCCTGTGCCGGGCGATGCTGGCCCGCTTCGGCGTCACCCCGGCGGCGGCTTGGCGATTCGCTCCGGGGCCCCACGGGCGTCCCGAAGCGGTGGCGGACTGCAACCCCCATGGTCTGCGTTTCAATCTGTCGCACAGTCACGGCATGGTGGCCTGCGCCGTCACTCCCGGCGAGGACATCGGTGTCGATGTGGAATGGGTGAAACGGAGAAATCGTCTCGACGACATCGCCGAAAAGAAATTTTCCCCCCCGGAAGCGGCCTGCTTGAAGAATGCCGAGCCAGCCGTCCGGGAACGGACGTTTTTTTCCTTCTGGACCCTGAAGGAGGCCTACATCAAGGCCATCGGCAAGGGACTGTTGGAGCCTCTCGACGGCTTCGCCTTTTCCCTGGAGACCCTGGAAATCGCCTTCTTGAGGAACAACGGCGATCCGGGCCGCTGGCGCTTCGCGCTTTCCGAGCCCGTGCCGGATTATCTCCTCGCCACCGCCGTGGCCCGCCGCCCGGGGGAGCGGGTGGACTTTTTCCACCGTCATCTGCGGCCCCATGAACTGGAGGATATGATACCGCCATGATACGCCGATTATTATCGCCGTTTTTCACCGTCTCACTGACGGCCCTGTTCGTCCAGGGTGCCTCCGCCGCCCCCTTGAATATCGACGGTGATTGGTTTTCCTGCGAGTACGCCCATTCCCGGATTCCGCCCGAAGACGATTGCCGGATGCTGGATGACGACGGATTCCGGGTTTCCAATGGCCGGATCGAGCACATCAAGGTAAAGGACAGCCGGGAACTCAATTGCCGACACCGGCGCAAGGGGCAATGTTTCCTCCGTGACCGGGAAAAGATTGTCGTCAGCCGGGACCCGCTGGGGCCGATCCGCGCGACGGAGGTGGGGTTTTCCGTGACCTATTGGGGTTGCTCCCAGGATTATGTCATGACCGACCGGGGCAATTTCGTCGAGATCGTCCCGGCAGGGAGGCATTGCCTGTGGACAAAGGACAAGCATTATTATGTGGCCCGCTACCGGGGCGAAGTGAAGGCCGAGGATCGCTAAATACATCACATTTTGTTGATCAGCCGTGATGAGGCGAAAGGGCGGGGGGTGTGTATGATGAGACTCAAGGATACGGATCGGAAGTTTTATTACCAGCTCTGCCTCCCCCCCCCTGAGCCACTTCCGATCCGCCCCTCTCTCTCCTGAAAGTCGCCGGTCCCCCGAAAGGGGGCCGGTTTTTTTCCGCCGCCGCGACCGAGAAGCTGCTAATCTCCGGCCATGGCGAGTCGGTTGATTTATCATATGTGCGGGCGGGATGACTGGCGTGAGGCAGAGGCCGACGGCCTCTACCGGGGCAGCGGTGACGACTTGGCTGACGGTTTCCTGCATTTCTCGACGGCGGAACAGGTGGCGGAGAGCGCCGCCAAACACCGCGCCGGGGCCGCTGGCCTGCTGCTCATCGCCGTCGATCCAGAGGTTCTCGGTCCGGCCCTGAAATGGGAGCCCTCGCGGGGCGGCCAATTGTTTCCCCATCTCTATGGCGACCTTGAGACGGCGGCGGTGGCCGACGTCGTCGATCTCCCCCTGGGCGAGGACGGGTTTCACGTCTTCCCCGAAGGCATCCCACCCTGGCGGCCCGACGGGAGCGGGCGGACGTGATCGACCTTTATTGCCTTGCGGGGCCGCTGATCCGCATGATCGATCCCGAGACCGCCCACGGGCTCGCCATCCGGGCCCTGCGCGGCGGACTGGTTCCCGCCCCACCGCCCTTCGAGGACCCGGTCCTGGAACAGACCGTCTGGGGCCGCCGTTTCGCCAACCCGGTCGGCCTGGCCGCTGGGTTCGATAAAAACGCGGAAGTCGCCGACGCCATGTTGAACATGGGCTTCGGGTTTGTCGAGGTCGGCTCTGTGACGCCCCGCCCGCAGCCGGGGAACCCGCGTCCGCGCCTGTTCCGGCTGCCTCGGGACGGGGCCGTCATCAACCGCATGGGCTTCAACAACGAGGGCGCCGAGGCCGTCGGCCTGCGCCTCGAAGCACGGCGCGAACGGCCCGGAATTGTCGGCGTCAATCTGGGAAAGAACAAGGACAGCGAGGACGCGAGCGCCGATTACCGCACCGGCATTCTCCGCCTCGCCCCGCTGGCCGACTATCTGGTCGTCAACGTCTCGTCCCCCAACACCCCCGGGCTTCGCGCTTTGCAGGGACGCGAGCCCTTGCTGGCCCTGTTGCGTTCGGCGCTGGAGGCGCGGCGCCAGGCGACGCCGGACAATCCGCCGCCGCTGCTGCTGAAGATCGCCCCGGACCTGACCGACGAGGACAAGACCGATATCGCCACCGTCGCCCTGGAGACGGGGATCGACGGCTTGATCGCCACCAACACCACCATCGGCCGTCCGGAAAGCCTGCGCGAGAGACACCGGGACGAAAGCGGCGGCCTCAGTGGCCGTCCCCTGTTCGAACCCTCGACCCGGGTGCTGGCGGACATGTACCGGCTGACGTCCGGGAAAATCCCCCTGATCGGCGTCGGCGGTATCGCCAGTGGGGCCGACGCCTATGCCAAGATCAAGGCCGGGGCGACCCTGGTGCAGTTCTATTCGTCCATGGTCTATCACGGCCCGGGCCTGGCCCAAACGGTCAAGCGGGACCTGGCCCGCCTCGTCAAGGCCGATGGATATTCCTCCATCACCGAGGCGATCGGCGTCGCGGTTTAGGGCAGGAACTGCTCCTTCAAAATCCGTTCCTCGAAGTTGTGTTCCGGGTCGTGCAGCATGGTGACGGTGCGGGAACGGTCTTCCTCGACGGTGACGCTGACGACCCGGCGGATTTCCGTGTAATCGGCGACGGCGCTGACCTTTCTTTCTCCGGCGTTGAGGACTTCGAAGGTGACGGTGGCGTCATGGGGCAGCAGGGCGCCGCGCCATTGGCGGGGGCGAAAGGCGCTGATCGGGGTCAGGGCGAGGACGCCGCTGCCCAGGGGGACGATGGGCCCGTGGGCGGACAGGTTGTAGCCGGTGCTGCCGGCGGGGGTGGCGATGAGGACGCCGTCGCAGATCATCCCCTCCAGGCGTTCGATGCCGTCCACCCGGATGCTGATTTTCGCCGCCAGCCGGGTCTGCCGCAACAGGGAGACCTCGTTGATGGCCAGGGCCGAGTGGGTCTTGCCGTTGATGTCGGTGGCGGTCATGCTGAGGGGGTGCACGTCGATGGCCTCCGCCCGTTCGATGCGGCGTTTCAGGGCCTTTTCCGAATAGCCGTTCATGAGAAAGCCGACCGAGCCCCTGTTCATGCCGTAGATGGGGACCTTCCGCTTCATGGAGCGGTGCAGGGTGCGCAGCATGAAGCCGTCGCCGCCGAGGGCGACGATGACGTCGGCCCGTCCCACGGGAACATGGTCGTACTTCGCCTTCAGCCGTTTCAGGGCTTCCTGGGCCTGGGGCTGGCGGGCGGCGGTGAAGGCGATCTTCTTGCTCATGGGGCCGAGTATAGCCAAGGCCGGGCCCGGAAACACAAAAGAATCGTCAGCCGCCGGTCAGGCTCATGTGACGGGAGAGCGCCGGGCCGCCGTTGCCGGGCTCGATGACGAACTCGTGGCTTTTCGGCTTGCGGCCGATAGCCTCGTCGATGGCGGCGTTGAGAAGCTCGTCGCCCTCGCTGGCCCTGAGCGGCGCCCGCAGGTCGGCGTCTTCGTTCTGGCCCAGGCACATGAACAGCTTGCCGGTGCAGGTGACCCGGACCCGGTTGCAGGTGGCGCAGAAATTATGGCTGAGGGGAGAGATGAAGCCGATGCGCCGGCCGGTTTCGGCGACGTCCACATATCGGGACGGGCCGCCCGTGTTGTGGTCGCTTTCGGCCAGGGTCCAGTCCCGCTCCAGCCTTTTCCGAACCTCGCTGACGGGCAGGTACTGGGTCACCCGGTCGCCGCCGATGTCGCCGAGCGGCATGGTTTCGATGAAGGTGATGTCGTAGCCCTTCTCGCCGCACCATTTGACCAGCGGGGAGAACTGATCCTCGTTGAAGTCCTTCACCACCACCGTGTTGATCTTGATCCCCAGTCCGGCCCGGCTGGCGGCGTCCAGTCCGGCCATCACCTGCTCCAGTTTGCCGCCGCGGGTGATGGTGGAAAACTTCATCTCGTCCAGGGTGTCGATGGAAACGTTCAGGCGCTTGACGCCGTGCTCTCTCAGCCGTTCGGCGTATTTCGCCAACTGGCTGCCGTTGCTGGTCAGGGTCAGTTCCTTCAGGGCGCCGCTTTTCAAATGCCGGGACAGGGAGCCGATCAGCCCCATAAGGCCCCGGCGCACCAGCGGTTCGCCGCCGGTCAGGCGGATTTTTTGCACCCCCTTGGCGACGAAGGCGCTGATCAGGCGGTCCAGTTCCTCGATGGAAAGGACATCCTGCTTGGGCAGGAAGCTCATGTCCTCGGCCATGCAGTAGACGCAACGGAAATCACAACGGTCGGTGACCGATACGCGGAGGTAAGTAATGGTGCGGCCAAGCGGGTCAATCATGGTGGTCGGCGGTCCCGGAACAGATGGAAGGAACGGTGCGGAGACTATCGTTTAACATGGGTCCAGGTCAAAGAAATGTCATCCACAAAATCTCTGGGGTTGGTATATTGGCCGGGACCCCGTCTTGAAAAGGAAATCGCCCCTTGCCGGAGCTGATGAACACCCATGAAGTGGCCGAATATCTGCGCATCAAGGAGCGCAAGGTCTATGATCTGGTCCGCCGCAAGGAGATCCCCTGCACCCGGGCCAGCGGCAAATGGCTGTTTCCCAAACACCTGATCGACCGCTGGCTGACAGAGGGCCTGGAGAACGGCGGCGGCGCGGAGGCCCCCCTTGCGGTTCCGCCGCCGGTCATCGCCGGGTCCCATGACCCCCTGCTGGAATGGGCCCTGTTGCAGTCCGGCTGCGGTCTGGCCATGCTCGGCGGCGGCAGCCTGCACGGGCTCAGGCGGTTCACCGCCGGCGAGGCCGTGGCCTGCGGCCTGCATGTGCTGGACGAAGAAACGGGGGACTACAACGTACCGGCCCTGACGGACGCCTGCGGCGGCAGGCCCGCCGCCGGCCTGGTGCTGATCGAGTGGGCGCGGCGTCAACAGGGACTCATCCTGGCCCCCGGCAATCCCCTCGGCGTCAACGGGATCGAAGACCTGAAGACCAGTGGGGCGCGGGTGGTCCTGCGTCAGCCGGACGCGGGCAGCCGGGTCCTGTTCGAACACCTGCTCGGCGAGGCCGGGTTGGGGGTGACGGAACTGCGGACCGGCGAGGAGGCTGTGAGGAACGAAACCGAACTGGGCCTGGCCATACGGGACGGCAAGGCCGACGCGGGACTGGGCCTGGCCGCCGTGGCGCGGCAGTTCGGGCTCGATTTTCTCCCCCTTTGTTTCGAACGCTTCGACCTGCTGGTGCGACGGCGCGATTACTTCGAGCCGCCGTTTCAGAAACTGCTGGCCCTGACCCGCGAGGCGGCCTTCACACGTCGCGCCCGGGAAACGCCCGGTTACGATATTAGTCAATTGGGTCTGGTCAGATTTAATTTGTAGGCCTACTATTCCCCAGGCTTTTGTTGACTGAGCCCATACGGCACCCATGTAATAGGAAACGGCCTTGCGGAATGGCGGACCTTGGTGGATTGATTGAACGCAACTAGCCTTTCCAAGACTGCGAAGCATAATATCCTCGTCTTGATGGCGAAGATCTGCGTGATCGTCTTCACCATCGAAGGCCTGATCATGGTGGTCTTCTATCTGCTGCCGTTCACGGTCGACCCGAAGCTGGCCATTTTCGTCGACGTGGCGGCGCTGGGAATTTTCTCCACCCCCATGGTTTATTTCTTCGCCGTCAGGCCATTTGTCCGGCAGGCAGACGAGGCGCTGGCTCGGTCCGATGCCCTTCAAGCAGACCTCAGGCACAGCAACGAAGAACTGGAATTCCAGAAATATGCCCTGGATCAGCATGCCATCGTCAGCATCGCCGACGCCGGGGGGAACATCAGCTACGTCAATGACAAGTTCTGCGATATCAGCGGCTATTCCCGGGAAGAATTGATCGGCAACAACCACAGGATCATCAAATCCGACGAGCATCCGGAGGCTTTTTTCCAGGACCTGTGGCGGGAAATTTCCAGCGGCCGGGTCTGGCAGGGGGATATCCGCAACCGGAAAAAGGACGGTCGGCCCTATTGGGTGCGGACCACCATCGTGCCCTTTACCGACAAGCAGGGGGCGCCCTTTCGCTATGTCGCCATTCGCACGGAGATCACCGAACGCAAACAGGCGGAGGCCGATCTCAGGGAGGCCATGGAAGCAGCGGAAAAGGCCAATCAGGCGAAGTCCAATTTCCTCGCCAACATGAGTCATGAGCTTCGCACGCCGCTGAACGCCATCATCGGGTTTTCCGAGTTCCTCCTGGCCGGACATTTCGGCCCCATGGACAACCCCAGGCAGGAGGGCTACATCCGCGACATTCACGACTCGGGCCAGCATCTTCTGGCCTTGATCAACGATGTGCTGGACGTGTCGAAAATCGAGGCCGGGAAAGAAGAGCTCAACGAGCAATGGATCGAAGTGGATTCCCTGGTCCAATTGTCGGTGCAAAAGATCCGTCAGCAGGCGGACAGGAAAAACATCACCCTGTCCCTGGAGGCGCAGGAGGGACTCCCCGGTCTATGGGGCGACGAGAGACGGCTTGTCCAGGTCTTCGTCAATCTGTTGGGCAACGCGGTGAAATTCACCGATCCCGGCGGCCGGATTATCTTTACGGTTCATAAAGAATCCTCCGGTAACCTGGTGTTCAGGGTGAAGGATAACGGCGTCGGCATCCCTTCCGAAAAGATCGCGGAGGTTGTCAGGCCGTTCGAACAAATCGTCGATTCCCTTTCCACCCCATCGGAGGGGACGGGATTGGGGCTGGCGCTTTGTTCCTCGCTGCTGAAACTGCATGGTGCGCGGATGGAAATCGAAAGCGGCCTGGGAGAAGGAACCACCGTATCCGTCGTTTTCCCGTCCGAACGTTCGCGAGGGCCTGAATAGTCTGAGGGTCGGCATGATCAGAATAGAATTGACCCCGGCCCTGCTGACGGGCCACCCGGACATCGACGCGGAACACCAGGCCCTGGTGACGGCGATCAACACCTGCATGGATCATCTGGAATCCGGCGCCGTTCATGCCTGCGCCGAAAGTTTCGACCGGCTGGGCCTGCTGCTGCTGGATCATTTCCAGAACGAAGAAAACATCATGCGCGACCTCGGTTACCGGAAGCTGGACAATCACATGGGCCATCATGTGCATTCCTATCAGGAATTCTTCAAGATCGCCGGGCTGTGCAGCGTCAAGGATTGCCGTCAGGAGGAATGCATCACGGAAATGAAGTCGATCCTGCTCAGGGACCTGATCAGCGTCGACATGGACTTCAAGTCGTACTTGGAAGACATAGGCTTTCGCGGGGACGACCGGGGGCGCGTGCAGGGCTATCGCATATGATTTGGACTGAGGAGTTCGAGCAGGAAGTTGTCATTC
>CAYFOJ010000046.1:0-16470 GCA_964344645.1 uncultured Thalassospiraceae bacterium
GAATGACAACTTCCTGCTCGAACTCCTCAGTCCAAATCATATGCGATAGCCCTGTTAGGCGGGTGGATTGCTCTTGCATGTTGCCCGGTCTGCCGATATTTTCTTCACGGAGCCGGCGGGACCGATCGGGCGCAAATTATAACGAACAACGTGTCGGACGCCGCCGGACTGGGATCAGGACTTGGGACAGCAGGCAGTGCCGCAGCAGCAAACAAGCCGATTGAAGCGGATTTTGAACGCCTTGGACCGGTGGTTCCCCGAACGTCAGTTGATGTTGCGCAGCAACGGCCGGGTTTCCTTCATCAATCTGTCGAGGACGTTTCAGGTCTCCCTTGTCTGCATGCTCATGGCCGCAGCCGGATGGTCGGTGTTCGCATCCGTCAGTTACGTTTTTTACGGCAATTTCCTCAGGAGCAAGGACACTCAGGTGGCCGATGCCCGCCTGGCCTACAAAAGCCTGCTGTCGCAGATGGTCGCCTATCAGCAGAAGTTTTCCTCGATCACCGGCGATCTTGAATCCAATCACTCCATGATGCTGGACCTGGTTTCGAAAAACACCGCCCTGCAGCAGACCCTGAAAACCGTTTCCTCGCGGTTGTACAGCACCGAGCAGGAGCGTGAGACCGTGCTCGCCGCCCGCCAGTCCCTGCGCGAGCAATTGGCCGACAATGAGGACCGGCTGATGGAATTGCAGGGCCGGAACACGGTGCTGAAAAGCGAATTGAACACGGTCGAGGGGGACCTGCAATCGGCCTTGAGCGAACGCAACGACGCCTTGTTCAAGAGCAACAGCATGCGCCGCCAAATCAAGGATCTGGAGGACCGTCTGGTCAATCTGGAAAACAGTGAACAGACGGCGGTGCGACACCTGACCGAGCGGACCGTCGAGCTGAACCAGTCCATGAACCGGGTCGTCGAGATTACCGGCCTGGACCCGAAGCGGGTGTTGAGCCATGAGTCCGTTCCCAAGGGGCAGGGGGGGCCGTTCATCGCCGCGACCCCCGACGGCAAGGCGGCCAGCAAGTTGAAGGCCAGCCTGAGCGACCTGGATCAGCATTTGCAGCATTCCGAGACCCTCAAGGACCTGATGCGCCGCTTGCCCCTGACCCCGCCGCTGACCTCCTACCGGGTCACCAGCCCCTACGGCAAGCGCCGCGACCCGATCAACAAGAAATGGGCGGCTCATTACGGTTTGGACATGGGGGCTCCCTTTAAATCTTCCGTCTACGTGGCCGCCCCCGGGGTGGTCAAGGCCGCCGGGTGGAAGGGCAAATACGGAAAATTCGTCGAGGTCGACCATGGCGCCGGCGTGGTTACCCGTTTCGGCCACCTGCACAAAATTCTCGTCAAACGCGGACAGAAGCTGAATTTCCGCGACAAAATCGGCTTGCTCGGTTCGACCGGACGCAGCACCGGCGCGCATCTTCATTATGAAGTCGTCTACAGGGGCAAGAACATGAACCCGTTGAAGTTCTTCAAGGCCGGCCGTTATGTTTTCCAAGAATAAGAAAGCCAAGGGTCCGGCCAAGGCGGCCTCCAAACCGCAGCCGGCCAAGCCCGCCGTGCCGTCGATCATCAGCAGCGACATGGTGATGACCGGGGACTTGAACAGCGAGGGGGAAATCCAGGTGGACGGCAAGGTCATCGGCGACATCCGGGCCAGGACATTGCTGATCGGCAAGACCGCCGAAATCGTGGGCGAAGTCAACGCCGAAGACGTTCGGGTCCACGGCAACGTCAATGGTCAGATCAAGGCCCAGTCGGTCACCCTGGCCAAGACGGCCCATGTCATCGGCGATATCCTGCACGAAGACCTCTCCATCGAAACCGGGGCCTTTCTCGAAGGCCTGTGCCGACGCATGACCGATTCCGAACTGCCGGATAAAGGCGATGGCGGGTCGGAAAAGGGACTTTCCTCGAGTCCAATCGTCTAAGCGATTGCCTCTGCGAAAATGTCCGCATCCACGTTGCCGCCGGAAAAGACCAGTCCGACGGTCTTCCCCCTGGCGTCGAAAGCCCCGCCAAGCAGTGCCGCCAGGGCGACCGCGCCCCCCGGTTCGACGACCACTTTCAGGGTTTCGAAAGCCAGCTTCATGGCCTCTTTGACCTGGTCGTCGGAGACGGTCAGTCCCCCGGCCAGCAGGCGGTTGTTGACGGCGAACGTCAACGCCCCCGGTTCCGGGGCCAGCAGGGCGTCGCAAAGGGAGGAGCCACCGGCTTCATTGGCCAGGCGTTCAGCGGCGGCCAGGGAGCGGGCGGTGTCGTCGAAGTCCTCCGGCTCGACGGCGTAAACCGCCGTTTGCGGGCTTTCCTCCGCCAGGGCCAGGGCCGTGCCGCCGATCAGGCCGCCACCGCCGCAGGGACAAAGCAGGGCGTCGAGGGACGCCCCCCGTTCCCGGACCTGGGCCGCCATTTCAAGGCCGACGGTTCCCTGGCCGGCGATGATCAGCGGGTCGTCATAGGGGCGGACCAGGGTTCCGCGCCGTTCCCGGAGCAGGGCGTCGGCGATGTCTTCCCGGCTTTCCCGCACCCGGTCGTAAAACACCACCTCCGCCCCCAGGGCGCGGGTGTTGGCGGCCTTGATGGCGGGGGCGTCGGCGGGCATGACGATGACGGCGGGCATGCCCAGCATTTGCGCGGCGGCGGCGACACCCTGCGCATGGTTGCCGGACGAATACGCGACGACACCGCCCGCCCTGTCCCGTTCGGGAATGGCGGAAATGCGGTTGTAGGCGCCGCGAAACTTGAACGAGCCGGTCCGCTGCAAAGGTTCCGCCTTGACCTGTATCCGCCCCCCAAGGCGCTCGTTCAGCAACGGCGATTCAAGGACCGGCGTCGGGACCGCCTTGCCCTCGAGGGCGGATGCGGCCAGCCGGATGGCGTCGATGGTTGGTGGACGATCCATCGTCATAGTCCGAGGATCCCCGGCAATTGGGCGAGGGAGGTGATTTCGTGCTCCGGCGTGCCCGGAAGGCGCTCTTTCTTCTGTCCGAACCGGTTGACCCAGACGACGCGGAATCCGAAGTTGGCCGCCCCCGCGGCGTCCCAGGCGTTCGAGGACATGAAACTGATCCGGTGCGCCGGAACGCCGAGCCCGTCGACGGCCATTTGATAGACCCTTGGCTCGGGTTTGTAGACGCCGAGACCGTGCACGGAATAGGACTCGACAAGCAGGTCGGAGAGGCCCGCGTTTTCCACCGCCGAGGCCAGCATCTCCGGCGAGCCGTTGGAGAGGATGGCGCACTTCTTTCCCCCCGCGTTCAGCGCCCGCAGCACATCGGGAACTTCCGGATAGGCGTCCAGTTTCAGATACAGACCTTGCAGTTTTTCCCTGAGCGCCGCGTCCCCGTCCAGCCCCAGGGTTTCCAGGGCGTAATCGAGACCGTCGCTGGTGATTTGCCAGAAATCCACGTATTTACCCATCAGGCTTCTCAGCCAGGTGTATTCAAGCTGCTTGGTGCGCCAAAGCGCGCTCAGCGCGTCCGCCTGATCCCCTAGGTCGTCCCGGCAATGGGCGGCGGCGGCGGCGACATCAAACAGGGTGCCGTAGGCGTCGAATACACAGGCCTCTATCTCTTGCATCATGCTGTCCAATCAATCAGGGGGGTTAGCGAACCAGATCCTGCTCCAGGGTTTCGGCGACTTCCGTTTCCGCCAGCTTCAGACGGTAGACCTGCAGGTTTTCCAGCACCCGCTGAACGTAATTGCGGGTTTCGGTGAAGGGAATCATTTCGATCCAGTCGATGCTGTCGACGGTGTTTTCCCTGGGGTTGCCGTAACGTTTGGCCCACTTGCGTGCTCGGGCCGGGCCGGCGTTGTATCCGGCCAGGGCGAGAACGTACGAGCCGTCGAATTCGTCTATCAGCCCGGACAGATAGGCCTGTCCCAGGGTCATGTTGTAGACCGGGTCGCTGGTCAGGCGCTTCTTTGAATAGCGAATGTTCAGGCTGCGGGCGACCCTTCGCGCCGTGCGGGGCAGGATCTGCATCAGCCCCCGGGCGTTGGCGTGGCTCTTGGCGGCGACGTAAAAGGCGCTTTCCTGACGGATCATGGCCATCACCAAGGGGACCTCCAGGGGATGGTCGGGATGCCGGATACGCAGCTTCGGAGGCTTGAAGGAGGGATATCCGGCATTCGGCAGTTCCTTGCCCCGGCGGCTCGAGCGTTTGGCGATGGTGATGCCCACATCGAGGCGGCCAAAACGGGACGCCAGTTCGGCGGTCAGGGTCTGCCAGCCCGGGGTCTTGCGGTAATCGTTTAGGGCGAGAATGAAATACTTCAGCCGGTCAGGCTGATCGACGGTGCCAAGGATTTCAACGGCCCGGACCAGGTCCATTTCCTTGAAAGCGGCGATTTCCTCCGGCAACGGCACGGGCTGTTCCGGCAAATAGAGGCCGTGTCCCGACTCCAGCCTGGAGGCGGCCAACTGGCCATAGTAGGCGGTCGGGAAGGCGGCGGCGGTGCGGTACCATTGCTCCGCCGTTTCCTCCCTGCCCAGGGCCTCCGCCGCCCGGCCCGACCAGTAGGCCCCCCTGGCCCGGCTGATCGGGTATTTGACGGCGTCGTACATGGTCTGGAAATGGGCAAGGGCGGCTTGCGGTTCGTCGATGAAGCGCAGGGCGATCCAGCCCGCCATCCATTCCGCCTCGGCGAAATCCGCCCCCTGTTTCAGGTCGTGACCGATGACCAGGCGGTAGGCGTCGGTAACGTAGCCCCTGCGCAGGGCGATCCGCGCCAGGTGAGCCCGTTCCCTCCACCACAGGTCCGGGCGGACCAGATTGTCCGGCGGCGGCATCAGCAGCTCGACGGACTGTTCGTACCGGCCCTTGCGCCGCCGCCACCGCAGGCGCTCGTAGACGAGCCCCGGGTCGTCGAGAAGTTCCTTCGCCACCTTGCCGATGGCCTTGTCCACGTTGCCGAAGCGGTGGCGCAGCATCAGCCGGGCCTCGGCCAGGGCGCGCTGTTTGGCGTTGACCTTCCACAGCATGCGCCGCACCGGCCAGTTGCGGCCCTCCCAGAGCAGACGGTCAAGGCGTTTGAGATGGTCATCGGCGGTGAGGAAGCGGCGGTAGCGCTTGTAAAACAGTTTTTCCGGGCGCTTGGCGAAGTTCCTGTTGATCCAGGTATCGTGGATGACCGCCTTGGCCCGTTCCGTCTGGCCCGTCGCCAGCAGGGCCCGGGCCAATTGCACCCAGCCGTCCGTGCTGACCGGGTCGGAGTCCGCGAACCAGTCGAGCACGGTTTCCGGCGCCAGGCTGTCCTTCATGGCTTCCTCGGCCCGCCTGTTCAGGGTTTTGCCGAGCGGCCAATGGGGGTTTGCCCGGATGAACGAGGATATATCGGCAAAAGAGGCCGAGGTTCCCTGGCGCTCGATATCGAAGAAGCGGATAATTTTCCTGGCCAGGGGGTCCTTCAGTTTCTTGGCCACGGAACGGGCCCGGGTCCAGTGATTGCGGGAGGCTTCCTTCAGGGCCAGGGCGAAGACCTTCCGGTCGTTCTTCGACAGGGCCTCGCCGGCCGCCGTCGCGGGCGGTGCTCCCACCGCCGCCAGGACGGTGAAAGCGAATACGATCACGATGAAGCGGGAAAGCCGCATCCGGTGTCTCCGGCCTCTATGGCCCAATCTGGTTGTGTTTGTTTTTTCTAAATAAACAGTACGCCGGGGCAGGGAGTTTAGGCAAGGTCTAGCGGTCTCCAGGGCGAAATCATCAATTCGCAACAAATCATTAACATTAGGCAAAATCAAATGGTTACAGATTCCTGGATGATACCCACCGTGCAATTGCGACAATACTACCGTTGCATCAAAACCATGCATTTCCAAGCATTATGGGGAGCGTTATCGAATTGTTAATAATTCATGATTTTGCCCTGTAGCGGTCTCAGCCAATGCTTGCCCCCGCGGGGCGGGAGGAGTATTGTGCGCCGCTTGAATGATGACCAGCCGCCAAGGAGATTGCCATGTTTCAGGGTTCCCTGCCTGCATTGATCACCCCGTTTTCCAACGGTCGGGTGGACGCGGACGCCTTCAAAAAACTGGTCGAATGGCAAATCCAGGAAGGTTCCGACGGCCTGGTTCCCTGCGGTACCACGGGCGAATCGCCCACCCTCAGCCATGAAGAGCACATGAGGGTGACCGAGATGTGCATCGAGGTCGCCAATGGTCGGGTGCCGGTCATCGCCGGGGCCGGTTCCAATTCCACCGACGAGGCGATTTCCCTCGCCCTCCACGCCAAAAAGGCGGGCGCCGACGCCGTGCTGGTGGTCATGCCCTATTACAACAAGCCGACCCCGGAAGGGCAGTACCGGCATTTCAAGGCCGTGCACGACGCCGCCGAACTGCCGATCATCATCTACAACATCCCGGGGCGTAGCGTCGTCGACATGTCCGTCGAAACCATGGCCCGCCTGAACGAGCTGCCGAATATCGTCGGCGTCAAGGACGCCACCGGCGATCTGGTGCGGCCCATCGTCACCCGCAATGCGCTCGGCGCGGACTTCTGCCAGTTGTCTGGCGAAGACGCGACGGCCCTGGTGCATCTCGTCGCCGGCGGCGTCGGCTGCATTTCCGTCACTGCCAACGTCGCCCCGCGCCTGGTCGCCGACATGCAGCGGGCCTGGCGGCAGGGGGATATGAAAACCGCCATGGACCTGCAGTTCCGCCTGATGCCCCTGCATGACGCCATGTTCTGCGAATCCAGCCCCGGGCCGGTGAAGTATGCGGCCCAACTGCTGGGACTCTGTTCCGCCGAGGCCCGCTTGCCCATTTGCGAGATTTCCGACGCCCACAAGAAGCAGGTGAAAGAGGCACTGGTCGGCGTCGGCCTGCTCAATTGATGAATGGTTAGTGGCCTGTATCACCTAAATTGCCCCCCTACGATCGCTTTTCCCTTTTCCTTGGTAGGCGGGGGCGCGCCGGCGATGCTGGCGCATCGTCAAGCGTTCCCAACGCCCCGAGGGAACGGGAAAAGCGACCCGGAGGGCGGCGTTGCAAGGCTTCCGGACGTCGTCAGCCACTGCTTGTGGTGGGATGCCACCACGGCGCAGCGCCTTCCTAGCCGGAAACCTTGCAACGCCGTCGTAGAGAGGCAATTTAGGTGATGCAGGCCACTAGGAAAAAGAAGAAAAAGACGCCCGGCACCATCGCCGCCCAGAACCGCAAGGCCCGGCACGACTATTTTATCGAGGACAACATCGAGGCGGGGATTCAGCTTGCCGGCACCGAGGTCAAGTCCCTGCGGGCGGGGCGGGCGACCATTACCGAGGCCTACGCCAGCGACGAAGAGGGGGAGATCTTCCTGATCAACGCCTACATTCCCGAATACGAATCGGCGACCCACTTCAACCACGACCCGAAGCGCAAACGCAAATTGCTGCTGCACAAGCGCGAGATCGCCCGCCTGAGAAACGCCGTCAACCGCAAGGGCATGACCCTGGTGGCGCTCAGCATCTACTTCAACGAGCGCGGCCTGGCCAAGGTCGACCTGGGACTGGCCCGGGGCAAACAGCACCACGACAAGCGCCAGGACATCAAGGAACGAGACTGGAAACGCGACAAGGCCAGGCTGCTGCGGGCGAAGGGGTAACAGGACACAAACGCAGGTTGACCTAACCGCCGCAGATTGATTTCAGCGCCGCCCAGTCCTCGTCTGACAGGGCAGGCTTGTTCCGGTGCTCGGTCGCGGTGGCCATTTGCCGGCGCTCCTTGAAAGATGGGTGGGTGCTTAGCCAGGAGAAGACGGAGTCCGATCCCCCATTGGCGGACTCGCGGCTTTTTTTCTCCATCCGTTTCAACAGCACGGCGAATCCCCCGGCGTCGATACCGGTGTCGGACAAGGCCCGCAGGGCGAGGGCGTCGGCCCGCCGTTCGTCGTCACGGGAATAAGACAATAGCAGCAGCATTCCCGCGCCATCGGCGAGCAGTTCCCCCAACTCCGAGCCGCCGCCGGATATCAATTGCAGTATCAGCGTAATGCCGAAGACCTGAATGGCCCGCGTCGCCGGATGCCGTTCCGCCACATGGGCCATTTCATGTGCGAGGACGGCGGCCAATTCGTCCGGGCTCTCCATTTTTCTGATGAGCCGGTTGCCGATCACGATCGAGCCGCCGGGAACCGCGAAGGCGTTTTCGCTTGTCAATCGGCTGACATTGACCCGGACGGGGTAGGGGAGTTCCATCACATCGCCAAGGGTGGCGGTTAGGCGGTCCAGCGCGTGGCGCCCCTTTTCGTGCCCGCACACCCGATTGGCGCCGGGTATGGTGTCCATGACCGCCGCGCCGACGGATTGCTCCCATTCAAGGGGCGCCAGCACCGCGAGGGGGCGCGCCAATTGGGGTAGGAAATGAATAGTGACGAAACCGATGAGAAAGGCGGCGGCGACCATTGAAAACAGCCCGAGGGGCATGAGTCCGAAACCAAGACGCCGATTGGGTTTTCGTGGCAGGAAGGAGCGGATGTTATCGGCGCCAGGCCCCTCGTCAAGGATCAGGATCGCATCCGGGTTGGCGGGATCGGAAATGCGAAGCCCGTCGGCCCCTTCGGTGGCAGTCAGGGTACCCAGCGTCCAGCGCGCAAGCTGGTGTTCTCCATCGCCGGTGATGATCAGGCCTGTCTCGGAAGTCGAAACCGATACCGGATGCCTGCGGGCGGTTTTTCCGTCGTGGAATATACCAGTTGCCATCGCTCAGACGGCGCCGACATCGAAGGCTTCGGCCAGCCCCTCGCCGATCTCGGGCCCTTTGTCGGCGCTTTGTACGATGGCGTCGAAATCAATATCGCCCGTGGCTTCCAGGCGGGTGCAGATATACCGGAAGACACGCAATTGCGCGAATGGGGTGCCGATTCCCAAAGTGGCGAGAACAATCAAAATGTTGCCAAGGACAAGCCAGAACAGTCCCAGCGCCCTGGTCTCGAGGGTGAACGTCGCCCCTTCGAACCGGGTCGCACGGGCAAAGACGGACATTTCCCGCGCCTTATACCAGCAAAAGGCAAGCGGAATAACCAGGATGTAAAATGCTAAAGTCACCGGGATAATCATAAACATCTGGACAATTTCCGTTTCAAAGCCGGCGAGACCGCTTGCAATCGTTCCCGTGAAGAGCAGGATGAAAAGGGACAAGAAACTCAGAGTAACGAACCAGCCAAAGGCAAACGGACCATAGAGGCGTCTGGCGGAACCGGAAAAGTGAAACTTCCTGTCCCCGAACCATGTGTTGTTCATCATTTGCTCCATGAGCCGAATTTGCATCAGCGGATAGGTCCAGCCCAAGGTCAGCATGTTGAGAAGGAGGAAGCCGAAATATTTGCCGCCATAGGCGGCCGCGGAGCCGGTTTGGCCCGCGCGAACGCCCCGCCACCGGGTGCGGGAGAGGCGATAACGGCGGGCCCGGTAAACGGCGACACCGATCAAAAACATGATGCAGAGCATGATGACCAGGTTGTAAGCGATCAATAGGGGGTCTTCGGGCGCGAAACTATACCCCATCACCGTGTTGACAACGCCCAGCGGCAACAGCACGACGAAGAAGACGAAAAGAAACCCCTTCAGCAATTCGCCGCCCGTTCCCGTATAGTCGAAACGGTCGCCGAGGAAAGTCGTCGTGTCCCATAAATATCGGCGAACCCGGGTCTTCCCCCAGAACCGGTAAATGGTCAGGGTGAGAATATTGAAAATCGTATTCGTCAACACAACCGGCAGCAGTTCTCCGGCTCTTCCTCTTTGTTCGAAACGCCTGACCTTTTTACTGTTTTCGTTTTCGGCATCTGATTCCATGATCCCACTCCCCTCCAAATCAACTAATGCAATCATTAAGTGATCTTAAGTGGTGAGGGAGGGCACGACAAGAGGATATCACGGGCGCCGCCACCACGCCTCGTCGGCCAGCACGACGGAGGTGTCGATTTGGCGGGCGGGGATGGACCAGTAGGTGTTCAACAGGTGGGTCTTGGTGGTTTCGTCGATCAGGCGGTAGCCGTGTTTCTCGTAGAACGAGATGGCCCAATGGGCCGCTTTCCAGGTGCCGATGAGGACCGGCTTGTCCACCGTGCGGCGGAGGTGTTGCAGCAGCCTACCGCCGATCCCGGTGTTTCGTTCGGCCGTGCGCACGTAGGCGTGGCGGATCAGGAAAACCTCTCCCTTGTCCTGAATGCCCATGACCCCGAGCAGGGAGGCGCCGTCCTGCAATCCGGAAAAGCGGACGCCGGCGTCGATTTCATCGCGCAATTGCCGTCGGCTCATGTAGGGCTCGTGCCAACGGTCGTCGGGGATAACGCCTTTGTAGGCTCGGGCCCCGTCGTTGATGATCTCGAACAGGTCCTCGAAGTCATTTTCGTCGCAGGGGCGGATGGTCGCGGGCGGGGGCATGGCAATTGTTCCTTGATCCGTGTCCGCCGATGCTTATTGTTCGGAACGCCCCCGTCAACCTTCATGCAACAGGAGCCTTCACAGATGACCGAAAAGCCGCTTTTGCACCTGGTGTTCGGGGGGCAGGTCGATGATCCGCAGACCCTCGATTTCACCGACTGCGACGACCTGGACATCGTCGGTATCTATCCCAACTACCAGCAGGCGCTGGATGCCTGGCGGGGCGCTTCGCAGGCCCGCGTCGACGAAGCGGACATCAAATACGTCATCGTCCACCTGCACAGGCTGTTCGACCCGGCGGGCGACGAATAGGGCATCGCGCGGGTCTCTACTTTACTTCAACTCGACGTAGAGGATTTCCCCCTTGTTGTTGCCGATGAACAGGCGGTTGCTGTCCGGTTCAAGGGCGACGAAGGGGCGCAGCTTTCCGGGAAACTGGATGCTGGACGTTTCCTTGCCGGTGCCGTGGTCGAGGATGTGGAGGACGCTCTTCATATCCAGGATGTACACGCCCCGTTCGTTGGCGACGATTTCCGCCATCACCGGGGCCCAGGGGGTGCGCCGTTTGCTCTTGCGGGGAAAGTAGTCGGACTTGGTGCGCCAGTTCCGCGAACCCGTGTGGGCGTCGAGGGAGTAGACCCAGCCGGTCGGCGACCAGAGATAGACCGCGCCCTCGTGGACCAGGTGGGAATTGATGAAATTGCCGGAATACCAGTACCATTTGGCGGCGCCCGTCGCCGCGTCGAGGCCGAACAGGTTGTCCTTGTAGCCGCCGGCCACCAGGGTCGGCCCGGAAAGGTGAAGCTGGCGCAGATACTGCCATTCCTTGGCCCGGTTGATCTTCCATTGCACGGCGCCGGTGTCGGCGTCGAGTGAGTAGAGGAAGCCGTCCCCGGGACCGAACAGAATGCTGTCATCGCCGAAGCCCGTCGGGGCGTACCAGATGCCTTTTTTCTGATCCGTCGTCATGGTCCATCGGACTTTGCCGGTTTTCGCGTCCAATGCGGTGAGCAGGGGGCCGATGCCGGTGATGATCAGCCCCTTGTGATGATAGGGCGTGCCGAGGGGCTTTTCCGGATGAAGGGACCAGCGGGTTTCCCCGGTTTTCCGGTCCATGGCGATGAGGTAGGTGCGACCGTTGGCGAGGACCATGTCGTCGGTGACACGGGGCCTGAAATCGGCTTCCAGTTCCAGCGTCCGCTGCCACAGCCGCCGGCCCTGCTTGACGTCCCAGGCTTCGATGGTCGTATCGCCCGCCAGATACAGCATGCCGTCGTCGTAGGTGATCGGACGCAGCAGCCTGTTGCCGGTCTGCCAGCGCTGGAGAATTTCATAATCGGGGTTTTCGGCGGCGGCGGGCCGGAAGGCGAGAAACGGCGCCGTCACTAACATTGCCAGGGCAAGAATTAGCAGACGGCGCCGTCCGTTCTTCCGCTCACCAGCCTGCAAGGGCTGGAGGAACGTCATGAGCGATCAGTCACACTTCGCGCCCTGGTCGATCCAACGATACATGACATGCATGTTCGGATGGTCTCGTCCTTCGCTGGCGCTGATGCCGCCGGGCATGCGGTTTTCGACGACCCGAAGGTACATTTTGCTCTTTTCCGGCTTGCCGGGAATGACCACCTTCACCGGAGGCAGGCCTTCTTCGGCCTTGGCGATGGCGTCGGCGCCCAGCATCACGCCCTTGTGGCTGGTCAGGTCCAGTTCATGGAAGCTGGGCGGTTCCTGGTTGGACATATGGCATTCGACGCAGGACTGCTCGCCGCCATAGGCCGTCGGATCGCGGAACGAGGGCAGGACCTTCTGCTTGAACAGGTCGTCGTTCTTGGCGCCGTTGGCGATCCAGGTTTTCAGGTTCTTGATAGCCGGCAGATCGGTCGGGGCGTCGAAACGCACGCCGAGGGGCATGCGGTTATCGCGCATGCGGCGGCGGAAGGTTCCCTTCTTGTGGTCGCCCGGAACCACCATGGCGCCATTTGAACTGCCTTTCTTGATGCCGCTACAAGACGTCAAGTCGAGACCAGACGGGCTCTTCTTCGGATCATTGGACGAGTGGCAAACGACACAGGCCGCACCCTCGCCAAAGGCGTTGGGCAGGCGCATCAACGTTGCGATATAATCGTATTTGATGGGAATGTCGTAATTTTCCAAAACCTGCATCACGGCGGCTTGGGCGTCTTCCATGTCTTCATCGCCATCGGCCAAGGCCGGGGCGTTGTACAGGAAAGCGCCGCCAATGACGGCGACCATGGAAAGTCTGGTTAGTGTTTTCATTTCTTCTCCCCCTACAATAAGGGCTCCCTTAATGAAACTGAATTTATTGTCGGTAGGCAAGGGTCGCGCACAGTCTTTATATTAGTGTTATTGCAATAAAAAACGCCGAAGACATTTAGAATTACTATAGTTTTAAACTGTATGATCTTTGCCTAGTTGATGTTCATTTGCTCCCTTGTCCTGATTCAGGTTCAGGGATTGTGGTTCATATCGCCGTACTAACCAATAAACCAAAGTTAGACCGAGCCTCATCCAATGTTTCTCCCGTCAGTCCGCAAGCCATGATCGGGATTGCTTTGGCGGAAAGAAAAGTCATCAATTTCAATGTGTTAATCGGGTTAGCACATGGCTGTTCAAAGGAACGGGATTCGTGTTAAGATTCCCACTAATTCGCTGGCATCGAGGGCCCCACATGAGCGCGGCAAGTTTACATCGGTTACGGAATCCCTGGAAAATCAAAATCCTCGGAACCTCGTTTCTCCTTCTCTGCGCCTGCGAAATCACCCTGCTCGCCGACTTCCTGACCGAATATTTCGAGATCGAGGACTCCATTTTCAGCCGTCACCATACCCTCATCGAAGGGATAGCCCTGATTTCCCTGACGGTGACTCTTTTCATTATCGGATTCGACTTTTGGCGGCTGATCAAGGAGAACAGGGAGTTCCGGTCCGTTCTCGGCATGGCGTCCGGTGAGTTCCTCTATATTCTGAGCAGTAAGTTCCACGATTGGAAACTGTCCGATTCGGAACGGGAAATCGCCCTGCTGCTGATCAAGGGGCTGTCCATTCAGGAAATCGCCGACATCCGGGAGACCAAACCGGGCACCATCAAGAGTCAGTGCAGTTCCATATACAGGAAGGCGAACGTCAAGGGCCGCAACGAACTGGTCGCCTATTTCGTCGAGGACCTTCTGGCCGGTGACACGCTGACGGACACGGCCGAGCCGCAATCCCCGGTCACCCGTCCCGGTGCGGAGTCGACGGCGGCCTAACCAATTTCACACCGTCGAGTTTTCTTTCCAAGGCTTCCCGCCGCGCCTTGCGGGCCTTGTCGTCCTCCTTGGGCTGGCCGAAACGGACGCGATTTTCCGCCGCTTTCGCTTGTTTGTCGGCTTTCGCCTTGCGTTTCCGGGCTTTGTTGAGATTGACGACATCAGCCATTGCCGTGTTCCTCGAACAGGCTGAGTAAGTCCCGGTAGCTGTTGCGGACCGGCAGGTGGGGGAAATCGGCGATGACGTTGTCCGGGGCCTGGAACAGGACGCCCAGTTCCGCTTCTTCCAGCATGCCCGTGTCGTTGTAGGAATCGCCGGCGGCAAAGACCCTGAAGTTCAGGTCCCTGAAGGCCTTGACCGCTTCCCGTTTATGGTCCGCCATGCGCAGGACGTAATCGGAAATGCGGCCGCCGTCGTCGCTGAGCAGGCGATGGCAGAACAGGGTCGGCCAGTCCAACTGCCGCATCAGGGGTTCGGCGAATTCATAGAAGGTATCGGACAGAATGACCAATTGGTAGCGGGATTTCAGTTCGGCGACGAAATCGGCGGCCCCGTCCAGGGGCGCCATGGTGGCGATCACGTCCTGGATATCGCCGATGCCCAGGCCATGACGGTCGAGGATGGACAGCCTTTGCCGCATCAACTGATCGTAATCGGGAATGTCCCGGGTCGTCGCCCGCAAGTCGTCGATGCCGGTGCGCTCGGCGAAATTGATCCAGATTTCCGGAACCAGAACCCCTTCGAGGTCCAGACAAACGATTTGCACCACGACTCTCCCGGTCTTGTCGTTATTCAGGGAGCGCCATTATAGAAAAGAAACCACGCCCTGAAAGACATCATTGAACATTTCTTCCGTCAGCCGCCCCGTGTTGGTGTTGTAGCGGGAACAATGGTAACTATCCTTGAGAATCAAGCCGTTGGGCAGGTCGAAGCGGGCCCCGTGGGCGAATTTGTAGGCGCTTTTCTTCTCGCCGAAAGCCGACAGGACGGCGCCGTGGGCGACACCGCCGAGGGCGACGATAACCCTGAGCCCGGCCATGGAGTCGATTTCGTCGACGAGGAAGGGGCGGCAGGCGGCGGTCTCCGGCCCGGTCACCTTGTTTTGCGGCGGCACGCACCGAACCGCGTTGGTGATGCGGCAATCGATCAGTTCCAGGCCGTCGCCGGGGTCCGCCGCGAAGGTTCCCTTCGCCAGGCCGAATTTCAGCAGGGTCGGATACAGCAGGTCTCCGGCCACGTCCCCCGTGAACGGCCGCCCGGTGCGGTTGGCGCCCTTCAGTCCCGGGGCCAGGCCGACGATCAGCAGGCGGGCGCGGGGATCGCCGAAGGAGGAAACCGGGGCGTTATGCCAGTCCGGATAGGCGGCCCGGTTGGCGTTGCGGTATTCCACCAGCCGTGGGCACAACGGGCAGTCCGGGCCGGGTGGCCGTGGGGAAGGACGTGGATCGGGCATGGGAACGGGCGTCCGGGGTCAGGCCGATTCCAACTCGAAATGATCTTCCTCGGGGTGGGGAGGGTGGTCGTCCTTGCCCCGGGATGCGGCGGTGCGGGCAATTTTTTCCTTCAAGTCACCCAATTCGATGAAGACATCGGCCTGGCGGCGCAGTTCGTCCGCCGCCATGGGGGGATTGGAACGGACCGTGCTGACCACGCTGACACGGGTTCCCCGGCGTTGCAGGGCCTCGACCAGGCGGCGAAAGTCGCCGTCGCCGGAAAACAGCACGATATGATCCAGTTGATCGCACATTTCCAGGGCGTCGATGGCGATCTCGATATCCATGTTGCCCTTGATCTTGCGCCGGCCGGCGGAATCGGTGAATTCCTTGGTCGGCTTGGTGACCATGGTATAGCCGTTGTAGTCGAGCCAGTCGACGAGGGGGCGGATGGGGGAATATTCCTGGTCTTCCAGAAGGGCGGTGTAGTAAAGGGCGCGGACCAGCCGTCCTTCGTGCTGAAACAGTTTCAGCAATTGTTTGTAGTCGATGTCGAAACCCAGGGCCCGGGCGGCGGCATACAGGTTGGAGCCGTCGATAAACAGGCCGATGCGTTCGTCTTTATAAAAAACCACGATGAATATCCTTTAAAAACAATAAAATGATATGTTTTTCTGATGCAAAATTAAAGGTATGACCCGACCGCCGATTGATTTATCTTCATCGTCCTTCGGGCCTCCTTCCGCTTATAGGTAGGCATCCTGAAGGAGGGACGCAAGCTGAAACTGACGGAGGTCGGCTGACCCCATGCAGAGCGCACCACCACCCATTCTGATCGGAATCGGCGCCAACCTTCCCAGCGCCGAACACGGTTCCCCGCGCCAAACCTGCGAGGCCGCCGTCGCCGCCATAGAGGAGGCGGGGCTTACCGTAACCGGACGCTCCCGCTGGTACCGCTCCGCCCCGGTCCCCCTATCCGATCAACCCTGGTTCGTGAACGGGGTGGTCGCCGTGGCGACGGACCTGCCGGCGGAGGACTTGCTATCGCTGATGCACGACGTGGAACGGCGTTTCGGCCGGACCCGCGGGGTCAGAAACGCCCCCAGGACCCTGGACCTGGACTTGATCGCCTATGGCGACCACATTTGCGGCTGGGAGGAGGGGGCGGAGCCGGGCGGTTTCTCGCTGCCCCATCCGCGCCTGCACGAAAGGGCTTTCGTCCTTTTTCCCCTGCGCGACGTGGCCCCCCGGTGGCGCCATCCGGTGCTGCATCTGAGCCTTGAGGAAATGATCGCCGGCCTCGACCCAGAACAGGTGACCGAACCGGACGGCCCGGAAAGCTGAAGCGGGCCCAGGGCAATCGACTGAACGTTTTCACGCGGTGACGATTTTTTGCAGGAATT
>CAYFOJ010000047.1:0-16308 GCA_964344645.1 uncultured Thalassospiraceae bacterium
AAAATCAATATCAAGTCCAAATCCGACGATTGGAACGATAAAATGTGAATCTTTTGCAAGCGAAATGAGTTGTGAAACGCCCATGTGCACAACTCGAGATGCAGGGCTTTCGGCGAAACCAGTTATTGCAAGGACTTACAGGGTCTTCCGAAGACATCAAACCAGCATACTCCCGGAACTGTCTGAGGGTTTCTCAGGCCTCGGGGTTGAAGCGCTCGATCTCGACGCCGACGCTGACCGCATCCTCCAGGATGTCCAGCTTTTCGATGCGCACGCGGGCGGAACGGACCCGGTTGTCGATCAGGCACAGGGCGGCGACATCCTCGGCCAGGGTTTCCACCAGGTTGACGTGATCGCCGCCGACCAACTTGCGCACCCCTTTGGTCAGCTCTTCGTAGCAGACCACATTGGCCAGGTCGTCGTCCAGGTTGCCGTTGGTGTCCCCCTCACGCACCGCAAGGTCGAGATTGATGCGGACCCTTTGCGTCGCCTCCCGTTCATACTGGTGGACGCCGATGGAGCATTGCAGCACGAAGTCGCGCACGAAAACATGGCGGATACCGGCGCGCGCGTCGGCGATGTTCAATGGCTGTACGAGTTCAACCTGACTGCTGCTCATCTTCCGCCCTCACTCATTCCCACGTCTCTTGTTCATTCGACAACGCCGCCCGCCGGCTGTTCATGGGACCATCCCATATGCTGGCCGCCATCGAGAGCGATCATCTGACCGGTCATGGAGGAAGCCTGGAGAATGAACCCGACCGCATCGACTATCTCCGCCAAATCCACCTTACGCCCCAATGGAAGCGACGACCATTGTTTAATAAACGCCTCTTCCGTCTGTCTGGCGCTGGGCAGGGCAGGGCCGGGACCGATGGCATTGACCCGGATCCTCGGCGCCAGGGCCATGGCCAGGGTCTGGGTCAGGGTCCACAGACCGGCCTTGCTGAGAGTATAGGTGAGGAAATGCGGGGTCAGGTTCCAGACCCGCTGGTCGACGATGTTGACCACGTTTCCAGCCATGCCCGGCGGCAACTGTCGGCTGAAGGCCTGGGTCAGGACAAACGGCGAGCGCAGGTTGACCTGCATGTGGGCGTCCCAGGAGTCCCGGGTCGCGGTTTCCGCCGAATCCTCCTCGAACAACGAGGCGTTGTTGATCAGGCAACTGATCGGGCCGACCCGTTCCACCGTCTCGGGGATCAGGCTGGCCGTCTGCTCCTCGTCGTTCAGGTCGGCGCGGACGGCCACCGCACGACCGCCGTCGGCGATGATGGCGTCGGCCAAGGCCTCGGCATCGTCGCCGGATTCCCGGTAATGCAGGGCCACCTGCCAGCCGTCGGCGGCCATGCCGAGGGCAATGGCGCGGCCGATCCGTTTCGCGGCGCCGGTAATGAGGACTGTTTTCGGGGTGTTATCAGACATGGTCAATACTTAGAGCGATCCGTGCGTTCGGTTCAAGGCCCGGCTTACAACAGCGCCTCGACGCCGTAGGCCTGGGCGGCGATATAGGCCCCATAGGTGACGAGACAGGCCGCCGCCACCGGCCTGCCGATCCGCCAGTGGCCGATCATGAAGGGCAGCATCAATATGGTGACGGCCAGCATCACCCACAAGTCGAATTCCATCACCTGACGGGGCACGGCGAGGGGCGTCAGCAGCGCCACCCCGCCTGTGACGGCCAGGATGTTGAACAGATTGGACCCGACGACGTTGCCGACGGCGACATCCGCATGCCCCCGCAGGGCCGCCACCGCCGAGGCCGCCAGTTCCGGCAAAGAGGTGCCGATGGCCAGCACGGTCAGGCCGATGACCTCTTCGGCGACGCCATGGGCGCGGGCCACGCCGACGCCGCCGGTGACCAGCAAATCGGCGCCGAAGATGACCCCGGCCAGCCCGGCCAGCAACGACGTCCAGATCAGCCACGGTCGGTTCATGCCGGAGAAGGCCTCCACGTCCTGCCGATGCCGGGCGTTGGAGGCGACCCTGTAGGAATGGCCGAGGAAGACGGCCAGGATCAGCAGCAGCACGGCCCCTTCCGTGTCGCCGACAACCCCACGGCTGCAAAACCAGACGAACAGCAATGTGCCGGCGAACAGCATCAGGCCGTCCCGCGTCAGGACACCGGCCTCCATGCGAATGGGCCTCAGCAGGGCCGCCGAGCCCACGATCAGCAGCAGATTCGCCATGTTCGAACCAATGACGTTGCCGAGCGACATGGCCGCCGACCCGGCCAGCGCCGCGTCCAGACTGACGAGAAATTCCGGGGACGAGGTGCCGAAGGCGATGATGGTCATGCCGATGACCAGCGGCGGCACGGACATCCGCCGCGCCAGCCCCACGGCCCCGCGCACCATGATATCCGCCCCGCCAAGCAGAAAGATGAAGCCCAGCAGGATTTGCAGATACATCATCCGGCTTTCAATCCCGCCTCGCCCGGTCCTCGACCAGGGGCCGGAATTCCTCGACGATATCGCCGTAGAGTACCCGCTTGAAGGGAACGATCAGGGCGACCACCTGATCGAGGCCGACCCATTTCCAGTCGCTGAATTCAGGCGGCGTGTGGGCCTGCAGATCGATGTCCCCGTCCTCGCCCAGGAAGCGAAGCAAAAACCATTTTTGCCTCTGCCCCCGGTATTTGCCGCCCCACAGCTTGCCGATCAGCTCTTCCGGCAGGTCGTAATCCCGCCAGCGGTTGCTTTCGGCGATGATCTCGGCCTTGTCGGTGCCGGTCTCCTCGCGCAGTTCCCGCAGCACCGCCTGGGCCGGGTCCTCGCCCTTGTCGATCCCTCCCTGGGGCATCTGCCAGGCCTCGCCGGGGGTGTCCAGGCGCTTGGCGACGAAGACCCGTCCCCGGCCGTTGATCAGCATGGCCCCGGCGCAGGGGCGGTAAGGTAGGGTGTCCTTGTTCATTCGGCGGCCTCTTTCTTTTCTTCCGGCGCGGGGAGGGCGGAGACGGGAACCAGCGCCAGCTTTTTCTCTTCCAGCCCGGCCAGCCAGGCGGCGATCCGCTCAAGGGACGCGGGGTAGGCTTCGGCGACGGCCAGGGCGGTCTTCTGTTTCCCCAACACGCCTTCCAGCTTCGCCAGTTGGGCATCGACCGCATGGCGCACCGGCGTCTTGTCGAGAACCGTATCGACGGAAACATAAGGCAAGCCCATTTCCTTAGCCATGCCCGGCCCTAGGGAGTCCGCATTGTCGGCCCCCTGAACGACCATCAGGCCGCGGCGTTTCAGTTCCGCGAGGAAGACCGCCATATGTTCCCTTGATGCATTGAAGCGCGACCCCATCACGGTCATCACCCCAACATAGTCGGGCATGCGGCTCAACAGATGTTTCATCCGAAGCTGGTTTTTCTCGACCTTGGCCTTGGTCGTCAAACCCTGCGGCCCCGGATCGTCGGCGGGAAAGCTGTCCGGTTCCAGCGGCGCCATGATCAGGACTTCGTGTCCGGCCTGCCGGGCCTTGCCGGCCCACTCCTTCAATCCCTGCGCATAGGGACTGAAGGCCAGGGTCACCGAGCCCGGCAACAGGCGGATGGCGGCCTCACTGGCCGCCGCGCTAAGCCCCAGTCCGGCGATAACGATGGCGACCCGGGGCCGGTCATCCTGCTTGCCATAGGGTTTGGCGTATACCTGCCAGGGCTTGCGGCCGTCCGGCGCGACTTTCGGCAAGACGCCTTCCATGCTCTCTTCGCGCAGGTCCGTGGTGTCGCCCGCATCCAGAGGGGCGTCGGCGACGGCGGGAGGGGCGATGGAAGCGAAGGCGGCGGCGCTCACCACCGGAACCTGAACCTGCCCGCCGGTATCGGTTGCCCCGCCGACGGCAATGGCGTTCAGGCTCTTCCCCTGCCCCGCCCCGGCCTTGCCGGCCTCGGCCACGGCGTCGGCGTTCAGGGCGTTCAGGGACTTGCCCGCCGCCGCCGTTTTCTGTTTCGGGATGATCTTCACCGAGACCTTGGGCACGGCGGAGGGGTCCTTCGCCTGCTCTTTCTTCCCCTCATCCCCCGACATCAGGAACCAGGCGATCCCGCCCGCCAGCAGCAGCCCGGCCACGGCGCCGCTGCCGATCAGCAGTATTTTCTTTCGTTTTCCGCCTCCCCCTTCTTCATCGCCGCCGTCTTCCTCGTCGTCGTCTTCCATATCGGAAAAGTCGATATCGTCCAGATCGGCATCGGGCTGGGGGTCCTCCTCGTCCTCGTCGGAGGCCTCTTCTGCAACGGACTCGTCTTCGTCGCCGCCCTCCTCTTCGGAGACGTCATCCTCGAAGGCGTCGTCGTCCTCGTCTTCCTCGTCATCGGCCTTCTTCTTGCCGAATTTCGGAAGCTTGATGGTGGGGAGTTTAAAGGGCAGTTTCACCGTGCCACCTGTCCTACCGGCCGACGGCGACCTTGCCGGAGAACAGGGAGACGCCCCGGATCAGGTCGAGGGCGCGCTCAAGCTGGTAGTCCTTGATCGTGACCGCCTCCTTTTCCGCCGCCGTGTCCTCGCCGTCCTTGGCCTCCTTCTTGCCGTTCCCCTTGTCCAGCGCGCCGCGCAAATCGGATTCGCGGGTCGCCCGGGGGCGGGCGACTTCCTCGATCCGGGCCAGTTCGACGACGATATCCGGCTCGATGCCGACCGCCTGAATGGAACGGCCCGAAGGCGTGTAGTAGCGGGCCGTGGTCAGGCGCATGGCGCCCTGTTTGGACAGGGGAATGATGCTCTGAACCGATCCCTTGCCGAAAGTCTTGGTGCCGAGCAGGATGGCCCGGTTATGGTCCTGCAGGGCCCCGGCGACGATTTCCGACGCCGACGCGGAACCGCCGTTGATCAGCACCACCACCGGCAGGCCCTCCGTCAGGTCGCCACGCCGGGCGTTGTAACGGGCCGTGTCCTCCAGTTTCTTCGAGCGGGTGGAAACGATTTCCCCCTTGTCGAGAAACACGTCCGAGACTCCGACCGCCTGATCGAGCAGGCCGCCGGGATTGTTGCGCAGGTCGAGAATCACACCCTGCAGAGATTCCCCGGCCTTATCGCGGAATTTCTTGATCGCCTTCTTGACCCCGTCCGTCGCCTGGGCGCTGAAAGAAGTGATGCGCACGTAGCCCACATCGCCTTCCATGCGGGAGCGGACGGAGCGGATCTTGATGACGGCGCGGGTGATGGTGACATCGAAATCGTCCATGCCCTCGCGCCGCACCCTCAGCTCGATATCCGTGCCCACCTTGCCGCGCATTTTCTCCACCGCTTCCGACAGGGTCAGGCCGAGCACCGGCTCACCGTCCAGGTGCGTGATCAGGTCGCCGGCCTCGATGCCGGCGCGGAAGGCGGGCGTGTCATCGATGGGCGAGACCACCTTGACCAGGCCGTTTTCCATGGACACCTCGATGCCCAGACCACCGAAACGGCCCCGGGTCTGCACCTGCATGTCGCGGAAACTCTTGGCGTTCAGGTAACTGGAATGGGGGTCCAGGGACGACAACATGCCGCCGATGGCGGCCTCGATCAGCGCCTCGTCGGTGACGTCCTCCACGTAATCGGCGCGAACCCGCTCGAAGACGTCGCCGAACAGGCCGAGCAGGCGGTATGTCTCGGCGTTCTTGTCGGCTTTCTCCTCGGCCCGTGCGTCACCGGCGAAAACCATCGCCAGAACGGGGAGGACGACGGCGGCCATGGCGGCCAGGGGAAGCAATCGTTTGTTCATCCGTTTACCTTTATTTTTCTTGCCGCCAACCAGGGCAGAGGATTAATGGGCTGTCCTTTGCGCCGCAGTTCGACATAGAGGACCGGTGGGCCTGTGTTCGAGTTCCCCATCATACCGGCAGGTTCACCCGATACCACCCGTTGCCCCGTGACGCTGTCGATACGGGCAAGCCCCGCGAGAAGGCTATGATATCCCTCGCCGTGTTCGATGATCAAGAGTTGCCCATAGCCCTTGAACTCGCCGGCGAAAACCACCGTGCCGTCATGGGGGACGATCACCTGGGCCGACGGACCGGTTTCGATGGTGATACCCTTGCGGGTCATGCCGGTTTCCATCGCCTGGCCATAGCGCCCGACAAGCCGTCCGACGACCGGATAAGGCAGGGTGCCGCGAGCCTTGCGGATGGACGGCGACGGGGCCTTGCTTGTCTTGGCCTTTTCTTTCTTCTTTTTTTGTTGTTCCTGTTGTTGCCGCTTGATGCGATCCGCCTCCAGCCGCGCCATCAGGTCGCGCAGGTTTTTCGCCTTCCGGGCCAGGGTCCTGATGCGCTTTTCGGCTTCGCGGGCGCGGGCGTCGGTCTTTTTCTTCAACCGGGTCTTTTCCGTCAGCAGGGAATCGAGGCTCCGCCGCCTGGTTTTCAGTTCCGTCTGCGCGGCGGCCAGTTGAATGCGTCTTTCCGCCGCCTGTTCCCGGGCATGGGCCAGGCTGGACAGATCCTGGCGCAGGACCGAGGCCCGGTCTTCAATGGCCGGGACGGCGGCGCGCAGCAGGATCGCGCCGCGAACCGTATCGGAGGGGCTCATCGGCGAAACGAGCAGGGCCTCGGGCGGGTAGCGGGCGATTTTCTGCAGGGCCATCAGGACGGACCCCAGCCTCTCGCGCTGCGCGCCCAGGTGTTCCTGCTTGTCCCTTTCCCGGACCGCCAGTTCGGCGAGGCTGTCTTCCAGCCGGAGAATTTCCGTTTCCTGCTTTTGAACCGATGCCGCCAGGGAAACCAGTTGCTTTTTCAGGCCGCCCAGGTCCCGGGACAGCCCGGCCGATTTTTTTTTCAGGGCATCGCGCCGCTTCTTGCCCTGGTCGAGCGCCTTTTCCACATTCTTCAGTTCGCCGCCGGTGGCCGTCTCCGACGCGGCGGACGCCTCGGCGTGGGCGAACAGGATCAGGAAGGACGCGATACCCAGGACATGCACGACCCCCCACCCCATGACGATCATTCCCTTATCAGGGAGCGGCCCGTCATTTCGTCCGGCTGCGCCAGGCCCAGAAGCCTGAGCAGGGTCGGCGCGATATCCGCCAGGCAGCCCTCGTCCAGGCCCCGCACCCAGGACGGTGCCCGGGCCATCAACAAGGGGACCGGGTTGGTGGTATGGGCGGTGTGGGGCTGGGCCGGGTCCTCGCCGTCGTCCCACATGTGCTCGCAATTGCCGTGATCGGCGGTGATCAACAGCACGCCCCCCGCCCCGGCCACCGCCCGTTCCAGCCGGCCCAGGCTGGCGTCGATGGTTTCCGCCGCCTTGCAGGCGGCTTCGAGCACGCCGGTATGGCCGACCATGTCGCCGTTGGCGAAGTTGACGACGATCAGGTCGAAGGTATCGCCGGCGATGGCCTCGACCAGCCTGTCGGTGACTTCCGCCGCCGACATTTCCGGCTGCATGTCGTAGGTGGCGACCTTCGGCGAGGACACCAGGATGCGTTCCTCGCCATCGAACACCCGCTCGCGTCCGCCGTTGAAGAAGAAGGTGACATGGGCGTATTTTTCGGTCTCGGCGATGCGCAGTTGCTTCAGTCCGGCGTCGGCGACGACCTGGCCCAGAATGTTCTCCAGTTCCACCGGCGGGAACAGGGTGTCGAGGAACGGGTCCAGGTCCCGGGAATAGCGGACCATGCCGAGGCAGGCGGCGAAGGCGACCCGGCGGCCGCGGGCGAACCCGTCGAAGTCGGGATCGACCAGGGCGGTGAGGATTTCCCGCGCCCGGTCGGCCCGGAAGTTGGCCATGAACACGCCGTCGCCGTCCTCCATGCCGTGATACCCCCCGATCGCCGTCGGCAGGACGAATTCATCGACCAGGTCGGCGTCATAGGCCCGGGTGACGGCGGCGAGGGCGTCATCCGCCGCTTCGCCCCGGCCCTCGACCAGGACCTCATGGGCCAGTTGCACCCGTTCCCAGCGGTGGTCCCGGTCCATGGCGTAGTAGCGTCCGCTGACCGTGCCCACCCGCACCCCGGCCAGGCCGGACACATCGGCGAGGAAATCGGCCATATAAGTCTCGGCGCTTTTTGGCGGCGTGTCCCGTCCGTCGAGGAAGGCGTGGACCACCACCTCGACCCCGGCATCGGAGAGGACCTTGGCCAGGCCGGAAACATGCTTGCTGTGGGAATGCACGCCGCCCGGCGACAACAGGCCCATGAGATGACAGGCGCCGCCCGTCTGTTTCAACCGGGCGATGAAATCGGCGAGGGCGGGATTGTCCGCCAGGGTGCCGTCGGCGAAGGCGGCGTCGATGCGTGGCAGGTCCTGCATGACCACCCGCCCGGCGCCCAGGTTGGTGTGACCGACCTCCGAATTCCCCATCTGCCCGGCCGGCAGGCCCACATCGAGGGCCGAGGCCTGCAGCCGGGAACGGGGCAGTTCAGCCACATAACGGTCCCAGTTGGGGGTGGCCGCCTGGGCGATGGCGTTGTTGTCCTCCTCCGTTCGTTCCCCCCAGCCGTCAAGGATGCAGAGGACGACGGGCTTGGGCCGGTCGTGAGAATCGTTCATGACAAGAGTATATCCAGATTACCCGATCAAGTCGTTGATGTAGCGGTTGACCTCGGCCGCCTTCAGCCGGGCCGTGCGGTTGGTCGGCGGCAGGGCCTCCTCGTAGAAGAAGTCCGGCAGGGCGTCGTCCTCGACGCCGAATCCGGCGGCCTCGTTGAAGCGTTTTTCCATCGCCAGGGTCTCAACCCCGAGATTCCAGATGAAATCCGCATCCACATCGGTGCCGATGGCGTTGTTGATCCCTTCGGCGATCAGCCAGTGATGGGGATTGGTCACCGCGCGGCCGAAGATGCACAGGCCGAGGGAATCGGAAACGGCGCTGTAGACCTGCATGTCGAAGCTCTGCTTGGCCAGTTCCTCGACGCTCTTGTCGGCGCATTCGAAGGCCGGCAGGTTGCCGGTGGTGTGGTCCGCCCCCTGGGCCGTGACCATCATGGAAATCCCCGTCACCTCGATGACCCGGGGGTCATAGGCGCTCAAGGCCTGTTTCTTGATCACCGGCACCCGCTTGATGCCGTAATGCTCGCCGACCCGGGCGGTGCCTTGGGCCAGCAGGCGGCCGTTCTCGTTGCCCTGGCGGAGATCCTCCAGGCAGGACATCATGAAGTCGACGTCGCCGAAACTCCCATGGCCGTCATCCATCAAGATGCCGATGGTGGCCCCGGTTTCGATGGTGTCCATTCCCAGATCGTTGACGATATGGTTGAGCCGGGCCACGTCGTCCGGATCGCCGACGCCGCAGTTGGAGCCGAGCAGGCACAGGGTTTCGTATTCCAGGGGCGAAACCAGTTCCTCGCCGTCCTTGTCCACATAGACATTGGAGCATTTGATGACGCAACCGGGCATGCAGGCATGGGACGGGTTGCCACCCCTTTCCACATTGCGGTCGTGAATATGCTCGCCGCCCAGTTCCAGGACTCCCTTGTCGAGATCGACAAACTGGCCGTCGGTGAAGTTGCGCACCGGCAGACCGCCGGTGTAGTTGGTGAGATCGGCGACCATGGCCGTGCCCAGCTTCTTCATCGCCTGAACGGCGCCTTCCGCGTCCAGGCGGGCGGCGTAATCCTTGACCGTGCCGATGGTCGCCTTCTTGTCGTGCAGTTCGGGCATGCGGTCCATGTCGACGACGATGGCCTTGACCTTCTTCGCCCCCATGACCGCGCCGACGCCGCCACGCCCGGCCAGCCGCACGGGGCGGTTTTCCCGGTCGCTGAAGCCGATTCCGGCCAGCAGGCCCTGGTATTCGCCGACCGGGCCGCACAAGGCGAGGCTGACCTTCTTGCCATAGACCTCGTGCAGGGCGGCGGCGGCCTCGAAGTTGCCCTTGCCCATGTAGGGGGTGGCGTCTTCGAAGGTGATGCCGCCGTCCTTGGCGAAATGAATCACCACCCAATCGGCGGATGCTCCCAGCAGGGTGAACCCGGCAATGGCCTGATGGCCGATGGCGGTGGCAAAGGTGCCGCCGACGTTGGCTTCCTTGATGCCGCCGGTAAGCGGGCTCTTGCAGCCGACGCTGAGACGGTTGCCGTTGGACATGTTGGTCCCGGCGAAGGGCCCGGCGGAGAAAATCAGCGGGTTGTCGGGAGACAGCGGGTCGACGGTGGCAACGCCCCCCTCCAGCAGGGTTTTGGCGATGAAATAACGCCCGGAACGGACGATGTCTTCGCCGCTCAAAGTGGTGGTTTCGACCGATTGGTCCTCAAGTTTGATGTGCAGGTATTTCCGCATGGTTAGATATTCCCGTGTCTCGTCGTGTCAAATGCGTTTAATCCCGATGGTAGGGATGACCGCCCAGAATGCACTGGGATCGGTAAATTTGTTCTGCCAGCAATCCTCTCACCAGCATATGGGGCCATGTCTGCGCGCCGAAGGAAAGGGTCAGGCCGGCCCGGCGGCGGATGTCCCCGTCCAGTCCGTCCGCGCCACCGATGAGGAAAGCCAATTCCCTGACCCCGTCGTCACGCCAGGCGCCGATTGTTTCCGCCAGTTGCGGGCTGCTCAGGGAGCGGCCCCGTTCATCCATGGCGACGATGGGGGCCCCCTTCGGCACGGCGGCGAGCAACAGGGCGGCCTCGCGTCGCTTCAATTCGGCTCCTTGCAGGGAGCGCTTTTCCTCCACCTCTTTCAACTCCAGGGAAAAGGGACGCTGCAGCCGCGAACGATAGTGTTCAAACAGGGCCTTCTCCGGCCCCGTCCTGGCGCGGCCCACCGCGGCGATGACGATTCGCATTCTTTTCCAATCCTTCCCACATGGGCGGGAATGGCCGTTATATCAAGCCGTCACCGTTTGTTCGTCGGCGCCGCCGGGAAGAGGCAATCCCCACATTTTTTCGATGTTGTAGAATTCCCGAACTTCCGGCCGGAACAGATGGATGATTACGTCGCCCGCGTCAATCAAAACCCAGTCGCACTGGGCCTGTCCCTCGACGGACACGCCCTTGACGCCACTTTCCTTGAGTTTGTCACGAAGATGGTCCGCCATCGCGCCGACCTGGCGCTGCGAGGTGCCGCTGGCGATGACCATGTAATCGGTCAACGACGTTTTTCCGGCAAGATCGATGACGACGGTGCCCTCGGCCTTGTCGTCATCCAGCGAAGCTTCCACCAGTTTCAGCAATTCAGCCGGCGCCGGTGGCGTCTTATTCATGCGAGGTATGGTCGACTCCTAACATTTACCTTTCGGCTCCGGGACAATCCCGGGACCGGATTTTCGTGGCGGATTGGCTGTTCAGCCGGGTGCGTAAATAGACCCACGCCGGCGGCGCCAAATCCGCCAGTGCGCCGGCGCGGTATCGGGAAATTCTCGAAGCCGCGAAGCGCCGCGCCGCCTTCGCCGACAACGCCCTTGAAGAATAGGCTGGACGGGCGAAAATCGCAATGGGAACCGTCCTGAAAAGGGTGCGCCAGTTTTTCCACCGGCTGATCTGGGGCAGCAGGTCCGCGCCCATGACCCAGACGAAGGCGTCCCCCGGAAAACGGCGTTTCAGGGCCTGTAGCGTATCCACCGTGTGGCGGGTCCCCAGCTCCGATTCCAGATCGCTGACGGCGATGCGTGAGTCCGCCGACGCCAGCCCCCTCGCCCCTTTGATCCTGTCGGCCAGGGGAGCCATGGTGGCCTCGGATTTCAGGGGGTTCTGCGGGCTGACCAGCCACCACACCTGGTCCAGCTTCAGCCGGTCGAGGGCCAGGGCCGAAATATGCACATGGCCTTCGTGGGCGGGATTGAAGGAGCCGCCGAGCAGACCGATCCGCCGAGCGCCGTTCACGGGCGGCACTGCCCCGTTCCGCGGACGACGTATTTAAAGCTGGTCAACTGTTCCACTCCGACCGGGCCTCGGGCATGCAGTTTGCCGGTGGAAATACCGATTTCCGCGCCCATGCCGAATTCACCGCCGTCGGCGAACTGGGTCGAGGCGTTGACCATGACGATGGCGCTGTCGACCCGGTTGAGGAATTCCGAGGCCGTCGCCGCGTCCTCCGTGATGATGGCGTCCGTGTGCTGGGAACCGTGTTCGGCGATGTGGCGCACCGCCGCATCCACATCGTCGACGATGCGAAGAGAGACGATGGAATCGAGATATTCCGTATCCCAGTCTTCGTCCGTTGCAGCAATGATGCGTGCGTCGGCGGCGCGGGAGTCGGCGTCGCCGCGAATTTCGCAACCGGCCCCGCTCAGGACGTCGACGATGCCGCCCAGCATGGACAAGGCCGGACGCTGAAGCAGGATCGTCTCGGCGGACCCGCAAATGCCCGTGCGCCGCATCTTGGCGTTGAGGATGATCCGCCGCGCCATGTCCGGGTCGGCGGCGCCGTCCACATAGACATGACAGATCCCCTCCAGATGCTTGAACATGGGTATCCGGCTTTCCGCCGTGATCCGCTCAATCAGGGACTTGCCCCCTCGCGGCACGATGACGTCCACATAGTCTGTCAGGCGCAGCAATTCGCCGACGGCGGCCCTGTCCCGTGTCGGCACCCGCTGAATGGCCGCCTCGGGCAAGCCTGCGGCCTTCAGTCCCGCCGCCAGACAGTCCATGATCGCGCCTGAGGAATGGAAACTTTCCGATCCCCCCCTGAGGATCACCGCGTTGCCCGCCTTCAGGCACAGGGCGCCGGCGTCGGCGGTGACGTTGGGCCGGGATTCGTAGATCACGCCAATGACGCCAAGGGGGGTGCTGACCCGTTCGATGTGCAGTCCGTTGGGGCGGTCCCATTGGCTTAGGGAGACGCCGACGGGATCGGCCAGGGCGGCGATGTCCTCGAGCCCCTTCGCCATCGCCTCGATCCGTTCGTCGTTCAACAGCAGGCGGTCCAGGAACGACCCTTTCAGGCCCTTTCGTTCCCCCGCCTCCATGTCCAGGGCGTTGGCCTCGAGAATGCCCGCCTTGTCCGCGCGCAGGGAACGGGCGGCCTCCATGAGGGCGGTGTTCTTCGCCGCCGTCGTCGCCGTCGCCAGGTCCCCGGCCGCGGCCTTCGCGGCCGCGCCCATGCGCCGCATCAAGGCGGCGATGTCGTTTGTCTGCAGCGCGGTCATGATAGCACCAAGTCGTCCCTGTGAATGATTTCGTCGGCGCCACGGTAGCCCAGAAGAGCCTCGATTTCACGGCTTTTGTGGCCCATCAGCACCCCGGCGTCGGCGGCGGAATAAGCGGCCAGTCCCCGCGCCACTTCCCGGCCCGAAGCATCGGCGACAACCACCGCGTCGCCCTTCTGAAAGTCCCCTTCCACCTTGACCACCCCGGCGGGAAGCAGGCTTTTGCCCCCCTTCAGGGCCTTCAGGGCCCCGTCGTCGACGGTGAGGGTCCCCGACGGGTTGAGGGTGCCGGCGATCCAATGCTTGCGGGCCGTGCGCGGCGTCGCCCGGGGCAGGAACCAGGTGCTGGACGCCCCTTCCTCGATGCGCCGCACCGGATGCAGGCCGTGCCCGTCGGCGATCACCATGCGGCAGCCCGCCCCCATGGCCACCTTGGCCGCCGCCAGCTTGGTCACCATGCCGCCGGTGCCGACGCTGCTCTGGGCCTGACCGGCCATGGCCTCGATGTCCGGCGTGATGTCCTCGACGACCGGAATCACCCGGGCGCTCTCGTCCGTGCGCGGATCGGCGGTATAAAGCCCGTCCACGTCGGACAGCAGGATCAGGGTGTCGGCGCTGATCATGGCGGCGACCCGCGCCCCCAGGCGGTCGTTGTCGCCGAAGCGGATTTCGTCGGTCGCCACCGTGTCGTTCTCGTTGATCAGGGGCACCGCGCCCAGGCGGAGCAGGGTTTCCAGGGTGTTGCGGGCGTTCAGGTAGCGCCGACGGTTCTCGCTGTCGTCCAGGGTCATCAGGACCTGGGCCACGGTCAGATGGTGGCGGGCCAGTTCCTCCTGATAGGCGTGCGCCAGGCGCAGCATGCCCGTCGCCGCCGAGGCCTGCTTTTCCTCCAGCCGCAGGGCGCCGTCGGAGAATTTCAGATGCCGCCTGCCGACGGCGATGGCGCCCGAGGAGACGATGGCGACCTGCTGTCCGCGTTCGCGCATGCGCGCCACGTCTTCCGCCAATGCGGCGAGCCAGGTGCGGTGAATGGTGCCGTGGTCCTCATCGACCAGCAGGGACGAGCCGATCTTGATGACGACGCGCTTTCCGGCCTCCAGATCGGTTGTCTGTCGGTGCGGGCTCATGGCCGGAACACCGTCCGTTCTTCGACGATGTTGTCGCCCCGCTCTTCGTGAATGACCGCGTTCATGGCCCTCAGCATGTCCTCGACACCGATCCCGGCGACGCCGGACAGCTTCATCACCTCCGCCCCCGAGGCCTTCCGCAAGGCGGTCAGTTTCTCGGCGATGTCGTCCCCGGTCAGGGCGTCGCATTTGTTCAGGGCGACGATCTCGACCTTGCCGCCGAGGACGCCGCCGTAGGCCTCCAACTCGCCGCGAATGGTTTTGTAGGACTGCACCACGTCGTCCGCCGTGCCGTCGACCAGGTGCAACAGCACGCCGCAGCGTTCCACATGACCCAGGAAACGGTGACCCAGGCCCGCCCCTTCGTGGGCGCCCTCGATCAGGCCGGGGATGTCGGCGATGACGAATTCCTCTTCGTCGATGGCGACGACGCCGAGATTGGGATGCAGGGTGGTGAACGGATAGTCGGCGATCTTCGGCCGCGCCCGGGAGACGGCGGCGAGGAACGTGGACTTGCCGGCGTTGGGCAAACCGACAAGCCCGGCGTCGGCGATCAGCTTCAGGCGCAGCCAGACCCACATCTCCTCGCCGGGCCAACCGGGATCGAAACGGCGCGGGGCCTGGTTGGTCGAGGTCTTGAAATGGGCGTTGCCGTAGCCGCCGTCGCCGCCACGGGCGAGGATCTGGCTCTGCCCGACCTCTGTGAAGTCAGCCAGCAGGGTCTCGTTGTCTTCATCCAGGATCTGGGTGCCGACGGGGACCTTGATGTTGACCGATTGTCCCTTCGGTCCGTCCCGGTTCGAGCCCATGCCGTGAACGCCTCGCTTGCCCTTGAAATGCTGCTGGTAGCGGAAATCGATCAGGGTGTTGAGGCCGTCGACGCACTCGACGACGACATCGCCGCCGCGCCCGCCGTTGCCGCCGTTGGGGCCGCCGAAGGGGATGTTCTTCTCGCGCCGGAAACTGACGCAGCCGTCGCCGCCGTCGCCGCTCTTGATAAAAATTTTCGCTTCGTCGAGGAACTTCATGGTGTCAAGCGCCCGGAATCAAAAAGGGGAATGGCCGACCATTCCCCTTTAACACTTGCAGCGAATGGCAGCCGGTCGGTTAGCCCGCCGACGGCTCCACACCGACATAAACCCGGCCTGCGGCCTTGCGGTGGAACTTCACCCGGCCTTCGGTCAGGGCGAAAATGGTGTGGTCCTTGCCCATGCCGACATTGTCGCCGGGATGCCACTTGGTGCCCCGCTGGCGGATGATGATGTTGCCGGGGATGACGGCCTCGCCGCCGAACTTCTTCACCCCGAGACGACGGCCGGCGGTATCGCGGCCGTTGCGGGAGCTGCCGCCTGCTTTTTTATGTGCCATGAGACTTTACTCCTCTGTCTTCGTTTCGGTTGCCGGTTCCGCTTCGGCCTCGGCTTTCTTCGCCGGCGCCGCTTTCTTGGCGGCGGCCTTCGGCTTGCTGCCGGTGGCGCTGATGCCGGTAATGCGCAGCACGGTCTGGTGCTGGCGGTGACCGGCCTTGCGGCGATAGTTATGACGGCGCTTCTTCTTGAAGACGATAATCTTGTCGGCCCGGCCCTGCTCGATCACTTCGGCGAAGACGGCGGCCTTGCCCAGGTCGGCGGCGGCGGTTTTCGCGGCCTTGCCCGGCTCGCCGATCATCAGCACGTCGTCCAGGGTGACGCTGGAACCGGCTTCGGCGGCGAGTTTTTCGACGACGATGACGTCGTTCTCGGCGACCTTGTACTGCTTGCCGCCGGTTTTCACAATTGCGAACATGTTTCGCTCTCTCTTTCTCTTTCTTCTCCGCGTCCTGCGGCGCCGTCCCATGGTTCGGAGGGACGGTCTTTCGGGGGCGGGCCCCGCCTCGAACGGCGCATTACAACTGCCCGCAGGCATCGCCAACGGGCCGGAAAGGCGGCAATATAGCCGGAAAACCCCGCATGTCAACGGTTTCGTCCAGTTTTCGCCGGCAGCAAAAACACGCCGCGCGCACCTTGCAAGCGCAAACGCTTTCCGCTAGTCTCCGCCCGCCCCGACCGCGGGACGAACACCATCAGGAGAGGTGCCGGAGTGGTCGAACGGGGCGGTCTCGAAAACCGTTGTGCCTTTACGGGTACCGAGGGTTCGAATCCCTCCCTCTCCGCCATATTCCCGAGATAACTTATTGAAAATAGGCGGCTCGTCACATACAGTAA
>CAYFOJ010000048.1:0-15591 GCA_964344645.1 uncultured Thalassospiraceae bacterium
CAATCGTGCCGACGTTGCAATGCGGTTTGTTACGTTCGAATTTTTCTTTAGCCATATCCGATAACTCCGATTTTTCCTTGTGCGGCTCTAGCCGGCCAATTTGGTCTGGACTTCTTCAGCGACCTGTGCCGGAACTTCGGCGTACTGGTCGAAATGCATGGTGTACTGGGCGCGCCCCTGGGACATGGAGCGCAGGGTGTTGACGTAGCCGAACATGTTGGCCAGGGGGACGGCGGCGGTGACCACGCGGGCGTTGCCGCGCTGGTCCATGTCGCTGACCTGTCCACGGCGGGAATTCAGGTCGCCGATGATGTCGCCCATGTATTCCTCCGGCGTCACCACTTCGACCCGCATCATCGGCTCCAGCAGCTTCGGACCGGCCTGACGCATGCCGTCGCGGAAGGCGGCGCGGGCGGCGATTTCAAACGCCATGACCGAGGAATCGACGTCGTGCGAATTGCCGTCATACAGCTCGGCGCGGACGTTGATGACCGGGAAGCCGGCGAGAACGCCAGTTTCCATAGCGCTTTCCAGGCCCTTCTCGACGCCGGGGATGAATTCCTTCGGCACGTTGCCGCCGACGACCGAGTTGGCGAACTCGAACCCGTTGGGCGGGGTGTCTTCGGTGGGAACCAGCGGCTCGAACTTGATCTTGACCCGGGCGAACTGACCGGAACCACCGGTCTGTTTCTTGTGGGTGTAGTCGATATCGGCCAGCTTGGAGATGGTCTCGCGGTAGGCCACCTGCGGCGCGCCGACGTTGGCCTCGACCTTGAATTCGCGTTTCATGCGGTCGACGATGATCTCCAGGTGAAGTTCACCCATGCCCTTGATGACGGTCTGACCGCTTTCCGGATCGGAAGAAACCCGGAACGAGGGGTCTTCCGCCGCCAGACGGGACAGGGCGACGCCCATCTTTTCCTGGTCGGCCTTGGTCTTCGGCTCGACGGCGACCTCGATCACCGGATCGGGGAATTCCATCCGTTCCAGGATGACCTGGCTGGAGGCGTCGCAGAGAGTGTCGCCGGTGGTGGTGTCCTTCAGACCGGCCAGGGCGATGATGTCGCCGGCGCGGGCTTCCTTGACGTCTTCCCGGGAGTTGGAGTGCATCTGCAGCATGCGGCCGACGCGCTCTTTCTTGTCCTTGACCGTGTTCTGCACGAAGCCACCGGCTTCGAGAACGCCGGAATAGACGCGGGCGAAGGTCAGGGAGCCGACGAAGGGATCGTTCATGACCTTGAAGGCCAGGGCCGAAAACGGCTCGTCGTCCGAGTTGTGACGCTCGATTTCCTCTTCCGTGCCGGCCTTGACGCCCTTGATGGCGGCGACGTCGGTCGGCGCGGGCATGAAATCGACGACGGCGTCGAGCAGCGGCTGAACGCCCTTGTTCTTGAACGCGGTGCCGGTCAGGACGGGAACGAAGATGTTGCCGATGGTACCGGTGCGGATGCACTTCTTCAGGGTTTCCTCGCTGGGCTCTTCCCCTTCGAGATAGGCTTCCATGGCCTCGTCGTCCACCTCGACGGCGGTTTCGACCAGGGTCTCGCGGTATTCGGCGGCCTTGTCGGCGAGGTCGGCGGGAATGTCCACTTCCTCGAACTCGGCGCCCAGGTTCTCGTCCTTCCAGACGATGGCCTTCATCTTGACCAGATCGACGACACCGGCGAAGTCCGATTCCGAACCGATGGGCAGTTGCAGCACCAGCGGGGTGGCGCCCAGGCGGTCGACCATCATGTCGACGCAGCGGTAGAAGTCGGCCCCGGTGCGGTCCATCTTGTTGACGAAGCACATGCGCGGAACGTCGTACTTGTCGGCCTGACGCCAGACCGTTTCCGACTGCGGCTCAACGCCGGCGACACTGTCGAACACGGCGACGGCTCCGTCGAGAACGCGAAGTGAGCGTTCCACCTCGATGGTGAAATCGACGTGACCCGGGGTGTCAATGATGTTGATGCGGTGGTTGTTCCAGAAACAGGTGGTGGCGGCCGACGTAATGGTGATGCCGCGCTCCTGCTCCTGCTCCATCCAGTCCATGGTGGCGTTGCCGTCGTGGACTTCACCGATCTTGTGGGAAATACCGGTGTAATAGAGAATACGTTCGGTCGTCGTCGTCTTACCGGCATCGATGTGGGCCATGATGCCGATGTTGCGATAGCGATTAAGGGGGGTTGTACGCGCCATGTCGGTCTAAATCCTGTAACCCGCTTACCAACGGTAATGGGAGAAGGCCTTGTTGGCCTCCGCCATCTTGTGAGTGTCTTCCCGCTTCTTCACGGCGGCGCCGCGGTTGTTGGCGGCGTCCAGCAGCTCGCCGGACAGGCGTTCGGTCATGGTGTTTTCGGAACGCTTGCGCGACAGCGAAACGATCCAGCGAATGGCCAGCGCCTGACGGCGGTCGTTGCGCACTTCAACCGGCACCTGATAGGTGGCGCCGCCGACCCGGCGGGAGCGCACCTCGACGGCGGGCTTGACGTTGTCGATGGCTTCATGAAAGGCCTTCAGCGGGTCGCCGCCGGTCTTCTGCTCGATGATGTCGAAGGCGCCGTAGACGATTCTCTCGGCGACGGACTTCTTGCCATCGAGCATCAGGTTGTTCATGAACTTGGAGACCACCAGATCGCCGAACTTGGGATCGGGAAGGATTTCGCGTTTAACGGCTGCGTGACGACGGGACATGCTAAAAAATCCTTACTTGGGACGCTTGGCGCCGTATTTGGAACGGCGCTGACGACGGTCGGAAACGCCTTGCGTGTCAAGGGTCCCGCGAATGATGTGATAACGGACGCCGGGAAGGTCCTTCACGCGGCCGCCGCGAAGCAGGACCACGGAGTGTTCCTGAAGGTTATGGCCCTCGCCGGGGATGTAGCTGGTGACCTCGAAGCCGTTGGTCAGACGGACACGGGCGACCTTACGCAGGGCCGAGTTCGGCTTTTTCGGGGTCGTCGTGTAGACGCGGGTGCAAACGCCACGCTTCTGCGGGCAGGCTTCCAGCGCCGGAACCTTGGTCCGCACGACCGGGGTCTTGCGGGGCTTACGAACAAGTTGATTGACTGTCGGCATTCCTTAAATCACCTCACAACACGCGCACGAGACCGAAAAATCCCGTGCCACGAATCGTTCCCTCTACCGAGAGAACAAACAGACCAACCGGCGGGCCAGCGTCCCTGTCCGGATGGATCAAAATCCAAATTTTCTCACTTTCCCAAGGAGTCTGCGTCTAAACCGAACGGTTCACCACCAGACCCCCGCGGAGGAAGCCGGATACTAGTGATGCGCCCCTTGCCAGTCAAGCAAAAGAATTCGTGTTTTTTCAGTGCTTTCCCGGCGCGGTGCGGGGCTTTCATGGTGCGCCGCAACAAATAAACGGCGCCCGCGGGGAATCGCCCGGGGCGCCGTTTTGTCATGGCCGCCCGAAGAAGCGCCTTCGGGCTTGAAAAACAAGAGGAATTATTCCCCTTCCGCCGCCACGGGGGCTTCCTCGACGGCAACCGCCTCGGCGGCGATCTCCGGGGCCACCTCCTCGGGGGCGTTTTCCGCCGCCAGTTGCGCCAATTCGTCGTCCCGCCCGGAGGCGACCTGACGAAGCTGGTTCATGACGCTGCCCGTCCCGGCCGGGATCAGGCGGCCGACGATGACGTTTTCCTTCAAACCGATCAGGCTGTCGGTCTTGCCGGACACCGCCGCTTCCGTGAGGACGCGGGTGGTTTCCTGGAACGAGGCGGCGGAAATGAACGACTGGGTCTGCAGGCTGGCCTTGGTGATGCCCTGCAGGACCGGGATGCTCTGGGCCGGACGCCCGCCGTCCTTTTCGGCCTTTTCGTTTTCGGCCTCGAACTCCAGCCGGTCGGCCAGTTCGCCGATCAGGTAGGTGGTGTCGCCGCCATCGGTGATTTCCACCTTCTGCAGCATCTGGCGGACGATCACCTCGATGTGCTTGTCGTTGATTTTCACGCCCTGCAGACGGTAGACGTCCTGGATTTCCTTGATCAGGTATCCGGCCAGGGCCTCGACGCCGAGCACGCGCAGGATGTCGTGGGGAACCGGGTTGCCGTCCATCAGGGCATCGCCGACCTCCACATAGTCGCCTTCCTGAACGCTGATGTGCTTGCCCTTGGGAACCAGATACTCATGGGGCTCCAGGCTGTCATCGGTCGGAATGACGATGATGCGGCGCTTGTTCTTGTAGTCCTTGCCGAATTCGACACGGCCTTCGATTTCGCTGATGATGGCGAAGTCCTTCGGCTTGCGGGCTTCGAACAGTTCCGCCACCCGGGGCAGACCACCGGTGATGTCTCGGGTCTTGGCCGATTCCTTCGGGATACGGGCCAACACGTCGCCGGCGTGGACTTCCTGGCCGTTTTCGACGGACAGAATGGCGTCCACGGACAGGAAGTAACGGGCTTCCATGTCCTTGTCGATCATCACCACCTCGCCCTTCTTGTCACGCAGGGTGATGCGGGGCTTCAACTCGGCGCCCTTGGGCTGGGACTTCCAGTCGATGACGACCTTGGAGGCGATGCCGGTGGCGTCATCGACACGCTCGTCCATGGACAGGCCTTCGATCATGTCCATGTAGTTCACGGTGCCGTTCTTTTCGGTGATGATCGGCAGGGTGTAGGGATCCCATTCCGCCATCTTGGCGCCGCGCTTGACCTTGGCGTTGTCCTTGACCAGCAGCTTGGAACCGTAAGGCAGACGGTGACGGGCACGCTCCCGGCCCTTGTCGTCAATCAGGTTCAGTTCCGCATTGCGGCTCATCACCACCTGGACGCCGGCGCTGTCCTTGACCGTGGCGCAGTTCTTGAGCTGAATCTTGGCGTCGCCGGCGGCCTCGATCTTGGAGACCTCGCCGCCGCCGGTGACCGCACCGCCGATGTGGAAGGTGCGCATGGTCAACTGGGTGCCGGGCTCGCCGATGGACTGGGCGGCGATGACGCCGACCGCCTCGCCGGGATTGACCCGGGTGCCACGGGACAGATCGCGGCCGTAGCAGGACGCGCAGGTGCCCTTCAAGGCCTCGCAGGTCAGCACGGAGCGGATCAGAACCGTTTCCACCTCGGCCTCTTCGATGGCCAGGGAGGTTTCTTCCTCAAGCAATTCGTTGGCCTTGGCCAGAACCTCGCCGGTGGCCGGATGAATGACCTCCTCGGCGGTGGTGCGGCCGAGGATCTGCTCGGACATGGGCGAGATCACCTCGCCGCCCTCGACCACCGCGCGGGCGGTCAGGCCGTTCTTGGTCTTGCAGTCGTCCTCGACGATGATGCAATCCTGGGCGACGTCGACGAGACGGCGGGTCAGATAGCCGGAGTTGGCCGTCTTCAGCGCCGTGTCGGCGAGGCCCTTGCGGGCGCCGTGGGTGGAGTTGAAGTATTCCAGCACCGACAGGCCTTCCTTGAAGTTGGAAATGATCGGCGTTTCGATGATCTCGCCGGAGGGCTTGGCCATCAGGCCGCGCATGCCGGCAAGCTGCTTCATCTGCGCCGCCGAACCACGGGCGCCGGAATGGGCCATCATGTAGACGGCGTTGACCTGCTCGCCCTCCTCCGGGGTGGAGATGCGCTTCATCATCTCGTCGGCGACCTGGTCGGTGCAGTGGGACCAGGCGTCGACGACCTTGTTGTACTTCTCGCCCTGGGTGATCAGGCCGTCCTGGTACTGCTGCTCGTATTCCTTGGCTTTCACCTCGGTGCCGCTGACCAGTTTTTCCTTGGCGTCGGGAATGACAAGGTCGTCCTTGCCGAAGGAGATGCCCGCCTTGCAGGCGTTGGTGAAGCCGAGCCCCATCAGCCTGTCGGCGAAGATGACCGTCTCCTTCTGGCCGCAATGGCGGTAGACTTCCTCGATGACGTTGGAAATCTCGCGCTTGGTCAGAAGCTGATTGATCAGGGACAGGGAGATGTTCGGGTTGCGGGGCAGGATTTCCGACAACAGCATGCGGCCCGGCGTCGATTCGACGCGGGTGGTCATCGGCTCGTTGTTTTCATCCACGGTTTCGTAACGGCACTTGATCTTGGCGTGCATGGACACGACGCCGGCGTCCAGGGCGTGGCGGATTTCGCTGACGTTGACGAAGGTCATGCCCTCGCCCTTCTCGCCGTCGCGCACCATGGTCAGGTAATACAGGCCGAGGACGATGTCCTGGGACGGGACGATGATCGGCTTGCCGTTGGACGGGCTGAGGATGTTATTGGTGGACATCATCAGCACGCGGGCTTCAAGCTGGGCTTCCAGGGACAGGGGCACGTGAACGGCCATCTGGTCGCCGTCGAAGTCGGCGTTGAAGGCGGCGCAAACCAGCGGATGAAGCTGGATCGCCTTACCCTCGATCAGCACCGGTTCGAAGGCCTGAATGCCCAGACGGTGCAGGGTCGGTGCCCGGTTGAGAAGCACCGGATGCTCGCGGATGACCTCTTCCAGGATATCCCAGACTTCCGGGCGCTCCTTCTCCAGCATGCGCTTGGCCGCCTTGATGGTGGTCGCCATGCCGTACAGTTCCAGCTTCGAGTAGACGAAGGGCTTGAACAGTTCCAGGGCCATCTTCTTCGGCAGCCCGCATTGATGCAGCATCAGTTCCGGGCCGACGACGATGACCGAACGGCCGGAGTAATCGACGCGCTTGCCGAGCAGGTTCTGGCGGAACCGGCCCTGCTTGCCCTTCAGCATGTCCGACAGGGACTTCAACGGGCGCTTGTTGGCGCCGGTGATGGCGCGGCCGCGGCGGCCGTTGTCGAACAGGGCGTCGACGGACTCCTGCAGCATGCGCTTTTCGTTGCGGACGATGATTTCCGGAGCCCGCAGCTCGATCAGCCGCTTCAGGCGGTTGTTGCGGTTGATGACCCGGCGGTACAGGTCGTTCAGGTCCGAGGTGGCGAAACGGCCGCCGTCGAGGGGAACCAGCGGACGCAGTTCCGGCGGAATCACCGGCACCACTTCCAGGATCATCCATTCCGGACGGGCGCCGGATTCGATGAAGGCCTCGACCAGCTTCAGGCGCTTGACGTATTTCTTGCGCTTGGCTTCCGAGTTGGTTTCCTTGAGGTCGACCCGCAGGGTGGCCAGTTCCTCTTCCAGGTCGAGGGCTTCCAGCATCTTGCGGATGGCTTCCGCGCCGATGCCGACGGAAAAGGCGTCGTCGCCGTATTCGTCGACGGCGTTCTGGTAGGCGTCTTCCGACAGCAGTTCATGCAGCTTGAGCGGCGTCAGGCCCGGCTCGACGACCACGTAGTTCTCGAAATAAAGAACCCGTTCCAGATCCTTCAGGGTCATGTCCAACAGCAGTCCGATGCGCGACGGCAGGGACTTCATGAACCAGATATGGGCCACCGGCGAGGCCAGTTCGATATGGCCCATGCGCTCGCGGCGGACCTTCTGCAAGGTCACCTCGACGCCGCACTTCTCGCAAGTGATGCCCTTGTACTTCATGCGCTTGTACTTGCCGCACAGGCATTCGTAGTCCTTCGTCGGGCCGAAGATGCGGGCGCAGAACAGGCCGTCCCGTTCCGGCTTGAAGGTCCGGTAGTTGATGGTTTCCGGCTTCTTGATCTCGCCGAAGGACCAGGAGCGGATGCGCTCCGGCGAGGCGATGGCGATGCGGATAAGGTCAAACTGCTGGGTGCCGCTGACCTGCCCAAAAACTTTCATCAATTCATTCATATCGATTCTCCTTCCCGGGCGATCAGTGCAGTTCGACGTTGAGGCCGAGGGAGTGAAGCTCCTTGACCAGAACGTTGAAGGATTCAGGGATGCCGGCCTCGAAGGTGTCGTCGCCACGGACGATGGCCTCGTAGACCTTGGTGCGGCCGGAAACGTCGTCCGACTTGACCGTCAGCATTTCCTGCAGGGTGTAGGATGCGCCGTAGGCTTCCAGGGCCCACACTTCCATTTCACCGAAGCGCTGTCCGCCGAACTGGGCCTTGCCGCCCAGCGGCTGCTGGGTGACCAGGGAGTACGGGCCGATGGAACGGGCGTGGATCTTGTCATCGACCAGATGGTGCAGCTTGAGCATGTAGATGTAGCCCACCGTCACCTTGCGGTCGAAGGCCTCGCCGGTGCGCCCGTCGATCAGGGTCATCTGACCGGAGGTGTCGAGACCGGCTTTCTCCAGCATGGCGTTGATGTCGACCTCGTGGGCGCCGTCGAACACCGGCGTCGCCATGGGCACGCCGGGACGCAGGTTGCCCGACATCTCGATGACCTCGTTGTCGTCGAGTGAGGAAACCTTATCCTTGTATTCCTTGTCGCCGTAGACGTCTTTCAGCTTCGAGCGCAGGCCCTTGACGTCGACGTCCTTGTTGACGACGTCGAGCATTTCACCGATCTGCTCGCCCAGCTTGGCGCTGGCCCATCCCAAATGGGTTTCCAGAATCTGCCCGACGTTCATGCGCGAGGGCACGCCGAGCGGGTTGAGGACGATATCCACGGGCTGGCCGTCTTCCAGATAGGGCATGTCCTCGACGGGAACGATGCGCGAGATCACGCCCTTGTTGCCGTGACGGCCGGCCATCTTGTCGCCCGGCTGCAGCTTGCGCTTCACGGCGATGAAAACCTTGACCATCTTCATCACGCCCGGCGACAGGTCGTCGCCCCGCTGCAGCTTGTCAACCTTGTTGTCGAAGCGGGCCTGCAGGGCGGCGATGCTTTCCTCGAAGTGCTTCTTCAGTTCCTCGACGTCCTTCATCACCTTGTCGTTGGACACGACGATCTGGGCGTTCTGGCCGGCGGTGAAGCCGTCCAGGACCTCCTGGGTGATTTTGGTGCCGGACTTCAGGCCCTTCGGACCGCCGACCGCTTTCTTGCCCAGCAACAGGGCCGTCAGGCGGGCCAGGAAGCTGCGTTCCAGAATCGCCCGCTCGTCGTCGCGGTCCTTGGCCAGACGGTCGATTTCCGAGCGTTCGATGGCCAGGGCGCGTTCGTCCTTGTCGACGCCCCGGCGCGAGAAGACCCGCACCTCGACCACCGTTCCGGCGACGCCGGGGGGCAGTTTCAGCGAGGTGTCGCGCACGTCGGAGGCCTTTTCGCCGAAGATGGCGCGCAGGAGTTTCTCCTCCGGCGTCATCGGGCTCTCGCCCTTCGGTGTCACCTTGCCGACCAGGATGTCGCCGGGCTTGACCTCGGCGCCGATGTAGACGATGCCGGCTTCGTCCAGGTTCTTCAGGGCTTCTTCGCCGACGTTGGGGATATCACGGGTGATTTCCTCCTGGCCCAGCTTGGTGTCGCGGGCCATGACCTCGAATTCCTCGATGTGGATCGAGGTGAACACATCGTCCTTGACGATGCGTTCCGAGATCAGGATCGAGTCTTCGAAGTTGTAGCCGTTCCAGGGCATGAACGCGACCAGCACGTTACGGCCCAGGGCCAGCTCACCGAATTCCGTCGACGGGCCGTCGGCGATGGTGTCGCCGGCGCGGACCATGTCGCCGACCTTCACCAGCGGGCGCTGGTGCAGATAGGTGTTCTGGTTCGAACGCTGGAACTTCAGCAGGTTGTAGATGTCGACGCCGGCGGCGGAGTGCGAGGTCTCCTCGGTGGCGCGGACGACGATGCGGGTGGCGTCGATCTGGTCGATGACGCCGGAGCGCTTGGCGACGATTGTGGCGCCCGAGTCACGGGCCACTTTCGCTTCCATGCCGGTGCCGACGATGGGCGCGGCGGCGCGCAGCAGCGGCACCGCCTGGCGTTGCATGTTCGACCCCATCAGGGCGCGGTTGGCGTCGTCGTTTTCCAGGAACGGGATCAACGCCGCGGCGACGGAAACCAGTTGCTTCGGCGAGACATCCATGAATTCGATGGTTTCCGGCAGGGCGAGAACGAACTCGCCGCCCTTGCGGCTGCTCACCAGTTCATGCACGAACTTGCCCTTGGCGTCGAGTTCCTCGTTCGCCTGGGCGATGGTGTAGCGCCCCTCCTCCATGGCCGACATGTAGGTCACCTCGCCGGTCACCTTGCCGTTTTCAACCTTGCGGTACGGGGTTTCGATAAAGCCGTACTTGTTGACCCGGGCGAAGGTCGCCAGCGAGTTGATGAGGCCGATGTTGGGGCCTTCCGGGGTTTCAATGGGGCAGATGCGTCCATAGTGGGTCGGATGCACGTCGCGCACCTCGAAGCCGGCCCGCTCGCGGGTCAGGCCGCCCGGGCCAAGGGCCGACAGGCGGCGCTTGTGGGTGATTTCCGACAGCGGGTTGGTCTGGTCCATGAACTGGGACAACTGGGACGAGCCGAAGAATTCCCGCACCGCGGCGGCGGCGGGCTTGGCGTTGATCAGGTCATGGGGCATGACGGTGTCGATATCGACGGAGCTCATCCGTTCGCGGATGGCGCGCTCCATGCGCAGCAGGCCGACCCGGTACTGGTTCTCCATCAGTTCGCCGACGGACCGCACCCGGCGGTTGCCCAGGTGATCGATGTCGTCGATTTCGCCCTTGCCGTCCTTCAGTTCGACCAGGGTCTTGACCACCGCCATGATGTCTTCCTTGCGCAGCGTCCTCAGCGTGTCCTCGGTCTCGAAGCCCATGCGGGCGTTCATCTTGACCCGGCCGACGGACGACAGGTCATACCGCTCGGCGTCGAAAAACAGGCTGTTGAACAGGGCTTCGGCGGTTTCCAGCGTCGGCGGTTCGCCCGGCCGCATGACCCGGTAGATGTCGATCAGGGCCTCTTCGCGGCAGGTGTTCTTGTCGACGGCCAGGGTGTTGCGGATATAGGGGCCGACGTTGACGTGGTCGATGGCCAGGGTGGAAATGCTGTCGTACTTGGCCTCCGCCAGGGCTTCCAGCAGGTCCTCGGTGATTTCCGAACCGGCTTCGGCGTAAATTTCGCCGGTCTGCTCGTTATACAGATCGCCGGAAATATAACGCCCGATCAGGTCCTCGTCGGATACCAGCTTTTCCTCCATGCCCTTTTCCAGCAACTGCCGGATCAGGCGCGGGGTCATCTTGGTGCCGGTTTCGGCGACCACCTTGCCGGTCTTGGCGTTGACCAGGTCGCTGGTCAGCTTGACGCCGCGCAGGCTGTCGCCCTCGAACGGGGTCTTCCAGCCCTTCTTGGCCCGGGTATAGGTCACCTGGTCGTAGAAGAAGGCGAGGATTTCCTCGGGCGAATAGCCTTCCTTCTCGGCCGCCTCGACGGTCTTGTCGTCCTTCGCCCGTTCGGCGATCAGGGCATCGGTCTTGTCGTTGTTGAGCGCCATCAGCAACGTCGTCACCGGCAGCTTGCGGCGGCGGTCGATACGCACGTAGGCCAGGTCCTTGGCGTCGAATTCGAAGTCCAGCCAGGAGCCGCGGTAGGGAATCACGCGGGCGGCGAACAGGAATTTGCCGGAGGAATGGGTCTTGCCCTTGTCGTGGTCGAAGAAGACGCCGGGGGAACGGTGCATCTGCGAGACGATGACCCGCTCGGTGCCGTTGACGACGAAGGTGCCGTTATCGGTCATCAGCGGCATGTCGCCCATGTAGACGTCCTGCTCCTTGATGTCGAGAATGGAACGCGCGCCGGTTTCCTCGTCGATGTCCCAAACCACCAGGCGCAGGGTCACCTTGAGGGGGGCGGCGAAGGTCATGCCGCGCTGCTGGCATTCCTCGACGTCGTATTTCGGCTCCTCGAAATTGAAGCCGACATATTCGAGCGTGCCCCGTTCGGAAAAGTCCTTGATCGGGAAGACGGACTTGAAGACCTCGTCGAGGCCGCTGCCCTTGCGCTCGTCGACGGTCATGTCCGTGCGGAAGAATTTGTCGTATGACGCCTTCTGAACCTCGATCAGGTTGGGCATCGGGGCGACCTCTTTCAGGTTGCCGAAAAATTTGCGAACGCGCTTGCGACCCGTATAGGATTGATCCATTACAAGTTTTCCCTACGATTGACTTGTCCTGAGACAGAGCTCTCTACGACCACCGCAGTCGATAAGGTTCCGTCTTCCGTTCCGTGGCGCGCCAACGAGTGAAGCGCCCCCATGCGGCAAGCACATCCATGTTCCCGGCCTCGGTAAGGCCCATCTGAACGGATGCGTGCAAAATTATGTGTCTTTGGCAGACGCGCCGACGGTGGCGCGGGGCCGACCGTCGGCTTGTCTTGAATTACCCGCGGGCCCGCCGAGGCGAACCCGTGGGGTCTTATTTGAGTTCGACCGTGGCGCCGGCTTCTTCCAGCTTCTTCTTGATCTCTTCGGCTTCGTCCTTGTTGACGCCTTCCTTGACCGCCTTCGGCGCGGATTCGACCAATTCCTTGGCTTCCTTCAGGCCGAGGGCCGTGATGGCGCGGACTTCCTTGATGACGTTGATCTTCTTGTCACCGGCGGAGGCCAGAATGACGTCGAAGTCGGTCTTTTCTTCGGCGGCTTCACCACCGGCGGCGGGACCGGCAGCGGCGACGGCGACCGGAGCGGCGGCGGAAACGCCCCACTTTTCTTCCAGCATTTTGGAAAGTTCGGCCGCTTCCATGACGGTCAGGGCAGAGAGATCTTCAACGATCTGTTCGAGATTAGCCATAGTGTGTTTCTCCTTAGGCTTTAACTGTCGGTATCGAGTTTAACAATCGGTTCGTTAGGATGCGGCTTCGCCTTCGGCGGCTTTCGCGCCGAGAACCCGCGCCACCTGTCCACCGGGCGCCTGAAGGACGCCGGCGATCCGGGTTGCCGGGGTGGAAATCATGCCGACGATCTTGGCCCGAAGCTCGTCCAGACCCGGCAGGCTGGCAAGCGCCTTGACCCCGTCCACATCGAGCATTTCTTCCCCAAGAGCGCCGCCAATGACAACCAGTTTGTCGTTGGATTTGGCGAATTTGACAGCCACCTTCGCGGGGGCCACCGGGTCGTCCGAGTAGGCAATTGCCGTCGGTCCGATGAACATATCGCTTAGGCCGCTGAATTTGGTGCCGTCGATGGCACGCCGCGTGAGCCGATTCTTGGTGACTTTAAAACTGGCTCCGGCCTCGCGCATCTGCCTGCGAAGGTCCCCCATTTCGGCAACCGTCAACCCGCTGTAATGGGTGACGACGACCATGGAGGTGTCTTCGAAGGTCTGATGCATGGACGCAACCAGTTCTTCTTTTTGTCCTCGGTCCACTGTCTTCTCCAGCTTCTTTGGCCCCTCCCCTCCCGTCCGCCTGGGCGGACCCGAGGATCGGGAACCGTTGGACTTATGACCCCGAAAACCGGGGCCGGTAAGCCTGTCCAGTGCGCCAGTTAAGCCGTCATGAGGGACGCGGAGCGTCCGGAAAACGGTTCTTGCACTGTCTGTGCAGGTGGAAATCCATTATGACGACCGCTTCAACTCCAGCGGACGCCGCCTACAGTCTTGGACAGGTCGGAAACGCAACCCGCGTTTCCTGTCCACCCGCCGCCGTCGCAAAACGGCAACGGGCGGAATTCCTTACTCGTTAGCCGACGAGATTGCCGATATCGAGTTTCACGCCGGGCCCCATCGTCGAACTGACGGAAGCTCGCTTCAAATACGTGCCTTTGGCGCCGCTCGGCTTGGCCTTGTTGATGGCGCCGACGAAAGCGGTGATGTTTTCGCTGATCGCCTCGGCCGAGAAGCTGGCCTTGCCGACGCCGGCATGAACGATTCCGGCCTTTTCGACCCGGAACTCGATCTGTCCGGCCTTGGCCGCCTTGATCGCGCCGGCCACGTCCGGCGTCACCGTGCCCAGTTTCGGGTTCGGCATCAGGCCCTTCGGACCCAGCACCTTGCCCAACTGGCCGACCACGGCCATCATGTCCGGGGTGGCGATGCAGCGGTCGAAATCGATCTCGCCCTTTTTGATCTTGGCGGCCAGTTCGTCGGAGCCGACGATATCGGCGCCCGCCTCTTCCGCTTCCTTGACCTTGTCGCCCTTGGCGAAGACGGCGACGCGCAGGGACTTGCCGGTGCCGTGAGGCAGGGAGACCACGCCACGGACCATCTGATCGGCGTGCTTGGGATCGACGCCCAGGTTGAGGGCCACTTCGACGGTTTCATCGAACTTGGCGCTGGCGTTGTCCTTGATGATCTTGACGGCGTCGGCCAGGGTGTAGAGGGCGTCGCGGTCGATGCCTTCGTGGATTTTCTTGAGACGTTTTCCTTTGAATGCCATCGTACTACTCCACCACTTCGATGCCCATGGAACGGGCCGAACCCTTGATCATTTCGCAGGCGGCGTCCATGTCGTTGGCGTTGAGGTCGGCCATCTTGGTCTCGGCGATCTCGCGGACCTGGGCCATGGTCACCTTGCCGATCACCTCGCGGCTGGGCGTGCCCGAGCCTTTCGGCAGCTTGGCCGCCTTCTTCAGGAAGAAGCTGGCCGGCGGGGTCTTGGTGATGAATTCGAAGGTGGCGTCCTGATAGGCGGTGATGACCACCGGAATCGGCATGCCCTGTTCCAGGTTCTGGGTCTGGGCGTTGAACGCCTTGCAGAATTCCATGATGTTGAGACCGGCCTGACCCAGCGCGGGGCCGATGGGCGGTGACGGGTTGGCCTGTCCGGCCGGCACTTGCAGCCGAACGTAGCCTTTGATTTTTTTAGCCATTTGCGTCCTCAGTGTTAAAGGTTTCTGAGTGCGTGGTGCGGCCATGGCGGGCCTCCCACGCGGTTAATGCAGGTTGATCTCAGAGTTTTTCGACCTGCGAGTATTCCAGTTCCACGGGCGTCGCCCGGCCGAAGATGGACACCGCCACCTTGAGCCTGGCCCGCTCTTCGTCCACGTCCTCGACGGTGCCGTTGAAGGAATTGAACGGGCCGTCGCAAACACGGACCTGTTCACCGATCTCGAACAGAATAGACGGCTTCGGACGGTCGATGCCCTCCTGCACCTGATGCAGGATGCGTTCCGCCTCGGCGTTGGTGATCGGCGACGGACGGCCGCCGGAACCGAGGAATCCGGTCACCTTCGGCGTGTTTTTCACCAGATGCCAGGTCTCGTCGGTCATTTCCATCTTCGCCAGCACATAGCCGGGGAAGAACTTGCGTTCGGCGGCGACCCGGGAGCCGCGGCGGACTTCCACCACTTCCTCGACCGGGACCAGGACCTGCTCGAACATGTCGGCCATGCCGGCCTGCTCGGCCTGTTCCTCGATGGAAGAGGCGACTTTCTGCTCGAAGCCCGAATAGGCGTGAATAACGTACCAGCGCATGGCCATGGGTCAGCCTCCCAGCCCGAAGACGGTGCGCACGCCGAGGGCCAAGACCTGGTCCACGGCGAAGAAGAACAGAGCCGCCAAGATCACCATGATGAACACCATGGCCGTGGAAACGCTGGTTTCCCTGCGCGTCGGCCAGGTCACCTTCGAGGTCTCCTGGCGCACTTCCTTGATAAACTGGGCCGGGCTTACTTTCGCCATAGCATCATTACCTTTTCGCGCTCTCAGGGCCGTCATCCGAAGCCGCCGGAGGATGGCAGGGGCAGCAGGGTTCGAACCCGCGACCTACGGTTTTGGAGACCGTCGCTCTACCAACTGAGCTATGCCCCTAAACGCGCAATTGGGCGGACCATTCACGGACCGCCGTCAACAATTGAAAGCCGCCGGCGGGCCGGAAACCGGCCCGCCGAACGACACGTTAGTCTGTCTTATTCGACAATCGAGGCGACGACGCCGGCGCCGACGGTGCGGCCACCTTCGCGGA
>CAYFOJ010000049.1:0-14784 GCA_964344645.1 uncultured Thalassospiraceae bacterium
CTTTTCGAGCTTGGCGAATTCCAGATTTTCCGTCAGCCGGACAAGCCGGGCCAGGGGGGCGGAGACAATCACCCGCCCAGCGGCATGCAGGGTCAGCCACAGGGTGGTGAGCAAGGTCAGGACGGCGGCAATGGTGATGAAACCCCGGTGGCGGGTTCTGTTGGAAATGACCTCGAGATTCGTATGCAGTGTCGCCGCTCCGACGGGTACCTCGACCCCGCCGGACCGATAAATCAGGGGGAAGCCGTGCTGGTAAGACGCCCCGGAAGAGGTGTCGCCGAGGACGAGGGTGTTTTCCGGGGTTCGGCTGTCGGTGATGCGGATGCCGACGATCTCCGGCGTTTCCAGGATTGTCTCGCCCCGGGATTGCAGTTCTTCCCTGTCCCGTTTCCACAGAGCCAGCGCCAAGTTCTGATGGTGTATCTTCTCATGCAGGGTGAGTTCGTAGAGCAGGTTCTGCTTGGTATCACGGATGGCCAGATAGGCGAGGGTGCCGATTACCGTCAAGGTAATCAGGACAAAAACGGAAATGACCGACCGGAACAGCTTGCTGGCAAGGGGCTTGTTGGCAGTCATGGGGCGCGATTCGGGTCCTTGGCTCGTCGGTTGTGTGTTTTCGCCGGTCTCGGGGGCATCAAGTCATGTGGGATCGAACCGTTTTCAGTAATGATAAACAGTTCCCCCCTGTGGAATTATAGGGAGCGGCGACGATGATGTGTAGCCTTAATTCAGGGCAGGTCCCGGGCCACCCTGAGGGTGATGTTATAGCTTTTGACGCGGACATCGTTCTTATAGCGCCAGGCGGAACGGCTGTTCTTGGAAAAATAGTACCAGGATCCGGAACGGATGACCCGATAGCCGCAGTCCCCGTCCAGCCGTGGCCGGGTGGTGCCGGGGGCCCCGTCGTGGTTCGGGTTCCAGCAATCCTGCATCCATTCCCACTGGTTGCCGTGGACGTCGTAAAGCCCGAAGGGGTTGGCGTCGAAGGAGCCGACGGGGGCGGGGCCCTTGCCGCTCCACCGGCTTTTGCAGTCCCGGCAGTTGGCCCGGTTCTCGCCGACCTCGTCGCCCCACCAGAATTCCGTCGTCGTTCCGGCACGGGCGGCGTACTCCCACTCCGCCTCCGACGGCAGCCGGTAGGCGTGTCCCGTCTTGCGGCTTAGCCAGTCCAGATAGGGCAGGGTGTCGTGCCAGGTGATGTTGATCACCGGGCGGCGTCCCATGCCCCAGTTGTGGTCGTCTGGCATGCGCGGACAGCCGCCGTCCTCTAAACAGGCCCGCCATTCGTCGAAGGTGATCTCGTAAACGCCGATGGCGAAGGGCCTTTCGACGGCGACCGGATGGGCGGGCCGCTCATGTTTATGACGGCCGTCCGTGCCCATGATGAAGCGACCCGCCGGCACGACGACCATTTCCGGGCACTCTGCGCAATCCCGGAAGACCTGGCCGGGCTTTTTTTCCGCCGCCCCGGCCGCGCCCTGCGCCGGGGTCAGGATCAACAGGAGAAGAAGGGCAAGGTGTGACGGCATCAAGGGGCTCGCAAAGATAGGGGATTGATGAACATCAAGGCCCGGCGGGCGGCTGTTGTCTAGTTTTTTCCAAATTCACAACCAGGGATATGGATGCACATGAACGCCAGGATTTCCGTTCAAGGCCCCGGCGAGCCCGAGGAAACCGCTTCCCCCGCCTTCCTCAGCGCCGGTTTCCGGCCGTTTTTTCTGTTCGCCGGCCTTTATGGCGTGTTTCCCCTCGCGGCCTGGCTCTGGGCCTATCTGGGGGACGGCGGGACGCCCGGCGATTTCGCCCCGTCCCACTGGCACGGCCATGAAATGATTTACGGTTTCGTCGTCGCGGCGGTGGCCGGGTTTTTGCTGACCGCGGTCCCCAACTGGACCCGTTCCGGCCCCTTTGCCGGGATGCCCCTGGTGGTGCTGGCGCTCGTCTGGCTCGGCGGGCGGTTGGCCATGTGGTCCGGCGACGCACTGGGCCCGGCGGCGGTGGCCGCCCTCGACCTGGCGATGATTCCGCTGCTCGGGGTTTACGTGGGGCGCCGTCTGGTCGCCCACCGGGTTCGCCGCAATTACATCGTCCTCGGGGTCTTGGCGGTGCTCTTTCTCGGCAACCTGATGATGCATCTGGAGGCCATGGACCTGACGGCGGATACCGCCACCATGGGGCTCGAAATCGGCCTCTACGGCGTGGTTTTCCTGCTGGCCATGATCAGCGGCCGGGTGATTCCGGGCTTTACCGCCAACGCCCTGCGCCATCGGGGCGTCGAGGTGGAGGCGGGAACGCCGGAAGGCGTCACCCGGACGGTGGTCGTCCTGGTGATCGCGGCGGCGCTGCTGGACGTGTTCGCCGCCGACGCCGGGCCGGGCCGGTTTGCTGCCGGACTGGCGGCGTTGCTGGCGGCGCTGGCCCTGATGGTCCGCATGCGCGACTGGCACAGCGTCAAAACCCTGGGCGATCCCATCGTCTGGGTCCTGCATGCCGGTCATTTCTGGCTGGTGATCGGCTTCGCCCTGCTGGCGCTCGCCGATTTCACTTCCGGGATCGAACGGGGCGCCGGGGTGCACGCCCTTTCCGCCGGCGCCTTCGGGACCACGGTGATGGCCATGATCACCCGCGCCGCCCTCGGTCATTCGGGACGCACGATCAAGGCGTCTCCGGCCATTGCCGCCGCCTATGCCATGGTCGTCATCGGGGCCTTGCTGCGGGTTGTGGCGGCCCTGGCCGTGCATGACCTGCCGCCGGGTGGCTACGAGGGACTGCTCATCGCCTCGGGACTCTCGTGGTCCGGGGGCTTCGCCGTCTATTGTCTGGTGTTCTGGCCGATCCTGACCCGCCCGCGTGTGTGATCAGTCGCCGGCGGCGCAGAAATTCCTCAGCTTGCCGATGTCCCCCAGCACCACCATGTGGCCGTTGGTGGAGACCTCGTAGGAGCGCAGCTTGGCCAGGGCCCGGGACAGGCTTTCCGGCTTCATGCCGAGGCGGGCGGCGACCAGGGATTTGTCGTAGGGCAGGTCGAGGGTGATGGAGCCCTCCCTCTCCGTACACAGGCCGAGAAGGAATTCCCCCAGGCGCTGCGGCGTCGAGCGGGCCTGGATCTGCTCGATGTGCAGGACCAGCCCGCGCAGCCGCTGCGACAGGGTGCCCAGCATGCGAATGCCCAACTCGCCGTCCTCGCGCAGCAGGCTGAGCAGGGAGTCGGCGGGGATTTCCAGCAGTTTGGCGTCGCTCACTACCTCGGCACTGGCGGGATAGTCCCGGCCCAGGAAAATGGCCGCCTCGGCCACGGTCTCGCCGGGTTTCAGGATGCCGATCACGGTCTGTTCCCCTTCCGGCGTGTCCCGGTACACCTTCACCCAGCCGTCGAGCAGCAGATAGATGTGATCCGCCGGTTCGCCGCGCAGGAACAACAGCTTGTTGCGGGGGAAATCGACCACGTGGGATTCGTCGAGCAGATGCTGCAGAACATCGGCGGGCAGGTCCATCAGCAGGGGCGCCCGCTTGATGATTTCCATGTCTTGCGGCGACAGCGCAGCCATTGGCGTCTCTTCCGTTTCCCGTTGTAGTGGACTGTTCGCCCCTTCTTCCCTGCGGCGATCATACCCCGAGGCGGGCCGCGATGGTAGGAAAATGATGATCCGGGGCTTATTTCCCCGTCAGCCGGGCCAGGGCGCGGCGGGCGGTTTCGGCGACCAGGGGCGAGGAATCGTCCAGCCGGTCGCGCAAATCTCCGGCCAGGGCGGGGTCGCCGCTGTTGGCCATGGCGATCAGCACGTTGCGGACGAAGGCGTCCCGGCCCGTGCGCTTGACGGGGGAGCCGGAAAACAATTGCCGGAAGGCGTCGTCGTCCAGGTTCGCCAGGTCTTTGAGCCGGGGTTGAGCCAGTTCCGCCCGGGGAAAGAAAGCGGGTTCCCGGGTCGGCGAGGAGAATTTGTTCCACGGGCAGGCGTCCAGGCAATCGTCGCAGCCGTAGATGCGGTTGCCCATGGCGTCGGCCAGCTCCGGGGGAATGGCCCCCTTGTGTTCGATGGTCAGGTAGGAAATGCAGCGCCGGGCGTCCATGCGGCGGGGGGCGTCCAGGGCCCCGGTGGGGCAGGCGTCGAGGCAGCGGGTGCAGGCCCCGCAATGGTCCGGGCTCGCCCCGTCCGGCGGCAGGTCCAGGGTGGTGTAGACCTCGCCTAGGAAAAACCACGACCCCAATTGCCTGGAAACCAGATTGGTGTGCTTGCCCTGCCAGCCCAGCCCGGCTTTCTGCCCCAGGGGTTTTTCCATCACCGGGGCGGTGTCGACGAAGACCTTGATTTCCGGCCCGAATTCCTCGACCAGCCAGCGGCCCAGTTGCTTCAGGCGTTTTTTCACCAGGTCGTGATAATCCCGGCCCCGGGCGTAGACGCTGATGTTGCCCCGGTCGCGGCGGGCCAGGGCTTTCGCGGGGGCTTCGGCGGGGGCGTAGTTGACGGCGGCGACGATGACCGAGCGGGCGTCGGGCCACAGGCCCCGGGGGCTGGTCCGGCGCTCCGGCGTTCTCGCCAGCCAATCCATGGCGCCGTGCCGTCCGTCGTTTAGAAAGGCCTCCAGGTCCCGTCCAAGGCCCGGCTCGGCGTCCGCCGCGGCGAAGCCGACTTGATCGAAGCCCAGTTCCAGGGCCTTGTCCCGGATCGCCTGTTTCGGTTCCATCACCGGGCCGTCAGTCGATTTCGTCTTCCGCCACGATCCAGGGCTCGGCCCTGGCCGCGTCGGACCAGGCGATCATCTCCGGCATGGCCTGAATGGTGTCCCGGTAGGCCGCCGAAACCGGGTCTAGGTCAACCACGTGGGTGGTGAAGCGGCTGACCACCGGTGCGAACATGGCGTCGGCGATGGTGAATGCGCCGAACAGGTACGGCCCGCCCGCGCCGAAGCGCGAGCGGCAGTCGTTCCAGATTTGCGAAATCCTGGCGATATCCCCGGCCACGCCCTCGCCCATGCCCTTACCGGGATGGGATTTGCGGATGTTCATGGGCATGCTGCCCCTGAGGGCGTTGAAACCGGCATGCATTTCGTTGCTGACGGCGCGGGCGACGGCGCGGGCGGCGGCGTCCTCGGGCCAGAGGTTCTTTTCCGGGTGGCGTTCGGCAAGATATTCGAGGATCGCCATGGTTTCCCAGATCACGAGTTCGCCGTCCGTCAACACCGGCACGCAGGCCGAGGGGGAGATGGCGGCGATGTTTTCCTTCCAGTTCTCATCGAACAGCAGGATCATCTTTTCCTCGAAGGGAATGCCCGCGGCCTTCATCGCTAGCCAGGGCCGGAGAGACCAGGAGGAATAGTTCTTGTTGCCGATGTAAAGGGTGTAGTCGCTCATCCAACCTAGCCCCTGCCGCGATAGGGCGGCACGCCCTGGTCGGGGAGCCACAAGCCTTCCGGCATTTCCCCGCACTGGTAGAAGACGTCGATGGGGATGCCGCCGCGCGGGTACCAGTAGCCGCCGATGCGCAGCCACTTCGCCCCGGTGGCGTCGAAGATTCTCTTGCCGATGGCGACGGTGCAGTCCTCGTGAAAGGCGCCGTGGTTGCGGAACGAGGTCAGATACAGTTTCAGGGACTTGCTTTCCACCAGCAGGCTGTCGGGGACATAATCGATGACCAGGTGGGCGAAGTCCGGCTGGCCCGTGACCGGACAGACGGAGGTGAATTCCGGACAGGTGAAGCGGACCAGATAATCGTTCCCCCGCTGCGGGTTGGGCACCACTTCCAGGGTCGCCTGTTCCGGTGAAGCCGCCGCCTCGCCGTCGCCGCCAAGCTGGGTCAGGGTGTCGTAGGTGTTTTCAGACATGTTCGATCCTTACAGTTGTTCGATGTCGCCCCGGGCCTGGGTCTCGGCGAAGGTTCCGGCGAAGGCGTTCAGTTCTCCCTTGCCGAGGGCGTCCCGCAGGCCGGCCATCAGTTCCTGATAATAATGCAGATTGTGCCAGGTCAACAGCATGGCCCCGAGAATCTCGCCGACCTTGACCAGATGATGCAGATAGGCGCGGCTGTAATCGGTGCAGGCGGGGCAGGCGCAGGCCTCGTCCAGGGGGCGGGGGTCGTCCTTGTGCCGGGCGTTGCGCAGGTTGACCGGGCCGAAGCGGGTGAAGGCCTGCGACGTGCGCCCGGAGCGGGTCGGCAGGACGCAGTCGAACATATCGACGCCGCGCAGCACGCCGCCGACCAGGTCGTCCGGCTTGCCGACGCCCATCAGGTAGCGGGGTTTGTCTTCGGGCAGCAGCCCCGGGGTGTAGTCGAGGACCCGGAACATGGTCTCCTGACCCTCGCCGACGGCGAGGCCGCCGATGGCGTAGCCGTCGAAGCCGATGTCCGTCAGGGCCTTGGCCGAATGTTCCCTGAACTCCCGGTGCACCCCGCCCTGGACGATGCCGAACAGGCCGTAGCCGTCCCGCTCGACGAAGGCCTCCCTGGAGCGGGCGGCCCAGCGCATGGACAGCAGCATGGACTCTTCCGCCTGTTCCGGGGTGGCGGGAAAGGGCGTGCATTCGTCGAAGGCCATGGTGATGTCGGCGTCCAGCATGCGCTGAATGTCCATGGAGCGTTCCGGCGTCAGTTCGTGTTTCGAGCCGTCCACGTGGGAGCGGAAGGTGACGCCGTTTTCCGTCAGCTTGCGCAGGTCGGTCAGGGACATCACCTGGAAGCCGCCGGAGTCGGTCAGGATCGGCCCCGGCCAGTTCATGAACCGGTGCAGGCCGCCCAGGCGCTGGATGCGTTCCGCCCCCGGGCGCAGCATCAGATGATAGGTGTTGCCGAGGATGATTTGCGCCCCGGTCCCGGCGACGGATTGCGGCAGCATGGCCTTGACCGTGGCCGCCGTGCCGACGGGCATGAAGGCCGGGGTGTCGAAGCCACCGTGGGCGGTCTCGACCCGGCCCAGCCGGGCCTTGCCGTCCTTCGCCAGGACCTGAAAGTCAAACATGGTCGGTGGTCCTTTGCAGCAGGCAGCCGTCGCCGTAGGAATAGAAGCGGTAGTCCCGTTCCATGGCGGTGGCGTACAGGGCCTTCATGGCGTCCAGCCCGGCGAAGGCGGAAATCAGCATGAACAGGGTCGAGCGCGGCAGGTGGAAATTGGTCAACAGGGCGTCGACCAGGCGGAAGCGGTAGCCGGGGGTGATAAAAATGTCGGTCTCGCCCACGAAGGGATGCAGCAGGCCGTTTTCGTCGGCGGCCGATTCCAGCAGCCTCAGCGAGGTGGTGCCGACGGCGACGATGCGCCCGCCCCGGGCCCGGGCCTCATTGACGGCATCCGCCGTTTCGCCGTTGATCTCGCCCCATTCGGCATGCATTTGGTGGTCGTCCGTGTCCTCGGCCTTGACCGGCAGGAAGGTGCCCGCCCCCACATGCAGGGTCACCCGCACATGGCCGATGCCCCGGGCGGCGAGGGCGTCCATCAGCCGGGGGGTGAAATGCAGGCCCGCCGTCGGCGCGGCGACGGCCCCGTCCCGTTCGGCGAACAGGGTCTGGTAGTCGGACCGGTCCCGTTCGTCGGCCAGCCCCTCCCGCTTGATATAGGGGGGCAGGGGCATGCCGCCGTGGGCCTCCAGGGCGGCCATCAGGTCGCCGCCAGAGCGGTTGAAGCGAAGGGTCACCTGTCCGCCGGGGTCTTTCCCGGTGACCTCGGCGGAAAAATCCTCGGTGAAGGTGACGGCGTCGCCGGGTTTGAGCTTTTTCGCCGGTTTGGCGAAGACCTTCCAGGCGTCGTCGGAAAGCCGTTGGTGCAGGGTCACCTCGACCCCGGCCTCGCCCCGTTTCCCCTTCAGCCGCCCGGGGATGACCCGGGTGTCGTTGAAGACCAGCAGGTCCTTGTCGTCGAGGAATTCGGGCAGGCGGGCCATGGTCGCGTCGAGCAGGCCGTCGGCCACCAGCAGGCGGGCGCTGTCGCGGGGCCGGGCCGGGCGCTGGGCGATGAAATTCCGGGGCAGGTCGAAGTCGAAGTCGTCTACTCTCATGGGCCGGGAACTTACAAGAAAACCTCCGCCGCGCAAATCCTCAAGGACGCGTCGTCGCCATTGCCGCCGCCGTTTGTTCGTGATATCGACGGATTCCGTTTCGAGGGGATGAACATCACATGACCGGCATTTTGTTTCTCGGTTTTCTCATCGGCATGCGCCATGCGCTGGAAGCCGACCATCTGGCCGCCGTCGCCGTGCTGGCGACGCGGGCGAAATCGGTGCGCCAGGCCCTGCCCCTGGGGATCATGTGGGGCCTCGGCCATACCCTGACCCTGTTCGCCTTCGGCGCCGCCGTCATCGTCCTGGGGACCAGCATTCCGGCCGAACTGGCCCTTTATCTGGAAGGGCTGGTCGGGGTCATGCTGATCGGCCTGGGGCTTGACGTCCTGGTCCGCCTGGTCCGCAAGCGCATCCACTTTCACATCCACGGCCACGGCGGCGGCGAACGCCACATCCACGCCCACTCCCACGAGGGGGAGGGGAGCCACGACGCCGCACGCCACAGCCACGAGCACTTTAAGGGCATGTCCCTGCGCGCCCTGCTGGTCGGCATGATGCACGGACTGGCCGGAACGGCGGCGCTGGTGCTGCTGACCATGCAGGGCATGGAGACGGTTTCCACCCGCGTCGTCTACATCGTCCTGTTCGGCCTGGGTTCGATGGCGGGAATGGGCATCCTCAGCCTGGTCATCGCCGTCCCCCTGCGCCACGCCGCCCATTCCATGACCTGGGCCTACAACGGCCTCAGCGCCGTCCTCGGCCTCTTCTCCATCGGCCTCGGCGCCCTCGCCATCGGCCATTCCGGCCTGATTTAGAGCATGGGCGCTTAATTGGGGTCAAATGGCTCCAATTAAACGACCGATGCTCGAACTTAAGGCGGCCTAAGAACGAAACAGCCTGCTGGCCCAGCCTCGGCGGGGTTTGTCGGGGTCTTCGGTTTTGTCTTCGTTGCGCACGAAGGCCGGGACGTCGGGGGTCTCGGCGGGTTTTCCCGCCGCCGGGGATGTTTGCGCCGGGGGAAGGGTCGGGGCCGGGATGGGATGGGCGTCGTCCTCGGGCGCAGGAGTGGGCTCGGCGCTGCTGTCCAGGCCGGTGACCCGGTCGAACAGGCTGCGGCTTTCCGCGCTGGTCCGGGGCGGTTCCGGCGTTTCCTCCGGTTCCGGCAGGGGTTCCTCTTCGACGACGCGCTCGATCACCGCTTCGCGCACCGCCTCCAGGGTCGGTTCGATGGGCGGCGGCGTTTCCGCCACCGGTTCGGGTTCAGGTTCCGGTTTCTCTTCGAAAGTGGGCTCCGGTTCCGCTTCCGGTTCGTCGGCGTAGGGGTCGGCCTGGGCTTCGGGCCCGCGCAATCCGGTGGCGACCACGGAAACCCGCAATTCCCCGTCGAGGCCGGGGTCGAAGGCGCTGCCGAAGATGACCAGGGCGTCGTTGCCCACTTCCGAGCGGACCCGGTTGGCGGCCTCGTCGATTTCGAACAGGGTCATGTCCGGGCCGCCGGTGACGTTGATCAGCAGGCCCTGTGCTCCCTTGATGGAGAGAATGTCGAGCAGGGGGTTGGAGATAGCGGCCTCGGCGGCTTCGATGGCGCGGCCGGAACCGCCGGCCTGTCCGGTGCCCATCATGGCCCGGCCCGTGCGGGTGATGACCGAGCGCACGTCGGCGAAATCCAGATTGATCAGTCCGGGCAGGACGATCAGGTCGGTGATGCCCCGGATGGCGTTGTGCAGGACATCGTCGGCCATCCTGAAGGCGTCGCCGAAGGTGGTCGCGGCGTTGGCGACGGCGAACAGGTTCTGGTTGGGAATGACGATCAGGGTATCGACCAGCTGCTCCAGTTCCTGCATGCCTTCGACGGCGGTGCGCATGCGCTGCGGGCCTTCGAAGTCGAAGGGCAGGGTGACGACCCCGACGGTGAGGGTTTTTTCCGCCCGCGCGAGTTCGGCGATGACCGGCGCCGCGCCCGTGCCGGTTCCCCCGCCCATGCCGGCGGCGATGAACAGCAGGTCGCACTGCGAGACCCAGCCGCGCAGGTTCTCGACCGATTCCTTGGCCGCGGCCCGGCCGGTGGTGATCTGCGCGCCGGAGCCGAGACCGCCGGTGATGCCCGCCCCCAGTTGCAGGGAGTGGGGCGCCAGGGTCGCCGCCAGGGCCTGGGCGTCGGTGTTTGCGGCCAGGAAGTTGACCCCGCTCAGTTCGGCCCGGATCATGTTGTTGATGGCGTTGCCGCCGGCCCCGCCGACGCCGATGATGCCGATGCGCGGTGAGGGGTCGTTCAGGTCTTCGTTGTCGGTGTCGCTGGAATTGGATGTCATGTCGGTCTCAAGGGTATGCTATCACACCGTGACAGTATCCCCGGCAAGGATTAACAAAACATAACCGCCGGGCGGGATACTACGAGGACTTCACCGCTTTCGGGGCCTTGAAACTGAGGTGCAATTCCTTGTAGCGGGCATCCTCGATGACGGATGGGGCCCCCAGCAGCGGGTCCTGGGCCTGCTGGTTGAGCGGGAACATGATGACCTCGCGGATGTTGGCCTCTTCCAGCAGCAGCATGACGATGCGGTCCAGGCCGAGGGCGATGCCGCCGTGAGGGGGCGCGCCGAAGTGGAAGGCGCGCAGCAGGCCGCCGAACTTTTCCTCGACCTCTTCCTTGGCGTAGCCGACCAGCTCGAAGGCCTTGAACATGGTCGCCGGTTCGTGGTTGCGGATGGCGCCGCTGCCGAGCTCGATGCCGTTGCAGACCAAGTCGTACTGATAGCCGAGGATGGACAGCTTGTCTTCGGCATCGAGCGCCCCGAGCCCGCCCTGGGGCATGGAGAACGGGTTGTGGGAGAAGTCGAGGCGGTCTTCCTTGTCGTCCCATTCGTACATGGGGTAATCGACGATCCAGACCAGATCGAAGCGGTCCTCGTCAACCATGTCCAACTGTTCGCCGATGTGAATCCGGGCCTTGCCGGCCAGGTCGGCGGCCTCGGCGGCCGGGCCGCTGGCGAAAAACACGCCGTCGCCGTCGGACAATCCGGCCAGTTGCCGGAGTTTCTCCAACCGGCTTTCATCCAGCCGCTTGGCGATGGGGCCCTTGGCCTCGCCGTCGGCGAAGGAAATCCAGCCGAGGCCCGGCGCGCCCTCGCCCTGGGCCCAACTGTTCATCTTGTCGAAGAAGCTGCGCGGTTGCGCCGCCGCGCCCGGGGCCGGGATGGCGCGGACGACGCCGCCCTTTTCAACCACAGACGAGAACACCTGGAAGTCGGACCCGGCGAAAACCTCGCCCACTTCGGCGATTTCAATGCCGATGCGCAGGTCCGGTTTGTCGGTGCCGTACTTCAACATGGTTTCGGCGAAGGTCAGGCGCGGGAACGGCATCGGCGTCACCGCCTTGTCGGAATGGTCGGCGAACAGGTCGTGGGCCACGGGCTCGATGGCGTTCAGCACGTCTTCCTGTTCGACGAAGGACATCTCCATGTCCAACTGATAAAACTCGCCCGGGCTGCGGTCGGCGCGGGGGTCTTCGTCGCGGAAGCACGGCGCGATCTGGAAGTAGCGGTCGAAACCGGCGACCATGATCAACTGCTTGAAAATCTGCGGCGCCTGGGGCAGGGCATAGAAATGCCCCGGGTTGAGGCGGCTGGGGACGAGGAAGTCCCGCGCCCCTTCCGGCGACGAAGAGGTCAGGATGGGGGTCTGATGTTCCTGGAAGCCCAGGCCTTCCATGCTCTTGCGCACCGAGGACATGACCTTCGAGCGCAGCATCATGTTGTTGTGCAGGGTGGTCCGGCGCAGGTCCAGGAAACGGTAGCGCAGGCGGGTTTCCTCCGGGTATTCCTGCTCGCCGAACACGGGCATGGGCAGTTCGTCGGCTTCCGACAGAATCTCGAAACGGCTGATGTAGACCTCGACCTCGCCTGTCGGCAGGGACGGGTTGACCGTGTCGGCGGTGCGTTCCGTGACCTTGCCGCTGACCCGGACGACGCTTTCCTGGCGCACCTTGTCGAGCAGGGGGAAGGCTTCGGAATCGGACTCGAGGACGCATTGGGTCAGGCCGTAATGATCGCGCAGGTCCAGGAACAACAGGTTGCCGTGGTCCCGTTTGCGGTGGACCCATCCCGACAGGACGACCTCCTCGCCGACAAGGTCTTTGCGCAGTTGTTCGCAGGTGTGTGTTCGATAAGCGTTCATGGTCTTCGGGGCCGCCCGTTGTCAGTTCCGGTTTCGGGGCGCACACCACATCTTTGCACGGCATTTGTCAAGTCGATAAGCTTGCGTTAAAAGCCGGGTCATGGCCCCACCCGTTTTGATATTGCGCGGCATCGATCTGACCTTCGGCGGCGTGCCCCTTCTGGAGGGGGCGGAGCTGTCCGTTTCCCGGCGCGACCGGCTGTGCCTGGTCGGGCGCAACGGGTCGGGGAAGTCGACCCTGCTGAAGGTCGCCGCCGGCCTGATCGAGCCCGACCACGGCGAGGTCTTCCGGCAGCCCGGGCTCAGCGTCCGCTATCTGCCCCAGGAGCCGGACCTGAGCGGTTTCGCCGACACCATGGCCTATGTGGAGGCCGGTCTCGGGCCGGGGGACGACCCCCATCGGGGCCGCTACCTGCTGGAACAACTGGGCCTGACCGGCGAGGAAGATCCCTCGGTGCTATCCGGCGGCGAGGCCCGGCGGGCCGCCCTGGCCCGCGCCCTGGCCCCGGAACCGGACATTCTGTTGCTCGACGAACCGACCAACCATCTCGATCTTCCGGCCATCGAGTGGCTGGAAAGGGAATTGACCGCCATGGCCTCGGCCCTGGTGCTGATCAGCCACGACCGGCGGTTCCTGGAAAACCTGACCCGCACCACGGTCTGGCTCAGCGGCGGCGCGACCCGGCGCCTCGACAAGGGCTTCGCCCATTTCGAGGCCTGGCGGGACGAGGCCATCGAACAGGAGAAGCTGGACCGGCACAAGCTGGACCGTAAGATCGCCGCCGAAAACGAATGGCTGATTCACGGTGTCTCGGCCCGGCGCAAACGCAACCAGGGCCGCTTGCGGGCCCTGCACGACCTGCGCCGGCAGCGCCGGGAACAACGCCGCCTGCCGGAAACCGTGAAGATGACCGTCAGCGGGGGGGAGCTGCCCGGCAAACTGGTCGGCGAGGCCAAGGGGCTGTCGAAATCCTACGGCGAGGTCACGGTGGTCCGGGATTTCTCCCTGCGCATTCAACGGGGCGACCGCATCGGCCTGATCGGCCCCAACGGGGCGGGCAAGACCACCCTGCTCAACATGCTGACCGGGGAAAGCGAGCCGGACGCGGGCTCCATGCGTCTCGGCGTCAATGTGCAAATGGTGACCCTGGACCAGCGCCGCGAGGCCCTGAGCCCCGACTGGACCCTGAGCGACGCCCTCACCGGCGGCGACGGCGACAGCGTCACCGTCGACGGCAAGCCCCGTCACGTCATCGGTTACATGAAAGACTTCCTGTTCACCCCCAATCAGGCGAAAACCCCCATCGACGCCCTTTCCGGCGGTGAACGGGGCCGCCTGATGCTGGCCCGCGCCTTCGCCCGGCCCTCCAACCTGTTGGTGCTCGACGAGCCGACCAACGACCTGGACCTGGAAACCCTGGACCTGTTGCAGGAGATGCTGGCCGATTATCCGGGCACGGTGCTGCTGGTCAGCCACGACCGGGACTTCCTCGACCGGGTGGTGACGTCGGTCATCGTCGCCGAGGGCCGGGGGCGCTGGCAGGAATACGCAGGCGGGTATACGGACATGCTGGGCCAGCGAACCGTCCCGGATGCGGCTCCTGAAGAGAAAAAGGCGAAAAAACCGGAAAGCCGCCCCCGCCCGGACGGCCCCAAGCGGAAACTGTCCTATAAGGAAAAGTACGCGCTGGAACAACTGCCCCTGAAGATGGAGGCCCTGGAGACGGACATCGAAAGCCTGCACAAGAAACTGGCCGACCCGGACCTGTTCACCACCGACCCAAAAATGTTTTCAGAAACAGCGGACAAACTAAAAACCGCCGAAGACGAACTGGCGGCGGCGGAGGAGGAATGGCTGACGCTGGAGTTATTGAGGTCGGAAATTGAGGGGGTGTGAAAAAGCCGGTTGCGATAGAAAACTGGTATCCAACACTTAACTATTTAATAAGCTGTGCACACCCCTTGACAAGGGTCAGCGCTTATTGCAAGCTGTGCACAACTTGTTAAGTGGAGAGTGTGTTATGACCCAAAGTAGATCCTTAGGTGTTCGTGTCCCTGAATATCTATTGCCGCTTATTGATCAATTCCAGAAGGACAATGAATACCTCAGTCGGTCGGAATCAATTGTTGAGCTATTAAAATTGGGACTTTCAAAAAGGATGAAAAATATGGATACGCAAGCAAGCCAAGACCAGGCATCAGGTGCGCGCGCAAGCAAATGGGGACATGTGACGTCTCGTAAAATCGCAACAGTCCTAGGGGCCAAAGAACTTTCTAAAACATCCAATGAGTTTGAGCTTGATGGCAAGCGAGTGACTATCCGTTGCGCCCGCCCCAGGACTTCTAGCGTAGGATTAACCAATGCAATGCGTAATCGGATAGATGTAATTATTGCGGCGTTTCAGCAAAATGAGGGGCATTTCAATCTTCTTCGCGTGTCCCCGGAAGATTGGGATAAGTATTGTCGAAAGGTAACAGAAAACCATCAAAACCACGGTCGCGTTACATTGCTATCCCGTTCCAATTGCCAACAAATTGGAGAAGACATGGGAGAAGTTGAGATTGATAAAAGTTAGTATTTCTTACGTTTGGATATTTGGAGACTGTGTGTCTCAAAGTTA
>CAYFOJ010000050.1:0-14081 GCA_964344645.1 uncultured Thalassospiraceae bacterium
ATAAGTCATCTTCATGTTTTCCCTTCCCGCAAAAGAATCCACGAAGACGATATTAATAATGAGAGTCATTTGCAAATGATTGTTGCGCGATATTCCGTTTAAATTTAGAACGGCCTCCTTACGTCAACTGCCCCCGAGACCAGAGCGGGCGGTGGACGGCGAGCAGGAGCCGTGCGGCGTCGTTTCTTTGCTGGTGTTTCAGGGCCGCATGCAGCATGAAGACGATCACGTCCCGCTGCGCCCGGGATTGCGGTGGATTGCGGTGACAGGGATTGCGGTGACAGTGCATTAATTATCCTGAATCTGCCAGGGAATCCCTAAATGAGAATCAGACTATTGGCCCGATGCTCTAAGGGCAGTGCGTCGCAACCCTGTCCTCTATGGACACCCCCTTGATTGCAAGGGTTTTGTTTGGCTTTGGCAAGTTGGGTTTGCAGTCATCGTAACCCAGAAGGAAACGCATTTGGGGCCTATGCCGAACGTGGCAGTATGGGGAGTTGCTTGGCAACCCCAAACAGTTCCTCGAAGCGATTGGCCGCCCTCAGCAAGGCAGCTTCACCGCGTGGTTTGCCAACAACCTGGATACCAACCGGCAGCCCTTCACTGGTGAAACCACAAGGCATGCTGACGATTGGGCATGCGGTCATGGTTAGAGCAAAAGTGATCGAGAACCAATCGATATAGGTTTCGCACGGTTGCCCATCGATTTCCTCCACATAGCGAAGCTCGACGGGAAATGGCGCGATCGAGGCGGTCGGGCAGATAAGCAGATCATGGGTTTCGAAAAAGGACATCATCTTGTGATAAAGTTCAGTGCGAATACGCTCGGCCTGGAATATCTCTTCCGGTGTTATATTGAGGCCCCGCTCGATGTTGCCGATGATTTCCGGCGCGATGCGTTCACGATGTTGTTCAAGAACCGGCCCCATCAAGGTAGCAAACAAGACGGCGCGAAGCGTTTGGAAGGCACCGAGAACGCCGGAAAAATCGGGAATATCATTGGTAATCTCGACGCCCAGGGCGGATAAATTCTTCACCGAATCCGTACAAGTGTCCCCGATCTCCTTGGCCATGGGAACAATTCCAAGATCTGAACTGAAGGCAATACGCTTCGGCAGCTCCGTCCCTTCCAATTCGCTGACAAAACAGGTGTCGGCGCTATCGAAAGACAGTGGGTCATCCACTTCTTGCCCGACGCCCGCATTCAACATGAGGGCCAGGTCCTCAACATTGCGCGCCATCGGGCCTTCCACCCAAAGCGTATCGAACGCCGGCAATCGGGTCCCCCTCGGCACGCGCCCTGGCCCGGGGCGGAGACCCACGATCCCGTTAAATCCGGCGGGAGTGCGCAGACTGCCGCCCAGGTCGTTACCGGTGGCGAGCCAGACCGATCCACTGGCCAACGCAGCGGCGGAACCGCCCGAAGAACCACCGACGCTCCGATCAGTATTCCACGGATTTCTGGAAGTCCCAAATACCGGGTTGAAGGTATGGCCCCCAGCCCATTCCGGGACATTGGACTTGGCGATGGGAATGGCGCCATTACGTTCAAGGCGGGCCACCGTGGCGTCGGATTTTTCCGCAATGTGATCAGCGAAAATCGGAGACCCATAGGTCGTCCTGACTCCACCGACGTCATTGTAGTCCTTGACGGCGATTGGCAAGCCGCACAAGGAACGAGGGTTCTCGGCGGCCTCGGACATGGAGAGGTTCTTCGCTTGCTCTCGCGCCCTTTCAAAGCACTTGATGGGAAGGGCATTGACCTCCCCATCGACCGTCTCAATGCGCCCGATGGCAGCGTCGATCAGTTCTTCAGGGGAGACTTCCGCTTTGCGAAGTTTCGATACGGCTTGCGTGGCGGTAAGTTGGCATAAGTCTGTCATATTTCGTTCCCTTAAGTAGAACTTTCTCAACTATAGAATTAGTGTACGCAAATTGGCAAAAGTTTTTCCCGATAGTGCCCGCAATTACGGTGCATTCATTATCCTGAATCTGCCTGCCAAATGCACGCGATCATAATGTTCGTAATACTTGTCATCGCAATATTTAAGCAACACTATCAGCATACTTAATTGCAATTAAGCATGCTGTTGTTACCGAGACCAGAGCGGGCGGTGGACGGCGAGCAGGAGCCGTGCGGCGTCGTCTCTTTGCTGGTGTTTCAGGGCCGCATGCAGCATGAAGACGATCACGTCCCGTTGCGCCCGGCTGCCGCCCAGGCGTTCACTGTCGCCGAGGACTTCCATCAACGGATCAACGACGGCGGGCCAGTCTCCCTCGGCGTAGGCGCGGCTCGCCAGGGCGACCTGCCGCACCCGCTCGCCGGCCGGGCCCGACGCGCCGTCCAGGACCGTGCGAAAACGTTCCTCCTCCCCCGCCATGGCGTGGGCCAGGGCCGTGTGAATATCGGCGAAGGCGAGGCCGGGTTTGGCGAACAAGCGGGCGGCGTAATCGCTGGCCTTACGCCACTGGGCCTGATCGACGGCGACCCCCCTCAGGTGGGCGCGGAATAGAAAGGCGATGTAGTCGGTGAGGATGTTGAGGGGCGGCGACGAGGTCATGCCCGGCGTCACGTCCTCATCGATCAGGCGCCACATGTCCTCCGTCTCTCCCATCTCCAGGCACCACAGCGCCAGATGCCAACTCAAGTGGCAGTGCATGGCTCCGTCCCGGGGATAGTCCCTGACCCAGTCCCGAAGCCAGGACCGGCCCGGGCCGTGCTCCCCCGCCTCATAACTGATATGGGCGTGAATGTGGGCGTTGTGGGCGCTGTGGGAGCCTTTGATAAGGGCCCGGTCAATGGTCGCCCGGGCGGGACCGAGCTGTCCCGCCTCGCCCTGGGCGAAGGCGTGCTGGCCGAGGAACCACCAGTCGTCGCCGTAATGGGGCAACAGCTTCGTCGTCAGCGCCAGGTGTTCCGCCTCCCGCCCCGCCAGGCCGCTGAAGCCGATCAGCCCGAAAACGCCGGTGCAGGTATCGACCACCAGGGCGTCCCGGGGATAGGCCTCCACATGCGCCAGAACGTCCCGCAGGAGCGTCGCCGGATCGCCGTCCAAAAGGAGCCCCAGCACCCTGATATGGCCGGCTTCGCGTTCGTCGGCGCGGCCGCTCAGGCTTCGGGCCCGTTGCATGGCCTCCAAGGCGCCGGGGCGGTCGCCGAACAACTGGCGGTGGCGCGCCACCCCAACATGGGCGAGGGCGAAATCCGGGTCCGCCGTCAGCGCCTCGCCAAAGGCCTCCTCGGCCCCGGGTTGGGCGGTGAGGAACAGCTCCAGCCCCCGGGAATAAGCCGCCGCCGCCGTCTCGTCGGCGCTCAGGTGATTGCCGAAGCCGTCGCTCTGCATGTCAAATCCTCTATCTCAATTTCGGGGTCTATTCCAAACCGTCGCCGAAAGTCAGGATTTCCTCGACGGCGCGGGCGGTCTGGTTGGGGGAGACGATATCGCCTGCGATGATGTGGGAATAGATGTCGTCCTCGGGGGTCATGCTCACGGTCATCGTCCTCTTCGGCCCGCCCCAACCGGAGGCGAAGGTTTCCGTGGCCGCGGGCTTCACCACCAGGTCCTCCAGGGAATAATAAAACAGGGCCGGAATGGTCACGGCCGAGAAATCCAGGGCCGTGACCGCGTCGACCACGGCGGCCATGGGCAGGGTCGCCACCGTCGGGTAGGTGGTCGTCCAGTACTGTCCGTGCCGTTCGTTGCGCGGCGTGTTGCTTTGATTTTCTCCGCCGACGAACGGTCCCCACCAGCGGGCCCCGGGCCAGGTCAGCAAAAACGCCAGCGGATTGTTGACCTCGAAGTTTGGCGAGACGAAGACGATGCCGGCGATGTCCCGCGAAAGCTCCGAATCGAGGGCGGCGGCGGCGGCCAAGGTGGCGCCGGTGGAAGTGGCGATGACGAGGACCTTGCCGCCGATGCGCCGCCCCACCTCCAGGGCCTCGGCCACGTCGTCCATCCAGTCCGCCACCGTGGGTCCCGCCATGGCCGCCGAGCCGCGCCCGTGCCCGGCCAGCCGGGTGAAATGCAAATTCGCCCCCAGGCCCTCGGCGACCCGGTCGGGCACCGGGCGGATTTCCTCCGAAGTGGCGGAAAAACCATGGATGTAGACGACGGAGAGCGGGGTTTTCACCCCCGCCTCTCCGGCCCACAGGATTCGCTTTTCGACGCCGGGGATGATGTCGCCGAAGCGGGCCTCCCGGGCCGCCAGATAGGCCGGGATATCGGCCCCCATGTCCGCGGCCTGAAAACCGGCCCGCAAATCCGCCGGTTCCCGGGAGGCGAAGGCCCAAATCCCCAGCGGCACGGCGACGACGACGGCGAAGACGATTTTCAACAGGCGGCGCATGATCTGTGGGCTCCCTTCATTCCTTTTGTGCAGGGAACTTTACAGCCTTGAGCGGCCCGAACACAGCCCTTTCCTATTGCAACCCGTTTTCCCGCCGCCACTGGGCGGGCGGGATGAAGTTGCCACGCCACACCCCCTCATGGCGGGCGCGGGCGAAGGTTTCGGCGCGGACGTAAGCATCGGTTTCCACCAGCAGCGGGAAGGCCCAGCCCGCCGCCACCATCTGTTCGTTGATGTCGAACGGTCCGGCGTAGCAGACGGCGACGACGGTCCCGTCCGGGTCCTCCCCCTTGGTCTGGCACTTGACCTTGACGTTATGGGTCAGGGTATCGAGCATCTGCCGGGACAGGTCGCCGCACTGCTGCGGCTTGCCTTTCCGCGTCGTGCAGGTCTGCTGCAATTCCAGGGCGTCGATGCCGAACAGGCGGACCGTGACGTCGCCGAGACGCAGGGTTTCGCCGTCCACGGCGCGGGCGCGGCCGGTCAGGTCTTCCGCCGCCGCCGGCAAGGCGGAAAGAAACGCCGCCAGGGCGAGGATGGGTAGGGAAAATTTCATGACATGGCCCTGTAGAGATCGACGCCGTCGGCGCCCGGTTCCTGGATGATACGACCCTCGCTCATCAAATGCTGCAGATGGGCCAGGCTTTCCCCAATGGCGAAGAACAACTGATGGGTATCCAGCTCCCGCTTGAACAGATGCTTCAGCACCTGGGTTCCGTTCAGGGGCTCGACGGCGCAGGCGGCGGCCACCTCGTCCAGGCGGTCGTCGTGGTGATGGGCCAGTTGATCGAGGCGGACGTGAAGCCCCTTGAAGGGCCAGTTATGGCTAGGCAAAACCAGGGTTTCCGGGTCGAGGGGGCGGAATTTGTCGAGACTACCCAGGAACAGGCTCAACGGGTCCTGGGACGGCAAATGCGGCCAGACGCTGACGTTGGGGGTGATCTTGGGCAGGATCTGGTCGCCGGAAATGAGGATTTTGTCGTCTTCACAGTAAAGACAGGCGTGTTCGGGTGAATGCCCGGTGCCGACGATGACCCGCCAGCCCCGGCCGCCGATATCGATGACGTCTCCCTCGGCGATCAGGCGGCAGGTCTCCGGGATCCACGACACCCGGGTCGGATACGGATTGTCCCGCTTTTCCACCATGGCCATCAGTTCGTCATTGAAGCCGGCGGCGCGGTAGAACCCACGCGCCTGCTCGATAAATTTCGCGCCGACGTCGGCGAAGGTGTTGCGGGCCACGGTCCATTCGGTTTCCGTCGCCCACATCTCGACGCCGAAGCGGTCGGTCAGCCAGCCGGCCAGGCCCATGTGATCGGGGTGGAAGTGGGTGACGACCACCCGCTTCACCGGACGCCCGGCCAGGGCGCCGGCGAACAGGCCGTCCCAGACGGCGCGGGTCTCTTCCCGGTTGATGCCCGTATCGACCAGGGTCCAGCCGTCACCGTCCTCCAGCACCCACAGATTGATGTGGTTCAACTGAAAAGGCAGCGGCATGCGCAGCCAGTGAACGCCGGGGGCGACTTCTTGCAGATGCCCGGTTTCGACGATGTCGCCGGCGACGTTGGTCAGGGGATCGGCCACGGAAAGCTCCTCGTTGTTGAATACGCTCCCCCTCCTCTACTGCATCCGGGGCCGGGGTGTCGATGCGTTTCCCGCCGGAGAGATAAAAAAGTTCCCCATCCCCCCGCCAATGTTTCCAAGGCAGGATTTATCGGTCTCCGAGAAGGCTGGTCAGGACATTTTCGTACCCCTGGAGGCGATAAATTGAAACGACGTTACCGGTTGAACAAATGCCCGTGAGGCTGGTGTCCGACGATGGCGAAAAGCGCCGATTCGGGTTATATTAATAAAGGGACGGAAGTCACAATGGAGGCTGCCGTGACAAAAGTCTGTGAATTCGAAATTCATTACACCCGCTTCCTGGATGCCGACGGGCGGGCGGTTGCGCCGCTGCCCCCCTTCGCCGAGGATGCGGAAACCCTTAAATCCCTTTACCGTTGGATGGTCCTGACCAGGGCCTTCGACGCCAAGGCCGTCGCCCTGCAACGGACGGGGCGGCTCGGCACCTTCGCCTCGTCCCTGGGCCAGGAGGCGGTCAGTGTCGGCGCGGCTGCGGCCATGGAGGGCGAGGACATCCTGGTTCCGTCGTTCCGCGAACAGGGGGCCCTGCTGGTCCGTGGCGTGCCCATGAAGACCCAGTTCCTCTACTGGGGCGGCGACGAACGGGGCAGCGCCGAAGGATACAACGGCCACGACTTTCCCAATTCGGTCCCCGTCGGCACCCACGCCCCGCACGCCGCCGGCGCGGCCCTGGCCGTCAAGCTGCGCGGCGAGACCCGGGCCGTGTTGTGCTGCTTCGGCGACGGCGCCACCTCGAAGGGCGACGTCTACGAGGCCATGAACATCGCCGGGGCCTGGAAACTGCCCGTGGTGTTCCTGGTCTGCAACAACCAGTGGGCGATTTCCGTCAGCCGGGAAAACCAGACCGCCGCCGAGACCCTGGCCCAGAAGGCCGTCGCCGTCGGCATGGGCGGCGAACAGGTGGACGGCAACGACGTCATCGCCGTCCGCCACCGGGTCGGCGAGGCCCTCGCCCGTGCCCGCGCCGGGGAAGGCCCGCACCTGATCGAGGCGGTGACCTACCGCCTGACCGACCACACCACCGCCGACGACGCCAGCCGCTACCGCGAAGACGCCGCCGTCGCCGCCCGCTGGAAGGAGGACCCGGTGGCGCGTCTGAGAACCTATCTGGGGGACCGAGGCGTCTGGAGCAAGGCCGACGAGGAAGCGCTGCTGGAATCCTGTGCGGCGGAAATCGAACAGGCCGCCCAGGCCTACCTGGACGAACCGCCGCAGCCCATCGAAAGCATGTTCGATTATCTGCACGCAGAAACACCCGGCGAACTGGCCCGGCAACGGGACGCCGCCCTGAAACGGGCGGGAATGGAGGATGACCATGACTGAAATGACAATGGTCGAAGCCGTTAACCTGGCCCTGGCCCGCGCCATGGACGAAGACGAAACCGTCGTCGTTCTCGGCGAGGATGTCGGCGTCGACGGCGGCGTGTTCCGCGCCACCGACGGACTGATCGGACGGTTCGGCGAAGAGCGGGTGTTCGACACCCCCCTGGCCGAAGGGGTCATCGCCGGCGTCGCCGTCGGCCTGGCCGCGCAGGGCTTCAGGCCGGTGCCGGAAATTCAGTTCATGGGGTTCATCTTTCCGGCCATGGATCAAATCCTCAGCCACGCCGCGCGCATGCGCAACCGCACCCGGGGCCGCCTGACCTGTCCGCTGGTCCTGCGCGCCCCCTACGGCGGCGGCATTCACGCCCCGGAACATCATTCGGAAAGCACCGAGGCCATGTTCGCCCACGTGCCGGGGCTCAGGGTGGTCATCCCGTCGTCGCCGTCCCGCGCCTACGGCCTGTTGCTGGCTGCCATCCGCGACCCGGACCCGGTGGTCTTCCTGGAACCGAAACGGATTTACCGGGCCGTCCGCGAAGAGGTCGCCGACGACGGCGAGGCCCTGCCGCTGGACACCTGTTTCCGGCTGCGCCGGGGCGATGACATCACGCTCATCACCTGGGGCGCCATGACGGTGGAAACCATGGCCGCCGCCGCGGACCTGTCCGCAGACGGCATCGAGGCCGACGTCATCGACGTCGCCACCCTGGGCCCCGTCGACATGGCGAGCATCCTGGAATCCGTCGAGAAGACCGGCCATGCGGTGATCGTTCACGAGGCCGTCCGCAGCGGCGGTTTCGGGGCGGAAATCGCCGCCCGGCTCGGCGAGGACGGCCTGCTCAGCCTGGAGGCCCCGGTCGCCCGGGTCGCCGGTTACGACACCGTGATGCCCCTGTTCCGGCTCGAACACCATTACATGCCCGACACCGGGCGCATTGTCGAGGCGGCGCGGCAGTCCCTGGAATTCGCTTGAAAGGAGAGGCCATGAGTACGTTTCATCTGCCCGATCTCGGCGAAGGCCTGCAGGATGCGGAAATCGTTTCCTGGCATGTTTCCGTCGGCGACAACGTGATCACGGACCAGCCCCTGGTTTCCGTCGAAACCGACAAGGCGGTGGTCGAGGTCCCCGCCCCCCATTCCGGCCGCATCGGCAAGATGTACGGCCAGGTCGGCGAACGCATCGACGTTGACGCCCCGCTGGTCGATATCGAGGAAGACCGGCGCACGGACGGCGGCGCGGTGGTCGGCGACATCTCCGATGACGACGGTGCCGCCCAGGCCCTGGACGCCGAGGAACGTTCCGCCCTCAAATCCACGGCGGGCAAGGTCAAGGCGACCCCCGCCGTGCGCGCCATCGCCCGCAAGCTGGAGGTCGATCTGGCCATCGTTCAGGGAACCGGGCCGAAAGGGGCCGTGACGAAAAAGGACGTGGAGCGGGCGGCGAAGATATTGAGCGAGGCCGCCCCGGCCGAGGCCCTGCGGGGGGTGCGCCGGGCGATGGCGGAAAAAATGACCCGGGCCCAAGCGGAAGTGGCCGCCACCTCCATACACGACGAGGCCAACGTCGACACCTGGGCATCGAAACCGAAGGCCGACATCATGGTCCGGCTGATTCGCGCCGTCGCCGCCGGCTGCCGCGCCGCGCCGGCCCTCAACGCCTGGTTCGACGGCAACAAGCTGGAACGCAGGCTGCATGATCACGTGGACCTCGGCATCGCCGTCAACACGGACGACGGCCTGTTCGTGCCGACGCTCCGCGACGTCGGCAACCGGGACGCCGCCGATCTGAGGGCCGGGCTGGAACAGATGAAGCAGGACGTCATCGCCCGCGCCGTCCCGCCAAGGGAAATGCGCGGCCAGACCATCACCCTTTCCAATTTCGGCTCCATCGTCGGGCTGCATGCCTCGATGATGGTCGTCCCCCCCCAGGTGGCCATCTTCGGAGCCGGAGTCATCAGCGAAAGAGTCACCGCAGTGGCGGGAGAGATCGCCGTTCGGCGCATCCTGCCCCTGTCGCTGACCTTCGATCACCGCGCCGCCACCGGCGGCGAAGCGGGCGCGTTCCTGAAAGCCGCCAAGGCGGATCTCGAACTGGAGGAATGAACGCGCCCCCAACACACAGGAGGCTGGATCATGGATGACATCTTCAGGTTTTCTGACCAATACGGACCGAAACTGATCGCCGCCGTGCACGCCCCGAAAGCCGGGCTGAAAGGCGTCGTCGTCGTCGACAACGTGTTTCGCGGCCCCGCCATCGGCGGCACCCGCATGGCCCCCGACGTCAGCGTCGAGGAATGCTTTCGCCTGGCCCGCGCCATGACCTTGAAAAACGCCGCCGCCGGACTGGCCCATGGCGGCGGCAAGTCGGTCATCGTCGCCGACCCGGCCATGCCGGCGGACGAAAAAGAGGCGCTGATGCGGGCCTTCGCCCGGGCCATCGCCGACTTGGGCGACTACATCCCCGGCCCGGACATGGGCACCAACGAAGCCTGCATGGCCTGGGTGAAAGAGGAAATCGGCCGCGCCGTCGGCCTGCCGGAAGCCATCGGCGGCATCCCGCTGGATGAAATCGGCGCCACCGGCCTGGGCCTGGTCGCCGCCATCGAGGTCGCCGTCGAGTCGTGCGACTTCGAGCTTGACGGGGCCACGGTGGCCATCCAGGGCTTCGGCTCCGTCGGCATGCACACGGCCCGTTTCCTGGCCGAGAAAGGCGCCGTCATCGTCGGCGTGTGCGATCTTAGCGGATGCGTCAGCAACCCCGACGGATTGGACCTGGGGCGACTGATCGAACAACATGCCCAGGGGCTCGCCATCGCCGATTACGGCGGCCCGGTTCGGGACAAGGACGCCATCATCGATGTCGCCTGCGACATCTGGGTTCCCGCCGCCAGGCCCGACGTGATCACGGCGGCCAACGTGGACAGGCTGCAAACCCGGCTCATCCCCCAGGGCGCCAACATCCCCATGAGCATGGAAATCGAAGACATCCTGCACAGCCGGGGAGTCTGGGTGCTGCCGGATTTCATCGCCAATGCGGGCGGCGTCATCTGCGCCGCCGTCGAGTATCACGGCGGTTCCCGTGAACAGGCGGAAGCGACGATCAAGGAAACCATCGCCGCCAACACCCGGCTGATCCTCAAAGACGTGGCCGACAAGGCGATCCTGCCCCGCGAGGCGGCCAACGAACTGGCTCGCAAGCGGCTTGAATCACATGGACGATGAGCGCCCGAGGGAAGCCAGGAACTCGGCCTTCGAACCGGCGCGGATCAGGTCCAGGGCGCAGCCCAGCATGCGATCCTCGCGCTCGCCGACGGGCCGGCAGCTTTCGGCCTCAAGCGCCGGACGGCCCGCCGCCGCTTCCTCTCCCACGGCGGACAGGGCCCCCGGCAGGTCGGCCTCGCGGCGGCGCTTCACGGGCTGCGGTTTTTCCGCCGTTTCCGGTTCCCCGGGCCCGGCCTCCGGTTCGCGGGGCGTGGGAATGATCTCGATATCCGGTATCACCCCCCGGGCCTGAATGGCGCGCCCGTTCGGTGAATAGTAGAGCTGGGTCGTCAGCCTGAGCGCCCCTTCCTGCGGCAACGGGGTGATGGTCTGCACCGATCCCTTGCCGAAGGAGCGCTGTCCCATGACGACGGCGCGGCCATGATCCTGCAGGGCGGCGGCGACGATCTCGGATGCCGACGCCGAGCCCGTGTTAATGAGAACGACCACGGGCAGGCCACGGGCCAGGTCGCCGCGTTCCGCATCGAACAGCCGCTCGCTGCCCGGCTTGCGGCCGCGCACGGACACGATGACGCCGTCCTCCAGGAAGGCGTCGGAAAGGGTCAGGGACTGATGCAGCAAACCGCCTGGATTGTTGCGAAGGTCGAGGACGATCCCCGCCAGCCCGTCGCCGAGGTCGTCATGAATTTCCTCCATGGCGGCGTCGATGCCGGGGGCGACCTTTTCGGAAAAACTGACGACCCGGATGTAGCCGACGTCCCCTTCCGTGCGCCAGCGCACGGAGCGCACCTTGATGATGGCGCGGCGGATCGCCACGTCGAAGGGCGTCTCCCCGTCCCGATTGACGGTCAGGCGAATGGTCGAGCCCGGCCTACCGCGCATCAGGCGCACCGCCTGCATCAGCGTCTTGCCCTTGATCGCCTCGCCGTCGAGATGGGAAATCAGATCCCCGGACTGAATGCCGGCGCGAAAGGCGGGGGTGTCCTCGATCGGCGACACCACCTTGACGAAGTCGCCGTCCATGGTCACCTCGATGCCGAGGCCGCCGAATTCGCCCCTGTTGGAAACCTTCATTTCCTTCAACTCACTGGGGTTGAGGTAACTGGAATGCGGATCGAGCGACGTCATCATCTTGTCCAGCGCCGCCTCGATCAGCACCGCCGGCTCGACCCCTCCGGGCTCCGCGTCGGGCTTGCTTTCCTCGATCCCCTGAATGGCCGTATCGACGAGAACGGAGCCGGGAACGTCGCGGACATAGTCGTAACGCACCCGCATGAAGGCATCGCGGAAATGCTCCAACCCGCGCGCACGTTCTTCATTTCCCCGTGCCGCGTATTGCAGGTAGACGTCGGCGAAGCGTTCCAGTTGGCGGCGGGTCTCAGAGGACGTCGGCTCATCTTCGGCGGACGGAATCCGCAGGCCGACTCTTTCCGTGACGGCGCTGCAACTGCTGAGAGAGGGCGCCAGGGAAGCGCCGATGGCGAATCCCGCAAGGATGAACAAAAGCCGGACGGGGTTTCTCCAGTCAAACATCAGGCGCGGTCTATTGCTTCAGCCGTCCCCGGCCATGTGCTGGATCAGTTCTTCGAGAACCCTGTCCGCGTCGTCGTTGTCGATCTGACAGGTGCCCGCGTTGCGGTGCCCGCCGCCGCCATAGCGCAGCATCAGTTCCCCGACATTGGCCTGGGAACTGCGGTTGACGATCGACTTGCCGACGGCATAGACCGTGTTCAGGCGGTTCAGCCCCCACAGGACGTGGATGGACATGTTGATCGCGGGAAACAGGGCGTAGAGGATGAAGCGATTGGTGGCGTAGATGGTTTCCTCGCCCCGCAAATCCAGGATCGCCAGGTTGCCTTCCACCCGGGTGCAGCGCCGAATCTGCTCCTTCGCCGGCTCCTGGTGCTCCAGGTAAAGATCGACCCGTTCCCTGACATCGGGCAGATCGAGAATCTCATCAACCGTATGATTGTGACAATAATCGATCAGCTTCAGCATCAGCTGATAGTTGGAGATGCTGAAATCCCGGAAACGCCCCAATCCGGTGCGGGCATCCATGATGTAGTTGAGCAGCACCCAGCCCTTGGGGTCGAGGATGTCCTCCTGACTGAACTGGGCGGCGTCGCTTTTGTCGACGGCGTCCAGCATCTCTTCCGACACGTTGGCGAGCTTGTCCCGGCCATAGTAGTTGTAGACCACGCGGGCGGTCGACGGGGCGCTGTTGTTGATGATGTGGTTGTCGGCCTGCTCATCCAGGCGCACGGTTTCGCTGACATGATGGTCGAAGGCCAGATGAACGCCCTTGACGTATGGCAGGTTGGTCGTGATGTCGTTGTCGGACACCAGCACGGTCCCGTCCTGCATGTCCTTGGGATGAACGAACTTGATCTCGCCGATCAGATCCATTTCCTTCAACAACACGGCGCAGGCGAGACCGTCGAAATCACTGCGCGTGATCAGCCGATATTTGCCTTCACTCATCGATCATCATACCCAAGCCAACGTTGTAAATTCTATTCAAATCACATTATGGCGCTTCAATCCACCATCATCAGCATCAAGCCACAGATGATATTAACATTCCATTAGCAACACAGGTGTTATTTTCTTAGGGTAATATGGTTACTATGGTATCGTTATGGCCCGTACAGGGGGCGGGAGACCTTAATTCATGCTGTCGATGAAAAACCTGAAGATACGCACGCGCATCGCCATGGCCCTGGCCCTGCCGGTCATGGGGTTGTTGTTTTTTTCCATCAGCACCCTGATCGACAAGCGGCAAACCGGCGCCGAGATGAAGCGCCTTCAGGAGCTCGCCGGCCTCGCCCCCGCCGTCAGCGCCCTGGTCCACGAACTGCAGAAGGAGCGAGGCACATCCGCCGTGTACCTCGGCTCCAAGGGGACCAAGTATGTCACCGAACTGCCCGAGCAATGGAAGCAGACCTCCGACAGGCTTGATCGACTGAGAAAAGCCGTCGCGGCGTTCGATACGGTGTCCTTCGGGGCCCGCTTGCCGGAAAAGGCGGAGGCGGCCAAGAAAGCCCTGGCCAAACTGGACAAGGTCCGCAAATCGGTGCGGGGCCAATCGACGACGGTTCCGAAGATGGCCTCCTACTACACCCCGACCATCGCCAAGCTTCTGGCCATCGTCGAGGAAATGGCGGTGATCAGCACCAACGCCCGGGTCACCAAGGCAATCATGGCCTACACCGCCCTGCTGCAAGGCAAGGAGAGGGCTGGCCTGGAGCGGGCCATGGGCGGCGCGGGCTTCGGCGCCGGTGGTTTCAATCCCGTTATCTATAAGACATTCCTGGAATTGATGGCGAAACAGGTGGTCTTCCTCGGCACCTTCGACATCTACGCCACGAAACAGCAGCGTGATTTCCTACGCAAGACCGTCACCGGACCGGACGTGGACGAAGTCGACCGCATGCGCCGGATCGCCATCGAAAACCCGACGACCAAGGACGTCAAGGGCATTACCGGCCCCTACCAGGGCTATCGCATATGATTTGGACTGAGGAGTTCGAGCAGGAAGTTGTCAT
>CAYFOJ010000051.1:0-13850 GCA_964344645.1 uncultured Thalassospiraceae bacterium
GTCCGTCCCGGTCCTGCTCTTCGTTCAAAAGAATGTCGCCTTCATTCGGGGTCATTATGTTCGCCAGTTATCCATTACTTCGTTTCATCGTTACTCGCCGGTCCAGGGCGAAAGGCCGAAGGCGTCGCACCAGGGCGCGGCTTCCGCTTCCGCCTTCACCGGCGTGGCGGCCAGGAAGGGCCCTTTCCGCACGGCCGGGGCCTGAACCCTGAAAATCGGCGACGTGTCCGGCCTCTTCGCCGGGGCCGCGGGCTTCCTCGACTCCCCGGTGGTCTTCAGGGCCGCCGCGCCCTCGGCATCGCCCGCCGCCAGATGCACCTCGCTGGCCGTCACCGTCTTCCAGGGCGTGTCCGCTACCATGTCATTCTTCCCAGTCCGCCGTCATCCCGCCGCCCGTCAGGGCAGGATGACGAAAAATTCACGCGAGCCGCGCATCACCAGCAGCAGGTTCGACGTCTGCCCCCGGGCGTCCCGGATCGCCTTGTCGAACAAGGTCGGCTTGCCGACGGGGGCGGAGTTGACCTGCAGGATCACGTCGCGCGGCAGCAGGCCGATCTTCGCCGCCGGCGAGCCCTTGGTGACGCCGTCCACCTCGGCCCCGTTGACGACCGCGCCCGGCTTCTGCTGGCTGGCCACGGGGACGAAATTCTCGACGTTGATGCCGCGCCAGTTGAATTCCTTGGGCACGGCGCGGGGCTTCATGACGGCGGACGCCGCCCCCTGCCCCTTGCCCAGGCCCGCACCGGCGGGCAACATGGCGATCTGCATGTTCAGGTTGCTCTTCTCGCCGTTGCGCAGGACGCCGAGGCGCACCGTATTGCCGTTGCCGAGGGAAACCATCATGTCGGCGAGCTGGCCCGGGGCCCAGATCCGCTTGCCTTCCACCTTGAGGATGATATCCCCGGTCTTCAGCCCGGCCTGGGCGGCCGGCGAGCCGGGGGCGACCTGGGAGACGAAGACGCCCTTGTCGCGCGGGTGGTTGAGGCGTTCCGCCAGGGCCGCGTTGATGGGCATGATTCCGGCCCCCATCAGGGAAATGTTGGAACCGGGAACGCCGAAGGTGGCCGCCGTCTGGGCCACGTTCATGGCCAGGCTTGAGGGCGGCTTGGTGAATTGCAGGCCCGCGGGCGCCGCCGCCGCGCCGCCGGTGAACTGATGGCAGGAAGCGCAGTTCATCTTGTCGCGGCCGTCGCGGCGGTGATTGCCGGGGGTCTTGGCGTTGGGCGAGATGGCCGGGGCCGGTTGCTGGCCCTGGGGCGTCGCCACGGGCATGGCCACGGGCCGTCCGGCGGCGCCTGTGAATTGATGGCAGGCGGCGCAGTTCATCTTGTCGCGGCCGTCCCGGCGGTGGTTGCCGGGGGTCTTGGCGTTGGGCGAGATGACCGGGGCCGGTTGCTGGCCCTGGGGCGTCGCCACGGGCATGGCCACGGGCTGTCCGGGACCGCCGCTGAACTGATGGCAGTTGGCGCAGTTCATCCGGTTTCGGCCGTCGTTATGGGTGGCCGGAGGCGCGTCGTTGAGGGAAATCACCGGGGCCGGCTGCTGCCCCCCGGGCGCGGCCACGGCCATGGCCGCCGGTTGTCCCGCCGCCCCCTTGATCTGATGGCAGGAGGCGCAATTCATCTTGTCGCGGCCGTCCCGGCGGTGGTTGCCGGGAATGTTCGCCGTCGCCTTGATCGCCGGGGCCGGCGGGCCGGCGTTCGGCGTCGGCGCGGCGACGGTAAAGCCACGGGCCGCCGTCAGGGGCTGGCCGAGCTCGTCCTGCATGAACTGGCGGACCTGATTGCTGGGAATCGCGAAACCGATGCCGGAGAAGGCCCCCGTCGGGGTGTAGATGGCCGTGTTGATGCCGATGACCGTGCCGTCGGCGGCGATCAGCGGGCCGCCGGAGTTGCCCTGATTGATGGCGGTGTCGGTCTGAATCAGGTTGGCGTGAGTGATGCCCTCGATGGCCAGCGACTTGCGCAGGGCCGACACGATGCCCCGGCTGACAGTCTGGTCCAGGCCGTAGGGACTGCCGATGGCGATGACCTCGTCGGCCACCCGCAGGTTGTTGCTGTTGCCCAGGCGCGCCGCCTGCAGCGGCACCAGGGGATTGATTTTCAACAGCACCAGGTCCATGACCTCGTCCATCTTGACGATGTTGGCCTTGTAACGCTGGGTGCCCTGATTGTTGAACACGGTAACGACAACGCCGCCGGCCCCGCGCACGATGTGATGGTTGGAAATGATGTAGCCGTCGTCGCGGATGATGACGCCGGATCCGATGCTGCCGTTGGATCGTTTCGAAAACGGATTGGCGAAACGAATCTTGTCGTTGCCGACCGGCGATTTCACCGTCCCGCCCACATTGGTGGTCGAGATGTTGACGACGCTGTTGCGCAGCGTCATGGCGACGGAGGCGAAACCGCCGCTGCCGATGTTCTGCATGAACGGACGCCCCGCCGACGCCGCCGGCTGATTGGCGACGGCCTGGTCGGCCATGGGCGGCGTCTCGGCCGCCTTGGCCGCCGGCGGCTGGCCGATCATGCCCCGTGCGGAGGCCTGCGGAGTGGTCATCGGCTGGGCCGGACGGGCGTTGACGGCGCCACGGGCCGACGGGCGCACCGCGTGTCCGTTCACCGCCGCCGTGGATTTCTTCGCCGTGCCGCCGCCCGCGAACAGGGCCGCCTTACCCGCCTTCGGCGCGTAATGTTCCGTATACCAGTAGGTTCCGGCCAAAATCGAGCAGGCGATGGCGCCGATAAAATAGAAGTATTTCCTCAGACCCAGCGCGCAGACTTCCGGGCGCTCGGGCTCAGCCTTCTCTTCCCAATCCAGAGGATCATCCATCCCAATAACTTTCTATTCCGAGCTTTCTTCTTTCAGGAAGTCCTCATCGCTGACGTCCTTTTCCTGGCGCACCTTGGACACCCCCGCCGCCAAGGACACCACGCCCAGAAACACCAGGGCGATCGGGATAAGGCCCCGCAGGATTTCAGCAACCGACCACCACCAGACGGACATCCCCCACAGTCCCAGTGAAATGGCAAGCAAGCCAAAAATAACGACATTCATTGAACCGGTCTCCTTACGGTCTTCTTATTCCATCGGCCGGACCTTCCGGTCCCGACGCCACAAGACGTTCCCCGCAAGTCAAAGGGAGCGTCATTCAGAAACAAACAAAATTACTTGTTGGGGACTTCCCCCCTAAAAATCGGGAACCCGGGCCATTCCCAAAAAAAATCATGCAAGCTACTTGAGAATAATTATTACTCACGTAAACTAGCCCGTATACCCTTGTTTTCTGGGACTTTAGAGCATATCGGCTATGGCGACCAGTAAAAAAAACCAACCCCAGAGGTAATATTTAAAAACGGTGACGGCGATGGACAGGGAAACAAAATGCGGCTATTCGGTGAAAGTGGGGAGGGGCCGGGAGGAAACAAGCCCTCGCGCACAATATTTATTGACGGAGTGTCGACGTGAACGCTGAAAACAACCCCCCCGAACTGGTCTACGACATTCATGTCTTTTGCTGCATCAACGAGCGGGAAAGCGGCCATCCGCGAGGATCCTGCGCGGCGCGGGGCGCCGTCGAACTGCACAAGCACATGAAGGCCCGCTCGAAACAGCTCCAGGGCCCGCGAATCCGCATCAACAAGGCCGGTTGCCTGGACCGCTGCGAGCTGGGGCCGGTGCTGGTGATTTATCCCGAGGCGACATGGTACCGCTTCGACACCCAGGCCGACGTGGACGAGATCATCGACCGCCACGTCATGGCCGGGGAAACCGTCGAGCGCCTACGCCTCGCCGCCGATCAGAAACTACCCGAAACAAAGCCGGAAAGCCGCATCAGGCTTAAGGTTGAGCGTATTTCCAGGCTGACCGACGGGATCAAGAAATTCGAGCTGTCGGCAGCCGACGGCGGTGAGCTGCCGGCCTTCAGCGCGGGCAGTCACATCGACATTTTCACCGGCGGCGGCCTCCGGCGCTCCTATTCCCTGGCCAATTCCCCGGAACAACGCCGACACTATGAAATCGCCGTCCTGCGCGAGCCCGCCGGGCGCGGTGGCTCCGCCTGGATGCACGACGCCCTCGCCTTCGGCGACGTCATCGAGGCGACGGCGCCGAAAAACCTGTTTCCCCTCGACGAATCCGCCGACAACCACCTGCTCATCGCCGGCGGCATCGGCATCACGCCTCTGCTTTCCATGGGCCGCCGCCTGCGCCACCTGAACCGACCGGCGACCCTGCACTACTGCACCCGAGGCCCGGAAACCACCGCCTACGCCAAGGAGGTCAAGGACGTCTTCGGCGACGGGGTGATCTTTCACCACGACGGCGGCGACCCGTCCCGGGGCATCGACCTGAAAAGCGTACTCGCGGACCCGCAAACCGGCGTCGGCCTTTACGTTTGCGGGCCCGGACCGTTGATCGACGCGGTCCGCGAGGCCGCCGCCCACTGGCCCGAGGGATCGGTCCATTTCGAACGATTCTCCGCCCCCGCCCAGGACGCCGCTAACGGCGAGGACGAGCCCTTCGACATCGTCCTCTCCCGGCAGGGAAAAACCCTGACCGTGCCACCGGGCAAGAGCATTCTTGAGGTTGTGACCGAGGCCGGAATCGCCGTCGAATCCGCCTGTGAGGAAGGAATCTGCGGCTGTTGCGAGATTCGCCTGCTGGGCGGCGAGGCCGATCACCGGGACAGTTTCCTGGGCGACGACGACAAACAGAACAACCGCGCCATCATGGTCTGTTCGTCGCGGGCCCGCAAAGGCGAGACCCTGGTCCTCGACTTGTAATCAGGACGCGGTTTTCTGCTCGATGAAGGCCTTGAAGTCCATGTCCGTGGTAATCACGTCGTCCATGACGAAATAGACCAGTTCCTTCTTCAGGCTCTGGCCGGCCAGGTCGTTGACCGGGGCCTTCTCCGCGAACTCAAGGATATGCTGCATTTTCTTGTCGAGCAGCCGGTGATGGGTGCGGTGCTTGCCCACGTCCGGGTAGCCGACCCGGGTCAGCAACTGTTCTTCCCGGCCGAAATGGGCCTTGGCGAATTCGACGAATTCCAGGACCTGACTCTTGCAGTTTTCCGTGTTGCCGCTGTCGATCCGGTCGGTGATCTGGTTGACCATTTCCACCAGTTTCTGGTGGTCCTTGTCCAGTTGTTCGCATTCCATGACAAAGGTGTCGGATAAATCCACCATGCTCGGCTCCTCCCTATTCCGCCGCCGTCGCCGCGGGTTGCTCCATGACCGCCTCGCCGCGTCCGCTGGCCTGCCCGGCCGCATCGCCGAGGGGGAAGACAAAGGCGTATTCGTGATCGATCCGGGCGGTGTAATTGCTGTTCAGTTCCGCCTCGAAGGTATGGTGGACCCGCACGTACAGGTCCTCCTTCTCGCCCCGTCCCAGGCGCACCCGGACGATATTGTCGTGGCCCAGCAAGTGGCTTGAAATCACCTCGGCCAGGCATCCCCGGCCGTCGCCGTTGGTTTCCAGCACCACCCCTTCCGGGCGGATCAGCACCTGCACCGGGGTGCCGTCCGGCAAATCCGTCGACAGCGCCCCGAGGGGGGTTTCCACCCAGCCCCGGGAGACCCGGCCCTCGAAGCGGTTCATCATGCCGAACAGCTTGGCCACGAATTCATGGCTCGGGTGGTAGTAGATCTCGTGCGGACGGCCGGCCTGCAGAATCCGGCCGTTGGAGCCGATGATCTTGATCCGGTCGGCCATGAACATGGCCTCCTCCGGGTCATGGGTCACCATCAGGGTGGCGACGCCGCTCTGTTTCAATACGCTCAGGGTTTCTTCCCGGATCATCTGGCGCATGTTGGTGTCGAGGCCGGAAAACGGCTCGTCCAGAAGCAATAGCTTGGGGTCCGGGGCCAGGGCCCGGGCCAGGGCCACCCGCTGCTGCTGGCCGCCCGACAGCATGTGAGGATATTTCTCCGCGTGCCCGGTCATGCCGACCTGATCGAGCATGTCCATGGCGCGGCGCCTGGCCGCATCCTTCGGCGTACCCGTCAGCCCGAAGGTGACGTTGTCGATGACGCTAAGGTGGGGGAACAGGGCATAGTCCTGAAACATCAGGCCGATGCGGCGCTGTTCCGGGTACAGGTGCATGTCCGCCGTGGCGACGGTGACGCCGTCGATGGCGATGGTTCCCTGTTGCACCTTCTCCAGGCCCGCCGACAGCCTGAGCAGGGTCGATTTTCCGCAGCCCGAGGGCCCCAGCAGGCAGACCAGTTCTCCGGCCGGGATCATCAGCCCGACCTGGTCGAGCACCTGATTGTCGCCATAGGCATGGCTGAGTCCGAATACGTGAAGACCTTCCATTACGCCTTTTCCTCCTTCGAATGCCCGGGCCGGGACTTGGTGATCGCCAGGCTGAGAACAATGACCGGCAGGATGCCGAAACCGACGATGGACAGAGCCGCCAGGGACGCCTCGCCCAATTGCTCGTCCGAGGCGTACTGATGGACGAACGTCGCCAGGGTGTGAAAATTGAAGGGCCGCAGGATGACCGTCAGCGGCAGTTCCTTCATGCAATCGACGAAAACCATCATCGACGCGGTGAGAATGCTGGCCCGGATGATCGGCAGGTGAACCCGCCTGAGGGTGCTGAGCGCGCCGTGGCCGAGGCTGCGCGCCGCCCCGTCCATGCTCGGCGTCACCTTGCCCAGGCTGGCCTCGACACTGCCGAAGGACAGGGCCAGGAAGCGCACCAGATAGCCGAAGGTGACGGCGGCGATGGTGCCGCTGAACAGCAGACCGGTGGAGATGCCGAAAGTGTCGCGCATGAAGGCGTCGATGCCGTTGTCGATGGAGCCCAGGGCGACGAGCACGCCGACGGCGAGAACGGAACCGGGCACCGCGTAGCCGAGGCTGGCGAGGCGGACCATCACCTTGAGCAGTCGCTCATTGCGCAGCCGGACCCCGTAGGCCATGAAAATGCCGATGGCCACCGCCAGCACGGCGGCCAGGGACGATAACATGAAGCTGTTGAAGGCGTAACGGACGAATTCCGGGTTCATTGCGGTTTCGAAATAGATGAAGGAATAGCCGGCCAGGATGGCCGCCGGCAGGACGAAACCGAAAAACACCGGCAGGGCGCAGGCGAGGGTGGCCAGCACCTTCATGCGCCCTTCCAGAAGGTATCCGGGCAGGGCCTTGTATTTGGTCGTTGTGTGATGGAAACGTTTTTTCCGCCGGGCGAATCGCTCGGCCAGCACCAGGACCATGACGAAAATCAGCAGCACGGCGGCCAACTGCGCCGCCCCGGACACGTTGTTCATGTTCAGCCAGACGTCGTAAATGCCGAGGGTAAAGGTGCTGACGGCGAAAAAGTCGACGGTGCCGAAATCGTTCAGGGCCTCCATCAGCACCAGTGAAACGCCGATGATGATGGCCGGACGGGCCAGGGGCAGGGCGACGGAAAAGAAGCTGCGCACGGGCCCGCGGCCCAACACCCGGCTGGCCTCGAGGACGCAGATGGACTGCTCGACGAAGGCCGCCCGGGACAGCAGGTAGACATAGGGGTAGAGGACCAGGGTCATCATGGTGATGGCGCCGCCGAGGGAGCGGATTTCCGGGAACCAGTATTCCCGTTTGGTGGTCCAGCCGAAGATGTCCCTGAGCATGGTCTGGATGGGCCCGGCGTATTCCAGGATATCCGTATACAGATAGGCGATCACATAAGCCGGCATGGCCATGGGCAGCAGCAGGGCCCATTCGAAGATGCGCTTGCCGGGAAAGCGGCACATGGACACCAGCCAGGCGGTGCCGACGCCGATCACCAGGGTCCCGGCGCCGACGCCGATCATCAGCAGCAGGGTGGTGCTGATGTAGAGGGGCAGCACGGTGGAGGCGAGATGGGACCAGATGTCGTCGCTGGGCATCAGACTCAGGATCAACACCGAGGCGATGGGCAGGATCGCGATCATCGCGATGAGGACGGTGCCGATGGTCCAGCCGTTGAGCCAGGAAAGGGAAACCTTCTTCGCCCCCGCCGCCATTTTCGTCGTCGCCAGTGCCGTCGTCATGTCGTGCTTGCGCCCCCGTTTATTCTTATCAGCCTTAACACGGTCGGGGGCGGCCCGTGGACCGCCCCCGGTTAACGACTAATACTAATAGTCATTTTCAGGTTGTCAAACCCCAACTAGTTGTCGAACCGCACCCGGTCCATGATCCGGGTCGCCAGGATTCGCTGCTCGGCGACCTTGGACAGGAACGTGACGTCGGGCTTGAAGCTGCCCCAGGAGGCGACGATCTTCGACACCGGCACGCTGGCCTTGACCGGATATTCGAAATTCCGTTCCGCATAGATGGACTGGGCCTTGTCGTTGGTCAGGTACTCGATCAGCTTGACGGCGTTGTCCTTGTTCTTGGCGCTTTTGGTCACCGCCGCGCCGCTGATGTTCATATGCGTGCCCCGGTCCTTCTGATTGGGGAAGATCACATTGACGGCGGCGGCCCAGTCCTTCTGTTCCGGGGCCTTTTCGTTGGTCTGCATCTTGCCCATGTAATAGGTGTTGCCGAGGGAGACGTCGCATTCGCCCTGATAGACGGCCTTCACCTGGGCCCGGTCGTTGCCTTGCGGCTTGCGGGCCAGGTTTTCCTTGACCCCCTTGGCCCAGGCCTGGGCCTCGGCCTCGCCCTTGGCGGCGACGATGGAGGCCAGCAGGGAGACGCTGTAGACATGCTTGCCCGAACGGGAGCACACCCGCCCTTCCATGTGCGGCTTGGCCAGGTCTTCATAGGTGGTCACCTCGCCCGGCTTGACCCGGTCCTTGTGGGCGTAGATGATCCGCGCCCGGGTGGTCAGGCCGAACCACAGGCCGTCGGGATGGCGGTACTGGGGCGGAATGTTGGCTTCCAGAACCGACGAGCGGACGCCCTGAAGCAGGCCCGCCTCGAGGTGATTGTTCAGGTTGCCGATATCGGTGGTCAGGATCAGGTCGGCGGGGCTGTTGGCGCCTTCCGACTTCAGGCGCTCCAGCATGCCCTTTTTCAGATAGACCATGTTGACCCTGATGCCGGTGTCTTCGGTGAAGGCGGTCAGAAGCGGGTCGATCAGGAACGGCTGGCGTCCGGAATACAGATTAACCTCGCCACCCGCCGACGCCGGACCTCCCCACAAGGCGGCGACCGCGAGGGCGGCGCCCAGGACCTTGGCTTTCGGCATAAAGGACAACTTCATGATTTAGACTCCATGTTATTCAAATCGTTGACGCGGGATGGTTAAGAGTAATTATGATAACCATTCTCATTTTATACTTATGTATCAACGACCACCGGGCGGCGTCAAGAAGAACACCCGGGCGCATCGGATTAATTTGAAGATCGGCTCAGCCGGTTTTGCCGCGCGAGAGCAGGGCCGCCGACATCACCCGGGCGTGGCGGATGACGATGTAGGTCAGGGGCAGCAGATGGATGATCAGCATCAGGCCGATCAGAAGGTCGCCCAGGGACCACAGCGGACGCAGGGGCAGGAACGGCCCGACGAAGGTGACCCCGGCGAAAAACCAACGAAAGCGGCGCACGTCGACCCCGCCCAGAAACTGGAAGCAGCGTTCCGAAAAATGCGCCCAGTTGATGATGGTGGTGTAGGCGAAGATGACCAGACAGGCGGTCACCAGGATACGGCCTCCGTCGCCCAGGTAATGGGTGAACGAGGTCACCGTCAGATAGGCCCCGGTGGTGTCCAGCCAATGATCGGCGGTCAACACCACGAGGCCGGTGGTGGTGCAGATGACCAGGGTGTCGGCGAGGGGCACGGCAGCGGCGAGAAAGGCGCTGCGGGACGGCTCGCCCCGGTTGGCGCCCTGCCAGAAGGGGGCGATGCCGATCCCCGATCCGTGCGAGAAAATCCCCCGGGAAATGCCGTATTGCAGGGTTTCCAGCACCGCGTACCCGGCGACGCCGCCGGCGAAGGAATAGGGGTTGAAGGCGTAGTAGAAGACCGACCCCAGGGCCTCCAGGGTGTTGGCCGGGGTCAGCAGCAGGATGGCCCAGCCGCACAGCAGATAGGCGACGATCATCCACGGCGCGGCGATGGAGGAGAACTTCAGGATACTCTTGTAGCCGCCGACGACGACCAGGGCGACGGCGCCGCACAGCAGGCCCGCCACCAGCAGGTTGGAGACGCCGATCTCGCCGGAAATGGCGTGGGCCACGGAATTGGCCTGAATCAGATTGGCCGTGACCATGCCCTTGATCATCAAGATCAGGGCCAGGGCCGAGGCCAGCCACTTCCAGGACGGCCCCAGCATCTCCACCAGATAGAACATGGGGGTGGCGAACAGGCCCGACTCCCGGTGCCGCCGGGCCAGCTTGACGGCCCAGAACACGGAACTCATGCGGAAGGACATGCCGAGCAGGGCCGAGACCCACATCCAGAACAGGGCCCCCGGACCGCCGAGATGAATGGCCGTGCCGACGCCGGCCAGGTTGCCGACCCCGACGCTGGCCGCCAGGGCGGCGAAAAAGGCGTGCCGGTGGGCCACGTCCTCGCCGTCGTGCGCGTGCTTTTCGTGGCGGTTGCGCCACAGGTCCCGCAATTCGTCCATCACCCCGCGCCAGGCGGCGCCCCGGGTGACGATCAGCATCAGCAGGCCGATCTCGATATACAAAAAGGCCAGGAACGGGTTCCACAGCCAGGACGATAAGGTTTCCATCGGCGTCTCAAGAAGATCAGTCAGTCCCGATCATACTCAAACAGGCGGCCCCGGGGAACCGCTAATCCTGTCCCCCGAAACATGGGGACGGCGCGGCGGAACGGCAAGGGAACAGGCCTCAGCCGAGCAGGTGTCCGGCGTGATAGTCCATGTGATCGGCCATGAAGGTGGCGATGAAATAATAGCTGTGGTCGTAATCCGCCCGCATCCTCAGGTCCAGGTCGATGCCCGCCTTGCCGCAGGCTTCGCTCAGCAGATGCGGCTTCAGTTGTTCGTCGAGGAACGGGTCCGCCTCCCCCTGCTCCACCAGCAGCGGCGTCGACGCCGCGCCACCTTCGATCAGGCGCACGGCGTCATAGGCCTGCCAGGCCTCCCGGTCGTCCCCCAGGTAGGCGGAAAACGCCTTTTCCCCCCACGGGCAGCGGGTCGGCGAACAGATCGGCGAGAAGGCGGAAACCGAACGGTAGGCGCCCGGATTCTTCAGGGACACCACCAACGCCCCGTGCCCCCCCATGGAGTGGCCGGAGACGGATTTACGGCCGAGGTCGAGGCGCGGGTCCGCCGCCAGCAGCCGGGGCAATTCATGGACGACGTAATCGTACATGTGGTAATTCGCCGACCAGGGCTGGTTCGTGGCGTTGACGTAGAAACCGGCCCCGGTTCCCAGGTCGTAGTCGTCGTCCTCGCCGTCGATGCCGTTGTCCCGGGGGCTGGTGTCCGGCGCGACGACGGCGATGCCCAGCCGGGCGGCGTGTTCCAGGCCGCCGGACTTGATGACGAAGTTCTCGTGCGTGCAGGTCAGCCCGGAAAGCCAGAACAACACCGGCGCGGGCCCCTCGGCCGCAGGCGGCAGGTAGAGGGAATAGGTCATGGGCCGGCGGCAGCTTTCCGAGTCATGGGTGTGGGTTTCCAGCCAGCCGTCGAAATGCCGGACCCGGCCCGTCAGGGTTTCCGCGTCACTCATCGTTAGTAAATCACCACCGAGCGGATGCTCTTGCCTTCGTGCATCAGGTCGAAGGCCTGGTTGATGTCGTTCAGGCCCATGGTGTGGGTGACCATCTCGTCGATCTTGATCTTGCCACGCAGGTAGTTCTCCACGTAATCCGGCAGTTCCGTGCGGCCCTTGACGCCGCCGAAGGCGGTGCCGCGCCAGACCCGCCCGGTGACCAGTTGGAAGGGCCGGGTGGAAATTTCCTCGCCCGCCCCGGCGACGCCGATGATCACCGACTCGCCCCAGCCCTTGTGGCAGCATTCCAGCGCCGCGCGCATGGTCTGCGGCCGGCCGATGCATTCGAAGGAATAGTCGACGCCGCCGCCGGTCAGTTCGACGACCACGTCCTGGATCGGATCGTCGAACTTGCTCGGGTTGACGAAATCCGTCGCCCCCAGCATGCGGGCCATGTCGAACTTGTCCTCGTTGATATCGATGGCGACGATGCGCGACGCCTTGGCCATGACCGCCCCCTGAATGACGCTGAGGCCGATGCCGCCGAGGCCGAACACCGCCACCGTCGAACCGGGCTCGACCTTGGCCGTGTTGAGCACCGCGCCGATCCCCGTGGTGATGCCGCAGCCGAGCAGGCAGACCTTGTCGAGCGGCGCTTCCTTGTTGATCTTGGCGATGGAGATTTCCGGCAACACCGTATATTCGGAAAAGGTCGAGGTTCCCATGTAATGGAACACGGGCTTGCCGTTGTGGGAAAAACGCGAGGTGCCGTCGGGCATCAGGCCCCGGCCCTGGGTCAGGCGGATTTTCTGGCACAAATTGGTCTTGCCCGAGGTGCAGAAATCGCATTCCCCGCATTCAGGCGTGTAGAGGGGAATGACGTGATCGCCGGGAACGACGGAGGTGACGCCGGGGCCGACCTCCTCGACGACGGCGCCGCCTTCATGGCCGAGAACCGCCGGGAACAGGCCTTCCGGGTCGTCGCCGGACAGGGTGAAGGCGTCCGTGTGGCAGACCCCGGTGGCGACCATGCGGATCAGCACCTCGCCCGCCTTCGGGCCCTCCAGATCCAGATCGACGATTTCCAGGGGTTTTGCGGCTTCGAAAGCGACGGCGGCGCGGGTTTTCATGGAACGGGGTCTCCAGTCTTCGGTAAGAACGATTGTCAACGAGAAGAAGGAGTTTCATATCGGCCCGCCGATGGCAAGCCGCTTTTTGCATCCCGGCTTGACCGGGGGCGATTTTTTTACACTATAGGCAGTCACATTTACCCGTACAGGAGGCCCCGCCCCATGTCCGTCCGCATTTTCATGTTCCCGACCCTGTTCGTCTTGCTGCTGCTGGCGTCCCTTCCGGGCCGGGCAGCCGAAGTCACCCTCCCCTTCAAAGGCCTGACCCTGAACGCCAATCTGGAGACCGCCGAGGGCAGGAGCCTGCAGGACGGGGTCGTGCTGATCACCCACGGCACCCTGGCCCACAACGGCATGGAAATCATCGCCACCCTGCAGGGCCTGCTTCGGGAGCGGGGTTTCAATACCCTGGCCATCAACCTGAGCCTGGGCGTCGACGACCGGCACGGCATGTACGATTGCGCCGTCACCCACCGCCACAAGCATTCCGACGCGGTGCGGGAAATCGCCGCCTGGGTGACATGGCTGCACGGCCAGGGGGTGGAGAAAATCGTCCTTTCCGGCCATTCCCGGGGCGGAAACCAGACGGCGCAATACCTGATGGACCGGGCCGCGCCCAAGGTCCTCGGCGCCGCCCTGCTGGCGCCCGCCACCTGGGACAAGGACAAGGCCGCCGCCTCCTACAAGGCCCGCTACAAGGCTTCCCTGACCTCGCTGATGGGCAAGATGAACCGGGCCGTTCTGGCCAAGAAAGGCGACACCGTGTTCCCGGGCACGGGCTTCATCTACTGCCCCGGCGCCTCGGTCACCGCCGCCGCCTTCGTCGATTATTACGCCGAGGACATCTTCCTCGACACGCCCAGCGTCCTGGTCCGGGTCAAGCACCAGCCCGTCCTGGTCATCGCCGGGTCCGACGACGAGGTGGTCACGGACCTGCCGGAAAAAATGGCCGGGGTGGTCAACAGCCAGATCACGCTGGAAGTCATCGACGGGGCCGACCACTTCTTCCTCGATTTCTACGCCGAGGACGCGGCCGACCTGATCGCCGACTTCGCGGGCGGTCTCATGGGCGAGGTGAATTAAATCACCTTGCGCAGTTCCATCAGGAAATTGTTC
>CAYFOJ010000052.1:0-13493 GCA_964344645.1 uncultured Thalassospiraceae bacterium
GTCCTACGAGGGCGCCGTTTCCGCCGCCGCCGGGGACGAGTCCCTGAGCGACGCCGACTTCTGGGGCGGTTACGAAACCGCCACGAAAGCCTTCGACCGGGCCAACAGCGGCGGCGGCGAGGGAGGCGACCGGGAAGGCGGCCACCCCGGATGGGGCATGGCCCCCTCGGGCCCGGCCTCGACCCCTCCCGCCCCGCCGACCACGCCGGTTCGGACCCAGGACGAAGAAACCGCCCGCCGCGAGCGCCTCAACGCCATCGAGGCCCGGCGCCGGGAGCGCAACAAGCCCAGCCTGCTGGAGGAAACCCCGCGTGTCACCGACAACCGGAACCTGGAAGACGACGACCAACACCTCAACTTCGTCGATCCCCTCCCGGACCCGACGGACCCGAACCGAAAGGAGACCCAGGAACCGGTCAACTCCAAGCGGCAGATCAAGAACATCTTCGAGCATCACCGCAAGCTGGAGGAGGAGCAGCGGCAGAAGGCCAAGGCCAAGGCGAAGGTCGCTCCGCCTCCCTCGACGAAGACCCCGCCCGGCAAGTTCAAGAACTACGACGATGAAATCTTCCGGGGGATAAGGACTGGCAGAACACCCCTTCCGCCATCTCCTGAATCGATAGGGAAAATAACCAAGGAGCCCGATGAACTGGACTGGGAAAATACCGTTATAAAAGAGTTTGTCCGCACCGGCATACCCGCACCGGCGGCAAAGGCCCTCGCCATCGTGATCGCCATCACGCCCCTCGGTACGGCGTTCGATGTGGGGCAAAATTTGTTCAACGCCGGGAACGCGCTTGCCCGGGGTGATATCAAGTCCGGGTTGGGGTATTTGGGATCGGCGGGGATGAGCGTGGCAAAAGTCGGTCAGGTGGCCGACTTGCTGTCGAAGCACGGAGCGAAAGTGGCGGACGCCTTGTCCAAGGCCTTGCCGGAGATCGCGTCGTCCTACGTCGCCCGGGACCTGGCAAAACAAGGTCTGGCTGGCCAAGCGACAAAGGAAACCCTCGAGAAGGCCTTTAAGAACGGTTTGAAGGTCCGTGAGGCCGGGGTCTATGGGGTGATTTCCGCCCATGCCAAGAATAGCGTGAACTCGGCGCTTCGGTCCGTTGTTGGAAAAAGCGGGAAGGCTGCTCTTTCCGTCATGACTCCAGCCCAAAAAAGCAAAGTCAGGGAAATCACCAAAACGGCCACCGCACGGAAAGCCGCGTCAGTGATGGGCCACTTCAGCCAGGAAGTGCAGGACAGGTTGGTGGAAAAGGCTCTGAATGAGGTGTTGGGCCCAAGCCAAAAAAGCGCCGACTAAACAACGTCATTCATGGCAGGCAGTTTTGAGGCAAAGGGATAGGGGGGGTAGGGAGTTGTTCGATTGCAATCTTCCATTCCCCCGCCCGTTTCCTCCCTTCCTCAAGGGCCTTGAGTTCGTTCTCGTCGGTCGACGACTCGGCTTCGCGGATGAATTCGGCGGATGAAGTTGATCCAAACCTTTTTGCGAGATAGTAGTACTTGTAAGCTTCCGCCGGTTCGGCAAAGGGGTTCCAGAGTTTCAACAAGCCCAGGCGGGAAAGGGACTGTGGCTCCCCCTGCGCGGCGGCTCGTTCCAACCAGTCGAGGGATTGGAATGAAGGATCTTTCCTATCTCTCAAGGTGATGGCCAAGGCGTATTGCCCATTGGCGTAGCCGTTCTCGGCGGACACCCGGAACAGGCATTCCGCCTTTTCTAAATCCGCTTCCACGCCGTGGCCGTATTCGGTCATGTAGGCGAGGGCGTAGACGGCGCGGCGATAGACATCCACGTTGGCGGTTTGCGCCGCCGCCTTTTTCATGAGAACGAGGGCCTGGGCGTAATCCCGGGGCACGCCCTCGGCGTGCCGATAGGCCCGCCCCAGCCGGTAAAGGGCCCAGGGGTCGCCCTCTTCGGCCAAGGGCCGCCATTGGGCGACGGCGGTCTCGAAATCCCCCGTCTCGTAGGCGTCCATTCCATCCCGGAACCCGGCCACGGCGGGCATGGATGTGAGAGAAAAGAGTGTGAAAGCGAGCGCCAGTATGTATTGCATCATGCAACCATAACAGGCCGTCTGGATTGGGGCAACCGAACATCCACTCTCCTGCCGCCCCGCTGCGAGCGCCTCAACGCCATCGAAGCCAGGCGCAACAAAAGAGGAAAATATTGACGCAATCTCCCTGCCTATGCAAAGGAGGTTGTATAGTTAGTTGTGAGCGCAGACGAATCTCTTTCAACCATGGAGATAAAGATGGCGGAAGTCAGTCAAATTCCCAAACGCGCCGTCGTCCTGATGATCGTCACCGTTGGATATATTCTCTTGGGCCATATCGCCGCTGGGTTCAGTCACTTTTTCTTCTCAAAGGATGACTGTTTGTTCGATGCTCGCCTTTTCATCACACTATACTTGATGCCGCCGCTCTTCTTGATTCTGGTCATGTTGGCCTATGCGGTTATCAGCCTGATACGGCTAAGAATCCGTCAAATGGCGGTGTTGTCCGGTGTCGCGATCCTCAGCGTGTTTTTGTTGGGAATTGGCAAGGAGCTTTATTATTGTGTGGTTATGTCAGTGTGACTTGCCAATCCGTCTCACCGGCGGCTCCTCTTTCCTATCCCGGCTACATTTTATACCACGTCCTTCATGGCAGGCAGTTTTCGGGCAAGGGAAGGGGGTGTGCCTCCTGGCTGACGATAAACCGAATCAGCGCCGAGGCCGATAGATGCGCGGCCCGAAGCGTTCGATGCTGGTTCCGCTGAAGTCGGGGATGCACGAACCGTGACCGTAATCGTAGAAGGAGCGGTTCGAGTAGTCTCGGCCACCAACCCGATCCGGGATGACAAGGACATCGGCGGGCGGCTGGTCGTCCGGCCGCCATTGTTCGACGGTGTTCTCGATGCGCCGCTTTAGCCAGGGGGAGAGATGCTTGGTAATGAAGTGGATGTCCGCTTCATCGACGACAAACCCGTTTCGCATGGCCTGTCTCAACCAGCGGTAGGAGAGCTCGTAATTCCTTAACACACCGTATCTCCGTCCATAAGCTGCAGACATTTTGTTTTGCGCCATGGCGTGTCCTTGCCTAGCCGCCTTGTCATACCAGATTGTCGCGATACAGATATTGGCCGGCAGACCCTGGCCGAAGAAATACATCCAGCCGATCTGGAACTGCGCCTCGGCGTCCCCCTGTAGGGCCATGGGCATCAGGATCTCATAGGCGTCGATGAATTCCTTCCTTTCCAGATGGTCGATGGCCCGGTGCAGGGCTTCCGGGTCTGCATCTCCGGCCCCTTGGGCAGTTGTGGCGGCAGGGGAAAGGAGCAGGGCCACGGCCCCGATGATGAATGCCGCGAGCAAGCGGGGCCTGGGAAACTGTGTCGGCATATGTCCACTCCATGGATGAAACGGCCATGCTACTGGGGGTTGCCGATGCCATCAAGGGTGTTGTCGGAGGGTCATTGGTAACGGAATACGGTCCTGTCAGGCCGATTGCCGAGGCTAGCTAAAGGGGAATGATGCGGAAAGTGAATTCCCCTTATCATTGAGTCGCCGCGGGACGAAGAGTATGTTGTGGCTGAATGGAAAAGGCAGGCCGGAATGAAACGGATCAATAAATCAAGAATCTTCTTCGCGCTGATGTCCGGGGTCCTCGTCACCTGGTGCGAACTTCATGTCTTCTATCCTGAGTGGATCTATAAGGAGTCCTATATTTACAACAGGCTGGCGGAGGAAGAAGATCTGATTGAGGGGTTTGCTTCCAGCATTTATTTCGATGATAGAACCCAAAGGTATGACTCGAAATTATTAGTCAGGTGGAATCGGCCCGTTCTGTTCAGGTTGTTTGATGACCCGACGGAGACACAGACGGATATCGTGCAGACGGCGGCAACCCAGATGGAACGGCTGACAGGGATTGCCGTCACCGAGGCTCCACCGGGTCAACAGGAAGATGCCGTTTTCCATATTCGGTTCGCCGAAAGGAACAAATTGTGGCGCATTCAAGTCGGGTATGGCAAAGACGAAGCCCAAGCCAGGGAGACCTTTGAACGGGCCAAATGTTTATCGGTGACCACTTATGGAAAGGGGCTCGGCAATATACGCTTCGCGGTAAATTATATCGCCGATGACCTTGCCGAGACGGACCTGAGACCCTGCATGCTTGAAGAATTCATCCATGGCTTCGGACTGGGGCACGTGGTGGGATACCGCCCCTCGATTCTGGCGGAAACGGGAGAGCCGCAAAGGTTGTCCATCAACGACATGATTCTGGTCAGGACCCTATACGATAAGCGGCTGACGGCAGGCATGTCTTTTGATCAGGCCATGCCCATTGTGAAGACCGTCATTGCCGAGTTGGTGGCTGAGGTGAAGGAGAGGGGCGAGGCCGCGCTCTATCAATAGAAAAGTCTTTTTGCCGGGGGCATGCCAAGTCCCCGCCGGGCATTTGCCCGGATTATACGTCAAGTTCATCTGCCCCGCCTCCGGCGGGGCTTTTTTTGTTTCCACCCCAAAACCATCAGACATAGGAGATACGACGATGGCTTTAAGCTCTATCGCGCTGTGTTCACGCGCGCTATTGAAACTGGGCGCGGCGTCGATCGCGTCCTTCGACGAAGGAACCGCGGAGGCGGAAGTGGCGGCCAATCTGTTCGGCCACATTCGCGACGCCCTGCTGTCGGCCCATCCGTGGAGTTTCGCCACCGGACAGGTCGCCCTGCCCCGGCTGGCCGCCGACCCGGTGGCCGACTACGCCCATGCCTATCAACTGCCGGCGGATTTCCTGCGCGCCCTGTCGCTGGGTAGCGGCGGGCGGGGACGCGGCGGCGAGTTCCGCATCGCCGAACGGCGGCTACATTGCAACCTGCCGCAAGCGGTCCTGACCTACATCTTCAGGCCGAAGGAGGAGGAATTCCCGCCCTTCTTCGACCAGGCCCTGATCGCCCGCCTGGCGGCGGAATTCTGCATTCCGCTGACGGAAAGCACGACCCGGGCGACGGCCCTGAACAAACTCGCCGAAGTGGAATTCGGACGGGCCAAGACCATCGACGCGCAACAGGATACACCCGGGCAAATCGAAGATTTCAGCCTGGTGAATGTGAGGCGGTGATGGCCCGGATCAGCACCAACAAGAGCAATTTCACCGCCGGTGAGATCTCGCCCAAGCTGCTCGGACGCAGCGATCTCAGGGCCTACGCCAACTGGGCGTCGAGCCTGGGCAACGTGTTCATTCATCCCACCGGCGGGATCAGTCGCCGCGCCGGGTTGCGCTATCTGGACACCGCCCGGGGCGACGGCCGGTTGATCGGCTTCGAATTCAACGCCCATCAGATGTACCTGCTGGTCTTCACCGACGGCCATGTGGACGTCTACCGGGACGACGTCAGGGTCGCCGATTTTTCGACGCCCTGGACCCTCGCCCAGGTGTCGGGGCTGAATTGGACGCAAAGCGCCGATACCCTGCTGGTCGTCCACCCGGACGTGCCGCCGAAGAAGATCACCCGCACCTCGGACAGCGACTGGACGGTGGCGGACTGGAGCTTCCACGAAAGCGACGAGCGCATCCACCAGCCGCACCACAAGTTCGCCGACGAGGCCGTCACCCTGACGCCCAGCGCGACCTCGGGAACGGTGACCCTGACCGCGTCCGCCGACGTTTTCGACGCGGCCCACGTGGGGGCGCGTTTTCGCATCGCCGACAAGGAGGTGGAGGTCACGGCCGTCACCTCCGCCACCCAGGCCGACGCCACGGTGAAGGAAACCCTGAGCGGCACGGCGGCGACCAAGGACTGGGAAGAACAGTCCTTTTCCGCCCACCGGGGATGGCCGACCTCCGTCTGCTTCCATCAAGACCGCATGGTGATCGGCGGCTCCCGGGACCTGCCGAACCGCCTATGGCTGTCCAAGTCCGCCGACCTGTTCAATTTCGATCTTGGCGAAGGCCTGGATGACGAAGGCATCGAATTCGCCATCCTGTCCGATCAGGTCAACGCCATCCGGGGCGTGTTTTCCGGGCGTCATCTGCAGGTCTTCACCTCCGGCGCGGAATGGATGGTCAGCGGCGCGCCGCTGACGCCCGGCAGCCTGCAGATGCACCGCCAGACGCAGATCGGCTCCATGACCGACAGGACCGTGCCGCCCAGAAACGTCGACGGCGCCACCCTGTTCGTTCCCCGCTCCGGCCCGGAACTCCGGGAATTCCTGTTCGCCGATACGGAACAGGCCTATCAGTCGGCGGACCTGGGCATGTTGGCCAGTCACCTGCTGGGCAAGACCCGGGACCAGGATTTCGACAAGGCCAAACGGCTGTTCCACATGGCCCTCGATAACGGCAGCCTGGCCACGGTCACCATCTACCGCGCCGAACAGGTGACCGCCTGGACATCCCAGTCGACCCAGGGGTCCTTCCGTTCCATTGTCGTCATCGGCGAGAAAACCTACGTCCTGATCGAACGGGGCAGCGGTTATTTGATCGAGGTCTTCGACGAGACCCTGAACGTGGATTCCGGCCTGACCGGATCGGAGGCCACGGCGCGGGCGACCTGGACCGGCCTGGATCATCTGGAAGGAGAAACCGTCAAGGTGCTGGCCGACGGCGCGGTTCATGCCGACGCCCTGGTCAGCGGCGGCGCCGTCGTTCTCGACCGCCCGGCGAACACGGTTCAGATCGGCCTCGGATACAGTCATGTGGTCGAGCCCCTGCCGCCCATGAGCGGGTCCGGGGGCATCACCAACGGGGGCGGCCCGGTCAGGCCCGTCTCCATCACCTTTCGGCTGCACGACACGGTGGCCCTGCGCCTGGATACGGGCCGGGGCTTTCAGGAAATCCCGTTCAAGCGCTTCGGCGGCGGTGTTCTCGACAGCGCGCCGCAGCCGTTTAGCGGCGACAGGACCATCCGCGCCTTCGGCTGGCGCAAGGACTCGACCCGGCCTCTCTGGCGCATCGAACAGGATACCCCCCTCAACTTCAGCCTGTTGTCCATTTCAACGGAACTTTCGGTCAACGGTTGAGCCCACAGACAAAGGAGAAACACCATGGGTGATTTTGCAACCGCCGCCATGTTGGCGGTGAACACGCTTTCGTCCGCACAGCAGGCAAAGGCGCAACAGGCCGCCGCCACGGCCCGCCAGAGGGCCGACATTCAGCAGCGGCAATATCAGCTTCAGATCGAGGAACGCCGCAAGCGGGACCGCCTGAAGCGTCAGGAGGCCGCCCGGCGGGCCCGCTTCGGCGCCCAGGGCGTGGCCTCGGCTGGCGGTTCCGCCGCCGCGTTGCTGCAAGGACTGCGCAATGAGACCGAGCGGGAGATCGCCGAAATGCACAATTTGCAAAACATGCGGCTCGGCGAGCTGAACCGCGAGAACCAAAGCCGCGCCAAGATCAACCTGCTTGAGCACCGCAACGACCTGCTCAAGAAGGGTTTGGGCACGGCATTCAACCTACTGGAAAAGAACTAAGGAGACAGACATGGCTGACCACATTCAAATCGGCGACATTTCGCCGCGCATTCAATATTCGGCGGACGGGGCGCAAACGGCGTTCACCTTTCCCTTTCCCATTTTCACCGATACGGACATGGAGGTTTACGAAGACCTGACGCTGAAGTCCTCTCCCGGCGACTACACGGTTTCCGGGGCGGGGAATTCCAGCGGCGGGACGGTGACCTTCGCCGCGCCGCCGACGGCGGGGAGCATCGTCACCCTTCGCCGCAACATCGCCATCGAACGGACCTCGGATTTTCAGGAATCCGGGGAATTCCGCGCCCTGGTGATCAACGATGAACTGGACAAACTGACGGCCACCGCCCAGCAGATCGAAACCGATCAGGACCGCTCCCTGCGTCTGGGGCCGACGGACAGCGCCGGTTCCACGATCATCCCCGACAAGGCGACCCGGGCCTCCCGTGTTCTCGGTTTCGATGCCGACGGCGACCCGATGGTTTCGACGGAAACCATGAGCGCCCTGGAAGGGTCCGCGTCTAGCGCCACCGCCGCCGCCCAGTCGGCCAGCGCCGCCGCCGGATCGGAAAGCAACGCGGCCACCAGCGCCGCCAGCGCCGCCGCCTCCGCCGCCGCGGCGGCGGCCGCCGCCGGTTCCAACCTCTACGGCAGGATTGTCGCCATCGCCGGTGGAACGACCGACGTGGCGGTCACGGACAACGGCACCTACTTCCTGTGCGACGCCACGGCGGGGGACGTCACCGTCAACCTGCCGGCCATCGGCGACGACGAGGGGACCCGCTTCGGTTTCCAGAAGATCGGCGCCGCCAACGCCGTCAATTTCGTCCGCTCCGGGACGGACACCATCAACGGCGCGGCGTCCTACGCCATGACCGAAGACACGGAAGTGGTTCTGTTCGTCGCCGATGACGACACGCCGGACAATTGGATCGCCACCATCCAGTCCCAGACCGTCCCCGGCGCCGGGCTGAGCAAGACCGGTTCGACCCTGTCGCTGGCCGGCGGCGTCACCATCGACGGCGACGGCAACCTGTCGGGGCAGGGGGCGGCCCGGAACGTGCAGACCGGAACATCCTACACGGTCGGCGCGTCGGACAACGGCAAGATCCTTTACCTGGACAACGCCGCAGCCGTCACCCTGACCCTGCCCGAAACCGCCACGGAAAGCCTTCCCGCCGGTTTCTGGTGCAGCATCGTACAGGAAGGCGCGGGGCAGGTGACGATCACCGCCGAGGGCGCCGACACGGTCAATTCGAAGGACGGCCTGCTGGCCCTGACCGGCCGCTACTCGGTCGCCACCATTCATAAACGGGCGGCCGGTTCGCCCAACACCTGGTTCCTGACGGGAGACTTATCATGATAACGACTGAAGACCTGATGAAGGCGACGGCGTTGCGGGACGGATTCTGCACCCTGATGCCGATGATGCTATGCGCCGGCGTCCACGGCGGCGGCTACGTCATTACCCAGTCCATCCGCTTCAACGACGACGACAACGCCCATCTTTACCGTACGTTCGGGACGCCGGACAGCCAGCAGACCTGGTCCATGAGCTTCTGGCTCAAGAGAAATTCGTTTTCGACGCAGCAGACCATTTTCGGCAACAACTCGAACGACGACGGCTGGCTGTATTTCAACACGGCGGACAAGCTGGAAATGCAGAAGGCCAGCGGCACCCTACTGTTCAGGACCCGTCAGGTCTTCAGGGACCCCACGGCCTGGTACCACATTGCCGTCACCAACAGCACCGGCAGCGTCGCCCGGGTGTACGTCAACGGGGTGGAAGTGACCGTGTTCGACAACGACAGCCGATCCGGTTACACGTTCTCCACGGCCTTCGGCGCGACACGGCACAACATCTGCCGGCGTTTCAGCAACAACAACTATGGTGACTTGTATCTGGCCGACTTCCACTTCATCGACGGCCAGCAGCTCCCGGTGACGGATTTCGGCGAGTTCGACTCCAACGGTGCTTGGATAGCCAAGGAATACACGGGCTCTTACGGCGGCAACGGCTTCCGCCTAGACGGGGCGATTGCGTCCGATTTTGGCAACGACGTATCGGGCAACGCCAACCACTTCACGTCCTCCGGCCTGACCGCCGCCGATCAGGTCACCGACAGCCCGTCGGATGATGCGGCGAACGGCGTCGGCAACTATTGCACATGGAATCCGCTGACCCTGAACGTCCATGGGGCGACGGGTGGCGTTCTCTCCGACGGCAATCTCAAGGCCGATCCACCGACGGAAGGAACCGTCACCGGGACCATGGCGGTCAACACCGGCAAGTGGTATTTCGAAGGAACCGTCAACACGATCAACGGTGCAGATAATATACTGTTCGGCGTAGTCGAAGATAACTGTTGGCTGAAGAATGATCTTCATGACAGCGGTTCCGCCAGCGGGCTGAACCTTGGTGGAAAAGCTTATATGTATGTCAGCGATGGTCAAAAAATTAATGATTCCGCTAAGTCTTCATATGGTAGCAGTTATACGACTAACGACGTTGTTTCCGTGGCCCTGGACCTGGATAACGGAGCCATCTATTTCAGGAAGAACGGAACGTGGCAGAATGGTGGCGACCCAACAAGTGGCGCTTCAAAAACCGGCGCGGCGTTTACCTGGACTCCCTCAGGCGAAGGATGGACTACAGGGTTTCACACGTGGTCATGGCAGGCACAGGAAATCACTCTGAACTGCGGCCAGTCTGGCTTCACGTATTCCGCGCCGACAGGATATACTTCTCTCAACACGGCCAATCTACCAGCACCTGCTGTCACTGATGGTAGTGAGCATTTCCAAACGACACTTTACACAGGTGATGCTTCCAACGGTCGGGCGATAGACATAGGTGAAGATTGGACGCCCGGACTCGTGTGGGTGAAGGACCGCACAACAGGCGGCGCAAGCAATCGTCATGTTCTTTACGATGAAGTAAGAGCGAGTAACGTAACACTTTACTCGGATGGAACCGATGCAGAAGTAGCATCCTCACTTATTTCCGCAGTCGGTGTCGGTTCTTTCACAGTGAACAATACCTCTCATACCAACGCTTCCGGCGACGACTATGTGGCATGGAGCTGGAAAGCCAACGGCTCCGGTTCAAGCGACAGTACGGGCAACATAACCGTCACTCGTTCAACCAATACGGCGGCGGGTTTTTCAATTCTGGCCGGCACAGGTAATTCTGGCGCAGGCGCCAATTTTGGTCATGGTCTTTCCGCCGCTCCTAAACTGGCGATCTTCAAAAACCGGGATACATTGCAAACATGGTATGTCGGATATGAAGAGCATTATGCAACTGAACACGTGATGCATCTTGATACGAGTGCGGCTAAATCCGTCCAATCCGCAATATTTGGATCGCCATCATCATCACAGTTTTACCTTGATGGCGGTGGGGTAAACAGCGGAAGTGATAATTGGATCGCATATCTTTGGGAAAGCGTTGATGGCTTCTCCGCCTTTGGAACATACACTGGTAACGGTAATGCGGATGGCACGTTTGTTCATACCGGGTTCAGACCAGCCTTTGTGTTGATAAAGGAAGCAAGTGCGAGCGGTTCAAATTGGCATATCTTTGACACCGCAAGAGATGCCTACAATGCAGGTGGTGAATTTCTTGCACCCAATACAACGGATGCGGATTTTTCAGGCACCTATATTGATACCTTATCCAACGGATTTAAGTGGCGCACGACAGCGGGGAGCATGAATGCTTCCGGCAGCACCTACCTCTACGCCGCCTTTGCCGAACGCCCCTTCGGCGGGGCCGGCGTGGCCCAGGCGAGGGCGCGATGATGTGGCGCGTCGCAAGGCTCGGCGCATGAGCCATGGAAGCGCCCACACTCCACGCCTTCGTGGAAGTCTGGAACAAAGACCAGGGCCTGACCACCCCGGATTTGCATGAACGGATTCTCGACTGGCTGTCTTCGAACTGGCGGGGCGAGGAACGCGAACTGCTGTTGATGGCCTTTCGCAATTCCGGCAAATCCACCCTGGTCGGTCTGTTCTGTGCCTGGCTTCTGAAATGCAACCCCAACCTTCGCATCATCGTGCTGGCGGCGGACTTGGCCCTGGCCCGCAAGATGGTGCGCAACGTCAAGCGGATCATCGAACGCCACCCCCTGTGCCAGGGCATGAAACCCAAGCGGGTCGATCAGTGGGCGTCGGACCAGTTCACGGTCAACCGCGAGGCGGAGCTTCGCGACCCGTCCATGCTGGCCCGGGGCATCGGGGCCAACGTCACCGGCTCCCGGGCCGACGTGGTCATCTGCGACGACGTCGAGGTGCCCAACACCTGCAACACGGCGCCGAAGCGGGCGGACCTGCGCGGCCGTCTCGACGAGATCGACTACGTTCTCGTTCCCGGCGGCTTGCAGCTTTACGTCGGCACGCCCCATACCTTCTATTCCATCTATTCCGACAATGCGGAAGTGGAGGGTGGAGGCGATGGGGACGGTGACGAGCCGCGCCCCTACCTGGACGGCTTCGCGCGGCTGGAACTGGCCTTGACCGACGAGCACGGCGCGAGCCGTTGGCCGGAACGGTTCCCGGCGAAAAAGATCGAGGCCATCAAAAAGCGGACCGGTCCCAACAAGTTCGCCAGCCAGATGATGCTGCGCCCGGTCAGCCTGTCGGAAGGCAGGCTGGACCCGGACAGGCTGCGTCTCTACGACGGCGAACTGGACTACCGGGAAGGCAACGACGAGGCGACCCTGATGCTGGGGGACCGGCGGCTGGTGTCGTCTTCTTGCTGGTGGGACCCGTCCTACGGCTCGCCCGAGAAAGGCGACGCCAGCGTCATCGCCGCCGTCTTCACCGACGACAGGGGGGATTACTGGCTGCACCGGGTGCAATACCTGGAGCACGACCCGGGCCTTGTCGACGAACAGGCGGAGGCGGTCCAGCTTTGCCGCAAGGTGGCGGCGTTTCTCGACGCCTGCCATCTGCCTTCGGTGACCATCGAAAACAACGGCATCGGCAAGTTCCTCGCCGGCCTGTTGCGTCATGAACTGCGCCACGCGGGAACCGACGCCGCCGTCGTCGAGAAGGCGTCCAGCCAGGCCAAGGACCGGCGCATCGTCGAAGCCTTCGACGCGGTCCTGGCGGCGGGCCGCCTGCACGCCCACCGGTCCGTCTGGGCGACGCCGTTCATCGGCGAAATGCGGGAATGGCGGCCGGCGGGCAAGGGCCGGGACGACGGCCTCGACGCCGTCTCGGGCTGCCTTCTGTCCGAACCGGTGCGCCTGCCGCGCCGTCCCTCGCCGTCGCGCCGAGACCTCAAGGCGCGCGGCAACTGGCGTGGAAACGCCAACGTTTTCAAGGCCAAGACCGGCTTTGAAGTCTAAATCGAAACCGGCGGCATCGTCACGTTTGATCACGTCACCGTGAGGGCTGGGACCATAAACCTAAGCCCCGTTTCGGCTGTGCTATAATGCGCCTACGTAAACATTGGAGCCACGGGAATCGTCCCGGGCGGAATAGGTGGGCATCGCAAGCGGAGCCGAACAAACTGATAGATGCCGTCCCTATTCAACCGCCGTTCTCTGTCAGGGACATGGAACGGCCCTCGCGTCCAGAAAGGAGCGTCACCATGAAAAAATCACTGTTCTTGATAGCCGCCGCGTTGATCGCATGGAGCGCCATGCCGTCCGTTTCCCAGGCCCAGACCGTCTGTGGCCTGCGCTCGGAAATGGTCAGCAAGCTGCAAAACGCCTATGCGGAAAAGCCGGTCTCCCTCGGCCTGGCGTCCAACGGCTCGATGATCGAGGTCTTCGCCTCGGAAAAGGGGACCTTCTCCATCGTCATCACCCAGCCGGGCGGCGCCAGTTGCCTTGTCGCCGCCGGCGACAACTGGGCCAGCGCCGTGACCCGAAAGGCGGAAGCGAAAATCTGACGCCCCCCGCGAGCAAGCGCCCCGCCCCCGAACCCGGTGGCGGGGCGAGTTCGTTCACCCGCCGGTCTTTCCCGACGGCCCGTAATGAGACCTGTGCGCGGATAGCCGTTTACGGTCCTTTGAATTTCTGATTCACT
>CAYFOJ010000053.1:0-13371 GCA_964344645.1 uncultured Thalassospiraceae bacterium
CTCATAACCTGAAGGTCGGAGGTTCAAATCCTCCCCCCGCAACCAAATTAGCCCGTAACCTCAAATGATTACGGGCTTTTTGATTCTCCGATGAATCCCGCCAAAAAGTCATGTCAACACTGTGTCAACAAATGGATGGCGGAAAACGACACGGTGTGTCAGAGTATTTGCCTTGTAAGTTAATGTCGTAAAGTACACGGCCATGGCCAGTCCAAGTGAACGCCCATCTCATCCCTCCTTCTGGGAGGCTTTTCTCTATTGGTTCAAGCTGGGCTTCATCAGCTTTGGCGGGCCTGCCGGTCAGATTTCCGTCATGCATCAGGAACTGGTTGAGAAGCGGCGTTGGATCTCCGAGCACCGGTTTCTCCACGCGCTGAACTATTGCATGCTTTTGCCAGGGCCGGAAGCTCAGCAGTTGGCCATTTATATCGGCTGGCTTCTGCACCGGACGTGGGGCGGAATCGTAGCAGGCACCTTGTTTCTCCTGCCGTCGCTGTTCCTGTTGATCGGGTTGACCTGGATCTACATCGTCTATGGCGACGTCGGGTTCGTAAAGGGGCTGTTTGCAGGGATCAAGCCCGCCGTCGTGGCCATTGTAGTGTTCGCCGCTTGGCGGATCGGTTCGCGGGCCTTGAAAAACGCGGTGCTATGGAGTTTTGCCGCTTTGTCCTTTGTCGCCATTTTCGCTTTCGGCATTCCCTTTCCGTACATCGTGCTGGCCGCCGGAGTGCTGGGCTATTTGGGTGGGAGGGTTGCTCCCGATAAATTCAAGGTCGGTGGTGGACACGGGGCCTCTGAGAAGAGTTATGGACCGGCTCTGATCGACGATGATACGCCGCGCCTTCCCCACACTGTGTTCCGTCCAGGGCGTCTCGCCATCCTGTTGATCGTAGGCCTCGTTATTTGGGCCGCCGCCATGGTTGCCGTCTGGGGTAATCCGGTTTTACGGGACATGGGTGAGTTTTTCACGAAGGCTGCCTTGGTCACCTTCGGTGGCGCTTATGCCGTGTTGCCTTACGTCTATCAGGGAGGGGTCGAAACCTACGGCTGGCTGACCGGCACCCAGATGATCGACGGCTTGGCGCTTGGCGAAACGACGCCGGGTCCCCTGATCATGGTCGTGGCCTTCGTCGGCTATATCGGTGGCTGGACCAAGGAGGTGTTCGGACCCGACGCGCTGTTTGTGGCGGGCGCCGTCGGCGCGACGGTGGCGACAGTATTCACTTTCCTGCCCTCCTATCTGTTCATCCTTGCGGGCGGGCCTTTGGTCGAGTCCACCCACGGTGATCTCAAGTTCACAGCGCCGCTGACCGGCATCACGGCAGCCGTCGTCGGTGTGGTGGTCAATCTGGCGGTGTTCTTTGCCTGGCACGTTCTATGGCCCGCAGCGACGCAGACGGAACCGTTCGCCGGAACCTTCGAGGCGTTCTCCGCCCTGTTATCGGTTGCCGCCTTTGTCGCCTTGTTCAAATACAAGGCTGACATCATGAAGGTCATTGGAGGATGTGCGGCGGCAGGACTCGTTTACAGTGTTGTTTTCTGGTGATGCTCAGCCGCAAGGCCGATTAGGTGGATCATCAGATTACGCCGCCGCCGTCGCGATCCCATCCAGCCGCAGGCGAACCGTCGTGGTTCCATTTCCTGCAGCAGTGACGGCGATGCCGACCGGATAGAGCCCGACACCGGGCTGGGCGATCTCCTTGGCGGTGGTGTCCCATGCGACGCGGTCGCCCTGATCGATGACCGTGGCAGCATCCTTGGGCAGGTCGAACACGCCCGTGGTGGCGATCTCTACGCTTTCGCCTTCCGCAGCGGTCGCGGCAACGATACCAAACAGGCTGCCGACCAGCAGCCCCTGGCCCGAGATGACGCCGCCGACCGGCGCGGTGACGGTAATCATGTCGCCGTTCTGAATGTAGTTCTTCATGGATCAGACTCCCTTGCTGGATTGGATGCGAACGACGGAGACCTTCCTGTCGCCGGTGCTGGCAATCTTGCGGTCGAGATCGGCGAGCGCATTGGCCATCTCCGCGTCCGTGGCATAGGTGACGCGCTTGCCGTCGTATTCGACGGTGCGCACGCCCTTGTAGCGGGCCGCCATGAGGGCGTCCCGCCATTGGGTGAGTTGGGTGGTGTCGGTCATAGGTTACGCACCCGCGTTGGCGAACCAGCCCCGGTGATCGACGAAGCCCGCGCCGAAGTCGAGGATGACGCGGATCTCGACGCCGTCCACGTCCCAGCCGGACTTGCTCTCCACCTGCGGGCCTTCGTTGCCCGACAGATAGGCGTATTCCAGTCCATCGATCTCGCCCGGATCGGCGGTGACATACCATCGCGTTGCCGAAGCAAGGCGCGGCTCCACCACCAGGGTCAGGGATCCGGAGAACGGATTGACGTCGGCTGCCTTGGCGGGTGACACGGAGGCCAGCCACTTCTCGGCTTCGGTCTCCAGTGCAGGCGGGACCAGCAGGTATTTGGGCGTCACCCGGCTGGTGCGATCCTCAATGCCCTTTTGGGTGCGCAAGGCGAGGCGTGCCGACGACAGGGTGGCGTCTGAGATGACGGCCCCGGTTCCGGCCTTGTTGCTATGATCGGCGTGGAACAGCGTCTTGTTGTCGGTAAGTTTGGGGCCGTTGCCGCTGTTGGATTCCAACAGATCGACCAGGATCCGGGCTTCCGTCTCGGCGGCGGCCTGTCCCATCCGGCGGGCGAGATCGGAGAAGGCACCCAGATCGTCGTTCACCAGCACCTGGCGGGCGATACCGATCTTGCGAGCGGAGCCTCGCCCAGCATGATCTTGTTGACCGAGCGGAAGTCGCGGGCCGTGGTCTGACGTCCCAGTTGGCGAATGCCGGAAGGGGCGGCTTGATAGCTGTCCCGCAGAACCCGGCCCACCGTGTCGCCGAGGATGATCGGAAAATCCGACGTGGTGTGCAGGGCCCGGGTGATCAGGGTGGCAGGCGACAGGCCCGTGGTGGCGTCACCACGCAGGGTCAGCAGTTCCTTGGCTATGTCCACCGGCGTCGCGTAGGCATAGCGGCGGGCGGGCTCCGAGAGATCATGGCGCGGATTGATCCGGGCATAAAGGGCCTCGCCCATCTGGCGGCAGCGTAGGGCTGGGTCATCCTGAGACTCGCCGATCTCGACACGGATTTGTTCGGTGCGGATGTTGGCGTTTGACCGCTTGGTGAGTGCTTCGAAGGCAGAACGGCGGGCCTCGTCGGCATCTGCCTCGCGGTCGATCAGGTCATCGACAAAGGTCTGATCCAGACCGGCGACACGGGCAATGGATCGGATCTCGGCATTCACATGAGAGCGGTTTAGGGGCACGCGGGTCTGCTTGTCCGCACCCGCCTCGGGCGTGGAAGGGGAAGTATCGGGCATGGTGTCCTCCATTCGAACATGAGCGCCCGGGTCGGCGGGCGAGGGAACAAGGGAAATCTCGTGAGGTGTCCAGCGCACGGCGGTGCGGACACGGGAACCGGCGTCAGAAGAATCCGCCCAGTCCTCGACCGTGTAGCCGACGCTGATATGTCGGAGGATCCCGGCGGTAACGTCCTGCCAGATGGGCTCCACCTCGGGCCGGGCCGAGAACTGCAGGGTGGCGGTGCCGAGTTTGCCGTCGACGGAAGCATCGCGAACGGTGCCGAGCACATCACGGACCGCCGACTGACGGTGTGCATCGAGAACGCTCGCGCCGATCAGGCGGGAAAGATCGACCGCCTTGGGATCCAAACTCAGCTTCTCGATATAGGCTCCATCGAAATCCCGGCGTTTGACGGCGGCCCCTGTGGACCAGATCACTTCGACGGTGCGTTCCTCGGTGTTGACCGATTGTGGCTTGAAGCTGGCGCGCCGGGTGATGAGAGAAATGGTGTCAGGCATTGAGGGCCTCCGTGTTCTGTTTGGGTTGGCCCGGCCCGAAGGTGAGGCCCATGCCGTCGGCGCGCTCCTTGTCGGCGGCGATCTCGGCGTCCACCTGTTCGGCGTCATAGCCGCGCTCGGAGATGGCCTGGGACCGGCTCTTCAATCCGGCCTCGATGGCCATGACCTCGGCCTGGACGTCCTTCATGGGATCCACGTAGTCGAACTTTGGCGGCAGCCAGGTGCAGCCGAGATAGGCCGAGGTATTGGCATCGAAGTCGTGAGCCGGGAGGTCGCCCGACAACACGGCCAGGCGCACGAAGCGTTCCCACACCGGGCGGCAGAACAGATGGACCACCACGTTGTGCTGGAGTTGCTCGACGCGGCGGCGGAACTCGATCAGCCCGGCGCGGATCGAGGAATAGGTCACCCCTTCCAGATCGCCCGAGACCAGTTCGTAAGGGAGGCCCAGTCCGGAGGCGATGGCGCGCAGGTGGTTTTTAACGAACGGCGCATAGGCGTCGTGTTCGGTCGGGTTGGAAAAGCGGATGTCGGCCCCGGGCGGGAGCGGAATCAAACTACCCGGCTCCATGCCGACGGTGAGGACGCCGGATGAATTGGAGCCAGACAGACCACCGACGGTGCCGTCGGGATCGGTGATGAAGCCGGTAAACAGCGCCGCAACCTTGGCCTTGACCAGGGCAGCATCCTCGAACTGATCCAGTTCGTGTAATCTGAGCAGAACCGGAGCCAGCCAGGTGATGCCGCGCAGTTGCCCGGCGGCCAGCGGTTTGAACAGATGAAGGCAATCGGCGGCGGGGATGCGCTGAGGGTCCATGCGGACAGGACCCAGCGGGTCGCCGGGGCGGCATGACAACACCCGGTAGGCAACCCGGTGACCGGCAGAGTCAAACTCGATGCCGGCACGAATGCGCGCCCCGCCGCCGATATCACGATGCAGATCCGTCGGGACCTGCTCGCGATCCAGAAGCTCCAGTTGTAGGGGAACGGAAGAAGAGGAATGCGGATCGACCCGCAGGCGGACGAAGCTCTCGCCGCTTTCGATCATGGCTCTGACCGCCATGGCCTGGAGGCCGTAGAAGTCCGCCAAGCCACCGGCGTCGGCGCTATCGGTCCAGCGGAGCCAGAGCGCTTGCAGCGTCTCGCGCACCGCGCGGTCGGGATGGGTGGACTGCGGCTTGATGCCCGCGCCGACAACGTTGCCGACCAGGCTGTCCACCGCTGCCGCGACCCAGGGGTTGTTCCGAGCGTACCATCCGGCCCTGCGTGCCGCCGTCGTGGCACCGGCCAGGATCGCCGCGTTCAGGCCATCGACCGTGCGCGTGCCTTCCCAGCGTCGGCCACCACCTCCCGCGTCAAAGGATCGTGTTCGGCCAACGCCAAAGAGCTTTTGAAAGAGATTCCGCATGAGACCGATTGTCCCATGCGGCGGAATCCCCGGCTATTGGGAGAGATTGGGAATGTCTGTTGAAACCCGGTAGGAAAAGATGAGGATTGGAAACGGCTTCAATCGCCGTTATTCCAAATCCCGAGCAACCACCGTGTCATATAGCCCGTAATTGGTCAGGCCTTCGTGACTCTCGATCCCAGTATAGCGCAGCGATGCATCCTCGTAGCGCCGGAAAGCGAAGACCGCTTGATTCATCTGCTCGGTGTTAAATACCTTCAGCCGCACAAGCAGATGGAAATCGGCTACCGTCAGTCCGGTAACAGCCAAGAAGAGATCCGGCTCAAGTTTGGTGATCACATCCTGCAGGGTGTTTTCCCGGAAATCGGTCAGGTACATGAACGCGGGAATGCGCGTGGCGAACTTGATGAGCTTTTCCTGAACCAGCTTGCGTTTGGATTTGTATTCCTTCTCCTCGGCGGTCAGTTCCTTCTTTTCGCTCGGGGTCAGGTCCTGTTCCTTGCCCTTCTTTTTGAGGTCTTTCACCTTGTCGCTTTTGTTGATGATGGTTTCGATAATGTTGTCACCGAGTGACCGCCAGCCTTCGATGCGTTCCACCGCCGACATGGCCTCCGGATTATCCATGATGCGGCGCAGGGTGTCGTTGTCCACGTTAACCAGCAGCGCGCTTTCCCATTTGCGAGCCAACAGCGTGGCCGAGGTGCCAGCCATGGCGATGTCGAGAATGCCACCCGCGTCGATCTGGGTCATGTTTGCGCCGTCGTAAGCCAGAACCGGCAGGAAGGAAACAAGGTCCTTCACCGCGTTCTCCGGGTTCGGCTCGTTGGGAGAAAGACCAATTCCGTATTCTGACAACTGCCGCAAAGCTCGGGTTGGGGCAAAGTCGAACACAAAGCAGACGGGCTTGAGGATTTCCTCCTCGTTCGGATCGTCGCCGTTCGGGTTCTTGATAGACCATGGGGATTGGACTCGGAAGGCAGCCTGAAAATACGTCTCTGGAGACTTCAGGTTGCGAAGCATCAGAATGGATGTCCACTGCTTCACAGTGACGCCCGTGGTGAGCTTGCCGCACGAAAGCGTGATTGTCTTAGTGTCGAAACCGCTTCCGATGGCCTTGCGCACGGGAGGTAAGGCGTCAAGACCGATGCCCGCCGACGCACCGGCGGCAACGGCAACGTCATATTCATGCCAGAACGTGTTGTGCTTTTCGCCCAGGAGGTTGGCCATCGCATGACACGCCGCGACATTGGGCAAGAACCAAAATGAGTGCTGCAGGTAGGGCAGCAGGCGCACGTCAGAATAGGGGAATGGCGGTCGGGTTCCGGTCTTGAGACTTTCGACCGCCTTTGGTGCGTACTGGCCGCGAATGATGTCGAGCCACTTTTGCACGTCGGTCTTGTGCTTAAAATTCGCCTTTTCATCCGTACCGGTTGCCGCAAAAAACTCATTCAAATCGAACTCGTCGAATTCACCGGCACTCGCAACCGCCACCAACTCATCAGGCATCTGATAGGTCAGCAGGCGCATCTGCGGCAGCGATCCGTATGGGTTCCATTTTCCAGGGTTCTTGGTAGAGAAATCGGCTTTCGCGCGTTGCTCGTCAGTGTAGGTCCAGTTGAATATCTGCTCCTCGATAAACTCGCCGGTGGCCAATGCCTTGAACGGCGTGCCCGAAAGATAGAGATACGCCTTCGTGGTAATAGGCAGAAACTCTGTCTCGGCTTCCGCAAGCTCTTCGAATTCCTCTTTGAAGTCCTCGATGCTGACGCTCCGGGAGGCCCGACCGGAAAGGGTCGTGCCGAATTCGGCTCTGATTTCCTCTCTTGCGTTGTCTTCGCCCTCGAACATTTCCTGGGCGCTATCCCGCCATGCGCCAAAATGGTATTCGTCAAATACGACGAGATCCCAGTTCACCAAATGAAGCCATTCGTTCTTTGACTTGATGTTCCCTGCCGGATCTCGCCCCATCAGATCCTGGAAAGATCCGAAATAGACGACCGGCTTGCGACGATCAATTTGCGTCGGGTCGCCACCGGAAGATTTCGACAGGTACTGCCAGCCATCGAAATCCACATGACTTTCGAGGTCCGTCTGCCATGCATCCTCGACGGCGGGTTTGAAGGTGACGACCAAAACACGCTTAGCGCCGAGCTTCTTGGCAAGCTGGTAGGAGGTGAACGTCTTGCCGAAGCGCATCTTTGCGTTCCACAGGAATCGAGGAACCGCGTGCATGTCTTCCGACCAGCGGGAGTGGAAGTAGGCATGCGTTACGTTCACTGCATCCGTCTGCTCCCGGCGCATGGGGAACGTTTGGTGATGCGTGCCGCTGAGTTTTTGTCCGGTGGACAGTTCGGTGAGGACCGTTGTCACGTCCGCGACCGTGCAACGCATCCATTCCAATTCAGTGTTTTCAAAGCCTTTCTTGATCAGCGCCGCCCGCACTTCGTGGTCCGAGAAGAAGGAGCCGTCGTCCCGTTCTGCGGGTTCGTCCAATTCGATCTGATAGTTCTTGATGGCGGCAGTTTTGACCTGCTCGGCAACGCGCTGTTTTACATCGCGCGTCGTTTGCCCGACCTTGAGCAAGCCAGCGTGGGCCTCATCTGCAATCGAATAGGCATAGATGCGTGGCCGCGCCTCTGGCTTCGGCGCGAGGATTTCTTCGATGGCTGGCTTATTCATCGTCACCGTCGTCAATATTCATCACTTTGACCTGAGACTCGATATATGCCTGCTCATCTTCGTTAATGCCGTATTTCTGATACAGCTCCTCATCGGTCCAATTCCGGTCCCAAGTCTGCATCGGTACCCATGTGTAAGTGGCATGGGTCGCGTGTTGGGTGATTTTTCGGACTGAAACAAGAAAGCGGAAAAACCGCGTTGTGTAGTAAGATTGAATACTTTTTGCGGCGGCCTGTGATTCAACGTAAAAAAACAAAAATGATTGGGTGCACACTGACGGAGATGGGGCAATCAGCGGCTTCCCTAATATCTGGTGTGGAATGGCATCTCCACCATTAAACGCTTGCGGGACGAGTACTTTCCAATAATCGATCAGGTGGCTGCTTTTTGTAACGTCTCCTCGGTCTATGTATCCAACGCCGCGCTTCATTTTCCGAATGAAATAGAGTGGCACATCACCGGGCCGTTGCTTCTGGTGAAATCCGTCAAAATTCGATGTCCAGCCGAACTCTTTGTCCCGGGCAAGAATGGTGTTGATAGATGGTTCCGACATGCCTTGGACCTTGTGGAGAATTGAGACTGCTCGGGCATCACGAACGAATACATCATATTCGCCGAGGTTTCTCAGAACGGGGCCAATTGCTTCTCCGCCTCGCATGGTTGTTACATTGCAATCCCCATTGTAGGCAGCATCCCAGAGGAAGTAACAAACGCCAGCTTTCACTTCTACACCGGGAAAAACATCATTTGCTGCTGGGAAGTCGATAAGCTCACGTATCCGCCGATCCCCAAGCATCTCTTGGCGAAATTCGGTAAGGCCAAGCCCGGAGGCCATCCACCGGGATGGGATAACCATCGTCAAATATCTTGGCTGAAGGGCCTTAGCTTGTTCCACAAAGCGTTGATAAATGGGAACGTCACGTGTTCCGCCATCAGACCCAAGTTGATATGGGGGGTTTCCGATAATGACATCAAATTGCATATTGCCTCCAAACAACTCGGCAATCCGAGCCGTGATATCGGTTGCATGGATGAACGCATAAGCATGCGTTTCCAGTCCATCTCCGCGGTCGTAACTAGATTGGCTAGCTCCGCAAAACACACACCTGCCATTGTGCCACTCATGATTGGTGCGTTCGAACCAGATGTTACCCGCATCGGTGTCGATGCTCTTTGCGACAGAATGCTCGCCGTTGGCATGTTTTGAACAATATAGGCTACGACGCGCCAGCAGACTGGTGAGATGTGTAATGCCGATGCCGAAGACCTGCCGGGTCAAAATGTGATCAACCCGCTCTTGCAAGTCTGGAATTTCGGTGGTGAGGCCTATAGTGAGGCGACTGGTAATCTCACGCAGAAAAACTCCAGATTTTGTACATGGGTCCAGAAATCGTACAGTTTTGTCGGACCATATGTTTGCTCCGTCATTATCAGCCGCCCATGCGTCCGCAATTGTGTCCAGTATTTGATTGGCAAGTTCCGGAGGCGTGAACACCTCATCGTTGGATAGGTTTGCGATGCAGGTCAGTACATCCGGGTTTCTTCCACGAAGGGCAAAGCTGGCTTGCGTGCTCATTGTGTATCCTCCGCAAGAATTTCCTGTACGGCGGCAAGGGTGCTGATTGTCATCTGGGGAAAGGTTTTGATCGGCTTGAAAATTTCGTGTTTGCCAAGATGGGCAAATAGGGAGCCTTCGGCGCTGAAGGCCGAAGATCCGGTGAGAACGTCGAAGCGGAAGTCACGTCGCTGGAACTTGCCTTTGCCGAGATACCCCCACTCGGCGAACGTAATAGGTTCACCGGCCTGGGTGCGCATGGTCAGCGCATCACCGTGGACGAGGTTGATCGACAGCACGGAGGACGCGGCGCGGTACAGGTCATCCGACGGATTCAGGGTGAGATATTCGGCAAAAATCTCCATCAGGTTTTCCTGGCATTCGGCGATGTTGTCCGCCAGCAGTTCAACGCCATAGATGCACATCAGCCCGAGAAGCGCATAGTGCCGCTTCTCGAAGTCGGATTTTCCGAACTTGAGTTCGACGGCGGCCAGCTTCCGTTGCAGAACCCGGACCAGAAAGTTTCCGCTTCCGCAGGCGGGTTCAAGAAAGCGGGAATCGATGCGTTCGGACTCGTCCTTAACAAGGTCAAGCATTGCCTCGACCATCCAAGGCGGCGTAAACACTTCACCATGGTCGGCGACGCGCTCTTTTGATTTTATCAGCGCTGAGGGGAACTTTTGTCCGTTTGGTATCGGCATCAGTCCCCCTTGGTCTTGTTTTTGGTTCCCGATTCCATGTGGCGGCTCGGCTCCATCCGGTCATGCAGGACACGGACGATCTCGATGAGGTCGGGCTTGATGGCGCGGTAAAAGATTACATGCACCGGGTTGCCGACTGGGGCTTCATGGCTTTCATTGCGGCTATGGCGGATGTGGAAGCTGCGAATGTCTGGCCGCAAATCCGGTCGCGCGGCGGTCGAGTGACCTTCCGGGGCTTCGGCGACCCGGCGCAAGGCGGCCAGGATCAAGGCGGTGTAACGGTCACGCGCGTCTTGCCCGTGTCGGTGCGCACTTTCCTTCAGAAGCGCTGTGATATCGGCCTTGGCCGATGCCGTAAGTCGGTACTGTGCCGTCAAGGATCACGCTCGCCCTGTTTCGCCAAGGTGGGCCAGCCAGCCTTCAAGCGCCGCGTCATCCATATCCTCGTAATTGCCGTTTTCGAGATCGGCAACACCGGCATCAACGCTCTTGCGCAGCAATTCCAACTTCAGCGTATCCTCTTTCCAGCGCTGCTGCAATCCGCGCACGGCGTCACGCATGGCCTCGCTGGCATTCTGATATTTTCCGGCCTTGACCATCTTCTCAACGAAGGCATCCTGGTCGTCGGTCAAATTGACATTTCTGGTTGGCATGTCGAATCTCCCTATGATCTACAAAGCATACCTGTGTTGGCAAAGATTGCCAATATCTATTTCATCCACGCCGACCGGATGACCGGAGGTGCGGGCTTCGCGGGTTGGGCCGGTGCATCCGTCCGCCGCTTCGCAGCCGCCATGGTGTCTGCCTCCTCGTTCAGACGCAGCCCCATGCTGATCAGTCCCTGCAAGGCGGCGGAGGCATAGACGAAGGTATCCAGCGCCTCGTTCCGCTCGCCGTCCCGCTTCGGCTGCCACGAGCGGATCGGTCGGCCCTTCTCGAATCGGGTGACGACCCGCTCGGCGGTCAACTGACGGAAGTACTCAGCATCCCGGTCGCGGGAGAAGTGAACGAATCCAGGGCCGGGCTCTGTCAACTTGAGCCGGGCGTAGACGGCATCCTTGACGGAATCTACGCCGACGATGAACAGCGGGATCTTGCCCTTGTTGGTCCGGGTCGGACGGCGTGGCCAGACGGGTACGCCCGGACCACCACGGCCTTTGATGGCCCATATGCGGCGATTGAGCCGGGTGCGGCAGAACTCATAGGCTGCCTTGGTGTGGTGGCCGCCCGTGTCGATGGCGACGGCGCGGATGGGCAGATCGGGCACGGCCTTGGCGTGGGCGTAGGTCGCCTCGAGCGCCAGATCGAGGTCGGCCCAGACACGTGGACCTGAGGGATCGCCCCAGATGACACGGTAATCGACGACCCAACCTTCCTCGTCCCGGCCCCAGCCGACGACTTGCAATTCCAGCCGGTCGCCCTGGACGTCCACACCGGCGGTGAGCACAGCGACGCCGTCGGGTAGGTCTTCGCCCCATACCTCGCGGCGGTCCATCAACGGATCGGCAGGAACGGTGTCGCCTGCCTGATCTTCCCAGGACTCGCCCAGCTTGGTGTTGACCCATACCTGGAGGCGGGCCGGATCCTTCATCACTTTGCCATGTTCAATGGTGATCTCAGCCCAGGTTTCCCAGGGTGAATAAAGGGCCGACAGGTGGAACCCAGCCGTACGTCCGTCACCCTCGGCAGTCGGCTTCCACTGACCGGCTTCCAATAGCCGGGCCTTGTCGTGCTCATGATGTATGCCGCCGCAGGCCTCGCAGATCAGGAAGGCGTCCCGCCGACGACCTTCCGGCCAGCGGATGCGGGCCCAGGTGATGGGAGCCATGTCGCAGCAATGCAGACACGCCACATGGAAGAAACGCTGGTCGGATTCCTCAAAGGCGGCCTCGATGCGCGAATAGCCCTTGAGTGTCGGCGTCGAGACCATCAGGATCTTGCGCCGTCCCTTGAAGGTGGCGGTACGCTGGATGGCCAATGCAACCGGGTCACCTTCGCCGTCGGCATCACCGGGATAGCCGTCCACCTCGTCCAGGAACAGATATCGCACCGGCGTGGAGCGCAGACCGATGGCGGAATTGGCTCCGGTCATCACCAACTGGCCGCCGGGGAAGGATTTGCGGAACAGGCTGTTCCCAGCGTCACGGGATCGCGGCGAGGCCACCAGGTCACGGAGAACGGGAGAAGAGGCGATCAGTGGATCGATGCGCGTCACGGTGTTCCGCCGCACCATGTCCAGCGACGGCTGAACAAGCATGACCAGGCCGGGCGCGTTGTGGATGATGTATCCAAGCCAGTTCAGTCCCGCTTCTGTGCCGCCCGTCTGCGCCCCTTTCATCATGACCACCCGTTCATACGGGCTGCCGGTGGAAAGGGTGTCCATGATCTCCTTGAGATATGGTGTCCGTGCCGTACGCCAGCGACCCGGTTCGGCGGCGGTGTCAGGAAGCATACGATGGCGGTCTGCCCACTGGGCGACGGGGATTTGCGGTTCCGGTCGGATGCCGTTGCGCCATGCCCAATCAATGCGGGACAGGAAATAGGAGGGATCACTCGCCGTCGGCATGGAACAGCCCTCCCAGCGGCGTGGACGACAGGTGTTCCAGGTGCTCGCGCATCAGTCGGTCGAGGACGGTGAACACTGGCCCGGTCTCGACGCCCAGTTCCGATGCCATGATCGGTGCGGAACGCTGGACCCAGGCGATGTGGGCGTCACGTTCGGCCTTGGCGCGGGCGAAGACGGTCTGCTCGGCCCGGTCGGCGTCGATCAACTTGCCCTGTTCACGCTCGAAGGCCAGCTTGGCGCGCTGGATCTTGACGATCTCATGAACGCGCTTGGCCTCGGCCAATGTTGCCGACCGGTTTGTGGTGGCGGGCGAGCCGCCCTTGTATCGGCGGGCCGGGTCCAGGTTGTTCTCGATCCAGGCGAGGCCGATCTCCACATCGACCTTGCCGTCCGGGCGCACGGGCAGGCCTTCGGCGACCAACTGGGAGATGCGGGCCTTGGTCAGCCCGACCCGGTCGGCGAAGGCGGTCTTGGTCTCGAAAGTGTCAAGTTTAGGCATAGGCGGCCCTCACGCTGGCAATATCATGCGCTGCGCCCTCCCACATACGGACAGCGCCAACAGGAACCGCGCCGTTGG
>CAYFOJ010000054.1:0-13341 GCA_964344645.1 uncultured Thalassospiraceae bacterium
TATTCGACAATCGAGGCGACGACGCCGGCGCCGACGGTGCGGCCACCTTCGCGGATCGCGAAGCGCAGGCCCTCGTCCATGGCGATCGGAGCAATCAGCTCGACTTCCATCGTAATGTTATCGCCCGGCATCACCATCTCGGTGCCTTCCGGAAGAACAACCGTACCCGTCACGTCCGTCGTGCGGAAGTAAAACTGCGGACGGTAGTTGGCGAAAAACGGCGTGTGACGGCCACCCTCTTCCTTCGTCAGGATGTAAGCCTCGCACTTGAACTTCGTGTGCGGCGTGATCGTTCCCGGCTTCGCCAGAACCTGACCGCGCTCCACTTCGTCGCGCTTCGTGCCGCGAAGAAGAACACCCACGTTGTCGCCCGCCTCGCCTTCGTCCAGAAGCTTGCGGAACATCTCGACGCCCGTGCAGGTCGTCTTCTGCGTGTCGCGGATACCGACAATCTCGATTTCCTCGCCCGTCTTGACAACGCCACGCTCGATACGCCCCGTGACAACCGTGCCACGGCCGGAAATCGAGAAAACGTCCTCGATCGGCATCAGGAAAGGCTGGTCCTTCGGACGGTCAGGCTGCGGAATGTAATCGTCGACCGCCGCCATCAGCGCCATGATCGAATCCTTGCCCGTCGCCGCGTCGCCGTCTTCAAGCGCACCCAACGCCGTGCCCTGCACGATCGGAATGTCGTCGCCCGGGAAGTCGTAGGAGCTCAGAAGCTCGCGGATTTCCATCTCGACCAGTTCCAGAAGCTCGGGATCGTCAACCTGGTCCACCTTGTTCATGTAGACGACAATCGCCGGAACGCCGACCTGGCGGGCCAGCAGGATGTGCTCGCGGGTCTGCGGCATCGGGCCGTCGGCCGCCGAAACAACCAAGATCGCGCCGTCCATCTGCGCGGCACCCGTGATCATGTTCTTCACGTAGTCGGCGTGACCGGGGCAGTCAACGTGCGCGTAGTGACGGTTCTCGGTCTCGTACTCGACGTGGGCCGTCGAAATGGTGATGCCACGCGCCTTCTCTTCAGGCGCCTTGTCAATCTGGTCGTAGGCCGAAAACTCGGCCCCGCCGCTCTCGGCCAGAACCTTCGTGATCGCCGCCGTCAAAGTCGTCTTGCCGTGGTCAACGTGACCAATCGTGCCGACGTTGCAATGCGGTTTGTTACGTTCGAATTTTTCTTTAGCCATGATCCCTAAGTCTTTCCGTCTAAAACTTCAAAAAAAGGTCGACAAAACGCCCGTTGAACTTGAAAGCTCTGATTTCTTCCCGGTTTTCGCGCCCGGACCGGAGCCGGTGGTTGGAGCGGGTGAAGGGAATCGAACCCTCGTCGTAAGCTTGGAAGGCTTCTGCTCTACCATTGAGCTACACCCGCACACCCAATCTCGGTTCCGTCGCCCCCAAACCAAGGCGAGACGGGCAACCCATTGTTTTCAAAACCACTTCACGCCCAGGGTGAAATGGTGGAGGAGGTTGGATTCGAACCAACGTAGGCGTACGCCAACGGGTTTACAGCCCGTCCCCTTTAGCCACTCGGGCACTCCTCCACAAGGATAGCCCGCGCACCGGCGCACCGGTGACAACGGAGGTCCGCAATATGAGGATTTCCGGCGTGATGTCAACTTAAAAAAACGCAGGCCAAAACAAGCGATTGCACGGGTTTGCCCGGGCGCTGAAAGTTGCCCCGGAGAGGCTTGCCACGAAGGCCGAATTGTGGTCGTTAGGAGAGATCATGGCGAAACGCAACAACAATCCCGGACGCCCCTCCCGAAAGGGCCGCAACAAGACTCCCCGCGAAACCTCCCGGCTTGATTCGTCGGCCTGGCTATACGGCAAGCATGCGGTTCTCGCCGCCCTCGCCAACCCGGCCCGCCGCCCGCGTCGGCTGCTGCTGACGGCGGATTGCCGCGATGGCCTGAGCGAGGAGTTGGACGCGGCCCGGCGGGCGGGGGGTCACGACGCCCCGACGCTTACGGTCCTCGACAAGCGGGAGCTGTCCGACCTGCTGCCGCCGGGGGCCGTGCATCAGGGCCTGGCCCTCGACGCCGCGCCCCTGGATCCCGCGCATCTGGAGGATGTCCTCAAGCAGGCGGAAACCGACGCCGACGCCACCCTGGTCATCCTCGACCAGGCCACGGACCCCCATAACATCGGCGCCATCCTGCGCTCGGCGGCGGCCTTCGGCGCCACGGCGGTGATCATGCAGGACCGCCACGCCCCCGAGGCAAGCGGCGCCATGGCCAAGGCCGCCTCGGGGGCCCTGGAACACGTGGCCATGGTCCGGGCCGCCAACCTGGCGCGGGCCATGGAACAGGCCAAGGCGGCGGGATTCTGGTGCATCGGCCTGGACGGCCACGCCGGGCAAACCCTGGCCGAGGCCGATCTCGGCGGCAAGGTCGCCCTGGTGCTGGGGGCTGAGGGGGGCGGCCTTCGGCGGTTGACCCGGGAAACCTGTGACCTGCTGGTCAAGGTGCCCATCGGCGGCGCGGTGGAAAGCCTGAACCTGTCCAACGCCGCCGCCATCGCGCTGTACGAACGGGCCCGCGGCGCAAGCAAACCCCTTGCATAAGCCACGGAAACAAAATAAGACCCCGAAACAAAGCCGGCATAGCTCAGTTGGTAGAGCACCTGATTTGTAATCAGGGGGTCGCGGGTTCGAATCCTGCTGCCGGCACCATTTAACAAATTGATTTTAATGGTTTTTTAGCCGTCATTCAGTTTTGAATGACGGCGCTTTATTTGCATGAGGTACCACCCAGGTACCATTTTGAAAATGGCGTCGCTCTGTTGAAAGGACACGCCATGAACGTCGTAACCCTCCCTAATCTCTCCCAATTCGCCCCCATCACCACCAAACTCGAAGATTACGCTGACCAGGCGGAAGGAGCCTTCGCTGAAGCGACTCAGAGGGCCATACAGAGCGACACCAAGCTCTTCGCAACCTGGTGCGCCGACAACGGCGTTATGTCGCTCCCAGCGACTCCTGAATCGATCAGGCGCTATATCGACGAACACGCCGAGCTTCATAAACCGGCGACGGTAAGGCGCCGTGTCAGTTCGATCGCCCACATGCACAATGCCGCAGGGCTCGACGACCCGACCAAGGACAACGCCGTCAAGCTGGCGCTGAAGCGGATGAACCGGACCAAAGGAACCCGTCAGCGTCAAGCGCGACCGATCAACGAGACCGACGTCGCGGCGATCCTGGCGACGACGGGGACGAAGCCGACCGACCTACGTGACATCGCTTTGCTGCTCACGGCGAGGGATTTATTAGCTCGTCGGTCGGAAGTCGTGGCACTGAACGTCGATGACGTCACGGCCAATGAAGACGGATCGGCAACCGCCCTGATCCAAAAGTCCAAGACCGACCAGGAAGGCGCTGGCGCTCATCGCTGGCTGTCGCCGAGAACGGTGAATGCAATCCAGGACTGGCTGGCCGCGATTCCGACGCCCGGTGACAGCTCCACACCGACGCCCCTCTTCCCCGCCGTGAAACGGAACGGCATGCCGCGAGGCAAAAGACTGTCACCGGCCGATGTTGCCCGTCGCTTTAAGATCATGGCGAAACGCGCCGGGATCAACGCCGAGATGGTCTCTGGTCATAGCTGCCGCGTCGGCATGGCCCAGGACTTGGTCGCCGCCGGAACCGAACTGCCAGCACTGATGACGGCGGGACGATGGAAGAGCGCCGAAATGCCGGCAAAATACACCGAACGGCTGGGCGCGGCCCGTGGCGCCGTGGCTCGGTATTACGAGACGAACGTGGGGGAGTGAGCCAATGACCCTGAAATCAAGAACCGAGCAGGTCGAAAAAATCATTTTCGACACGATGGAAAATAAGGGCGTAAAGACCGCCCGCGAAGCCTTGGCCACGCTTTCACAATCGCCCAGCTACGAAACCCGAGCTGCGGTGATCATCCTGACGAACCGAACCCCGAGGGAATGGGGTGAGCGGGCCGGACAGCTCGACCGCGACCTCGATATTCTTACCGATTTTCTAACTAGCGAAGATTTGTAGCAACCACGAAACAGGAAAACAAACAATGACCAGTCATCAGAATCCAAATGACGTTCCTATCAACCACGAGATGCAAGCAGCCTTACAGCGCGGCGAAGATTGGCTTGCCAAACTGTGTGAAGAGCAAAAACGTAAGGGCGGGCCGCTGGAGGTCCTCAACGCCAAAGGTGAAGTGATGATGATTATCAGCGACCCGCCAGAAGATCGGAAGCCTTGCGTGCAGGAAGAAATCGACCTGGAATACGTTAAAAAGGTGGTCCCGAAGGCTAGGGGCTGGGTGAACCGTTTCGAAATTGAGGAGCGCCGGGGCCGGGATTACTTTGTAGGGTATCTCGACACTGGCCACAGGCTTCCAGGGGAATTGATCAAGGCCGAAGACGTTGAAGCCGTCCGGGAGTTCCTGGAACTAAACTACCCGGCACCCGTCACCCGTCACCAAATGCATGAACGATCGAGGAGGAAGCTATAATGAAACCCATAGAAAACATTCCAGACATGCTCCAAGCCAGTGTTACCCGTCACCTGTTACGGGGTTCTTTTGAAACTGTCGATGGTGGTGTTAAGTTCAGCCCCGCCAAGTGGCTGGGGGAGGGTGCCAGCTTTGGTATCAAGGTTACCGTTGAGGAAGGCGAGCTCATGTTCAATCCCTACCCTGACTTTTGCAACCCCGATGACGAGGTGCAGGATGATTGGATGATGACCCTAGCACTGTGGCCGGGCGCCTATGAAGCGGTCGTGAAAGCCGCCCACAGGAATCCCGAGGGCGCAGCCTATTAACCCCGATTCCCTTCGGCCCACTTTTCAGCCGGAAGTCGTTAGAAATAGCGGCTTCCGGTTGATTTCCTTTAGGCGGGGATGGAATGCTGGTAAACGGGCGTAAAAGTGCCCCGAATGACGATAGCCAGGGACAGCCGGCACGTCACTTCCAGGTAGAGCCTCCAGTTTTCGGTGGCGATATAATTGGCTGTCAGTTCCGGCATGACGGTTTCTTTCTCGTTTCAGTTGCCCGGAATTTCCGGATAACTGCCGGCCTCAACAGGTGCGGCTTGAACATCAGGGCGTTCCTGATCGCCTTATGCACCACGTTGCCCCGTCAGCCTTCCTTACTGAAGCTTCGCGTCCCGCGCCTAAACGGTACTTGAGTAGGTACGACTTCGCCCCGCTTTTCGATACGCGAACTCCGAGTCCGGAGACTTCGGTATCCCAAATGATTTGCTCTCCCGCACTTGGCTCCAGCCTGCTGATAAACGTCTTCGTGAATTTGACCTTCAATATACCGCCCCGACCCACTTAAGGTACCACTGAGGTACCACACTTTGTCATCTTGCGTTATCACTGTACTTGATATTCTCTTAAAAAACAATAACATACAGTGACATGGATGATGGGAAATGACGCATTAAATTGATTTGTAATCAGGGGGTCGCGGGTTCGAATCCTGCTGCCGGCACCATTTTCTCGATGGTTTATCGCACGACGGTCTAATTCAGCCTGTCGAGAAAATAGGTCTGAGTTTTTCCCTTGTTTTTTAGATCAATCCGCCCCCGGTCGGTGACCATTGCGGCCGGACCTAGAAATTCTAGGGTCGCGGCTGATATTTGAACTTTACCCGCCTCGCACGTGCTCTCCAAACGGGAGGCCAAATTGACAGCGTCCCCCCACACATCGAACCCGTTGGCGGCAAAACCCGCAATCACGGGCCCGGTGTGGACCCCCACCCTAATTTCCCAGGGCCGTTGGCCCAACACTTCCCGTTTCATGTTCAGCCCGGAGACCACCTGTATAATATCAAGGGCAGCTTGGCATGCCTTACCCGGATGGCCCTGACGGCCATCCGGAATTCCCCCAACCGCCATGTAGGAATCCCCGATGGTTTTGACCTTGCGCAGATCATGTTTTGCAGCAATTTGATCGAACGCCAAAAAGAATTCGTCCAAACTCTCAATCAGCTCTCCCGGGTCGATGTCTTCGGAAATCTTGGTGAATCCAATAAAATCCGTGAACATGATCGAAGCCGAGGAATAGTATGACGCTTCCAGGTTCGCAGACTCATGGCCATCGCTTTTTGGGGCGCCCGCCGGCGGTTTCAGTGAACTGAATTCCAGAATATTGCTCGCCTGGTCGGACAATAAACGCAAGCCTTCGCGTTGGCTGTGCGCCATGCTGCCCGGCTTTGAATCCATTACACATAAAGTGCCCACGGTATAGCCTTTGCTCGTGACAATCGGCGTGCCGGCGTAGAATTGTATGTCCGGCGCCAACGTAATCTTGTGAAAGTTTTTGGTTTTTTCATGCTCCTTCACATTTTCGATCACAAGTTGATCACGGGGCTGCTCAAGGACATATTGGCAAATGCTTATATCTCTGGGGATTTCCCTTGCCATGACTTGTTCGGGAATGGAAAAGCCATGGCTGTTTTTAGACAACTGACTCTTGTCCGTCAGTAAATTGATCGTGCATTGAGGCCGCTCAGTGAGATAACACGCAAGTTCGGTGATATTGTTTAACTGGCGGTCGTTGCTGACATCTTTGCCTTCCAGGCCCAGCCGTTGAATTTCATCAAGACGATCATTTTCGCCGACCAAATCGGTGACGGGCAAAAAACCCGCTTTCAGTCCCTGATGTTTTATCAAGTTATCAAATCGGTCTTTCAGAAAACCCATGGCTACGTTTCCTCATTTTCCTCAGACTATAAATTCGCTGTATACCCTCCCTTTCTCTGGAAGGCGATAAATACAGCTCTTCAGCAATTCTTTAATTTCTATTTTTATTCTCACACTACTTTTTCATTGTATTATTATTGATCTTCCAATCTACCAACGGGGCGCCCGAACAACAAGGCTCAACGTCCTGCGCCGTCATGCGGGGGCAGAAGATTCCTTGTTTCCCCGGCAAGGCTTCCCATATCCATGGATGAACAATCATTCAGGGGATACGGCCATCAGGGGAGACGTTCATGACCGACACTCAAGCGCCGCTTCGCGGCACCACGCCGCCGGCGAATTTGCTGCCTTATCAAAATCTGGTGAATACCATTACCGTCGAGGACGTCTTCGGCTGGCTGACCAGGGGGTGGATCGATTTCAAGGCGGGAGGCCTGGTCAGTTTCGCCTACGGTCTGATTTTCGTGGTCGCCGGACTGGCCCTGACGGCCGGGTTGTTTCTGGCCGGGTACGAATATCTGATCGTGCCGTTGCTTGAGGCCTTCCTGTTCATCGGCCCGGCGCTGACGGTGGGCTTTTACGCCATCAGCCGCGAGTTGGAACAAGGACGCAGGATCACTCTGGCGGGGGCGCTGACCGCCTGGCGCCACAACGTCAAGGCGTTCCTGACCTTCGGCCTCGCCCTGGTGATCTTCATGCTCGTCTGGATGCGCCTGGCCGTCGGGATTTTCGCCCTGTCGTTCCCCTACACGCAGATGAAGCTGCAACCCATCATCAACGCCGCCTTCTTTTCCGTCGACGGCTACATCTTCCTCGCCCTCGGCAGCGCCGTCGGCGGGGTGATGGCGACGCTGGTGTTCATGGGCTCCGTGGTCTCCCTGCCGATCATGCTGGACCGGAAATTCCGCTTCGGCCAGGCCCTGGTCGTCAGCGTCGTCACCGTGCTGACCAACTTCCGCCCCCTGCTGGTCTGGGCCGGCATCATCGTCGTGGTCACCGGCGCGGGACTGCTCGCCGGCATTGTCGGCCTGGCCCTGACCCTGCCCCTGATCGGCCACGCAAGCTGGCATGCCTACCGGGGACTGATCAAGGCGGAATGAGACCGGAACAGGGAAAGCCCTCCCTTCATTTCAACAATTCCAAGCGTTGTCGATTGCGGGTATCCTGAAATCCCCTATGGGTATAGACTGCCCTCCCCGGCCCGCAACGACAAGAGCACGCCCGACGCTTCGGATTGACCCTCCATGTCTTCACTCACCCCCAGCAACCTTCGGCATCGCTATCTGGCGGTCCTGACCGTCGTCGGGCTCATTTCAGTCGGCGGATTCGCCCTTCTTGAATCCCTGATTCTGAGCCAGGAAACAGCCGCCAGGGAGATCAACCTGGCCGGTCGCCAACGCATGCTCTCGCAGCGGATAGCCTTCCTGAAGAGCCACTTGGGCCACGCCCATTCGAAAAAGGAAAAATCAAGAACAGTCAAAGACTTGTCAGACTCTCTTGATCTTTTGGAAAAGACTCATGCCGCCCTGAGCAAGGGGGACGTGGAACGCGGCCTCAGGCCTCCTCAATCGGATGCGTTGAGGGAGCTGTATTTCGGCTCTCCGGGCTCCCTGGACACCCAGGTACGGGCGTTTCTGGAAGACGCCAGACTCCACCTCAGCGAGGCGGAACTGGGGACCCCCACCCACATCCATCAGCTCCGCTATCCCGATGAGGACTTAAATCAACTGCTGAGGCTTCTCGACCGGGTGGTCACCCAATACGAGATGGAAAACCGGGCCAGCGTTTCGACCCTTGAACGGGGGCAAATCCTGCTTCTGTTCATGACCCTTCTCGTCCTGGTGGCGTCCGGGGTCCTGGTTTTCGACCCCATGGTCTCGCAAATTCACGCCACCCTGTCGCAGTTGAGGCAGAACGAATCCTCGCTGCGCCGGGAACGGCAGTTGCTGAACGTGACCACGGAAAACATGGATCAGGCCCTCAGCGTTTTCGACGGCGATCTGAATTTGGTGGTGGTCAATCACAAGTTTTCCAGCCTTCTCGGACTGCCGGCGGAACTGTCCCGGGTCGGCACCCGGTTCGAAGACATCATGCGCTACAACGCCGAGAGAGGCGATTACGGGCCGGGCGACGTGGAGGAGTTGGTCCGGGAGCGGGTGGAACTGGCGAAAAACACGGTGCCCCACCAGTTCGAACGCACCCGTCCCGACGGCACCTCCCTGCTGATCACCGGCAACCCCATGCCGGGCGGCGGCTTCGTCACCACCTACGCCGACATCACCGAACGGAAGAAGCAGGAGCGCATCATCGCCAACAGCGAAAGCCGCTTCCGCCAATATATCCGCAACATGCATGAAGGCTACTGGCGAATCGACGCCGAGGGCAAAACCGTCGACATCAACCCGGCCATGAGCAACTTCCTCGGGCGCAGCCACGAGGACGCCCTGGGGAAAACCATCTTCGACTTCGTCGACGAAGAAAACGCGGAAATCTTCCGCCAGGAACTCGCCAAAAGGAAGGACGGCGAGACCGGTGCCTACCAGATCACCCTGACCCGCCCCGACGGCAGCCAAATCACCGGCCTGAACCACGCCACGCCGATCTATGACGATGACGGCGAGCGGGCCGGCTCCATCGGCCTGTGGACGGACATGACCGCCCAGCTCGAGGCGGAGCGGCATTTGCTGTTGGCGAAGGAAGAAGCCGAACTGGCGAACCGGACCAAATCCGAATTCCTCGCCTCCATGAGCCATGAGCTGCGCACGCCGCTCGCCGGCGTCGTCGGCTTCGCCGACATGCTGCTGGAAGACAAATTGCCGGAGGACAGCCGCGAGAAGGTGATCCGGATGAAGGAATCCATGGATATCCTGCTGGAGCTGCTGAACGAGATTCTCGACCTGTCCAAGCTGGAAGCCGGCAAGATGGAACTGGAAGAGGTGGACTTCCACCTGCCGTCCCTGATCGACGCCTCGACGGGACTGTTCGAACGCAAGCTCAACGACGGTAAATTGACCCTGACCACCGTCCTTTCCGACGACTTCCCGGAAGCCGTCAATTCCGACCCCACCCGAATCCGCCAAATCCTCCTCAATCTGATCGGCAACGCCGTCAAGTTTACGGAAATCGGCGGCATCACCGTGGAAGGATCGCTCATCAAGTCGGAAACCGGCGAGGATTTCATCCACATCGCCGTTCACGATTCCGGAATCGGCATGAAACCGGAAGCCATCAACACCCTGTTCGACGACTTCACCCAGGCGGACTCCTCCATCAGTCGCAAATATCAGGGAACCGGACTGGGGCTTTCCATCTGCAGGCGCCTGGTGGAACTGATGAACGGCGAGATCGGCGCCAAAAGCCAATATCGCAAGGGCAGCACGTTCTGGTTCACCGTCCCCTACAAGGCGGCCACGGCTTCCGTTTCCAAGGTAACCAAGGATGTGAACTCGAAGATGGCCCGCTACCGGGCCCGGCGCCCCCTGCACGTTCTCGTCGTCGACGACAACGACGTCAATCTGCGCATCATCACCGCCACCGCCCAGAGTTTCGGCCACGGCACGGAAACCGCCAAGGACGGCATGCAGGCCATCGAACGACACGAAGCCGGAGACTTCGACCTGATCCTGATGGATGTCCGCATGCCGGTGCTGTCCGGACCGGACGCGACCGCGTTGATCCGCGACATGGAGGGCAAGAAGGCGGCCATTCCCATCATCGCCCTGACGGCGGACGCCATGGAAAGCCACAAACGGGAATACCTCGCCGCCGGCATGGATGCGGTTGTCGACAAGCCCATTGACCGCAAGAAACTGGCCCTCACCATCAACACCGTCATGCAGGAGGAAATTCACGTCCCCGTCGCCGGCACCGCCGACGACGAAGCACCGCCGCCGCCTGATGAGGGCGGCCCGGACGAAGAGGCCTCAACGGACCCCGACGTGGACGGTCTGCTCAGGAAGATGCAGGAAATGGCCGCGAGACTGGACGGGAGCCCGTCCTGATTATTCCGTCCCGGCGGCCTGCTTGTTGCGCAGGATGGTCTTGACCTCGCGCCAGATGCTCAGGGTGTAGTTGTCCCCTTCGCGCTGCGCCTTCGCCGTGCCTTCGTAGGCCACGTGGATGGCGTCTTCAAAGCTGTTTTCGGAGATAAGATACTCAGCGATTTCGGCGGGGTTGTCTTTTAGGTCGTTCATGATCGTGTCGTCATTGATGGCAAGCCGGGCTTCTATAATCCTTATTCGACGTAAAGCCCACAGGTTTTTGGATCAACACCGAGCAAGGAACACAGGGACACGATTTCGATGCGGTCGGCGGCGAACACCTGGTCGTCGCCGTGCAGATGCTTGGCCTCGCTGATGGCGCTGCAAATGCGGATAATCAAAGCTTTTTTCTCGTCGTCGTCCGCCGCGTCGAGGAGGGCGCCGACGGCCCTTTCGTGCCCCGCTTCCGGGGCCTCGAGAATGTCGTCGGAGAACTCGTTGAACAAGTCCACCGCCTCGTGGGGGTCGAAAATCTTCAGGGCCTCCAGGGTTTCGAGAATCTGGTCGACCCTGACCCGCTCGCCCAAAGTGACCTTGCCGTCCGCCGTCGCCACCAGGGCGCTCGCCGCCATGGCCCCAGTCAGAAACGGCCGGTTGCGGTTGCGTTCCAGGGCCTCCTGGAAGTGATTGATCAAGCCGGCGAGAAAACTCATCTTCGTGTCCCGATTCCAAAGCCGCAATTTATCAGTTCTTTGAGTGCTGAACAGTATCATTCGTTGGCGCGTCCTTCAAAAAACCCGTCCGGTTCACCCCGCGTTCATCTAGACGCCCCTATGCTCCAGACATTGAAATCATACTTCAACATGTGGTGCCCGAGCCGCTTTTCGGCAATAGCAAAATTCAATTTCGACTGGAGTGGACAACCATGAGCCTCAACAAATACTCCCTGAAGAAAAAAGTGAACCGCAGGCGGGCGCTGGCCATCTTGGGTTTAAGCGCCGCCGCCGCCGCCTACGCCACGCCGACGCTGATGAAACTGAACCCGGCGGCGGCCTCGGGCGGAGGGTCCGGCGCTTCCGGCGCTTCCGGCGGCGGCGCGGGCGGCCCGTCCCCCGCGGCGGCCAACCTGCTGTCCCAGGACCCGGACTATGTTCAAGGGTGCGGCGAATGCCACGACGCCTATTCACCCCGCCTGCTGCCCAAGGGCTCGTGGCGCGACATCATGGGCGACATGGGCAATCACTTCGGCGAGGACGCCAGCCTGGACGAGGCCACCCGGAAGAAGATCGAGGACTATCTGCTGCAAAACGCCACCCGCGACGGCAAGGGGCCGCTGCGCATTTCCCAGTCCCGCTGGTTCCGCCACGAACACAAGGGCGACATCACCAAGCACAAAGCCAAGTCCTGGAGCAACTGCACGGCCTGTCACCGTTAGCCGGTTTTGACCTCGGCCGGTGAATTCGATTAGACTCTCCCTGTTATGGAGACACGCAAAGACCTTGACCTTGACGCGCTGAAGGCGCAACTGCTGGCCCACCGCCGGGAACTGCTCGACGATTCCGCCAGCAGCGAGGACGCCCGCCAGCCCGTGGAGCTGGACCAGACCAGCGTCGGCCGGTTGTCGCGCATGGACGCCCTGCAAAGCCAGGCCATGGCCCTGGAGACGGACCGCCGCCGCCACGTCGAACTGCAACACATCGACGCCGCACTCAAGCGCATTGAAGACGGCGAATACGGCGAATGCCTGAACTGCGGCGAAGACATCGCCGCCAGGCGCCTGGAAATCGAACCGACGGCGGCCATCTGCATCGACTGCGCCCGGAAGGGTTAAACCGTCGTGCCCCTCACAACTCAATCAAGCCAAGCTGGATAGCCTTCGCCACGGCTTGTTCCCTCGTTCTGGCGTTCAGGCGTTTTCTTGCCGAGGCGATGTGTTTTTCTACTGTTTTAGCCGAAATTTCCAGGCGCTCGGCTATCTCCTGCACGCGCAAGCCGATGGCCAGCCAGACCAGGCATTGCATTTCTCTGTTGGTCAGGGCTGGGGGCGATTGTTGGGGCATCAGTTCCAACGTGGGGTGTTATTCGTTTGCCGGACAGGCGATGGCTTCCTCGCCGGGCTTTATAGGCAGGCGCACAAGGAAGGTCGCGCCCTGGCCTTCTTCCGACTCGAAGCTGATCGTGCCCTGGTGCCTGTTGACGATAATGTCCCGGCTGATCGCCAGTCCTTGGCCGGTTCCGCCGCCGGCGGACTTGGTGGTGAAGAAGGGTTCGAAAACTTTGTTGCGCACGTCTTTCGCAATACCCGTCCCGGTATCCTTGATGCTGGTCTCAACCCAGTCGCCGTGCTGACGGGTGCTGATCAAAATCAGTCCCGCCCGATCCTTGTTGTCGTTTTTTGCCGATTGAACGGAATGGGCGGCATTGACAATCAGGTTCAAAAAGACCTGGTTCAATTCATTGGGCACGGCGTTCACCAGGGGCAGGTTTTCGGCAAAGTCCGTTTCGATGTTCGAGGTGTATTTCCATTCGTTCTTTGAAATGGTGATGGTCGTCCGCAGGGATTTATTGACGTCGACGGGGTTTTTTTCCCTGGCTCCGGGATGGAAGATCTCCTTCATGGATGAGACAATTGTGTTGATGTGATCGACCCCATTCAGGGATTGGGCGATGGACTGAT
>CAYFOJ010000055.1:0-13339 GCA_964344645.1 uncultured Thalassospiraceae bacterium
TTTTTTGCTCCAAAACCAAATGACGCTGACTCCAGAACCAAATGTCGCGCTACACGTCGGCAACCGCCTTGCGGAAGAAGGACTGCATTTGAACTTGAGTGATAAGGAAATATCTTTCTAAAAAGGGCTTTCGGAGAACTCGGGAAATGTGGCCTAAGTCATTGAAAACACTGGAGGCGGGTAAGGGATTCGAACCCTTGAGAGGCGTTAACCCCTAACGGTTTTCAAGACCGCCGCTTTCGACCACTCAGCCAACCCGCCTAAGTGTTGTGTTCCTTATAAGGCGGGAGGACGGCGGATGGCAAAAGGTAAATGCCTGGCTCAAAATTTGAAGAAACGCAGGCTGTTCTAACGAAAGGCGCCGGGAGGGAAACCGACGATGACTTCGGCCGGGTGGTCGAAACGATAACCGAAAAGGCGGGCGATTTTGCGTGAGAACCGGGCGACGCCGGAAACGAACGGTTGCTGCTTGGACATGGTCATTCCTTTCTGGATTTCTGGCTTCGATTCTAAAGCCGAAGTTGGCAGTGTCTCCGGAATGAGTTAAGGAAGTCTAAACGATTTTAATGGCGCGGGGCGACAATGACAGACGGCAATTCCTCTTCCGAAACGGTTTACGGCCTGGTTCGGCACTTTCACAACCCGGCGGCGGCGGCCAAGGACGTCGACTACGGTTCCGGCGCCCGTTCCGTCATCAGCCTGGAGCGGTTCGCGGCGGCCATGGAAGAAATTTCCTCGTGGACCGGCTATCAGCCGACACCCTTGGTTTCCCTCCCCGGGCTGGCCTTCAAGGCGAACATCGCCGGCCTCTATTACAAGGACGAAGGCTTCCGTTTCGGACTGGACAGCTTCAAGGCCCTGGGCGGGGCCTACGCCACCGAGCGGCTATTGATGGAGCGCATCCGCCAGGAAAGACCGGAAGCGGAAGTGACGGTCGATGACCTGCTGCAGGGCCGCTATGGGGACATCACCGCGGCCATTACCGTCGCCTGCGCCACCGACGGCAACCACGGGCGCTCCGTCGCCTGGGGCGCGCGCATGTTCGGCTGCAAGTGCATCATCTACATCCACGCCGATGTCAGCGAAGGCCGCAAGCAGGCCATGGAATCCTACGGCGCCGAGGTCAGGCGGGTGGACGGTGACTATGACGAGTCCGTCCGGCAGGCGGCCAGGGATGCGGAGGAGAAAGGCTGGTACGTGGTTTCCGACACCTCCTACGAGGGATATCTGGATGTGCCCAGGGATGTCATGCAGGGCTACACGGTGATGGTCGAGGAAGCCCTGCAACAATTGCCTGAAGGCGTCCTGCCGACCCATGTCTTTCTGCAGGGCGGCGTCGGCGGGCTGGCCGGGGCGGTCTGCGGCCACCTCTGGGAGACCCTGGGCGAGCGGCGACCCCGCTTCATCGTCGTCGAACCGGAACGGGCCGACTGCCTCTACCAAAGCGCCATGCAGGGCCGCCCGACGCCCGCCAGCGGCGACCTGGAAACCATGATGGCCGGGCTGTCCTGCGGCGAGATTTCCCTCATCGCCTGGGAAATCCTGGCCACCGGAACCGATGACTTCGTTACCATTCCCGATACCTTCGTGGCCCCGACCATGCGGTTGCTGGCGACCGGCGTCGACAGCGACACGCCGATTGCCGCGGGCGAGTCCGCCATCGCCGGTGTCGCCTGCGTGCTGGACGCGGCAGAGGACCCGAACCTGGCCCGGGCGCTCGGCCTCGACTCCCGGTCCCGGGTGCTGATTTTCGGCACGGAAGGGGCCACCGACCCGGATATTTACAAACAGATCGTCGGCAAAACGGCGGAGCAGATCCGCGCGGGCTAATTTTTCCTCCGGGCGAAGACCCCGTCGAGGCTGTAAATCGCCAAGGCCAGCCAAATCAGGCCGAAGGTCCATTGCAGGGCGTCGGTGAAGGGCTCTCCGTAGACGAAGACCGCCAGCAGGAAATGTCCCGTCGGGGCGATGTACTGGAAGAAGCCGACGGTGGACAACCGCAGCCGTTTCGCCGCCAGGGCGAACAGAACCAGCGGCGTGGCCGTCATCAGCCCGGCCAGTATCAACAAACCGGCAGTGTCGGGCCGTCCAAGGGTAAAGACCCCGTTTCCCTCGACCCCAAGGTAGATCAGGTAGGCCAGCACCGGCGGGGTGATGAGGGCGACCTCGACGAACAGTCCGGTGTAGGCGTCGACGGCGGCGAGTTTCCGGATCAGGCCATAGAACCCGAAAGAAAAGGCCAGGCTCAGGGCGACCCAGGGAACCGCCCCGTGCCGGACGATCAGGATGCCCACGGCGATGGTGGCGAGGCCGACGGCAAGCCCTTGCCGGAGGCTCAGTTTTTCTTTGAGAAAAAGCAGTCCGAGGGCGACGCTGACCAGTGGATTGATGAAATAGCCGAGGCTGCTTTCCAACACCCTGTCATGGGCCACGGCCCAGATGAAGATCAGCCAGTTGGTGGAGACCAGCAGGGACGAGAGGAACAGGGTCCGCAGCAGTTTCCCGTCGGCCAGGACCCTGCGTAGGTTCCGCAGACGGCCGCCGAACAGCACCAGCAGACCGACGAAAACTGTTGTCCAGACAACCCGGTGAGAGATGACTTCCGCCAGGGGCAGGTGGGCGACGGCCTTGAAATAGACCGGAAACACCCCCCACAGGCTGAAGGCGGCCAGCGCCGCCAACGCGCCGGGCAGACTCTGGTCCCTGGCATCCCCGGACATGGTGGGTCAGGCTTCCATGCGGGACGGTTTTCTATTCTCGCTGATCCCGAACGCGGCGTTGACGGTGATGGCGGCAATGACGACGGCGCCGCCGATGAGGGTGCTTTCGTCCGGCACCTCGCCGATGCCGAGCCACACCCACAAGGGGCCGAGAACGGTTTCGAACAGGGACAGCAGGGCGACTTCGGCCACCGGCGCGTAACGGGCGCCGTTGAGAAACAGGACCATGGAGACGGGCACGACAACCAATCCCATCAGCAGCAGATACCCCATGTCGGCCCTGCCCACCTGCAGGGGCTCGGCCATGGGGAGGACGAAAAGGGCGGCTAGAATTCCGGCGATGGCGAGGGCAGGAATGGTCACTTCCCGTTCCTTCGCCTTGCGCACGACGGTCAGGTTCAGGCCCTGCAGGAAGGCGGTCAGGATCGCCATCAGGTCGCCGAACCAGTTGCCACCGCCGAGGGAATTGGAAAAGATGATGACCATGCCGCCGCCTGCAAGCGCAATGGAAAGCCATGTCCGCCCCTTGACCGGCTCGCCGATGAGCAGCCAGCCGAGGACGGCGCTGAAAAAGGGCATGGTCGCCACCAGAATCAGGGCATTGGCGACGGTGGTGTAGTTGATGGCGAAGACAAAGGAAAGGGAGCTGACCGCCAGCAGGGCGGTGGAAAACCAACCGGCGCGGCCGAAATGCAGCAACATGGCGACGAGGCCGCTCCGGTAACGTACGAGAAGGTAGACCAGCAGGGCCACGGTGATCAGGACCGAGCGGTAAAAGGCAACGTTCCAGATGGAGGCATCGGTGATCAGGCGCAGCAGCAGGGCGTCGGGGCTGAGCAGCAGCATGCCGGCGCCCGACATCATGATTCCACGGATATAGGTGTCTTGCTGCGTCATCGGTTCATTGGCCAAAAGATAAAAAGGGAAGGGGGCGGAGAATTTCCCCACACTTGGTGGAAGTTTCTCGCCATTTCGTGATTTGCCCTCACCGGGTCATCGCTATAGGGTTTCTCCATGTTTATCAACAACAAGATGAGAGCCTGTTGCGCGGCCCTGATTCTGGCGGCGCTGCCGGCGCCCCGGGACGCCGGGGCCAATCACGGCGGCTGCAACGAAGTGCACGCCGCCGCCTTCCTCGACGAACCGGCTGAATTGTCCCATCTTATCGCCCACGGTGTCGATCTGAACTGCCGCGACGTCCTGTTCCAGACGCCTTTGATCACCGCCACCGACGGGGCCAGCCTGACCATCGTCAAGATGCTGCTCAAACAGGGGGTGCACGTCAACGCACGGGATGAACTGGGCGAGACGGCGCTGGCCAAGGCGCGCCGGAAACAGGCCTTCTTCGACATGAAGGGCGGCGAAACATACCACCACCTCTATCGGGACATGATCGCCCTTTTGGTAGAGGCCGGGGCCAGGGAATAGGGAAGCTCCTCCGTTGCCTTCCCCGGGCGTATCGGGTAATCAGCAGGGATGTTCTTTTATCTGTCGAAAATCCTTTGGTTTTTCGCCAATCCGGCGAACCTGCTGCTGATGGCCCTCTGCCTCGGGGCGGTGCTCGTTTACCGGCGACGGGACAGGTGGGGACGGCGCCTGCTGGCCCTGTCCGCCGTCATGGCCGTCGTCGTCACCTTCGTCCCGGTCGGCGCTAACATGATACTTGTCTTGGAAAACCGCTTTCCCGTCGTCGAAAAACCGCCGGAAACCGTCGATGGGATCATCGTCCTCGGCGGGGTCGTCAACGAACTGGTGACCAAGGCGAGAGGGCAGGTCTCCATCGGCGGCGCCGTCGAAAGACTGACCGAATTCGCTTCCTTGTCGAAACGTTATCCAAGTGCAAAATTAATATTTACAGGCGGTTCCGGAAAATTACTAAGCCAGGACGTTAAGGAGGGCGATGCCGTCGATCCATTGCTGGAGGCCCTCGGCGTCGATAGGGACAGGGTGATGATCGATAACCGCTCCCGCAACACCCACGAGAATGCCCAATATTCCATGGAACTGGGTGACCCTTTACCCGGTGAAACCTGGTTGCTGGTCACCTCGGCCTTCCACATGCCCCGATCGATGGGGGTGTTCCGCAAGGCGGGATGGGACGTGTTGGCCTATCCCGTCGACTTCAATTTGCAGGGAAAGACGATCTACCTGGCCGAATTCAGCTTCATCACCGGGCTGGTTCAACTGACGGCGGCGACCCACGAATGGCTCGGGCTGGCCTTCTACCGGCTCACCGGGCGCACCGACGCCTTGTTCCCCGGCCCGTAGTGTGATGGTGGCCTTGCCCCACCGTCGGCCCTATGGCAGAAGGAAGACAGGCGCGAAGGAGCCGATTCGCCCCGTTTCGTTCATCATTTCAGGAAAACACCGCCCATGATCACCGTCAAATTGCTCAGGGGACTGGCCCTGCCGCTGCTGTTTCTTTCCCTGCCTTCCGGGGCGTCGGCGGAGCAGCAGCCTTTCGCCGAATGGCTACAGGGTTTTCGCGCCGAAGCGGCGGGCAACGGTATTCGCGAGGACATTCTCGCCGAGGCCCTGGACGGCATCAAGCCGATCCCCCGGGTGATCGAGCTGGACCGCAAGCAGCCTGAATTCACCCTGACCTTCCGTCAATACATGGACCGGGTCGCGCCCCATTCGCGGGTCAAGAAAGGGCGCAGGAAATTGGCGGAAAACAGGGCTATGCTCGAGGAAGTGGGCAAAAAATTCGGCGTTCAGCCTCGCTTCATCGTCGCCCTGTGGGGGGTGGAAACCGACTTCGGGCGGGTTACCGGCGGCTTCAAGCTGGTACCGGCCCTGGCGACCCTGGCCCATGACGGCCGACGCAGCAAGTATTTCCGCAAGGAATTGATGAACGCCATGAAGATCCTCAACGGTAACCACATCAAGCCGAAGGACATGGTGGGCTCCTGGGCCGGGGCCATGGGGCAATGCCAGTTCATGCCTTCCTCGTTCCTCAACTTCGCCATCGATTATGACGGCGACGGACGTAAGGATATCTGGTCAACCAAGGCCGACGTCTTCGGTTCGGCGGCCAATTACCTGTCCCGTTCCGGCTGGAAGGGGGACCAGACCTGGGGCCGGGCGGTCACCCTGCCGCAGGGCTTCGACGACACGCTTTCCGGCCTGAAAATCCGCAAGCCCATATCCGAGTGGCAGGCCCTTGGGGTCCGGCGCGACGATGGTTCCGACCTGCCGGGCCGGGAGCTGTCCGCCTCCATCGTCTATACGGAAGGGCCGGGCAGCGCCGCCTACATGGTCTACAACAATTACCGGACGATCCTGAAGTGGAACCGCTCGACCTATTTCGCGGTCGCCGTCGGCACCCTTGCGGACAAGATCGGGGGCGGTTAAAATACCACATTCATTAATCATTGCTTTACCACGACACCATATGGTGTGGGCATTGGATTTCACCGCGGAATGAGGGCGGGGGTTATGTTGCGTCATCGGGCTTATCGCTGTTTTGCCGTGCCTCGGCTGGCCGTCTTTTTGGCGGCGGTTTTTCTTCTCAGCGCCTGCGCCGAGACCCAGTTCATTGCCCAAACCGTCAAGGAAGTGACGAAAAAGGCGGAACCGGAAAAACCCAAGAGGGCGCATTACGGAAAATACAAGATCGGCAACCCCTATGAGATCATGGGGGTCTGGTATTATCCGAAAGAGGATTTCAGCTACGACGAGACCGGAATTGGCTCCTGGTACGGGCCGAAGTTCCATGGCCGTAAAACCGCCAACGGCGAGATTTACGACATGAACGGCGTTTCCGCCGCCCACCGCACCCTGCCCATGCCCAGCTTCGTGCGCGTCACCAACTTGGACAACGGGCGTACCCTGAGCGTCCGCATCAATGACCGGGGACCCTACGCCCATGGTCGGATTTTGGACCTGTCGCGCCGGGCCGCCCAGTTGCTGGGCTTCGAACGGCAGGGCACGGCGCGCATCCGGGTGCGTATCCTGGAGGACAAGAGCCGCGCCATCGCCGCCCGCCTGAAAGGGGAGGCGGAACTGGCCGAGGTCGGCTCGCCCATCACCGTCGACAGCCTGCCCAAGCCCAAGGTCAGCGCCCAGGCGCTGCCGGCCATCGGCGGCGAGGGGGGGGCCGTGGCGACGCCGGTTTCCACCGCGCCCCTTCCGGCCCCCGAGACCCCGGTCACGGGTGGGGAGGAGGACGAGCAACTGGCGTCCCTGCCGTCCGACGACACGGTCACCGTGGAACCCGTGACCCAGCAGGTCAGGATGTTCGTCCAGGCCGGGGCCTTTTCCGACTTCAACAACGCCAACAAGGTCCGCGCCCGCCTGTCCGGCATCGGTCCCGTCAAGATTTCATCGGTTCTGGTCGGCGGACGGGACCTGTACCGGGTCCGCGTCGGTCCGCTGGCCACCGTCGCCGAAGCCGACCAAATGCTTGAGCAAGTCATCCTGTCCGGCTATACCGAAGCAAGAACCATTGTCGATTGATGGTTATTCGCCCTCCCTCCTGTTTTTCGGATGATGCCGGACGATGAAAACTATCCTTTCCGCCTTCCTTGTCGCCGGATTTTTGCTCTTTCAAGCCCCGTTCACGGCGACACCGGTTCGGGCTCTGGAAAGCATCGCCAAGGAAGTCGTCCTGATGGATGCGGAAACCGGCGCCGTCCTGTTCGAAAAGAACGCCGACGCCCCCATGCCGCCGGCATCCATGAGCAAGCTGATGACGGTCTACATGATCTTCGAGCGGTTGCGCGACGGGCGTCTGTCCCTGGACGACACCTTCCGGGTCAGCGAGAACGCCTGGCGCAAGGGCGGGGCGAAAAGCGGCAGTTCGACCATGTTTCTGGTGCCCGGAAAGCGGGTCCGGGTCGAGGACCTGATCCGCGGCATCATCGTGCAGTCGGGAAACGACGCCTGTATCGTCATCGCCGAGGGGATTTCCGGCAGCGAGGAGATGTTCGCCGAGGAAATGACGGAACGGGCCCGGCAACTGGGACTGACCTCCTCGACCTTCCGGAACTCCACCGGATGGCCCGACCCGGAACACCGCATGTCGCCCAAGGACCTGGCCCTGCTGGCCAAGCTGACCATCGAGCATTTTCCCGAGTACTACCATTATTATTCCGAGCGCAGCTTCGTCTATAACGGCATCAAACAGAACAACCGCAATCCGCTGATCTACAAGGACATGGGCGCGGACGGGCTGAAGACCGGCCACACCAGCGAGTCCGGTTACGGCCTCACCGGTTCGGCGACACGCCGGGACCGGCGTTTGATCCTGGTCGTCAACGGATTGAAATCCAAGAAGGAAAGGGCCCGGGAACCGGAACGTCTTCTCGAATGGGGATTCCGCGAATTCGGCAACTACGCCCTGTTCAGCGGCGGCGAAATCGTCGATCAGGCCCCGGTCTGGCTTGGCATGGAGCAAACTGTGCCGCTGATGATCGAAAAGGATCTGACACTGACCCTGCACAAGAAGGCCCGCCGCGGCATGAAGGTCAGCGTCGTCTATCAGGGCCCGGTCCCGGCCCCGGTGAGCAAGGGACAGCCCTTGGCCACCTTGAAGGTCAGCACCCCCGGCGGCGAGGACGTGACGGCGCCCCTGGTCGCCGCCGCCGATGTCGCGCAAATGGGCCTGTTCGGGCGCCTGCTCGCCGCCTTCAAGCATATCCTGTGGGGCGGCTCGGGCTGAGCCGGTGTCGAGAGGAAAATTCATCACGTTCGAAGGCGGCGAAGGGGCGGGCAAGTCCACCCAGGTGACGCGCCTGGCCGAAACCCTGAGGGCGGCGGGGATCGATGTGGTGACCACCCGCGAGCCCGGCGGCGCGCCGGGGGCCGAGGAAATCCGCAGCCTCTTGGTCAACGGTGCCACCGACCGCTGGACCCCGGTGTCCGAAGCCTTGCTCAATTACGCCGCCCGGGCCGAGCATCTGGACAAGACCGTCTTCCCGGCCCTCGAAAGGGGGCAGTGGGTGATCTCGGACCGGTTCGCCGATTCCACCGTCGCCTATCAGGGCTACGGCCACGGCCTCGGACTGGACAGATTGGAGAACATCGCCGCCGCCGTTCTCGGAAATTTCAAACCGGACCTGACTATCATCTTCGACCTGGAGCAGGAAACGGGCCTGGAACGGGCCCATGCCCGGGGCGAGGGGGAGGATCGCTTCGAGCGCATGGGCCGGGATTTCCACCAGCGCCTGCGCCGGGGGTTCCTGGAAATCGCCGCCCGGGAGCCGTCACGCTGCGCCGTCATCGACGCCTCGGGCTCTATTGACCATGTGGCCGCCCTTATTCGCGGCGCCGTCAACGAACGTTTGCCGGTTTCCCTGCCATGAACGCCGCGACGACGCCCCCGGAAGACAACTCCCACCCCCGCGCCACGGTGGACCTGCTGGCTCATGAACAGGCGGAACGAACCCTCCTCGACGCCTACAATTCCCGGCGTCTCGCCCATGCCTGGCTGTTGACGGGCCCGAAGGGCATCGGCAAGGCCACCCTGGCCTACCGCTTCGCCAGGTTCCTGCTCGACCGTCCCGACGAAGGGGCGGCGGGCGGCGGGCTGTTCGGCGGGGACCTGCCGCCGGAGCCCCCGGACTCTTTGCATTGCGACCCGGACTCGCCCGTGTTTCGACGCGTCGCCGGCGGTGGCCATGGGGACCTGAAGGCGATCGAGCGCCGGTTTGACGAAAAGCGGGGCAAGTTCAAGACCGAGATCGTCATCGACGACGTCCGTTCCATCGGCCATTTCATGTCCATGACCTCGGCGGAAGGGGGCTGGCGAGTGGTCGTTATCGACAGCGCCGACGAAATGAACCGCAACGCCGCCAATGCGGTCCTCAAGGTGCTGGAGGAACCACCGGCGAAGGCCGTTCTGCTGCTGGTCAGCCACAATCCGGGACGGCTGCTGCCGACCATCCGCTCGCGCTGCCGCACGCTGGCCCTGTCGGCCCTGGAACCGTCGGCGGTGGTGCAACTTCTCGTCCGCCATCATCCCGACATGGCCCAGGCCGACGCCGCCGAACTGGACCGGCTGTCGGAAGGCAGCATCGGCCGCGCCCTCAAGCTGGAGGCGGAAGGGGGGCTGGCCCTGTACCGAGAGCTTCTCGCCCTGCTTGAAACCCTGCCGCGCCTGAACGTCGCGGGCCTGCACGCCCTCGCCGACAAGCTGGGACGGGCAGGGGGCGACGGCGCGTTCCGCACCTTCGGCGACTTGTTGCTGGGCTGGCTCGGGCGGCTGATCCTCGACGCCTCCCGGGGCGGGGCGGGGAACGGCCCCGAGGCCGACCTGAACCGGCGGCTGGCCGCCACCGCCCCCCTTGCAAGCTGGCTAGAGGTATGGGACAAGATCAACCACTTGCTGGAACGCACCGACGCCGTCAATATGGACCGGCGGCAGATGATCGTTCAGATCTTCCTGGCGCTGGAAAAAGCGGCCGGGCCGTGACCTCACTTTGGAGTAAGACCGATTCAACCCTATTACCTGACAACCCCGATCTACTACGTCAACGACGCCCCGCACATCGGCCACGCCTACACCACCCTGGCCTGCGACGTGCTGGCCCGTTTCAAGCGTCTCGACGGGTTTGACGTCAAGCTCCTGACCGGCACCGACGAACATGGCCAGAAAGTGGAAAAGTCCGCCCTGGCTGCGGGCGTCGATCCGCAGCTCTTTACCGACCGTGTGTCGCAAAATTTCCGCGATCTGGCCGAGCTGATGAATTTTTCCCACGACGACTTCATCCGCACCACCGAGGAACGGCACAGAACATCTGTTCAGGCCCTGTGGGGCAGGTTGATGGAGAAAGGGGAAATCTACCTCGATAGCTATTCCGGCTGGTATGCGGTCAGGGACGAGGCCTTCTACGGGGAAGGGGAACTGAGCGACGGCCCGAACGGGACCAAGGTCGCCCCCTCGGGGGCGGAAGTGGAATGGGTGGAGGAGCCCAGCTATTTCTTCCGGCTGTCGGACTGGGGTGAGCGGCTGCTGCAATTCTATGACGACAACCCGGATTTCATCGCCCCCAAATCCCGCCGCAACGAGGTCATCAGCTTCGTCAAGAGCGGCCTCAGGGATCTGTCCGTCTCGCGCACCACCTTCCGTTGGGGGGTACCCGTGCCCGGCGACGACGATCACATCATGTACGTGTGGCTGGACGCCTTGACCAACTACATCACCGGCGTCGGCTATCCGGAGACGGACAGCGGCGAATACGCCACCTATTGGCCGGCGGAGTTGCACATGGTCGGCAAGGATATTTTGCGCTTTCATGCCGTCTACTGGCCTGCCTTCCTGTTGGCGGCGGGGCTTGCGCCGCCGAAGCGGGTGTTCGCCCACGGCTGGTGGACCAATGAGGGGGAAAAAATCTCCAAGTCCCTCGGCAACGTCATAGACCCCATCGACCTGGTGGCCCGCTACGGCCTCGATCAGGTCCGCTATTTCCTTCTGCGCGAGGTCCCCTTCGGCAATGACGGAGATTTTTCCCATCAGGCCATGGTCAACCGGATGAACGGGGAACTGGCCAACGACCTGGGCAACCTGGCCCAGCGGGTTCTCTCCATGGTGGCCAAGAACTGCGGCGGGGCGGTTCCAAGCCATGGCGAATTCACCAGCGAAGACAAGCGGCTTTTGGACGCCGCGGGCGGACTGCTCGGGCAAGTGCGGGATTGCATGGACCGGCAATCCTTTCACGAAGCCCTCGAGACCATCTGGGGGGTGGTGCGCGCCGCCAATGGCTACGTCGACGCCCAGGCGCCGTGGAAGCTGAAAAAGGAAGATCCTGACCGCATGGCCGGGGTTCTCTACGTGCTGGCGGAGAGCGTCCGCCGCATCGCCCTGGTGTTGCAACCGTTCATGCCCGACGCCATGGGCCGCATGCTGGACCAACTCGCCGTCAGTCCCGATCATCGTTCCTTCGCCTTCCTCGACGAGGGCCATCACCTCGCCCCCCGAACCGCACTGCCGGCGCCGCAGGGCATCTTTCCCCGCTATGTGGAAGAGGCGGCGGGCGAGGGGAGCTGAGCCATGCTCGTGGACAGTCATTGCCATCTGGACTTTCCCGACTTCGCCGACGATATGGACGGGGTCATGGAACGGGCCGAACAGGCCGGCGTCACCCACATGCTGACCATTTGCACCCATGTCAGTAAATTCGACCCGGTGCTGGCCCTGGCGCGGGGCGATGGACGGATTACCTGCACCGTCGGCATTCATCCCCATAATGCGGCCTCCGAGCCCATGGTCACGGCGGAACACCTGATCCGCATGGCCGCCGACGATAAAGTCGTCGGCTTCGGTGAAACGGGTCTCGACTATTATTACGACAAGAGCCCCCGCGACCTGCAAAAGCGGCAGTTTCTCGCCCATATCGAGGCCGCCCGGCAGGCCCGGCTGCCTTTGGTCATTCATACCCGGGATGCGGACGGCGACATGGCGGAAATCCTCAGGCGGGAAAGCGGGAAGGGGGCCTTTAGCGGCCTGTTGCACTGCTTTTCCAGCTCCCGGGGCCTGGCGGAAACGGCCCTCGAACTGGGGCTTTATCTGTCCATTTCCGGAATCGTCACCTTCAACAAGGCCGACGAACTGCGAGACATCGTCCGCGACGTTCCCCTGGACCGGCTGCTTGTCGAAACCGACGCTCCCTATCTGGCTCCCGTGCCACGCAGGGGCAAGCGCAACGAGCCGTCCTTTACCCGCCACACGGCGGAAAAAATAGCCGAAATCAAAGGCTTGACCCTTGATCAGGTGGCCGAAACGACAACCGCCAACTTCTTCAGGCTGTTTCCCAAGGCCGCCCGGTCATGAAGGTCACCATCCTCGGCAGCGGCAGTTCCAGCGGCACGCCCGCCGTTGGCTACGGCTGGGGGACGTGCGATCCGAACAATCCGAAAAACCGCCGTCTCAGGCCGTCCATTCTGGTCGAGCACGGGGGCACCTGCCTGCTCGTCGATACCTCGCCCGATCTGCGCCAGCAGCTTCTCAACGTGGACGCCCGGCGGCTGGACGGGGTTCTGTTCACCCATTATCACGCCGACCATCTGCACGGCATCGACGATTTGCGTCCCATCAACCGGGAAATGAACGCGCCCATTGACGCCTATGCGGACCGGGAGACTCTCGACGTCATCGAACAGCGCTTCGGCTATGTCCTGGAGCCCTTGGCCGAAGGGGCGACCATGTACTACAAGCCGACCCTGACGGCCCACGAGCTGAAAGACGGCGACCAATTGAAGATCGGCGACATTCCGGTACAGGTCTTTAGTCAGGATCACGGCTACTGCACGACCCTCGGTTTTCGTTTCGGTTCCGTGGCCTACACAACGGACGTGGTCGAATTGCCGGATAGGGCCTTCGATATTCTACAAGGGGTGGAGACGTGGATCATCGGAACCCTGATCGACAAGCCGCATCCGACCCACGCCCATGTCGGCAAAGCCATCGACTGGATCAACCGCGTCGGACCCAGGCGAGGGGTGCTCAGCCACCTCGGCTTCAACATCGATTACGAAACCCTCAGGCAAAGCCTCCCGGAAAACATCGAACCGGCATACGACGGCCTAATCCTGGAGTGTTGACGCTCTACCGTACAGTCTAAGCTTTTGATAAATAATAAACACATCGAATTTGCCATAATTATCATTATGCGATTTTC
>CAYFOJ010000056.1:0-3824 GCA_964344645.1 uncultured Thalassospiraceae bacterium
GAAAGGGGGACGATATGATGGTGTCGAGACACATCAGAAAATCGCATAATGATAACTTTGGCGAAAGACGGGGTGTAGTGTTCCCCGTGCGTTCGGGGAGGGTGGGAAAAACGGGTCAAGTAAACCGCAAGTCTAGGCGGCAATATCGGCGTCGGCTTTGACTATCCGTTTTAAGTCGCGATACACGGCGGCGAGCCGGTCCTTGCCGTCTTTCTTTGCGTTCCATAGTCCAAGGTCCGCAAGGGCAAGGTGAGGGTCCAGCCCGGCGGCCTCCGCCAAGGCAACCATGCTATCGGGCGTCGGCAGGGATTTTCCCGTTCGCCAAGTGTGGCAAGCGTTCCCGCTAAACCCCATGAATCGGTTCAACGCATTGTCCGAAATGAGGTCGTGCTTTGCCTTCGCGGCGTCGATGTAATCGTCAAGCTTCATGGTTGAGTTGACCGTTCATCCAAGAGTCGTCCCGAATTATAGCGCCTAAAAAAACCCGTTGACAAGAGCCCCAACATTTAGGGTATCTGGTTTCAAGCGGCATCTACCGCTTGTATCTATCACTCGGTAGATACCAGCGACAAAAGGAGCGGTCATGCATTACCAATGTGGCGATCACAAAGTTTACGGCTGGCGGGCGTTTCCGTATGTCGCGTTTGGATTGGCGGTGCTTTCAGTTCCGGGATTTTTGCTCGGGGGGCTGGTTTCTTGGCTTGTGGTTCTGTCGTCTGGTGGCGGGGCGTGTCCGTAATGGTTCAGCGTTTATTGAATAGGATCAGTAGGCAGGTGACGGCAATGCCCCCAAGGGTAAAGCCTATAAATCTTCGCCAGAATCTTGCGTCTTCGATTTCCTTGGCCAATGCGAGGTCTCGGGCCGCGTCGAATTTAGGCTCTGTCCCGAAATTATATTCGCGCTCTCCAAAATTGATTTTCACAAAGGCCGATGAGTTGCGGAGGTTGTTCAGGAATTTTTTGAGAAAGGGCCTCGCGGGGGTTTGTTCTTCGGGTGGGGTGGTTAGTTCTGACATGGCGAATCCTTTGTGTTTCCAGCCGTCAGGCTAAACCAAAGGGAGCGCCGATAACAAGTTTCGCCCCGGCAGTGTTTCTGACCGTTCATGCGCCGGGGGGTTTGGGGCCGGAAACGGAACCAAAGGGGCGGGAGCCGGGTGCAAGGCCCGGCTCCCCTCCCGAAACGGTAAAGGGCAAGGGGTCGACACCCCGGCCCTAAACCAAAACAAAACGGTCATCCGGTGAGGGGCGAAGCCCCGAAGCGGTCGGAAAAACAGGTCGATTGAAAAATGAAAGGAACGGTCGATTATGAAAATGACGTTTGATTTTACGGACGATGTGGCAATCCGGGAGGCCATGGTCGTTGAGGTTCTGGACCCGGGAACGGTCCGTATCGGCATAGGTGACGTTGAGGTCTGGGTGTCTCCTGCTACGGCGTTTTTCCTCGGGGTCAATCTGAGTGGCGCATATGATGAATTGGAGGCCGTCCAATGAGTATCGAGTGTGGTTATCTTCTCCGCGTCCAGTCCGAGGGCCGTCCCGATGCCTTCAAGGGCGAAATCGAGTTGCAGCAAATCTCGGGCGTTTTTTTCCTCGTCCCTCATGTGGACGTGCGCGTCCCCGGTAGGTCGCCGACGCATTCCTTCAAGGTCAAAAATCTGGCGGGTGATTTTGTTCACTTCGGCAATGCGTGGCAAAAGCAATTCAAGAACGGCAAGGCCGGATATTTCTTCTCGATCACCATTGACGGGCCGGGCATGCCGCATTCCGTCACGGTGAATGCGTGGCCGGACGATGACCAGCCCAAGGATACGCCGAAGGATCATCCGGCGAATTTCACGGTGAAATGGCAAAGGCCGAAGCCGCAACCGGCAACGGCCATCGGCGGCGGGGCTCCCGAGGCCTCCGGCGTTGCCGACGAAATCCCGTACTAGGCCGGGTGACGATGTCTAGTCTCCCTCAAACTGATGGCCCGGGACGCGATGCGTTCGGGGTCCCTTTTGATCCGGTGTTTTCCGAGTCTTACAGCATGTATGCGCCCCGGTCGTGGATCGTCTACTGGGTCGGGCGGCGTCGGCATGAGAACGGAAAATATCTGCTGGAAAAAAGGGCCTTGTGGGGGGATTTCGATTTTTGCGCCGGGCTGGCCGATAGTCTGCTGGCGGCGGCGGCGGAAGGGGAGCCGGTTGACTTCGTCACCATAATCCCCTGCACGGGCCGTCCGGGAGGCGCGACAAAGTCGGCCTATTGGTTGGCCGTGAATACGGTTCATGAGTTTAAACGAGATTTCGACGTGTGGCGGTTCTGGGATTTGGTCCTTGATACCGTCGGCGCGTCGATGCCGGACGCCTTCGAGTGTGCGGAGGAAAGGGCGAAGGTGGCGTGATGAAAAAAGATGAAATCGAAGCGACGTTAAAATTTCGTGCACACGTTCAGCTAACCGCTTTTTCTCTTACGTTATCGGGGAATATGTGCCGGGCCTTGAATGAAATCGGTATGGGGCGCGGCGCGGTTACGGTCGGCGTTTTTGACACACGGGTGGTTGACGGGCTTTCCCGGCGCGGCCTGATAACGCTGACTGAGGGCCCGCCTTTGCGGTGGATATTGACGCCGCCGGGTCGGCATGTGCTGGCATTAGTCGAACATGCCGGAATTTAACAACGGAACAATAACGGGGGTCCATGTAACACCCCCCCCTAGAATGACAGAAAAACAGAATGAGGGAGATTTTCAAAAATGGATTATCGGATAATCAGGCGAGGGGTGGACACCCTTGACGTGGCCTATAAGGGCAAATTGCCTTCCCGCGTCCGAGGTATTCTGAGGGCCGCGAAGGCTCAGGCCGCGTCCTCCGGGCAAGAAACGTTGATCGATTTGTGCGGTATTGCCGGGCATGTGAAGGGAAACGGGGCGGAGGGCGGCTATGCCTTCATTTTCGATACCGGCCCCATGGGCGAGATTTGGACGTTCAAGGATAACGGCGACCCGGAACAATGGAACATCCGCGTTTCCCCTCGGGCCGTCCAGTTGGCGATTGATGGATACGAGGCCGTCCGGGATGGCCTGTGGGAGAAACTGGAACGGTGGGGGGCTCAGGTGGTGGCGGAGAGCGTTTCCCGCGTCGATTTCGCCATTGATTTTACGTCGGAAAGCCTCCGCCTTCGCCCGGACGATTTCGTTTTTCATAGCCATGCCCGGTGTCAGGAACATCGGGAGGTCCTGGGGGATGGCTCCGGCTTCGCTATCGAACGTCGATCCGGTCGGGTGACCGGCATTACCATCGGCAAACAGCCGGGGCGGCAAGTCGCGGTTTATGACAAGACCCTCGAACAAAATTATAAGGTGGGCTCTCCTTGGTTTGAGATTTGGGGCTTCGAGAAAGAGGATTGCCCGAGGGTTTGGCGCGTCGAAATGCGGGCCGGGAAAAAATATCTCAAAGATTGGGGCGTGACGACTTTCGACGATTTGGAAGCGCATCTTGTCGAAATGTTCGCCGCCGCCATGCAGTCCGTGCGCATGACGGCGGGCCGGGACGAAACCAACGTTACGCGGTCTGAGGATCATCCGTTTTGGCGGCTGGCCCGTGCGGAGGTCGAAAAGGCCTTAAGGCCCTTGGTGCCGGACGTGGATCGGGAAAAGGTCATGCAATACAGCCGGGCCGAAATGCTGGAAATGTACCGCAAACAGCTAACCGGCTTGCAGGTCTCCTATGCCGTCGCCATGGGCTTGAGCCGTTCGGAGGCCATGGAGGGCCTTATGGAACAGATTTCGCGGGATTGGACGGCGTTGACGAAGGGTAATCCCGTTGCCTTCGGCAAAAAGTACCG
>CAYFOJ010000056.1:3924-12384 GCA_964344645.1 uncultured Thalassospiraceae bacterium
AACGGCGCGGGATCCTATCGTCATTATTGGCGGTGTCGGATACGGCATCGCCAAAATCGACGAGCGGTGATTCCGGCAACGTCGAAGGTGGCGGGGACGCCTGGGAAATTGAAAACGAAAGGGGAGTGTGAAGTGATGGTCAATGTCTTGAAAATTGCGCGTGTCTGTCATGAGGTCAACAGGGCCTATTGTCAGGGATTGGGTGACGGTTCCCAGCCTAGTTGGGACACGGCTCCAAGGTGGCAAATCGAAAGCGCCATTGAAGGTGTAAAATTTCATCTTCAAAATCCCCTAGCATCGCCAAGCGCCTCCCATGAGAAGTGGCTTGCTCATAAGGAGGCGGAGGGCTGGCGTTATGGCCCGATCAAGGATGAGGACGCCAAAACTCACCCGTGCATGGTTCCGTTTCATGAGTTGCCCGTCGAACAGCGGGCTAAGGACTACCTTTTTCGGGCGGTCGTTCATTCCGTTGCGGAGGCGTTCGAATAATTGTCCCCGCGCTTGATTTGTTTTGTTGAAAAGGAGAAACCATGCCTAAGCCTAATGCGGTCGGAAACGCGCCGTGCTTGCTGCCCGGCTGTACCTATGAAATCGAGGTGCGGCGGAACACGAAGGGCGATTTCTACTACTTTTGTCCCGGCGAGCGGGGCGGGGTGGGGTGTAACGGGTCTGTCAAGTTCGGCGACTTGGCGGACCCTCGGGAAATTCCCGGTTTTAAACCGTTACGTAAGGAGCCCGCGAAGGAGCCCGCGCCGCCGGTCGAGGGTGGCGAGCGTAACGTAACGGAAACGCCAGCGCCGGAACCGGAGAAAAAGGGGGATTGGTTCGATGACGTCTACAGTTGATGAGGCGGGGCCGCTGGACAATGTCACGCTTGAAGGCGGGGTTTTCGTCATTGACGGCGCGGTCGATCCCGTCACGGAAAGCGAGGATGTCAGGGCGGGCCGGGAGAGATTCGAGGCGGTCGTTACGCGGCTGGTCTCTGAGGACCGCCTTCATGGCTTCGTTCGCTGGTTTTACGGCTGGGCTGGTCGTCGGCTCGAAGTCGAAGCGCTTGAAATTGGCGAGGATGACAAGGAGTTTCGGGAGGCCTGCAACCTTCTTTACCGTGACATTAAGGATGGGGTCCTTGGTCCGTGGATTGATACGGCCCCTCTGGAAACTCTGGAAAGGGTCCTGGTCTATGGTTGGGGCTTTGGTCTCCCCTTTTATCAGGCGGCGATGGAAATCAAGGCACGAAAACCCGTGGAGGCTAACGACGATACGCCGGAGCCCGCCGTGGCCGTTGAGACTGTGGAGGTCGAAGAAAATGAGTGAGCGCGACGGAAAGAGAATGTGCGTGTTCGGCAAGTCCGGTTCCGGGAAAACCTATTTCGTGAACAGGATCATTGCCAAGGTGCCCCGGCTGATCGTCTTTGATCCGAAGCGGTCTTATCGCAAGGAGGGCGGCTATCAGACTGTAACGGATTTGGCGGCCCTGTTGGCTGCGTTGCAGGCCGGGCAGGGGGGCTCTTTTCGGATTGTCTATGAGCCGACGCCGTTTCGGGAGGCGGCGGAACTGCATGAGGTGGCCAAGCTGGTTGAGCGGTTGCAGGTCCCCTATCTGGATGGCAAGTCTGACCTTAAGGTGATGATCGTCAACGAAGAGGCTCATGCGGGCATCCCCAATCCGCCGGACCCGAAGCTTAACGGTTTCGGAAGGCTGATTCAGATGGGCCGGGAAATGGGCATCGACGTGATTTCCGTAACGCAACGCCCGCAGTCCATGGCCAAGTTCGTTCGGGAAAACGTGGACCGGATCGCCTGTTTCGCGGTCTCCGGCAATGACGCGGCGAAGACGGCGGCGGACGCCATGATGGCGGAGGACGCCAAGGCGGAAATCGTCGCCCTGAAACCCCGCGAATTCGTGCTTTGGGACGAAATCGACGGCTGGACGAGGAAGCCGCCCCTTACGTAACGTTACGCACTACTGACAGGTGGCGGAAAATCGCGAAAAGTTGCCCGGTTGTTATTCAATCGGGCAATTTTTTTTGCGAGGAAATCTCTATGTTCAACAAGTCTTTCGGCAAGGCCGTCTTGGCCTCCACCATTGGCCTGATCGTGGCCGCCACGGTTCTCATGTTCGCGTCCAAACACAACGTCCCCTTCGCCGGTGACGTTGGCGATTACATCTAAAAGGGGGTGGCATCATGAGCGGCCTTCTGATCGAAGACGGTAATCCGTTTACCCCCGAGCAGGCGGGTAAACTGACCAAAACCACGGTGGCGGGCGGCGGCCCGACCTACGGCGGCTTTCTGCTGCAGTTGCAGCATAACGGCTCCGCCGCCTCTCTGGCGGACCTGAAGACCCACGTCGAAAAATTGACGGTGAAAATCGTTAAGCGTGTCCCCATCGGCGGCGGCAACGTGCGCGAAGAAACCATTAAGCTTTACGATGCTATTCCCGTGTCGGCCCTTCTCGGTTTCTATGCCTTCCACGGCTTCCCGCTGCTGGACGGGTATCTGCCGATTTTCTTCATGCAACCGAATTTCCGCGCCGCCCTGTCGGGCAAGGTCGCCAAGCATTTCGACCTGGGGACGGCGGATGTGAAGGAGGTTCACGTCGAGTGCAAGCTGTCGGCGACGGTCGTCAATCCGGCCTTTACGCTTTCGAAGCTGATCCGCAATGTCCCGCCCAAGCCCATGGGGCAATTGGTGGCCTTCGAGGTCTCCACCTTCTCCGCCGTCGCGGCGGCGGGCACGGTGCAGATTGACAATCTGCCGGTGAAGGACGGGACCCTTCTCAAGGGTATCCATATCGACGAAACCGCCCTGGACGAAATCCGTCTCAAGGTCAACGGCACCCTTCGCCATAAGGTGGTTCCGGCGGAACAGGACTACGTCATGGAACTCCAGACCAATGAGACCGGCGGCAAAAACCCGCAAGTCGGCTGGACCCATATCGACCTGGCCGGAAACGACTACGGGGCGCTGTGGGATATGGCCCGCGTCAACCGCTTCGATGTCGAGTTGGATGTCAACGCCGCCATCGGTGCCTATAACGTCTGGCTGGAAAAGGTCGTCGGACAACGGGTGGCCCCCGGCAACTGGTAAGGGGAGGGGAGCGTTATGCTTTACAATTCCCTCGATATCGCGCCGGTATTCGCGACGGAGGAAACCAAGGGCACGGGCGAGACCAATCTGTTCAAGGATATCTTGAAGGGAACGTCCGAGGTCTTGGAACAGTACTACGCGGCGGAGCGTGCCGAGGACGAGTGGGAGTTCAGGCGCGATATGGCTTTGGCTCAGGCGTCCCAGCCGTCCGGCTACTCGCCGGGGCCGTATGCCAATAGCGGCTACAAGCCCGCCGGGTCGTCTTCCATGTTCTCCTTGCAGAATGTGGCCTTGGTGATTGGGGCCGTTGCTGCCCTGATCGCCATCGTTAAGGCGTTCAAGTAGTGGAACTCGCCATCCCCGGCGGTGATCCGGCAACGTCCTCGTTCATGGGGACGTTACGGGGCGGTCCGGCCAAGTCGGGCGCGTCGTCGTCCTTGAGGTCTCGGAATGAGATTTTCATGGGCGGCGGCGGGCATTTCGGCGGGAGTGGCGGCTTTTCCATCGGTGCGGCGGCGGTCTTGGCGGTCGCCATTCTCGGAGCGGTTTGGCTATGGAAAAAGTAACAATGGAACTGGCCGCCTGGTCGGCTGAGGTTGAGGCCCTGTTGGCCGGGGCGGCGGGAGATGATCCCACCTACACCCTTGCCGATATGGCCCGCGAAGTCGCGGACCCGTCTAACTCGTCGCAACTGTTTCTGTTCCGGCTGGGGGGTCGCAAGATCGGCTATGCGGTCCTCTTCGTCGAGGATTTCGGCTCAACTCGTGAATTGGTCTTGCAGGCTGGCGAGGCCTTTATCAGTTGGCCGGAGGCGGCGGCGCATGCCTTGCGGGCCATCGAATCTTACGCGCTTCGTATGGGCTGCGCGACGATGCGTTCCCATGTCCAGAAGGGCGGGCGGCTCGGGGCCATGAAGCGGGCCGGGTTCCGGCAGTCTGAAATCGTCGTTCGCAAGCGTGTCGGGCGGTGAAAAATGGGCGGGCGGTCTTCCAGTTCCTCCAGTTCGTCAACGACGACGAACACGACGGAGAACCACAACGAGACCTATGCGGAACGGGACGGGACTGCGGTCGGCTCCGGCGCAACCGTCGATGTCGTCTATTCCGACTATGGGGTGATTGAGGGCGCGGCCGATGTGTTGGAGGCCGGTCTTTCGCAGATGTCGGGCATCGTCGGCAACACCGTGGAGGCCTTCCGCGACATCACGCTCGACAACAATCAAATCCTGAAAGAGCAACAGGCCTCCGACGTGAAGGAACTGGGCCAGACCATCTTGCAGGGGCTGATCGTCTTCGGCGTGGTCTTGATGGGCCTCGTTTATCTGGTTTTTCGAAAGAGGTAACAAATGGATATTCAAATTCCCGTGGGCGATGCCTTCATTTATCCGGTCGCGGAGCGGGTCCGCCAGTTTTACCCCTATGTGGTCTCCGGCGATGTCGAGGTTGATCATGGGCAGGGCTATCAGAAGCTGATCCAGTCCGTCGGGCGGCTCTATGCGGTCTCGCCGAACCAGCTTCGGTTTCGCAATGTCGGGGCCGGGGTGGCGTCTGTCGAATTCGAGGTCACGCCGGACGAGATCGTCGATAAGCGCCTGGCCGTGGACGGTGTCGTCGGGGTCCGGGGCGGCGGGTCCGCCATGGGTGCGCCTGCCGAGGTCAACGTTGGTGTGGCGGCGGTGGAAATCCTCGCCGCTAACACGAACCGAACCAGCGCCCTTATTCAGGCGGGCGGATCGGGCCTTTTCATCGGCCCGGATAACACGATTGCCGCCGGGACTATCGAGGATATTCCGGCGGGGGCGTCGTTTACCGTGACCCATACCGGCGCGATTTGGGCCGTTCGGTCCGGCGGCGCGGCTTTCTGCCGGGTCAAGGAGGAAGTGGCCTGATGTTTCAGTCTCTCTCCGCCCCGCCTCCCGATTTGACCGATCTCCGGGCCGGTCTCATGCTCAATGCCTTCCGGGATCAGTTGAATGCCGGGATTGCCGTGCAGGGCCTGGTCGATGGTTTCGCCGATGAATTCGAGGATCAGTCGGGTGTCGATCTCGGGGCATCGAGCAACGTCACCTATGACGGGGTAGGGGCGAAGTTTCACAATCCGGGCGGCTACACGGCGGACGTGACCGGGGCGGGGACGCCCACGGCGTCGGCCTCGCTTTATAGCGGCACGGCGGCGCAACAGTTTGATAACGATCAATCTAATTCGTCCACGTGCGGGTATACGCCGGTTTCCGGGTCATGGCTGAAGTACGACTTCGGCGCGGAAAATGAGAAAACCGTGGTGCGCTACAAGATCGATACCGGCCATGACGGCAACACGTATGCGCCGAAGGATTGGCTTTTGCAGGGCTCAAACGACGACGTGACGTGGACAACCGTCGATAGCCGTGCCGGGGTGACGGGCTGGTCGGCTTCGGTGTTGCGGCAATTCGACTGCCCGTCCAATGGGACCGCCTACCGCTATTATCGGCTTTATATCACGGGCTCAAACCACGGCACTTACGTGCAAATCAACGAAGTCGAGTACATAGAAAATCTCCCGGCGTCCGATATGACCCTGGTCTCTGCCGCGCAGGTGGCTTTGAGTGCGCCCGACGCGGCTATGGCCGTTCTCTGGCAAGAGGACGTGGACGCAATCACGCTAGGCGATGACCTGACGGTCGAGGCCACCCGCGACGACGGGGTGACGTGGACGGCGGGCGACTTATCCGAGGTCGCGGCCTTGGGGGCCGGTCGGCTTCTGGTCGCCGATATCGACCTGTCCGCGCAACCGTCCGGCACGGCGATGCGTTACCGGGTCAAGACGTTCAATTCCAAAGAACAGCGGTTCCATGCGGCGGGCATGGACTGGGGGTGGTGATGAGGCGACTTAGGCGACGGGCGGCGGCTCTGGCGGCGACGGTGCGGGCGTTGCAGGCGAAGGGCGCGACGAAGGCGGAAATCGACAAATTGAAAAAGGTGAAATCATGAAAAAGCTTCTCAAGTTTCTGGAACAAAATTGGCTCTGGGTGGCCGCCGTCTTGGTGGCTGGCTGGTACTTCATGGGGCGCGGCACGGCGGCGGCGGTGGCCGGGATTCCGGTTATCAAGCCGCAACCGGAGGCTCCCTTGCCGACGCCGGAAACCCCGTGGTGGGAGTGGCTCTATAACTCGGTCTTTCCTGACCCGGTTTATGAACAGGCCCCCGGCACGGAGCATGTTTACGACGACAAATGGGGCCCGCTTTGAAATGGCTTCCGCTTTTCCTGATCGCCGCGTTCGCGGTCTGGCGGTGGCGTATGTCTGAGGCCCGTCTCGTTTTGGCGCAGACCATCTATGGCGAGGCGCGGGGCGAGGGCTACGCGGGCATGGCGGCGGTGGCGAACGTGGTTATGAACCGGGTGGCCATCGGCGGCTGGTGGGGCGATAGCGTGATTGCGGTCTGCAAGGCCCCTTGGCAGTTCTCCGCGTGGAACGAGGGGGACCCGAACCGGCGGGTAATCGAGGCCATGCGCCCCGGTGACAATGCCGTCTTTGATATGGCCTATGAGATTGCCGGGAATGCGGTCGCGGGGACCCTGCCGGATATCACGGGCGGGGCCACCCACTATTACGCAAGGGGCTCGATTGCCGAGCCGTCGTGGGCGAGGGGGGCGGTCAAGACGGCTTCTCTCGGAGGCCATGATTTCTTTAGCGGGGTGGCGTGATGCCTTTGCTTATTCCCTTGCTCAAATGGGGCCTGGTCGCCGCCGCCGGGGCCTTGGGTTTCGCCTATGCGATGCGGACGGAGGACGCCCCGGAAACCGTCGCCGAACGGCAGGAGGCCCGGCGCGGTTACGGCTGGGTTGTGTTTGCCGTCGCCGGGCTGGCGGCGCTGGTGTTTTTGGGCCGGCGGTGATGGATATCGTCACCGCCATCGCCGCTTTTGTCGGCCTCATGCAGGTCGGCGTCTTGACCGGGATTTTTTTCCGGTTGGGCCGGGGCCAGGCTCGTATCGAAGAGTTGTTCCGGCGTGTCATCAAACTAGAAGAAAGGATTTTCGATCATGGAATGGTTTCTCAAACGTCTTCGCGAGCCGACAACCTATCTCGGCCTGGCCGCCCTGACCACGGGCGCAGGGCAGTTGGGTAAAATCAACGAAGCCCCGGCGGTCGCCGACGCGCTGATGGGGGCCGGGCAGGCCGTGGCGGCGGGTCTCGATCCCCTGAGCGCCGCCATGCTCGCACTGGCCGGAGTGGCCGGGGTGTTCATGAAGGAAAAGGGGGAATAGGCCCATGAAATGGAACGCCGGAGAGAGCCGTAAAGTCGCCTGGTCGCGGGGTGTCCCGAAGGCCGGGCCGAAAAAGCGGTCGACGAAACGGAGCCGCAAGGGGCCGAAGCGCGGCCCGGGCGGACGATTTATCAAAAGGAGCAAGTGATGGCGAAAAAGCGCAGTGTCTCGAAGAAGGCCGGAACCAAGGGCAAGGGCCGCCTGAAAAAGGGCTTCAAGTACCTTAAAGGTGGCCGAATCGTGAAGGCCAAGGTCCGTTAAGGTCTTGTCAAGGGCCTCGGGTGTAAGGTGACGCCATGCGAATAAACGAAGACTATACTTTTCTCGATTGGGCGATGTTCCTTGTTACCGTCGCGGCCTGTCTGTTGGCCTTGCGGGTCAATGATATCCTGTTTCAGGTCGGCGCGGTGGCATTGGCGGCGTCGTTTTTCCTTGATCCGCGCCGGAGGAGGGGGCCCGTCGTTCGGGATTAGGGCCCCTTGTAGGCGGTATTCCAGTTTTCCCGTAGGGATTTTTGGATATCGCGGCTCACGGTGTTGCGGTGACAGCCGAGGGTTTCGGCGATTTCGTCGTTTGTCATGCCGGTCTGGGCGAGGCGGATAGCGGCGGCGCGGCGGGCCTCCCGCGCCCATTTTCTGTTTTTTTTGCGGTTATCCCGGAGCCGGAGTTGGAAGCGGGCGGCGAGTCCGTCGCGTTGCCATTGTTCCGGCCCGGCGAGTTCGGCGATGGTTTTGTGGAAATCGTGGCCTTGGTCGAGTCGGTATTTGAGTGTCTGGAGTTGGTTTTCCAGTTCCCGGAAGTGTTTTTCCCGGTCTGCGCGGCGGGCTTCCTGAATTTTTTTTTCGCTTATCTTGAGTTGCAATTCCTCCAGAAATCCCCGGTAGTGGGCGGCGACTTTTTCGAGGGTGGCTGTGTCCAGTTCCGAGAATAGGGAAGTATTCGGCATGTCGGGTCCGGGGTTATTACTTTGCACCAGGGCGGCGGATTTTTTCAGCATAGCGGGGGCCTCCTAATTTTCCGTTAAACGGCGGGAAACGGGGGTTTTCCTGTTCCCGGTTAGGGTCCCGAAAATCGCATAATGATAATTATGGCAAATTCGATGTGTTTATTATTTATCAAAA
>CAYFOJ010000057.1:0-12228 GCA_964344645.1 uncultured Thalassospiraceae bacterium
GACGCTGCACTGTCGCTGGTCGGCGAACACATCATACGTATCGGCTTCGGCAACGAGCGCATGGTACTGCTGTTCGTTAAGATCGCGCCAACCATGGGGAGACCCGCCGTCGCAGATCAGGGCCTGCGCCACAATTGGGTCCACGGCGCCCGGCCCAGAACCTGGGCGTTGGTCAAGGGAGGCTATAAGCCGCTTGGAATCGGTTGCCGCAGCAAGGCCCCCATCTTTCAATTTCAAAACATCGGCCAGCGCCATGATGGTCACGCCCAGGGTTCTCGCCTGGCGCTCTATGCCGTCGGCCAGGAAACGATCGGTCGGCACCAGTATGGCGAATGACGTTCCGTCCTGCCGGGCGGCGAGCGCCCCCAGGGCCTCGGCATAGCTCTCTGCGGAAGGGCGAATGACGAGGAACACCGGGTATTTGATCCCCGGTCCCGGTATGATGGCGCCCACCCGGTGGACGTTGGCTAAATCACAGACAATTTCAGGTTTGCCCCGGGTGCCAAGGGCGCCGCCGATGCCGCGGCAAAGGCCCACCATGCTGATGGAGAGGTGCGCCGCTTCGTGTTCTGTCAGGATGATGTCTGGGCATTCAGACGGCCGGTTTCCACAGACGGCATGATATTGACCGTCGATCTCGATCACGGTTCGTGGGCAATTGTCCCCCCGGCGTTCCGTGCAGGGAAAACTCGGCGATGCCCTGCCTTGGCAAAGGATACCGGTCCTTTCCAGGAACGCGGTGACATCGCTGGTGAGCAGGTCTTGGATGTAGCGACGCGGCCCGCCGAAGCGGGGCGCCGCCTCAAGCCGCGTCCACCAGTCCGTCAGCATCGGCACGTCCGGTGACCAGGAAGCGGTTGTCGCGCAGGAAGGCCTCGGTTACTTCGCCATCCCGGTCCCTGTCATAGTCGGCGACATTGGGAAGGCGCACCTCCAGCTTCCGGGCCTTGCCGCCACTCCTGTAGCCCAGTGCAAAGCAGGCGCGGGCAATCTCGCCGGGCGCAACGGCCAGGGTGCCGCATCCCGAGACCATTTCTGTCAAGTCGTTTCCCTTGATCTGTATCTGGCGGCAATCGGTTGCATCCGTCTCCACGACCACCTCGGTAAGGCGCGCGCTATCGAGGCCATCAACCAGGGTGAGAACGCCACCGTTCGTGCGCAGGGATTCCAAAGTGTAGGGAGCTGCGTCCAGGAAGTAGGCGCCGTCCTCGGCCAGAACCTGCCCGAGGGCTTCACGATAGGCTTTGCGCTCTGGCTCATAGGCGGCATGAATCTTCAGGATGCCGGTCCGGGTGTCATAGATCATCGAGTCGTGCTTCTGCGGTCGCCAGCCGAGGCGGGAGAGTTTGAGGCGGTTGGTGATGTTGCCGTCCGCCCGGAATAGGCCCCCGTGAGTAATCAGGGCGTGAATCTCGTCGCCTTCCTGGTAGATGAACAGTTCGCAGGTACAAGTTCGCTTTCGCTCCTCGAACCATGGCCCCAGAATGGCTTTGATAGCATCCACACCGGATTCCGCATCAGCCATGTTGAAACGCCGATCATCGCGAGAGCGATATTCGTAGTAACGCTTGACCTGCCGCGCGACCATTTTCTCATGGCAAACCCTGACCATTTGAGGGTGGTCGAGGAGAGCAAGGATCGCGAAATCGCTAGGGGATACATCGTCGGGGAACGATCCGAGGTCGATGCCCCGTAGTTCCGCTTCCTCGAGAATCCGCTGGAACCCGTCTTCATCAGCGACCTCATCGAGCACATAGAGGTCGCGAAGCAATTCTCCCGGCATTTTTTCATCTGATCGCGTGAATACCTCGAGCAGCCGACGCGCACAGGCATCGTCATTGGACAACGCATCGACATCGAGTCTCTGGCGCGCGAAGTACTCCTTGTGATTGGCCAGAAGCCTGCTCAATACCTTCTCTTTGTCCATGGATTGGAGGAACGACAGATTGCCGAAGAGACGAAACCTATGACGGGCCATATATAAATTCCTTTCGTAATAAGGGGAGGGTTGGAAATGCGGTCAGTTCAAATTAATCGTGCCCGACTCTCGTCCGCGTCCAGGACAAGCTTCAGGTCGAGGAGCCGGTAACACATCGCCTCGTTGGACACGTTGGTGAACTGGCCACTGACGATGACGTCGTCGGCAAGGGACCGAAGATGCGGGGTCAGGCCCTTGGCATCGCGTGAAGCATTGAAGCCTTCGATTGTCGCCACGTCGTCACCGAAGGCGTCCCGTGCCGCGGACCGCATGGCAGCGCTCGGCATCAACAGGCGGGCGGCGAACTGATCCGCTTGCCACTCGACGGGGGCCTTCCCTTCCTTGGCCCGGCACACCATGGCCGGGGTTGCCGCACCGCCCATTTGAGATGGAAACAGGGATAACGTTACCTTCTCCATCTCAAACAGAGGGCGATGCAACTGCCAATGGCCGATCTCATGGGCCATGGTGAAGGAGAAACGCCCTTCCTTGTCTTCCAACGACTGGTCGATACAGACCCGCGCTTCCTCGAACCAAGTGGCGCCGAGGACGTCGGGCATCCCTAGGCGCGCCTTGAGATCGTCGATCTCCAGCGTCAGGCCCAGGTAACCCTCGGCGATTTCGTCGACATCGATGGGCGGCTTGGCAGGTTCCTTGCGCCACGCCCCGTAGTCGCGAAGAATCTCGCGGACTGCGTGATCGATGTCGGTGGGTTTTAGAAAGGGTACCTTGATTGCCTGCATCAGCCCTCATCCTCCGTCTTGTCCAATAGTTCCATGAGCTTCTCGGCGGATATGTTGCGTTCGCGGGCCTGACGCAAAAACTCGGGCATCCCCGGGTCGGACTTCACATAGTTGCTGACGTCCGCCGAAATACGTCCGGCCAGAGCCATCAGTTCATCGAAGTCGTCATCCAGTATATCGGCCAGCTTCCTGATGACCTTTTCGCCGGGAATGGCTTTTTCCACGTTGGTCTCGATGCGCGATAGGAAAGTCGGAGAGATATCCACTTTCCCTGCCGCTTGGCGAAGACCGATCTTCTGTTCACCGCGTTTGCGTCGAATTCTCTCCCCGAATGTCTCGGTGGTCATGTCATCACCTCCAATTTATAACTGTTTACTAAACTGTTAACGGCTAGGAGTCAATCACCCAGAATCGCTTGTCCCGATTCACTTCGAAAACCGGCGTTTATCCAATGAAACCAGAAAGTCGGACCGAAACCGTTCCGGCGCAGGCAACAGAACGCGATTACACGGAATGTACCGAAACGCTCTCTCCCCCGACCGCATGACCACCGCCGAACGCCTCGACGAACTGGCGTCGATCCTGGCCGCCGGGCTGAGCCGGCTACGGGCGCGGAAGTCAAGGCAACTATCTGCGAACCAGGGAGACAGTTGCCTGGACTTCCCGCCCCCCAAGAGCGGTCATGAACCCGTCGAAACCAAGACGGAGAGCAAGTCATGACGGACACCATCATCACCCGAATCGCGGCCCTGAAAGCCACGCCGACACCCGACCTTCGAACCCTGTGGCGGGACATCTTCGATGCCGAGCCGCCACGCCAGAACCGCCGTTTCCTCGAAAGCCGGATCGCATACCGAATCCAGGAGTTGGCATACGGAGGACTCAAGCCGGCGACCGTCGAGCGCCTGGAGGCGCTGGGCGAACAACTCGACGGCGGCAAGGCCGAGGTCCGCCGGCGCCGCACCGACGACCGGCCGATCGTCGGCACCCGGCTGATTCGCGAGTACCAGGGTGTCGAGCACTGCGCCACCGTGCTTGCCGACGGCTTCGAATACCAGGGGCGACCCTACAAGTCGCTTTCCGCCATCGCCCGGGCCATCACCGGCACGCGCTGGAACGGGTGGGTGTTCTTCGGCATCCGCCGCTCGGGGACGGGCCGATGACAAAGCCTCCGATCCGAAAACAGCGCTGCGCCGTCTATACCCGCAAATCCAGTGAGGAGGGGTTGGACATGGCGTTCAATTCCCTCGACGCCCAGCGCGAGGCCTGCGAGGCCTATATCGCCAGCCAGAAGCCAGAAGGTTGGATGCTACATGACGGACTTTACGATGACGGCGGCGTCTCCGGTGGCACCCTCGATCGTCCAGCGCTTAAGACCCTCATCACAGATATTGAGGCCGGGCGCATCGACGTGGTGGTTGTCTACAAGATCGACCGGCTGAGCCGCTCGCTAATGGATTTCGCCAAGCTGGTCGATGTCTTCGATTCTCACAACGTGACCTTCGTCTCGGTCACCCAGTCCTTCAACACCACCACCTCTATGGGGCGGCTGACCCTTAACATTCTGCTCAGCTTCGCCCAGTTCGAGCGCGAAGTTTCTGGCGAGCGTATTCGCGACAAGATCGCCGCGTCTCGCCGGAAGGGAATGTGGATGGGAGGGAATCCGCCACTCGGCTACGATGTCAAAGACCGCAAGCTGGTGGTCAACGCCGAGGAAGCCGCCACCGTGCGGGCAATCTTCGAACGCTTCCCCGGCGTTGGTTCCGCCACCGTGCTCGCGCGCACCCTGGCGGCCGAGGGCGTGACCACCAAGCGGGGCAAGCCCGTCAACAAAGGCTATCTCTACAAACTCTTGAACAACCAGGTCTATATCGGCAAGGCCGTTCACAAGGGCACGGCCTATCCCGGTGAGCATGAGGCCATCATTAGCCGGGACCTGTGGGACAAGGTCCGTGCCATTTTCAAGGAAAGCCCCCGAACCCGCGCCAACCGCACCCGGGCACAGACCCCGGCGCTGCTGAAGGGGCTCATCTTCGGAGCAGACGGGCGGGCCATGACGCCCGCGCACACGAAGAAAAAAGATCGACTTTACCGATACTATGTCGCCGCCAGTCTGATGAAAGGGGAGAGCCCGGTCGGCGTGGTGCGCCGCGTCCCCGCCGCCGAGATCGAGGGTGCCGTCGTTGATCAGATACGCGGCCTGCTGCGAGCGCCGGAAGTGATCGTCGGAACCTGGCGGGCAGCACGAGACCAGGATGACGGGCTCACCGAAGCCGATGTCCGCGAGGCCCTGCAAAGTCTCGATCCACTATGGGACGAACTGTTTCCGGCTGAACAGGCCCGGGTGCTTCAGCTTTTGATTGAGCGGGTCGAGGTCCACCCGGGCGGGCTCGATCTCCAATTTAGGGTCGATGGCCTCCAGACCCTGGTCGCCGATATTGCCGCCGCACAGGATGGACGGAGGGCCGCCTGATGACCGACGCACGCCTCAGCCCCGACGGCCGTACCCTGACCGTGCATGTGCCCATGACCTTCAAGACCCGTGGCGGGCGCAAGCTGGTGGTCTCGCCGGTCGGCGTGCCGTCCTGGGCCGAACCCCGGACCCGCATCGACAACACCATGGTCAAGGCGCTGGCCCGCGCCTTTCGCTGGCGCAAGCTGCTGGAGGCCGGCGTTTACGTCACCGTCGAGGAGATCGCCGCCGCCGAGAAGATCAACACCTCCTACGTCAGCCGCATCCTGCGCCTGACCCTGTTGGCGCCCGAGATCATCGAGATGATACTCGATGGTCGCCATCCGACCGACCTGACCATGGCGGCGCTGACAAAACCGTTTCCGGTGGAGTGGAAAGAGCAGCGGCGACTTCTTGGAGTTGACCTTTCTTCCAATCGGAGAGCGGATGCATGATGGTGTTAGCCGGTGTGTCAGCTTGGTGCCCAACAGCGAAACAATTTTAGGACGGAATCTAACTTGTGATCGTGCCCCGGCTGTATCTTCAGGACCTATATTTCTAAGGCAAGGCTGAACAGCCTGGAGCTACGATCCATCCGCGTGCACCTCCTCAACACGACCAAGAGTCATCAAGACGATCAGTCCGCGCTGTGCTCCGGTTGCTGCCAGATAGTCACGAACCTGGTCACGATAGAGTGCCATCTGGGGTTGGCCGGGATTTACATCGCTCTTCCAGTCAACAACGACTTCAATGTATCCGGCTTCATTAGCGGCAACAGCGTCGGCAATACCCGCAGTGAGCGTCAGGTTCTGCGCTTCTGCCGTACCGGCATAGACGCGGAACTCAGGAGACAACCGAGAACGCAGCTCTACGATTTCCGGTAGTTGCAACGCACGATCCGCAGTGGCAGCTATTTCCATACTGGAGGGGCCGAATGATGCATCATCCGTATCGGCAAGTCCGAGTTGGGTCAGAAGTTCAGCGGCCCGCGCACGTAGAGCCGCTTCATCCTGTGCTGTCTCCCCGGTGAGCACTTCTTCCATCAACTTGTGGAGAATCAAGCCGCGTTCCCGGCCACCCTGAACACGGGCTTCGTCGGCGGGGTTGGGAATACTTTCGGTAACGGCATCGGCGCCGGTAAATATCTCTTCTTCCGAATCCAACGGCCCTTGCGAACCTTCATGCCGACTGGGTTGATGCCAGGAGATGTATCGTTGTGTTGCGGTGATCGTCGCCGCTTCGGCTTCCCACGTTGCGGTGTCTTGGGCGTTGTTGCCGTCCGGGCTAGGCTGTGGTGGTAATCCATCGAATCGCGTCGGGTCAAAGACCGGAAGCGTTTCAATATCGATATCGATCAGGCTAAGCCAGTCGCCTGAAATGCGCTCACTCTGTTTTGGTACAAGAAGCAGATCACGTGCGCGGGTGAGTGCAACGTACCAGAGACGAACACGCTCGCGACGCAATTCCTCAGATTCCTCATTGGAAACCGTTTCATAGTCGAGGCTTGGAAAATTGAACACTTTGAAATGTACGCTGTCATCCTGGCGCCGATACAAAAAGCTCGTGTCGGACCAGAGATTGGTTGTGGAATTAATTGGAATGACGATTGGCCATTCCAGGCCTTTCGACGAATGCATCGTGATGATCGATACCGCATCTGCCTCAGCGTCCGGTCTGCCTTCAACTTGAGTGTCCCCGTCTTCCCAGCGTCGCGATAGCGCGCGTGCAAAATCACCAATGCCTCGGCCTCCGTAGGCGCGTGCCATTTCCAGAACGAGTTCAACATTTGCCAGCGCTCGCTCGGCTCCGCGCGGATGACGTGCCTTTAGGATCGGCCGGATATGCAGCTCTTCAATGGCTTCTGCCAAAAGCTGGTAGGGCGTTGCGTGCCGCGCTTTGCGCGCAAGATTTTGCAGCACCGTGAGGGTCTGTTGAAGCACCGAATGATTGATGAGCGTCGGATCAGTCCAAAGGTTCAAACGCCGCGTGTGTTCTGCACCTTCCAGCAATGCCTCGATTTCATCAGCGATTTCCTCTTCCGTAACTCCCACCAACGGGCCGCGCAGCAGCGCCCCAAAGGCCAATGTGTCGCGGCGATCGGCAATAGTTCTGGCGATTGCGATCAGGTCCTGTACTTCCTGGCGACGAAAGAAGCCTTTTCCTGCCTGGGTCGCAATTGGAACTTCGCGGTTCTCCAAAGCCTGTTCATATATCCAAAGGCTGGTTCCAGTCGGCGCAAGTAATGCGATTTCACCTGCGCGCACAGGCCGGAAGCTCTGCTGACCCTTGTCCCAGACTCGATAGTTTCCGATCAACCGAGAGATGATCTCGGCGAGAGTCGCTGCTTCCTCTCTACGCACCCTGTCTACAATCAATTTTCCCTTATCATTTTTGTGTCGATCATCAAGTGCGACTTCGAACGCTGAAACAGCGAGTTCGTCCCCTGCCGGCCGTACGGGACTAAGAGCCGTGAATCCGGGCTGGCCTCGTGCCTCGTCGAGCATTTCCGCGAAGTGCGTGTTGACGAATTCAAGGATTGGGCGTTGTGCCCTAAAGCTGGCGGTAATGTTTAGGATGGCGGAAGGATCTTGTTGTTCCAACGCGCGCTTGGCCACTAGATATGTTTCAACGTCAGCACCGCGAAAACGGTAGATGGCCTGTTTTGGATCGCCGACGAGAAACAGCGCGCCGGATCGAATAACATTTTCGTGCCATGCTGACTCCGGCTCCCCGTCTCCTGCAATGCGCCAGAGGATTTCAGCCTGAAGGGGATCGGTGTCCTGAAACTCATCGACGAGGATGCGTGGATAGCGCCGTGCAAGAGCCCGGCGTACAGCCTCGTTGGTCTTCAATAGGTCACGGGCGTGATGCAGAAGATCATCGAAATCAAGTAGTGCGGCTTCACGCTTATACTCCCGATAAAGGTTGCGCAGCGCACCGAACTCTCCAACAAAATGCTGAAACGCAAGCGCGCCAAGACCGGCGCAGAAGGACCTGTAAGCTTCGCCGCAAGCCTGATAGTGCCCCTCACCGGTGGTGCTAAGTTGTTCGCCCTGCGCGGCACTGAGTCCGGTCGCCTTGGCGGCGTCTTTCCATTTTCCTTTCCGGCCCCATTGTTTGAACGCGATATCGTCCTTTTTGCAAGCTTTGGGATGTGTGTGAAAAAGAAGTGTGACAATCCGGCGGCCGGTCAGTGGCTGGGCACCTGCCTCCCTCGCCAAATCGGCAATTAGGGTCAAGTCTTCAATGAATTCAGCGGTTGTCGGCTCCACTACACCGCAATCGTTATACCAGGCGGCGCAGGCGGAGAGCGTATCGGCGAGGGCCGTAAACTCAGCCGGGTTGATCACGGCAGCACTTGCTTGTGCGATCCGGTGAACCTTGAGGAACTGAGCGGTTTTCTGGATGAGATCCAGTGTGTCATCTGGAGCTTTAACCAGCAGCTCGGCGAAAAAGTCCTCTTCGCCGCCAGAATCCGTTATTGGGGGAATGCGTCCGAGTCCTTCCGCGCCACGATCACGGCCGAACCGAGCAGACAGCCAGGCCTCCATCAAATCCTGATAAGCAAGTTCTGCTGCTGCCGGATCGATGATCTTCGCGCCCGGATCGATACCAGTTTCGACAGGGTAGGGCTTGATCAGTTGTTGGCAGAAGCCGTGGATAGTTGTGCAGGTGATTTCATCAAACGCACTGGCACCGTCCTGGAGATGCGCTCGTTGCTTGACCGAAAGGCCGTCCGGTAGTGCATCTTCAAGTTCCAGCGGCATCTGGCCCTCCAGAAGCATCCTCACAAACCGCTCGATACGTTCGAGGAGTTCCGAGGCGGCAGCTTCAGTAAAGGTAATTGCGGCAATTTCTTTTGGCGGAACGCCCCCAGCGACGAGCAGGACCACGCGCCCGGCCATGAGGGCCGTCTTGCCACTACCCGCGCCAGCCTCGACCAACAATGTGTGGTCATGGTCCGTTAGGGCGGCCAGACGGGCTGAAGCATCGGGAAGGCTTTCAGTTGCAGGAGAATCAGGCATCTTCAAGGTTCTCCCCAAAGCGGTTGGACATTGGAGAGGGTCTGTGCCGCTAGCGGCAACTTGGTTTGGAGGTAGCTCTCCTTAGCGCCGCCGGGTAGCGCAAAGGCAAGGTCGTACCAGGGGTCCTCAGCAGCAGGTCCGAAGAGCGTATTTCCCTTGGCAAACGAAGCCGCCGCCGCTGCCAGGAATTCGGTAAGCCTTTCGAGCGTTCCTTCTGGATCGTTCAGCGGCAGGAGTTGACCGTCCTTTCGCGGATAGAGAAGCCGCGCTTCAACAGGCGGATGACTCGTGACAAGGGCTTTGACCGCATACGCATAAAGGCAGCGTTGGAGTTCGGCACCACCTTTGAGTTGCGGTGGTCTGCCGCGAAGTCTGCCGGATTTATAATCCGTTACACGCGCAAGGGTTTCATCGCCTGCAAGATCAAGACGATCTATCGATCCGCCAATATGAATCGCCGTGCCGGGTATATGGACCGCTGTCATCGGGTCCCAGGGAAGGGACAAACGGGCTTCCTCACTGAGGCCTTCAGCCTTCCGGTCTCCGCCAAAAGGTATTTCGGCCCAGCTACGCTGGTCAGGCAGCGGATCTTCTTGATGTGATAAGGCGACCGAGGCCAATTCAACCGCTTCGGCGCGCTTGTGCTGCCAAATGACCGGAGGCGGGACTGGCTTCGTCTCATCCCAGCGTGCCCCTACAGTCTCACCCGCCCGTTCGATCGCCCGTGCGATCGCTTCACCGGATGCGCTGCCTAGGCCTCCAGATCCGGTGCCTTCAATCTGTGTCACCGCTTCTTCAAGTATTTCATGAAGCAGGTTGCCAAAAGCGAGTGCATCCAGCGTCAGCGGTTCATCAGTTTCTTCGGGCTCGGTCCACTTGAAGCCATAGGTCCAGAGATAACCCAGGGGATCCCGAAGTAGTTTAACTAGCGATGTTGCCGATTGTCGTCGATCGAGAGCCCGTAGAAGCAGCGGATGGTTTGCCCTGACCATTCCGTCGTGGGCAGTAATTTTTTCGGTATGCCAGTCAATCCATGTCTGGAGTGCTGATTTTGCATGGGTTGACTGCCCAAATTCCTTGGGGCGTGCCAGTAAGCGGTCACTGGCGCTGGCGGCGTGTTCGGGCTCCCGGCTTTGCGCTAGGTAGACTTCGTCGATATCACGCGGAAAAAGGGGTGAGACCCCGTTGAGCCGTCCCTCGCTATCACGCCGGGCACGTGAACACACAAGTTCGCAAACCGTCATGTCATGGATCGTGCGAAAGTCGCGGCGATCCGCATGATGGACCGGCAGCGGATCGAGGCGTGTCGAAGCGACGATGTGATCGGGAAGCAGCGGGTCTTCGCCTGCACGTCGCGGCCAGGCTCGCGAGGTTAGGCCAACGAGCCAAGTGAAGGGACGGGGTGCGGCTGCAATCGCGGACGCCGGCCCCCATAGTATTGCCGCTTCCGGTTCCACGTCGTCATCAATGCGCAGACCGGCTAGGGTAACGTCAAGCGCGGCGGGCGGCCCTTCAGTTAAAGCCCTGCGCCAGATGGCAAGCGCTCTTCCTTCCAGTAGCGTTTCGCCGATTTCAACGGCAGCATGGAGCCCCTTGCTCAGAGTCTCGATCATTTCATCAAGCAGCGGCTTATGGTCCGCGCCATCGGAAAAGCTTTCCGGCGTCAGGTCTGCGAATGCGCGGCGCCAACGTGCCGCATCAAGCAACGGAGCGTCTTCCGGCAAAGCATGCCACCAATTGCCAGGCAGAGATTGGAATCCCTTTGTTAGGGAACGTAACAGCGCTACGAGACGAACAACCCGTGTGCGTGAAAATCCGCGCAATAAAACCTCTGCAAGCGCCGCAACAAGCTGTCCTTGCGATGTGGAAAGGGCATTGCGTCCATGGATAAAGTGGACGGGAAGATTCGCCGACTCCGTAAGCGCCAGCACATGATCGTCCCAGGAATCGGGTGAAGCTGCGGCGATCGCTATCTTCTGTGGAGTTACCCCGTTGGCAAGGTGACGGCGTGTCCAGCGCAACGCTTCCAGCACCTCATGATGGGGGCTGGCGCAGGAAAATGTTTGAACAGCGGGTTGGGTTGGCGTGCTTGTTTCAACAGGAATATCGGTTTCCGAAAGCCATTCAGGAACCTGTCTGGCCCCCGCCACCCAGACGATATCGGTATGCCCGGATAATTGGCTAAGCAACGGGCGCCAAACCGGGGACATTTCTGTTCGACCGTGGATTTCGATCTGGCCAAAGATCACGCGGGCATGCTCGGACCGTTCCGACGCTGCGACCACGAGGTCCCGTGGCCGAAGCTGGTTGCCGGGGAGCTGTGCAAGAACCTCTTTTTCAAGAACAGCCATAGATGCAAGCCTCGCTCGGGCGGTGGTATCAATGGCGGAATCAGCTTCTTCTTGAAGGCTCAATCCTGCCGCCCAGGCTTTGGACAAGCTGTTTGCTGCCGCCCGTTGAAAACCCGGCAATTCCTTGATCGCGTCAAGTTCACCAAGCTGTTGGGCGACGGCGGATGCAACGGCAGTCTTGAGATCGTCTGAATCGATGGGTCGGAGGAATCCACCCGCCAAACGCGCGACCAGTTGTTCAACGGTCAGGAGCATCACACCCTGGCTGCCGTCAATAGCGGCATGAGTCCTGTAACTACGCCAGGCATAGCGATTGTGTATTACCTGCGTCACATGCATATTCTTTCCTCGGACCCGGCACCCCTGCATCATCAAGCCTTAAAACCCCAGTTTTTTCAATGTCTGGGTTTGATGCCGGACACTCTCGCCCAAGAAATGGGACCTCGAACTTCGCGAAATCGTCGCGCCGAATAATCGCTTAAAAACAAAACATTAGAACCCCGTACCGAATGGGAGCGGTCAACAGCTTCGGAGAGAATGGGCGGAGAGAGAGCAGATTTGGGGAGAAACGCCGAAACGACAGTCAACAGCTTCCGGCTCAAAAGCGCGCGGAACCTAGGGTTTTCAGAGCCGTCTGAGGCGGCGAGAGAGCGTTGGGAAAAAGGTAATGGCGGAGGGA
>CAYFOJ010000058.1:0-12049 GCA_964344645.1 uncultured Thalassospiraceae bacterium
TCATCTGCAACGCCGCCATCGCGCAGGTGCCCACCCAGAAGCTCACCGTGGACGGCTTTGAAAGCATGCTGGGCACGAATCACTACGGTCATTTCCTGCTTTGCGGGCTTCTTTATCCTCGGATCGAGGAAAGCAAGGGCCGCATCGTCGTCGTCAGCAGCCTCGGCTACAATATGGGGATCAAGACCATCCAGTTCGACGACATGAACTGGGACAAGAACTACCACCAGAACAAGACGTATTCTCAGAGCAAGCTGGCGCAGATGATGTTTGCCTACGAGCTGCAGGATAGGCTAGACGCGGCGGGCAAGACCGATGTCGAGATTTATGTCTGTCACCCTGGCTCGTCGCGGACCTCTCTCATCACGACCAGCGGCAACCTGGCGACGCGGATCGCCTTCGGGCTCATGTCGCTGTCGCCGATGGTGCAATCGGCCGAAAAAGGCTCCTGGCCTGAAGTGATGTGCGCGACCGAGGGCGGTCTGGAGCAGCGGGCTCTCTACGGCCCCACCGGTTGCGCGGAATTTGTCGGCCCGGTCGGAAAAGGAACGCTGCACTCCCATGCTTATGACAAGGGGGTCATGGAACGGCTTTGGGCGTTGTCCGAGAATGAGACATCCATGTACTGGTCACTGTAGTGTTGGCGGGGCTGGCAAGAAACCCAGGCTCAGGCGGTGTCGGTTGTGGCGTTAAGTGACCGCCCCTCGGTCGGAATAGGCCGGGTCGTTCCAGACTTTCTCCCGTAAACAGTCCTCCAGGACCCGGGCCGCCCGGGCGACGTCGGCGTATCGGATATAAAGGGGCGCGAAGCCGAAGCGCATCAGGCCGGGTTCCCGGAAATCGCCGATGACGCCCCGTTCGATCATGGCGCGGACGATGGCGTAACCGTGCTCGAAGATCAAGGAGACCTGCGAGCCCCGCGCTTCGTCCAGAGGCGTCACCGGGGCGAGGCCGTAGCGGTCGCACAGGGGGGCGGTCAGGTCCATGAACAGGCCGGTGAGGGCCAAGGATTTCGCGCGGATGTCGCTTATGTCGGCCCCCTCCAGGGCGTCCAGGCCCAGTTCGACGCCGCTCATGGAAAGAATGGGCTGGGTGCCGCAAAGGAATTTCTCGATGCCCGGATGAGGGTCATAGATGGATTCGAAGGCGAAAGGGCGGGCATGGCCCCACCAGCCGCTGAGCGGCTGCCGGGCCTCGCCGATGTGACGGCCGGCGGCGTAGAGGAAGGCGGGCGCGCCGGGGCCGGCGTTCAGATACTTGTAGGTGCAGCCGACGGCGAAATCGGTTGCCGTCCCGTCCAAGTCTATGGGATACACCCCGACACTATGACACAGGTCCCAGACGGCGAGGGCGCCGGCGTCGTGGGCCAGCCGGTTGACCTCCGCCATGTCGAACAATGCGCCGGTGCGGTAGTTGACATGGGACAGCAGGACGACGGCCACCTCGGTGTCGATCAACGCCGCCAAATCGTCGCCGTCCCGGCCGAGCAGGCGCAGGTCGGCGTCCAGGCCGTCCAGCATGTAGAGGTCGGTGGGAAAAGACTCCAACTCGCCGACGATGACCTTGCGGCCCTCCCTCAGTCCCAGGGCCGCATGAACCGCCTTGTAGAGGTTGACGGAGGTGGTGTCGCAGACCACGGTCTGGCCGGGGGCCGCGCCGAGCAGCGGGGCCAGGCGGTCGCCGAAGCGCCTCGGCGCGGTGAACCAACCGGCGTCGTTCCAGGAGCCGATCAGGCCTTCCGCCCATTCGGTTTCCGTGATCCGGCGCAACCCGGCAAACGCCGCCTTCGGGGCGGGCCCCAGCGAGTTGCCGTCTAGGTAGACGACGCCTTCGGGCAAATGAAAGCGCCCGCGAAAGGAGGCGAGGGGGTCGGCGGCGTCGAGGGAGGCGACATAAGGGTCGGTCATCGGGACTCTTATATCGCCGCCGGGGCTATTTCCCCAAGATTTTCTTGACCCGGTTGGCGGGGTCGAGACGGCCAACCTGGGGCATGCCGGAACCCAGCAGGGGCTTCAGGTAGTCCATGAACTTGGGCGTCACCCCGTTGGCGTCCCGGTTGATGAAGCCGTCGGCCATCACCTTGGTCAGGCCGGCCACCGCGTCCAGCTTGGAAAGCTTGTATTCGACCTGATAGTCGCCGACCCGGTGAATGGTCACCGTGCCGCTGCTGCGTTCCGAGAAATGGGCGAACTGGGCCGCCTTTTCCCCCACTTCCCGGGCCTCGCGCTGGTCGATGTCGGAAACGCAGCCGAGGAAGGAGCGCTGCAGGTAGCCGAAGGTGTCGCCGCGCACCCGGGAGATGCCGGTCTTGTCCTTGATCGCCCCGGTCAGCAGGTCGGCCAGCGCGCCGGTGCCGGAAAGCTGCACGTTGCCATGGGCGTCCTTCTCGACGGTCTTGGCCAGTTTGGTGACGATGGGCACGCCCTTCTTGTCGTGGATGCCTTCGGAAACGGCGATGACGCAGCGGCCGTGCTTGTCGTACACCCGTTTGACGTCGCCGACGAATTTGTTCATGTCGAAGGTGCGCTCGGGCAGGTAGATCAGGTGCGGCCCGTCGCCGGCGAAGGTCCGGGCCCCGGCGGCGGCGGCGGTCAGGAAACCGGCGTGGCGGCCCATGACGACCCCCACATAGACACCCTGTAGGGCCATGTTGTCCTGGTTGACGCCGGCGAAGGCGCTGGCGACGAAGCGGGCGGCGGAGGGATAGCCGGGGGTGTGGTCGTTGACCGGCAGGTCGTTGTCGATGGTTTTCGGGATGTGGATGCAGCGCAGGTCGTACTTGTCCTTGGCCGCCATTTCCGAGAGGATTTTCAGGGCGTCGGAGGAGTCGTTGCCGCCGATGTAGAAGAAGGTGCCGATTTCATGGGCCTTCAGGACCTTGAAGATTTCCCGGCAGTATTTCTGATTGGGCTTGTCGCGGGTGGAGCCCAGGGCGGAGCAGGGGGTTCCGGCGACCAGTTCCAGATTGGCGGTGGTTTCCTGGGTCAGGTCGAGGAAGTCCTCGTTGACGATTCCGGAAATGCCGTGCAGCGATCCGTAAACATGCTCGACGCCCGCGAACTTCCGAGATTCCAGAACCGCGCCGACGAGGGACTGGTTGATGACGGCGGTCGGTCCGCCTCCCTGGGCGACGAGAACTTTTCCCTGCAACATGGTGTCTTTTCCTCCGAATAAATGAAACGCCTGTATGAATAAATAACCGCATTGATTTGCCGGGGATACTATGGCCTGGGCGCGTCCGAGCAAACCCCCAATCGGGTAGGCGGCGGGCGGGGAAGGAGAGGGGCGAAAAAGTTTCCGGATTATGGTTTGAAAGTCTTGATTTTCTCGCCCGCTGGCATTACTACGGGCGCTCTTACCTTGGGTCCCCATCGTCTAGAGGCCTAGGACACCGGCCTTTCACGCCGGCAACACGGGTTCGAATCCCGTTGGGGACGCCATTATTTTCAATGGGTTGTACGACAAACCCAGCAAATACCGGCAAATTTAAGTAATAAACCTGTGTGGTTTCTTACGTCCAGCATCGCTCATGCATGGACGCCTAAGGACTTTCCCTGGCATAAACTGAAAATGTTCACCCTGAGAACGCCCGGCAACCACTCTTAAGATTCTCCAACTGCGACCATTCGGCTGGACCTGTTGCCCTGGAGAGCAAGCCCCCTGGATTTTTTCCAAGCGCCAACTCTTCTGGTCGTGACCCATTTCGGAAGTCCGAATCATTCTTGGGTAATCATATGCGGACGGACGGATTTATGCTTGTCTCCGATTGACAAAACTTGAGAAACAAGATGATACTTTCTCTCGCATTCGAAACATCAATAGGTGTTTAGGCAAGTGAACCAAGTATCGGATCGCCGAATAGGGCGTCGCTCAACCAAGTCGGACCTGGTCGTCTGAATGAGGATCCGGGCTTCTCTTCAGGGAGCCCCGTTGGTATTTCGCCGAGTATAAACCGGCGAGCATTCGTCACGCTTAATTGATCCTCCTTGCCATGCCACAATTTAAGAGCCTTCGTCTCGCCATCGATATCGGTGGCACGTTTTCCGACACCGTGCTCGTCGGTGACGGCGTCACCGTCTTGGCTACGGCGAAGACTCTGACCACTCATGACGACCCCTCGCTGGGGGCCCTGGAAGGCGCCCGCCGCATCGCCGCCGATGCCGGGGTCGCTATCTCAGATCTATCCGGTTTCATTCACGGCACAACACTCGCCACAAACGCTCTGATCGAACGGCGTGGCGCCCGCACCGCTGTTATCACAACCGAAGGTTTCCGTGACATTCTTGAAATCGCCTACGAACGACGGCACAGCCAGTACGATATCGACATCGATAAACCGGATTTTATCGTTTCGCGTTCGCGTTGTTTCACAGTCGCAGAAAGGATGTCGGTATCCGGAGTGGTCATACGAGATTTGGACGAATCAGGCGTCGATGGATTGCTTGAGGATCTTGATGACAGCGGCGCTGAGACCGTCGCGGTTTGCTTATTACACGCCTATGCCAACCCGACTCACGAACGCCGTTTGCGAGAGATCTTACGACGCCGCCGACCAGACCTTTCGGTATCTCTATCCAGCGACGTCAGCCCAGAAGCCCGCGAATTCGAACGTATGAGCACGACGGTCGCCAACGCCTATGTTCAGCCCCTCATGTCGCGTTATCTGAAAAACCTGGCTGAGCGGTTCGCAGCCGAAGGTCTGCGCTGCCCGATCTTGATGATGACTGCCGGCGGCGGCATGACGACACTGGAAACAGCAGCCGCTTATCCCATCCGCCTGGTTGAATCCGGGCCTGCCGGTGGTGCCATCCTGGCGAGCCGGGTTGCCGCCTCGCTTGCCGCAGACGAAGTGCTGTCCTTCGATATGGGTGGTACTACGGCAAAGCTCTGCCTGATCGACGGGTACCGGCCGCAGACGTCTCGCAGATTCGAAATCTCCCGCGCTGATCGCTTTATTAAGGGCAGTGGCATGCCGGTGCGCATTCCGGTTGTCGAGATGATCGAAATCGGAGCCGGAGGCGGTTCGATCGCGGGCGTAGACGACTTGGGGCGGCTCACCGTCGGGCCGGAAAGCGCCGGCAGCGAACCAGGGCCGGCAGCCTTTGGCAAGGGTGGCGCGCGGGCCACCGTCACAGATGCAGACGTGACTCTCGGTTTGATTGAACCGGCGGCGTTCGCCGAAGGCCGCCTAAAGATCGACGCCGATAAGGCGGCAAACGTGCTGACGACGGATGTGGGTAAGACGTTGGAACTTAACGTTTTCGAGGCGGCCGACGGTGTCAGCCAGATCGTCGACGAAAACATGGCCGGCGCGGCGCGCATGCACGCCGTCGAATCCGGCAAGGACTTGACGCAACGGACGATGATCGCCTTCGGCGGAAATGGGCCTCTGCATGCCACCCGGGTCGCCCGTCGGGCCGGTGTGCGACGCATCGTCGTGCCACCCGATCCCGGTGTCGGGTCCGCCGTGGGGTTCCTATTCGCGCCTGTGTCGTTCGAAATCGTGCGAAGCCTTTACATGACTCTCGATGATCTCGATATCGGTTCGGTTAACACCTTGTTCGATGAATTGATAGCCGATGGCGAGCGAGTGGTCCGCGCCGGTGCTCAGGATGCACCGTTAACTCGTTCGCGTAAGGCCTTCTTCCGTTACAAGGGGCAAGGACATGAAATTGAAATCAGCCTCCCCGACCGAGCGTTTGTCGCCGATGACATTGAGGACCTGCGCACAGCCTTCGAGAACGAATACCGGAAACAGTTCACTCGTGAGGTTCCTGGCATGGTTATCGAAATCCTCAACTGGTCGACAGTGGTCTCGACCAACAGCACGACTGCGCCACTCGTGCGGAGTTCCGATGTCGCCCGTGCCATCCAGGCGGATAAGCGACGCGCCATCACCTGTGACGTATCAGGCAAACGCGTCGATGCGGCCTTAATCGAACGTGGCCGCCTTGCCCCAGGGGATTGCATCGACGGACCTGCCCTGATTGTCGAACCGCAGACAACGACCCTTGTCAGCGTCGACTTCAGGGTTGACACCCTTAGCGACGGCAGCCTGCTGCTGACCCGGAACGATGACAGGGAGGCGGGAACATGACGGAATACAACGTGACTCGATTGCAGGTGATGTGGAACCGGCTGTTGGCCGTCGTCGAGGAACAGGCGCAAGCCCTGATCCGTAGCGCCTTCAGCCCGATCGTTCGCGAATGCGGCGATATCTCGGCAGGTATTTTCGATATTGAAGGCCGGATGCTGGCCCAGGCAGTAACAGGCACTCCCGGTCACATCAATACAATGGCGGAGGCCGTCAAATACCTGCGTGCGTATTTCCCCCTACAGGAAATGAAGTCAGGTGACATATACGTCACCAATGATCCGTGGATCGCGTCCGGACATCTCAACGACTTTCTGCTGCTTATGCCGGTGTTCCACGATGGCGGCGTAATTGGTTTTACGTCATGTACGTCGCACTTGATCGACCTCGGCGGTCTAGGCATGGGGCCGGAAGGCTCTGACATCTATGACGAAGGACTCTTGGTTCCTCCCTGCAAGCTGGTCGACTCCGGCGAGATCAATTCTCTATTGATGGAGATCATTAAGCAGAATTCACGCGAACCCGTGGCCAACGAAGGCGACTTGTTCGCCCTTATCGCCTGCTGCGAGGTCGGTTCCCGTCGGCTGGCCGGGATGATGGACGAGTTCGGCCTAGACAGTCTTCATCCGCTGGCCGAACACATCATAGAGACGTCGCGCCGTGGCACTATCGCGGCCATCACTGAAATTCCAGAAGGTGTTTATCAAAGCGCGCTGACGATCGACGGATACGAATCGCCTATCGAACTCAAGGCGAGGTTAAATGTAGAGCGGTCTCGAATGATCTTGGACTTTTCCGGTAGCTCGGAGTGTTCGCGCCGTGGCATCAACGTGCCGCTCAATTATGCGACAGCTTATTCAGTGTTCGCGTTGCGATGCCTCGTTGGGCCGGACATCCCCAACAACGCAGGGTCGTTGGAACCGTTCGAGGTCACGGCGCCCGAGGGCTGTATCCTCAATGCTCAGGCGCCGGCCCCAGTCGCCATGCGTCACACCATTGGCCAGTTGACGCCCGACCTTGTGTTTGGCTGTTTATCGCAGGCTCTACCCGACAGGGTGCCAGCCGAAGGCGCATCGTGCATGTACGATTTGCCGTTGCGTAATGCTCCTGAAGCGATTCGCGAGGGCGGCCAACAGTTCGCCGTTGAACTTGTCCACAACGGTGGCACCGGAGCACGGCCGGGCAAAGATGGCCTGTCGGCAACGGCTTTTCCTAGTGGTGTCTGGGGCAGTCAGGTCGAAATCGCCGAAAGCGTCGCCCCGGTGTTATTCCACCGGCGGGAGCTTCGACGCGACAGCGGAGGCGCTGGACGGAAACGTGGCGGCCTCGGTCAGCGCATTGAGATGACCTCGGCCATCGATGCGCCGTTCCTGGTTTTCTTGTCCGTCGAACGAATCAAATACCCGGCGCTGGGGCGCGCCGGCGGGTTGCCCGGAGCGCCTGGGCGCGTCCGTATTGATGGCGAACCCGATTTACCCGGCAAGGGTATGGTTCGCATAGAATCCGGCCAAACCCTGGTCTTTGAAACCCCTGGTGGCGGCGGCCACGGGGATCCAAAGGACCGAACTCGGGAAGAAATTGAAGTTGATGTCCACGAGGGTCTCGTCGACAAGGAAGAGGCGGAAAATCTTTATGGCTGGACATCGAAGGGAGAGTCAAGTTGATCAAGCCGCGATCTCACGTCGCTGACATGGATGCATATACGTTGGCCGAAATGGACGTGCCAGCCGGAAAGCGTCTGATTTCACTAGCCCAGAACGAAAGCGCTTTACCGGCGAGCCCGAAGACATCGACGGCAGCTGCGGAAGCGTTGAGCGATGCCCATCTCTACCCTGACCCTGACTGGACGGATCTTCGGAATGCCATCGCCGACGTTCATGACCTGGAAAAGGAACAGATACTGTGCGGCGCCGGATCAATGGAACTGATTGGCGCCTTGATCGCCGGGCATGCCGGTCCTGGCGACACTGTTTTATCGAGCCAATTTGGGTATGCCTTTTTTCGCACCGCGACCGTGATGGCCGGCGCGGAATACCGCACGGCGCCAGAACGAAGATTCACCGTATCGGTGGACGAGATATTGAACGCCATGGATGCCACGACCCGCGTGGTTTGCGTCGCCAATCCGGGCAATCCGACGGGGACTTATATCCCGGCAAGCGAAGTCAAGCGACTACGCGCCGGCTTGCCGGATAACGTCCTGCTGCTGATCGACGAGGCTTACGGTGAATTCGCCGACGAAGAGGACGAGGGAGTCTTCGACCTGGTCGGACGTGGAGATACCGTCATCACTCGGACCTTTTCCAAAGCCTACGCCATGGCCGGTATGCGTGTCGGCTGGGGAGTGTTTCCAGGCGGAGTTGCCGGTGCAGTCCGTAAGCTTCTCAATCCGAACAACGTCAGCGGTCCAAGTCAGGCCGCCGCGACTGCCGCGACGAGGGAGCAAAGTTATATGAAGGCGCTATGTGAAGAGACGGCTTCGCGCCGGGACCGCTTCGCCGGGCGCCTCAGTGATTTGGGCCTGGAGGTGCCGTCGAGCCTGGCCAACTTCGTGTTGATTGGTTTCGGAAGTGCTGAGCGCGCCGCCGACGCCGATAAGGCCCTTAGGTCCGGGGGCGTGGTCATGCGCGGAATGGCCGCTTACGGCCTTTCAGACTGCCTGCGTGCAACTATCGCTGGTAAAGATGATATGGGTGTGGCGGCTGAAATCCTGCAATCCTGGATCGCCAAGGAGAGGACATTATGAAATCTTCATCACGCGGACGTGCCCGTTTCGGCCTACTTGTCCCGTTCACCAACACCAACTTGGAGCCGGACTTCGCCATGATGTGCCCTTCCGGCGTGTCTTTACATGCGGCCCGGTTGGGCGGCTATGATATTGACGCCGTTCCAGACGAGAAACAGATGGCCGGCCTAGGGGCATCGCCGTTGGACGAACCCCTACGGCTGATCGCCGGTGTTCGTCCGGATGTCGTTTTCTATGGCTGCACTTCGGCGACCCTGACCCACGGCGTCGAATTCGACCAAGGCTTAAGCGGACGGATACACGCCGATACCGGGGCCGCAACCGTCACCGCCGCCGGCGCTCTGGTTCATGCCCTCGACCGGCTCAATGTCGAACGTATTGCTTTCGCGTCCCCCTACGTCGGGGCGATTAACCGCATGGCCGTGGACTTCCTGGCCAACGCAGGGTTCAAGACCGTTAACGTGGCCGAGGTCAATGATGAACTCGACAACTACGGCCAGGGAGAGTTGTCTCCAGAGAGAGTATTCGAACTTGGTAGCGCAGCCGACGACCCGAAAGCCGAGGCCGTGGTGCTGTCGTGCACTGATATGCGCAGCGCCGAAACGGTGGCCCGCCTGGAGACAGCCCTCGACAAGCCGGTGATCTGCTCGAACCAGGCTATGCTGTTTCAGGGCATGGAAGCTTTGGGCATGGACTTGACCGAAATTGATTATGGCCGACTGTTTCACTTGTAGAAATGGAACCTATGGACCCGACTATGACGCCGACGTGCTTTTCTGATTTCGCCTTAGGGGATGGTGGCGACATTCCTGAAAGCGCCTTAAATATGGCTGCGCTTCTGTTAGCCGATACCCTGGGCGTCGCCGCGGGGGCTGCGTTGCTCGACGTTTCGTGCATCGCCCGAGACCTCTCGTTGGACCTGTACGCGGCCGGCGTTGAGGCCTGGAGCGCCCCTTTTCTTTTCGACGGCCGACGCGCCAGTATGGTGGGTGCCGCCTACGCAGCGGCAACCCAGATCGACAATCTGGATGCCCATGACGGTTACAATCCAACGCGCGGTCATATTGGATGCGCCATTGTGCCTGCCTTGTTCGCCTTTGCTGAACGGTGTCCAAAACTTTCTGGCCGGGACGCTCTGAAGGCCATGGTCGTCGGTTACGAAATTGCTGCCAGGGCCGGTTTGGCCTTGCATGCGACCGTATCGGATTACCATACCTCTGGTGCCTGGAACGGACTCGGCGTCGCCTCCATGGGCTGTCGCTTGCTTGGCGCCGATTCAAATCACTTACGCCAGGCCGTTGGTATCGCCGAGTATCACGGTCCGCGCAGCCAGATGATGCGCGAGATCGACAATCCATCCATGTTGCACGATGGATCCGGCATGGGCGCTTTGGTCGGCGTCACCGCGACGCTCGCCGCCCTCAGAGGGTTCGAAGGGGCGCCCGCCATTACCATTGAAGCCGATGATGTCGCTCCCTTCTGGTCCGATCTGGGAACCGCCTGGACCATTGAGTCGAACTATATCAAACCCTATCCGATTTGCCGTTGGGCGCACGCCGCCATCGACGCCGTCTGGAGGATTCGAAGAGAAATTGATGTCTCCGTCGAGGAGATTGCCGAAGTTCGCATCGGGACCTTCCGCGAGTCGTCCCGGTTGTTCGCCGGTATGCCTGCCTCGACGTCCGAAGCACAATACAGTTTGGCGTTTTCCGTCGCCACCATGCTAGTCAAGGGACGGATCAGCCCCATGGACGTGCAGGGTGTCGCCCTCGCCGATCCCGTTGTCGGTTCGTTACTGGGTAAGATCAAGGTCGAAGAAGTCGAACGCCACTCGGCTCGTTTCCCGGAAGGACGCTGGTCGGATGTCCGCATCACCTTGAAAGATGGCCGATCCCTCAATTCGGGCGACGTCAACGCCCGCGGCGGCCCGGAAGAGCCGATGTCGTTGCATGAGGTCAAGGAGAAGTTCCATGTCATGGCCGAACCAGGACTCAATTCAGACCGGGCCGATGCCCTGTGGTCGGCTTGCCTACGCATGACACGCACCGACAGCCAGTTCACCGAGGTTTCAGGCTTGGCCTATTCGACATTGGAGATGACAACCTAATGAAGACGCCACCTAACCCGCCCCGCGTCATTCTTCACGCCGCCGATCCTGATCCCCTGGCCGCTGAATTGCTGATCACGCATCCGGATGCCAATATCACCACCTGCAACGACTATGCAGGCTTACCGGCACTGTTGGCGTCGTTCCGGCCGGAGGTCGTCTATTCCATTCGCTTCGCCGGTACGCCCGGTTATCCAAAGGAGGCCCTGTTCGGGAATTGCGGACCGGCCTGGCTGGCCGTCGGGGGCGCCGGTGTCGACCATCTGGGCCCCTGGAATCCCGAGCGGACGACAGTCACCAATGCCGCAGGAGTCGCCGCCGGTATCATGGCGGAATACGCCATCGGCGGAATGCTGCATTTCATGCTCGACGTTCCCGGATTGGAACGGGATCGGGCAGCACGCATATGGCGCGAGCGGACAGTCCGCGCGATCGCCGGAAAGACCGTGCTGATCGTCGGCCTCGGCCATACCGGCCGAGCCGTGGCGGCGCGAGCCAAAGCCTTCGGCATGAAGGTAATCGGCACCCGCGCCCGTCCCTGCGATATGGACAACGTCGATACCGTCCATCGAACCGAGGAACTTCAAGGTTTGTGTCCCGAAGCTGATTTTATTGTCGTCTGCGTGCCATTGCTAGACAGTACCCGCAGCCTGATCGACGCCGACACTTTCGCGACTATGAAGCCGGGGGCGGTTCTGATCGACGTGTCGCGCGGCGGCGTCGTTGACCAGTCGGCCCTTGTCGATGCCCTGCGTTCGGGGCGCCTGCTGGGCGCCTGTCTTGATGTTTTCGAACAGGAGCCGCTACCGCACGACAGTCCTTTGTGGGACTTGAACAACGCCCTCATCTCACCCCATTGTTCCAGCGTCACCGACGATTGGGAACTGGCCTCGGTCCGCCTGTTTATCGACAATCTGTCCAGGTGGCGGGAAGGTTCGACTCTGCTGAATATCGTCGATCCTACTCGCGGGTACTGACCCGAAACATTGTTTTTCAGGCCGAGAAAGGGGCTACAGCGGATACCCAATGCGCAAAAAGTCTCGGCACTAGTCGGTCGTGAAGAATGCGCTTTATGCGGTGATTTGAATTGATTTCAGCTGGC
>CAYFOJ010000059.1:0-11377 GCA_964344645.1 uncultured Thalassospiraceae bacterium
TTATCTGCGAACAGCGCTCGCCGTGTTTGTTGTTGGCGCCACTTTCGCCGTTTCATTTCCGGGCGGCTGCACGAGATTGACCAGATCATGGATATCGACGCGCTGACGCCCGAGGACCTCTATCGTTTCGTGCCCAATTACCATTGGATCGACCCGGGGGATTCCGTGCTGTTCCTGAACACCACCGGGAACCACACGGTCTACAGCGTTCCCGGAATCTGGCCCCGCGGGGTGAAGCCTGTGGAGATCGCCCATCAGGACCGAACCGCCGTCACCCTGACGGAGCCAGGGGTGTACGGTTTCCAGTGTCGGGTCCACAACCGCCACGGCATGTTCGCCCTGGTTGTTGTCGGGACGCCGCAGCCGAACATCGACGAGGTCAATCTGTCGCGACTCAATCACCGGGGCAGGACGGTGTTCGGCCAGCTATTCGAAAAGTTGGAGGAGGACCGGAAAAACCGGGGCCTGTGATGTATTCGGGGACGGTTTACCTAACGATCAATTCAGTGAACCGTCCCTGAAATCGTTACTTCGCCTTGGCCGCCAGTTTGTCGGCCTTGATCATGTTCTGGTTGAGCGCCGCGTCCTTGTTGGCGTCCATGCCGAAGGCGACGGCCATCAACTGGCTGTAGAAGACCACGGGGATGTTGAAGTCCGTGCCGAAGGCCTCGTTGATCTGCGGCTGGTACATCTCGACGTTGATCTGGCAGAGCGGGCAGGGGGTGGCGATGACGTCGGCCTCCTTTTCCTTGGCCTCGTCGAGGATCTTCTTCATCAGGTGCAGGGTCTTCTCCGGGCTGACCACGGCCATGGAGCCGCCGCAGCACGACGTGGCGTTGTTGAACTCCACCGCCTCGGCCCCCGTCGCGTTGATGAAGTCGTCGAGGAATTCCGGCTGGTCGTAACTATCGTACTCGCCGCCGCGCTCGGTGCCGGCGAAGGGGCGCACGGTCTGGCAGCCGACGTAGCCGGCCACCTTGATGCCCTCCAGCGGGTTGGTCACCTGTTCCTTGATGGCGTCGATGCCGACGTCGTTGACCAGCACTTCGCAGGCGTGGCGCACATGCAGGTCGCCGTCGTAGGACTTGCCGGCGGCGGCCAGGGCCTCGTTGAGGTCGGCCTTGAAGCCTTCGTCCTCGCGGACATGTTCGTTAATGCCGTGGGTGTTCAGGTAACACGCCGCGCAGGGCGTCATCAGGTCCTGCTCGCCCTGTTCGCGGGCCTGGGCCAGATTGCGTCCCGAAAGGGAGGCGTGGGCCAGTTGGCCGGCGGCCAGTTCACCGACGGAGGCGCCGCAGCAGTTCCAGTCCTCGATATCCTCGATCTCGATGCCCAGCTTCGGCGCGATGGCGCGGATGGAGGTGTCGAGAGGGGCGGCGGTGCCTTCGGAACTGCAACCGGGGTAGTAGGTATATTTCTTGGCCATGTTATTCGCCTCCCGCCTTGCGGTCCTGAATTTCTTTCGCCTTGGCGAGGATCGCCTTGATTTCTTTCCGACCCTTGGCCTTGTAGGGCATGCCCAGATGCATGCGCTTGGTCTTGATCAGGCCCATGGCCGCCTTCTGGTTGGCCATGCCCTTCTTGATGCCTTCGCCCATGCCGCCGGAGAAGTAATACTTGGCGGTGACCAGGCGCTCGTCGGTCTTGCCGTATTTCTCCACCGACCACCAGAAGGCCTTGGCGAAGCGGGTGTTGGGCAGTTCCTTCTCCTCCACATAGCCTTCCTGAACCGCCAGGCGGCCGAGGCCGTGCAGGATGTACTTGACCGGCACCTGACGGGGGCAGCGGACGACGCAGTTATAGCAACTGACGCAGTTCTGCCAGGTGTTGGAGGACAGCACCGCGTCCTTCATGCCGGCGCGGACCATCATGAACAGCTTGCGCGGGCCGTGTTCCATTTCCGTGCCGATGGGGCACGAACCGGAACAGACGCCGCATTGCATGCACATGTTCATCTTGTCGCCGCCATCCACGTTGTCGCGAACGAAGCGGGCGAAGGCGAGATCGTATTTCTGTTTGCCGTCGGGCGCGGTTGCGGTCATGTCCTAGAACCCCTTGAACGGATTGAGGCCGATTTCGTCGATGTTGGCCATGAAGTCGTCGATCAGCTTGCCGACCCTGGCGGAGTCGGAAATGGCGACCTCCATGGTCGTCACCCGTTCCGGCTCCAGCATCATGGAACTGAGGGTTTCCTCGATCTTGCTCATGCGTTCCTTGGCCAGCGCAGACCCCTTGACGAAATGGCACTGGTAGTCGTCGCCCGATTTGCAGCCCATCAGGATGATGCCGTCATAGCCCTTGGACAGGGATTCCGACACGTTCAGCAGGCTGACCGAGCCGAGACAGCGGACCGGAATGATCCTGACCATGCTGGAGTAGCAGTGCCGGTTGATGCCGGCCATGTCGAGGGCCGGGTAGGCGTCGTTCTCGCAGGCGAGGATGAGGACGCGGGGCTTCTCGTCGAACTCGTCGGGGATTTCCACCGCCGCCGCCATCTCGTTGATCATGTTGACCGAGTAGTTGTCGAAACTGATGGTGCGAACCGGACACGCGCCCATACAGGTGCCGCAGCGGCGGCAACGGGAATGGTTGAGGACCGGGAAGTCCTCTTCCGTCTCGTCGATGGCGCCGAAGGGGCATTCCACCGTGCAGCGCCGGCACTTGGTGCAGGCGTCGAGGCCGAACTTGGGATAGGACAAATCGCCGACGCGCGGATGCACGGCGCGGCCTTCACGCACCTGATGGATCGCCTGCATGGCCTTCAGGGCCGCGCCCTGGGCGTCCAGTTCCGCCTCGCCCGTGTCCATGGGACGGCGCACGGGGCCGGCGGTGTAGATGCCGGTGCGGCGGGTCTCGTAGGGGAAGCAGATGTAATGACTGTCCGAGAAGCCGTCGGCCAAGATCGGAATGTGCGGCCCCTGGCGGTATTGCAGGTTGAGGATCGAGGAGCCCTCGGGCAGGCTTTCCTCGGGCCGGGCGACGGGCTCGGGCGCTTCCGTGCCCTCGGCGTAACCGGCGACTTCGATGGGCGCCGCCGGGTTGATGTCGCTCTGCACGTAGATCTGCTGCTCGTCCTTGATCTCCTGGGTCGGCTGATCAACGTTGGTGGAGTTAGGCACCATGCCGGTGGCCAGCACCACCATGTCGAGGCCGGTCATGGGGATGTCGTCGCCCAGCAGGTCGTCGTGATAGGTGACGGTCAAATCGGCGCCGACGCTTTCCACCTTGCCCTTGACGAAGACGACGCCCTTTTCCTGGGCCGAGCGGTAGAATTCCTCCGCCGTGCCGGGGGTGCGCAGTTCGTCGAAGATGATGTAGGCCATGACCTCCGGGTCCGCCTCGACCATCTGGATGGCATGCTTGATGGAGGCGTTGCAGCAGACCGACGAACAATAGGGCAGGTGGGCCGGGTCGCGGGACCCGGCGCACTGCACGAAGGCGACGGTCTTGGGCGCGGCGCCGTCGGACTTGCGCTTGACCTGGCCCGCCGCCAGCATGTCCTCCAACTCGACATTGGTGACCACGTCCGGGGACGCGCCATAGCCGAGATGGCCCAGCTTGGTGGCGTCGTAGGGACGCCAGCCGGTGGCGACGACGATGCCGCCGACCTGTTCGTTGGACGCGGTTCCGCCCTTGGTCAGTTCAACCTCGAACTTGCCGGGGCTGCCCGCCGTCTTTGTCACCAGGGTGTCAGTCATGACGGTGATGTTGGCGTCGGCCTCGACCGCCTCGATGAGGGCCGGGACGGGATTGTCCTCCGGCTCCCGGTAGGGGGGATGCTCGGGCGTGACCTTGGCCCAGCCGGCGGTCATGCCGCCCAGTTTGTCGGAGCGTTCGACCAGGATCACCTTGGACCCCGCCTTGGCCGCCTCGCGGGCCGCCGTCAGGCCGACGAAACCGGCGCCGACGACCAGGATGGTGTCGGAGAACGCGCCTTCCGTGTAGGCCTCGGGCAGGCCGGAAAGACCGGCCTGGGTGACGCCCATGCGGACCTGGTCGTCGGCCAGCATCTGGGTGTCTTCGTCGTTTTCGGTGTGGCACCAGACCACCTGCTCGCGCAGGTTGGCGCGGATGACGTTGACGCCGTCGAAACCGAACTTGTCGGTCATGACGCGCTGGGAGCAGGCGGCGATCACCGGCTTGGTGGTCTCGCCGGAGGCCAGGTCGTCGGCGATCAGCTTGACCCCTTCGGCCGAGCACAGCGCCTCGTGCTGTTTGCAGAGCGGCGCCTTCATCTCGTCGGTGGCGATGGCGGCGGTGGCGTCTACGTCGATGGCGTCACCGATGCCGCAGCCGCTGCACAGGTAAACGCCGATTTTTGCGTCTTCACTCATAGTCTTAATTCCTCACGGCCTGGATGGCCTTCAGGGCGGCCGCGGTGGCGGATTGTACGGACATGGATACGTCGATGGGGCCGGAGGCGACACCGGCGGAGATCTGTCCGTCGGCGCTTTCCGGCGCCGGCACGATAAAGCCGTAGTCGTCCTGTTCCAGGCTCACCGGCGGCGTGTAGCCGGCGGTCGACGGCTGCATGCCGGTGGCGAGTACGACCATGTTGTAGGGGGTTTCGTAGACCTCGCGGCTGATGGTGTTCTCGCCCTTGACCACGGGATTGCCGTCTTCGCCCTCGATGATCTGGGCCGGCTTCGACTTGATGAAGGTGACCTGCGGGTCGTTCTTCAGTTTCTGGTGGAAGCTGTCCAGTTTGTCGTGGGCGCGGATGTCGATGTAATAGATATGAACCTCGGCGTCGGCGTACTGTTCGCGCAGATAGGCGGCGTGCTTGAGGGAGCCCAGGCAGCAGATACGCGAGCAGTAGGGCAGGTGGTTATGGTCGCGCGATCCGGCGCACTGGATCAGCGCCACCCGTTTCGCCTCCTTGCCGTCGGACGGCCGTTCGATCTTGCCGCCGGTGGGGCCGTTGTGGGCGGCCAGGCGTTCCATCTGCACGTTGTTGATGACGTTGGGAACCGCCCCGAAGCCGTAAGGCGTGATGTTGGCGGCGTCGTAGGGCTGCCAGCCGGTGGCCCAGATGATGGCCCCGGCGTTCAGTTCGAAGGTCTGTTCCGTCTCGTCCAGGTCGATGGCGTCGTATTTACACGCCCCCTTGACCGCGTCGGCGTCGGCGGCGCCCTTCAGGGCCGGGTCGATGACGTAGCGCATGGGGAAAGCCATTTCATGGGGCAGGTAGGCCGCCTTGACCGTGTCGAGGCCGTAGTTGAACGGGTTGGGAACCTCCGTCTCGCAGGCCTTGGCGCAATCGCCGCAGCCGGTGCAGTTGGCGTTGACGTGACGCGGCTCGGTTTTCACCGTCACCGTGAAATTGCCCGCCTCGCCGGAAACGCCGTCAACCGTCGCCATGGTGAAGACCCGGATGCGCGGGTTCTTCTTGATCCGCTGGAAATTGATTTCAAGCCCGCAGGTGGGGTGGCAGAGCTTGGGGAAATAGCGATTAAGCTGGGCGACCCGGCCGCCGAGTGTCGGCGATTTTTCCAGCAGGACCACGTCCAGTCCCGCCTCCGCCGCCTCGACCGCGGCGCTGACGCCCGCAATGCCACCGCCGACGACCAAAACCGTCTGGGTGGAAGGCCCTCCGTTCGACATGAAATACCCTCAATATAATTGTGTTTGCGTCATGTTCGGAAACCCGGGTCCCCGAACAGGGAAGGATTCATACACCAATTCGTATATTAGCAAAACACAATTTTTGAGTGGAGAAGGGAATTTCCGGCCTTCCCCGGGGGCCGAATCAGGCGGCGGCGGGGGTGCAGCGGGCCTGCATGTGGGCGCCGGGGATGACCGTCAGATTGTCGTAGCGCAATTCGCCCTCGACGCGGGCGGTGGCCAGCACTTCGATGTTGCGGGCCGAGACGACGCCGTTGACGGCGCCGCTGATGACGATGGTTTCGGCGCCGACGGTGCCGCGGACGGAGCCGCTTTCCAGAACGGTGATGGTGCGCCCGGCGATGTCGCCGTCGACCACGCCGGCGATTTCCATGTCCTGCAGAGCCTGGACCGGAGCCGGGGACTCGGTCAGGCCACTGGGATAGCTGGGGATGATGTCCTTGGGGGCGGCGATGACCATGGCGTGAAACCTTGTTTCCGAAATAAATTGCGAATCCTCGGTTTCAGATTAGAAACGTTCCGGTAAACACTTGGTAAACGTCCCGCGGGCAACATTAGAACTCCGTTTATTAGATTTTTGTAATTTAATGTGGCGTCCCCGGCTTGATCTTTGCTACAACGGGGGCCATTGATAGGGCCGTGGGGGCCGTTTTTGGGGCGGGGACAGTTTCCGTCCTGCAATTTGATTGAGAAGTGGATAGCCAATTATGTCGAAACTGGTCGCGCCGCACGGCGGTGGAGAACTGAAATCCCTGTTGATTCCGGAAGTCGAACGGGCCGCCGAACTGGAGCGCGCCAAGGGGCTGAAGCAGGTTCCCATGACATCCAAGGAAACCTCGGACGTGCTGATGTTCGCCATGGCCGCCTACACGCCGCTGGACGGTTTCATGGGCGAGGCGGACTGGAAGGGCGTCTGCGCCGACATGAAAATGGCCGACGGCCTGTTCTGGCCCATTCCGATCACCCTGTCCGCGTCCGGTGAGTTGGCCGACGGCATCGGCATCGGCGAGGAGGTGGCCCTGGTGGACGCCGAGACCGGCGCCATCATGGCCGTCATGCAGGTGAACGAGAAATACGCTATCGACAAGGAATTCGAGGCCCAGCACGTCTACACCACCACTGACACGGACCACCCCGGCGTCGCCAAGGTGATGGAGCAGGAGGCAGTCAACCTGGGCGGCCCGGTGAGGGTGCTGAGCGAGGGCGACATGCCCGGGCAGTACAGCGACCTGTATTTCAGCTGCGCCGAATCCCGCGCGCTCTTCACGGAGAAGGGCTGGTCCAAGGTCGCCGCCTTCCAGACCCGCAACCCCATGCACCGCAGCCACGAACACCTGGCGAAAATCGCCGTCGAGGTCACCGACGGGGTCTTCATCCATCAGGTGCTGGGCAAGCTGAAGCCCGGCGACATTCCGGCGGAAACCCGCACCCGGGCCATTCAGGCCATGATCGATAACTACTTCGTCGACGGCACGGTGATTCAGGGCGGCTATCCCATCGAGATGCGTTACGCCGGCCCCCGCGAGGCCCTGATCCACGCCCTGATCCGCCAGAATTTCGGCTGTTCACATCTGATCGTCGGGCGCGACCATGCCGGCGTCGGCGACTACTACGGGCCCTTCGATGCCCAGCATATTTTCGATTCCCTGTGGGACGGGGCGCTGCAGACCCAGCCGCTGAAGATCGACATCACCTTCTACTGCAAGAAGTGTCACGGCATGGCGACGGCGAAGACCTGCCCCCACGACAAGTCCGAACAGGTCCACATTTCCGGCACCAAGCAGCGGGAAATGCTGACCGCCGGGGAAGATATTCCGAGCGAATTCAGCCGCCCCGAGGTGGTCAAGGTGCTGCAGGAGTTCTACGCCGGGCAAAAGTGATTTCATGACTTGAAATGACTTCGGCAATGACGAAGTAAGAGGGGAAGGCCGTCGCCCGGTTCTTCCCCTTTTGCTTTTGGTTGAACGTCGATGACCCCTGAACGCCGCCGCTATATCGTTATTTCCCCGGACAAGGACACTTGCGCCGGGTTCGACAACCTGGCCGGGGCGGAAGCCGCCGCGCAGGCTTTCGGCGACGGCGCCCATGTGGTCGACACGGAATCCAGCCCCTATCAACCGGCGGTGCAGGCGGTGGAACACGGCTTGCTGACCTATGTCGGCTACGGTTCCTTCGACAAGCGCCAGGGACTGGACCTGAACCTGCTCGAGGCGGTCAAGCGGGGCGCCGCCGCCGCCGCGCTGGCGTTTCTCGCCCGTGGGGCGAACCCGGACACCGCCGACGCCGGCGGCGGCACGGCCCTGATCTGGGCGGTCGCCCGGGGTGATGCCGATGTGGTCCGAGTCCTGCTGGACGGGGGCGCCGACATCAACCGCGCCGACGGCAAGGGGATAACCCCCCTTAGGCTGGCCGAGGACAAGAAGCGGACCGAAATCGCCGCCCTGTTGCGCGACAAGGGTGCTTTATAATTCCGTATACTTGCGGGCGTTGCCCCGGGCCTTTTCGACGGGGTACTTTTCCCCGTTGCGGTCGATCTTGCGGTCGGCGGCCTCGGGCAGGTCGATGCCCGCCCGCTCGCAGATCATCAACAGATAGAGCAGGACGTCCGCCGCCTCTTCCTCGAGCCTGGCCTTGAAGGCGTCGTCGGCCAGGGCGTTTTCCATTTCCTCGTCGGTTTTCCACTGGGTCAATTCCAACAATTCGCCAGCTTCCAGATTGAGCGAGACGATGAGGTTTTTCAGGCTTTGAAACTGCCGCCACTGCCGTTCGTCGCGAAAATCGACGAGACGGCCTGTCAGCCTGGAAAGGGTTTCGGACATGGCGCTTCCTTGCATGGGAGGGGAGGGCGAAAATTAGCCGATTCCCTTTGTCCAGGATAGGGAAAAAGGGCGGAATTCCCCCATTTCCGACCTGGGAAGTCTGGTATTTTCAATTGTGATAACAAGCACTTGTGTTGAGCAATAATCTTTCTTTCAATCGGGGGGATTCGTTATTTGACACGCATTAGCGACCACTATATTAATGATCCGTAATATTCGGGTTTACCGAAATGTTCGGGAGATGTCGCGGGTGGAGAAGCGGCGCGAAGAGAGGGACGGGGCCTTTCGGGGCCAGGCAACCCTCACGCGGCGTCCAACGCGGTCCTTCCCTTGCATGACGGTTTTGCGTCTTCGGCCTGAATTTGTCTAAGTGGTTCTTTTTTATAGGGAAAATTAAATGCCCACATTCGTTCACACCGAGAAATGTGATGGCTGCAAGGGTGGTGAAGTCACCGCCTGCATGTACATCTGCCCGAACAACCTGATGAAGCTCGATACCGATCGCATGAAAGCCTTCAATCAGGAGCCTGAACAGTGCTGGGAATGCCAGTGCTGCGTGAAAGCCTGCCCGCAGCAGGCCATCGAAGTCCGCGCCTATCAGGACGTTGTCCCCATGGGCGGCGCCTGCATTCCGCTGCGCACCGATCAGGCCATTATGTGGACCATCAAATTCCGCGACGGCGAAGTCAAGCGCTTCAAGTTCCCGGTTCGCACGACTCCCGTCGGCTCCATCGACCCCTACGGCAACAAGCCCGAGGCCGGTGACCTTTCCGACAACCGTCTGTTCACCGAAGCCGGCCAGGACATTCCGTCCCTGACCTGATTCAACCCAGCCTTTTTTCTATCGGCGGCAGACCCGTCCCGGGTGACGGGGGACCGCCAAATTTGGAGGATATCCCATGAGTGAGGGAACTTTCGGTAATCCCGAAATCATTGAAGTCGAAACAGACATCCTGCTCGTCGGCGGCGGCATGGCCGCCTGCGGCGCGGCCTACGAAGCCAAGCGTTGGGCCGGGGACGATGTCAAGATCACCCTGGTCGACAAGGCCGCCATGGACCGCTCCGGCGCCGTCGCCATGGGGCTCAGCGCCATCAACACCTACCTGGGCGAAAACGCTCCGGAAGATTACTGCCGCATGGTCAGCGCCGACCTGATGGGCATCACCCGCGACGACCTGGTCTACGACGTCGGCCGCCACGTCGACGGCACCGTCCACCTGTTCGAGGAATGGGGCCTGCCCATCTGGAAGAGCAAGGAAACCGAGGGTGTTCCCCTTGCCGACGGCGGCAAGCCCGTTCGCTCCGGCAAATGGCAGATCATGATCAACGGCGAAGGCTACAAGACCATCGTCGCCGAAGCCGCCAAGAAGGCCATCGGCATCGACAACATCATGGAACGCATCTTCATCGTCAAATACCTGCTCGACGAAAACGAAGACAACCGTATCGCCGGCGCCGTCGGCTTCTCGGTCCGCGAACACAAGCTGTATGTTTTCAAGGCCAACGCCATTCTCAACGTGGCCGGCGGCTGCGTGAACATCTTCCGCCCCCGTTCCGTCGGTGAAGGCAACGGCCGCACCTGGTATCCGGTGTGGAACGCCGGTTCGACCTACGCCATGGCGGCGGAAGTCGGCGCCGAACTGACGATGATGGAAAACCGCTTCGTCCCGGCCCGCTTCAAGGACGGCTACGGCCCTGTCGGCGCCTGGTTCCTGCTGTTCAAGTCGAAAGCCACCAACGCCTACGGTGAAGACTACACGGTCAAGAACGCCGACATGCTGAAGGACTTCGCGCCGTACGACACCGCGGCCGTTATCCCGACCTGCCTGCGTAACCACGCCATGCTGAAGGAAATGAAGGAAGGCCGCGGCCCCATCTTCATGGATACCCCGACCGCCATGGCGAAGCTGGCCGAAACCATGACGCCGAAGGAAATCAAGCATCTGGAAGCGGAAGCCTGGGAAGACTTCCTCGACATGTGCATCGGTCAGGCCGGTCACTGGGCCGGCATGAACATCCGTCCGGAAGAAACCAAATCCGAACTGATGCCGACCGAACCCTACCTGCTCGGCTCCCACTCCGGCTGCTGCGGCATCTGGGTGTCCGGTCCCAACGACCTGGGCGCGCCCGCCGAATGGCACTGGGGCTACAACCGCATGACCACGGTCAACGGCCTGTTCACCGCCGGTGACGGCGTCGGCGCGTCGGGCCACAAGTTCTCGTCGGGTTCCCATGCCGAAGGCCGCATCGCCGGCAAGGAAATGGTCCGCTTCGTCAAGGATCATTCCGGCTTCTCGCCGTCCCTGAAGGGCAACATCGACGAAATCGCCGAGGAAATCTACCTGCCGGTTCGCAACTACTTCGAACACAAGGACAAGACCACGGCCGAGGACGTCAACCCGCACTACATCACGCCGAAGATGTTCCAGATGCGCATCCAGAAGTACATGGATGAGTATGTGGCCGGCACCTCGACCTACTACCAGACCAACGCCATCATGCTGGACATCGGCCTGGATCACCTGCGCATGCTGAAGGAAGACTCCAAGAACCTGCGCGCCAAGGACCTGCATGAGCTGATGCGGGCGTGGGAAAACTACCACCGCATGTGGGCGGCGGAACTGCACCTGCGTCACATCCAGTTCCGCGAGGAAACCCGCTATCCGGGCTTCTTCTACCGGACCGACTTCCCGGATCTGGACGAGGAAAACTGGAAGTGCTTCGTCAATTCCCGCCACGACCCGGCCACGGGCGAGTGGGAAATGAAGAAGGTTCCCCACGTCGACCTGGTCGAAAAGAACTACGGCGGCGGCGGGCACTAAGCCTCCCGACGACCGGACAAACAGGGGAGGGGGCGCTCGTTCGGCGCCCCCTTTCTTTTAGGGGCTGAAGTAGCTAAGAGCCGGGAGAGGTTCTATTATGGCTACGATGTA
>CAYFOJ010000060.1:0-10928 GCA_964344645.1 uncultured Thalassospiraceae bacterium
TCTGCGTCGCCAAGGACTCCATCTCCGTCGCCCCGCTGGAGACCCCATTCAGAATTTGTCCAACCTGCTGGTCGAAGGCCTGGGTCAGCCTGTCGACGTTTTCCGCCCGGCGCTCCCGGGCGGCCCGTTGCTGCTCCTGTTCCGCGTCCAATTCGCGGGCCCGGATCATGTTGGTCTTGAACACCTGCACGGCGGCGGCCATCTTGCCGATCTCGTCCTCCCTGTCGCGGGCCGGGACTTCCGTGTTCATTTGTTCGGCGGCCAGCTTGCCCATGGCCGCCGTCATGGCCGAAATGGGGCTGGTCAGGGAGCGGGCGAAGGTGAGCCCGATGAAGCTGACGACGAGCAGGATGGCGAAGCCGCTGCCGATGATCAGCCAGCGCAGGGTGCGGACCGGAATGTCCACTTCCTCCACGTCGATTTCCGACATCACGGCGAAGGTCGTGCCTTCGAAGGTGATGCTGTCATAGGCGGAAACCACGGGAATGCCCCGGTAATCGAGCACCGTTTCCACTCCGGCCCGGCCGGCCAGGGCGGCCCGCACGGTGGGCCCGTCGACCTTGGTCTTGAGAATGGTGGATTCCTCGGAGAACCGGGAGTCCGAGCGCATCAGGAAATCCTCGCCGACAAGATAGGTTTCGCCGCTTTCCCCCATGCCGGCGGACACCTGCATAACCTTGTCGATGCGGTCTATGGGCATTTGGAAGACGAGGACGCCCAGCAGACTGCCGTCGGCTGCCCGAACGGGTTTGGAGATAAAGCTGGCAGCGGCCCCGTGACTGGGGGCATAGGGCCTGAAATCGAAAAAGGCGACGCTGTCGCCGTCCTTGATCTCGCTGCCGGCTCGAAAGGCGTTGGCCAGGTCCGTGTCCTTGTATTTACCGGTCATCATGTTGGTGACGTAGTCCAGCTCCTTGAACACGGTGTAGATCACGTCGCCTGCGGGATCGATGAGGAAAATGTCGTAATAGCCCCGGGCCAGGAGGAATTTGCGGAACCAGGGGTGAAAGCGCTTGTGGGCGGCGCTGTAGTCGGAGCCGTCCGTGGCGTAATCCAGTTTATGCTTCTCGCCGGTGGGGTGCTCGTTATCGGTGATGTAGAGCCGTTGCAGGGTCTCGGTCAGGTCGCCGGAAACGTTCTTCTTTGCCGCGGCGAAGGCGTCGAGGGCGGAATAGACGATTTCGTTCTCCGACAGGGTCTGGATGTCCTCGTTAATGGAGGCCAAATAACGGCTGATCGCCAGTTTTCTCGATTGGCCCAGGGCCGTCAGCTTGTTGGCGGCTTCCTCGTGCAGGGCGTCCGTCGCGCTGTAGCTGGCGATGAAGCCGGTCACCGCCGTGGCGACCAGGGTCAGGAGAACGATGGTAACCGGGAGTTTTACGGAAATATGCGTGTTCTTCATGTCCTAAAAGCGCGCTCCCCGAATAATTTATTGATAATCATTGTTAATATCTTGATGACAAAGATTAAATAGGGGGCCTGATGGATGCGTCAAGCTTTGATTTTCACGGTTCATAGAAATTGCTCCGGTAAGGGTTTTCCGCAAGGAGTTTCTTTCAACCTCTCGTCGAGACCATTGATCCGGCATGGCCCGTCATGCTACTCAGGCGGCCCGAAATCGAGGCTTGAGACATGACCCAACATATCTTTATCGACGGCGAGGTGGGCACCACCGGCCTGCAAATCCGGGAGCGGCTTGAAAACCGTTCCGACATTACCTTCCTGCGTCTGGCGGAAGACCGGCGCAAGGACCCGGCGGCGCGAAAGGACATGCTGAACCGGGCCGATGTCGTCATCCTCTGCCTGCCCGACGATGCGGCCAGGGACGCCGTCGCCATGATCGAAAACCAGTCGGTGCGGGTGATCGACGCCTCCACGGCCCACCGGGTCGCCGACGGCTGGGTCTACGGCATGCCCGAATACGAGGCTGGGCACGCGGAAATCATCGCCGCCGCGAAGCGGGTCAGCAACCCGGGCTGTTATGCCATCACCGCCATTTCGATCCTGCACCCGCTTGTCGCCTCCGGCCTGCTGCCGGCGGGCTATCCGGTGACCATCAACGCCATTTCCGGCTATTCCGGCGGCGGCAAGCAGATGATCGCCGACTTCGAGGACCCGGAAAACGGCCAATACGCCAAGACGCCGTTCCAGGTCTATGGCCTCGGCCTGGCCCACAAGCACGTGCCGGAGATCAAGGCCTGGAGCGGGCTGGAGCATCCGCCCCTGTTCGTCCCCAGTGTCGGACGGTTCCGCCAGGGAATGATCGTCCAGGTGCCGCTGCAATTGTGGTCCCTGGACGGCAACCCCACGGCGGCGCGGGTTCACGCCGCGCTCGCCGATCATTACGCTGGCCAGCGTTTCGTCAAGGTCTTGCCCCTGTCGGAAACCGCCGCCATGGCCGGTCTGGAACCGGAAGGCCTCAACGGCGGCAACGAGCTGCATCTGCACGTGTTCGCCAACGACGCCACCGGCCAGGCCGTGGTCATGGGCGTCATCGACAATCTGGGCAAGGGGGCCTCCGGCCAGGCGGTGCAGAACCTCAACCTGATGATCGGCGCCGCCCCGGATACGGGCCTGTAATTTCCCTCAGAAATGGGCGGAAAAGCCCCCGTCCACGTAAAGCACGTTGCCGGTCACGTAGGAGGCGGCGTCTGAAGCGAGGAAGACGGCGGCCCCGGCCACTTCGTCCGGGCGTCCCCAACGGCCGAGGGACGAATGGCCGCGCAGGAAATCGGCGATGGCGGGGTCGGCGACCATGGCGGCGTTGGTTTCGGTGGCGATGAAGCCGGGGGCGATGGCGTTGACGGTGACGCCGTGCTCGCCATATTCCGCCGCCATCGCCCGCATCAGACCGGCGAGCCCTGCCTTGGCCGCCGTGTAAGCGGCGTCGCCGGAGCGGGAAATGCCGCCGGCGATGGAGGTGACGTGGATAATCCGTCCATTCCCCCTGGCGCGCATTCGCCGGGCCGACAGGCGCGACAGTTCAAAGGCGGACAGCAAATGGCTTTCCAGCATGGCCCGGACATCGTCGAGGCTGAACTCCTCGATCGCCTTGCGGTTCCTGACGCCGACATTGTTGACGAGGATATCAGGCCCGCCGCCATTTTCCCCGATCATGGCGCAGGCATCGGCGGCGGCCCCGGCGTCGGTGACGTCGAAGGGCAGGGGGGAGGCGCGGCCGCCGTCCTCGGCGATGACCCCGACGGCCTTTTCCACCGCCCCGGCGTTGCGGGCGTTGATCCAGACATGGGCCCCGGCCCGGGCCAGGGCGCGGGCGATCTCGAAGCCGATGCCCCGGCTCGACCCGGTGACCAGGGCGGAGCGCCCGTCGAGGCCGAAGGGGGGCGCCACCGGCATCAGACGTCCAGGTCCCCGGCGAAGGCGGCGTTCTCCTGGATGAAGCGGAAGCGCTTTTCCGGCTTCTTGCCCATCAGGTCGTCGACGAGGCGGCTCGTTTCCCGGCGCGCGATCTTGTCGTCGTCGGAATGGTCCGGCGGCACGGTGACCCGCAACAGGGTTCGCTTGTCCGGGTCCATGGTGGTTTCCTTGAGCTGGCGGGCGGGCATTTCCCCCAGGCCCTTGAAACGGCTGATTTCGATCTTGCCCCGGCCGGTGAACACCTTCTCCAGCAGTTCATCCTTGTGGGCGTCGTCGCGGGCGTATTCGCTCTTGGCCCCTTGAGTGATGCGGTAGAGGGGCGGCATCGCCAGATAAAGATGGCCGTCTTCAATGAGTTCCGGCATTTCCTTAAAGAAAAATGTCATCAACAGGGAGGCGATGTGCGCGCCGTCCACGTCGGCGTCGGTCATGATGATGATTTTCTCGTAGCGCAGCGCCGAGGGGTTGTACCTGTCGCGGACGCCGCAGCCAAGGGCCTCGATGATGTCCTGCAGTTCCTGGTTGGCGCGGATCTTGTCGTCGCTGGCGCTGGCCACGTTCAGGGTCTTGCCCCTGAGGGGCAGAATGGCCTGGGTGACCCGGTTTCGGCCCTGCTTGGCCGAGCCGCCGGCGGAGTCGCCCTCGACCAGGAACAGTTCCGTGCCATCGGCGGTTTTTGAGGTGCAATCTGTCAGTTTGCCCGGTAGGCGGAGCTTGCGGGTGGCGCTGGCCCGCTTGGTCTCCCGGGCGGTGCGTTTGCGCAGGCGCTCCTCGGCCCGCTCGACTACCCGCTCCAGCAGCGCTTTGGCGTTTTCCGGGTCCCCCGTGAGCCAGTGGTCGAAGTGGTCGCGGACCGCGCCCTCGACCAGTTTCTGGGCCTCCACCGTCGACAGTTTTTCCTTGGTCTGGCCCTGGAACTGGGGGTTGGTGATGAACACCGACAGCATGACGCAGGCGCCGCCCAAGGCGTCGTCGGCGGTGATTTTCGACGCCTGCCGGTTGGAAACAAGCTCGCCGTAGGCTTTCAGGCCCTTGGTGATGGCGCCCCTGAGGCCGTTTTCGTGGGTGCCGCCCAGGGGCGTCGGCACGGTGTTGCAGTAAGAATTGAAATAGTCGGACTCGTCGATGGGCCAGGCGATGGCCCATTCCGCCTTGCCGCCGCCGCCGTTCAGTTTGGCCTCTCCGGCGAAGGGGGCCGGGGTCAGGGTCTTGCGGTTTTCCAGGGTGCCGCTCAGATAGTCGGCGAGGCCGCCGGGGAAATGCAGGGTCGCCGTTTGTGGCGGCGCGTCTTCGCCCTTCAGCAGTTTCTCGGCGCAGGACCAGCGGATTTCCACCCCCCGGAACAGGTAGGCCTTGGAACGGGCCATGCGATAGAGCGTGCGGGGTTTGAAATGGGCCTGCTTGCCGAAGATTTGCGGGTCGGGATGGAAGGCGATGGCGGTGCCGCGGCGGTTGGAAACGCTGCCGGCGTTCTTCAGTTTGCCTTCCGGTACGCCTCGGGCGTAGGACTGGGTCCACAGGGTCCGGTCGCGTGCGACCTCGACGGTCAAGCGGTCGGACAGGGCGTTGACCACGGAAAGCCCGACGCCATGCAGACCGCCCGAGGTCTCGTAGGCCTTGCCCGAGAACTTGCCGCCGGAATGCAGGGTGGTCAGGATGACCTCGAGCGCCGATTTGTCCTTGAACTTGGGATGGGGGTCGGTGGGGATGCCCCGCCCATTGTCGCCGACCGTCACCGTGAAATCTTCCGCCAGGTCGATGGAAATATGACTGGCGTGCCCGGCGACGGCCTCGTCCATGGCGTTGTCGAGGATTTCCGCGACCAGATGATGCAGGGCGTGATCGTCGGTGCCGCCGATGTACATGCCCGGGCGCAGACGCACCGGCTCCAGGCCCTCCAGGACCTCGATGTCCTTGGCCGAATAGCCGTCCGCCTTGCCGGGTTTCGTCTTCGCCGCCTTCGCCGACGCCATTTTCGGCGGCGGGGCGGCGGGGCGCTTGGCGGTCTTGTTTTCGGCTGCTTCAAACAGATCGGTCATGGCCGGTTCGCATGGTCCTTGCAATTTCGCTTATGGGGTCTCATTTCCCATGATAAAGTAACGTCCGCCCCTTGAACAACAACATATTGTGTATCTCAGGAGACCGTCATGAACAACGCGCCGAAACCGGACAGCGACGAGGAAATTCGCGGAACCCTGTCCATCCGCACCCTGGCGATGCCCGCCGACACCAATCCCAACGGCGATATATTCGGCGGCTGGCTGATGTCGCAGATGGATATCGCCGGCGGCATCATGGCCCATTCCCGGGCGGCGGGGCGGGTGGTCACGGTCGGCGTCGAGGCGATGACCTTTCACCGCCCGGTGCATGTGGGCGACGTGGTCTGCTGTTACGCCGACGTCACCCGCAGCGGCACCACGTCGCTTTCCGTACGCGTCGAGGTCTGGGTCCTGCGGGCGCAGAGTCCGGACCGCCGGGTCAAGGTGACCGAAGGGACGTTCACCTATGTGGCCATCGACGAGGCCGGAAACAAACGGGCCCTGCCGCCGGTCAAATAAGCAGCAGCCACAGGTAACCGGCCCCGCACAAACTGCCGAGGGCGCCGAACTCCTTCATGAAACCGTTGTTGAGGGCCGCATTCACTTTCATCAGGGGGGTCATGGTTCCGCTTCCGTTCCGTTTTCCGATTGATGGTTTCAATTTTATAATACAACGAGAACAAAAAGTGAACATTTATTTTCGCGTTTATTCACTGCAAGGGACACGGCGTCTTGCCGTCGATGAGGCTCATTGACCGAAAGCACTGCAAGGTTGTAAGATTGCTTGCATAAGGCACTCATTTACCTAATGGGTGATATTGTGGACCGGAAAGGTTGTGTGATGTTGAAGTTCTTATCCCCGTTGCAAGCCGTTTGCGTCGTTCTCGTGGGTTTCCTTGCCGGATGTCAGGGCAACACCATGTACGGCGAGGGACCCATCACCCTGTCGCCCCACACGTCGGCGCTCTACAAAAGTTACTTGCAGGAGCAGTACCCGCTGGTCTTCACGGTCTCCACGGACGGGAACGAGTCGACATATTATTGGTGCCCCGCGTTCGGCTGCGATCTGCCGAAAGCGAAATCCATCCGCGTGTGTGAACAAAGAAGCAATGGGGTTCCTTGCAAGGTCTACGCCGTGAGGCGGCAGATCGTATGGAAAGGGACGGTGGACAACCAGGATTACGATTCCGTCGATGTCGAGATGGAACTGGTCGGCAAGGACCCCGAATATGCTCCCAAGAACCACAAGGGGGCTGTCGTCTACATGCCCGGATACAGTCCCGACGATCCCATCGAGGAAACCGACGGCAGCATTCCGGGTTATCTGAAGCGCCTGCACGAAATGGGCTGGCATGCCTACAAGCTGTACACGGTGCACGAACACCGCTCCGTCCTCACCCTGGACAAGCAGGTGGAGGCCCTGCGCCGCCTGATCCAGGGGCTGAAGCAGCGGGGCTTCAAACGGGTCATTCTGACCGGCCAGTCGGCGGGGGGCTGGCTGGCGCTTTATGCCGCCGCCTATGCCCCGGAAGTGGACGGCATCGTCGCCGCCACGCCCAGCCGATATGGTTCCAAGGTCAACGACATGGGATCAGGCAACCAGAGTTTCCGGCAAAGCACGGGCGCGACCCTGCGCCTGTTGAGGAAAGTCCGCGACACGCGGGTCGTCCTGGCGTTTTTCGACGGCGATCCCTGGGAGCCGGCGGAGCGGGCGGGGCAGGTCGCCGCGGCTCTGGCGCAAACCGGCCAGAGCAGCATCGTCCTCGACCACCCGGAAGGCATCTACGGCCATCACGGGGCCTGGAGCGAGGCGTTCCGGGACCTCTATACGGAGTGCCTGGACCGGTTTTTCCAGGGCGAAAACATGACCGAGGCGTCGTGCCGGGCGCCGGGCGTCGCCCTGCAGGGGCATGACCCGGGCAAGATCGACCGATCCCTCCTGGCGGACGGGACAATGCGCCTGTCGCCTGCGGCTCTGAAGGTCTTCATGGAAAAATACCGGCCCTTGCCGGTGATCGACAAGGGCACCTATTCCTACAAGTTTTTCGCCTATTCCCGGCGGGGAGGGGCCTGGGGGTGGGGCCGGGCCGTCGGCGGCTTAACGCCCCGCAAACGGGCCTTCGAAGAGGCCCTGTGGAAGTGCGAACTCGAAGACACCAAGGGCGGCTGCAGAATTTACGCGATCGGTAACCAGATCGTCGGCGATGACAGTGGCTAAAAATCGAACTCCAATTGGACGAAGGCCTCTTGCGCGTTGCGGCGGGCCAGTTGGTCGAAATTCCTGAGATACGAGAAGGCGCTTTGGTCGACGGCGGTGCCCTGTTCGATGGCGCCGCCGTTTTCGAGCACCTGTGAGACCCGTGTATTCAGGTTGACCAGATAGTCGTAGGTGTCGGCCTTGGCCTTCGTCAGGTCCGCCGGGCCGCCGTGGCCGGGGACGACATGCAGGGGCTTCAGCGCCGCCATGGTTGCGAAGGCGTCGATCCAGTTCTTGAAATCGCTGAATCCGCCGACGCCGAGAATGCGTTCCAGATAGACCAGGTCGCCGGTGAAGGCGACCCGCGGGCCCGGCAGCCAGACGACGGCATCGCCGGGGGTGTGGGCGCCGCCCGTGGCGGTCAGTTGGAAGTCGACGCCGCCGAACTGGAAGGAGAGGCCGTCCTCGAACGTTTCGTCGGCGAACGCGGCTTCGGTGCCGGCCAGGCCGTCTTCGCCGATCAGGGCCTGCAAGGCCTGCAACTGGCCGTCGGCCCGTTCCTGCTGGTCGGCGACGGCGGCGGCGGAGGCGATGATGCGGGCGCCGCGTTGCCGAAAATACCCGTTGCCCAGCCAGCGGTGGTCCTGGCCGCCGGAATTGATGACGATCCTGACCGGTTGATCGGTGACGCCCGCGACCGCCGCCGCCAGGCGTTCCGCCCCTTTGTGGCTGCCGCCGGGGTCGATCAGCACCGCGCCTTCATCGGTGACGACCAGGCCGAAAGTGGCGTTGTTGCCCAGGTTCTCGGGCGAGCGCTGGCCCAGATCGCCGACAATGGCGTAGACGTTGGCGGTGAGGGGGACAACCTTCAGGGAGTCGGCGAGCGCCGGAAGGGCCGAGAAGGCGAGGGCGAAAAGGGCGATAAAGGCGGAGAGGGCGGCTTTTCTTGGTTTCATTGGGATACCCTGTTCTTGTCCAGAATCCGGCGAATTTCCAGGACGTTGTCTTCGTTCAGATCCAGCCGGACATGGGTCGAGGCATCGGTGACGGCGACGGCGACGGCCGGGAAGATGCCGGTCTTGCCCAGGTCTATCTCCAAAGTCGCCCCCTGTTCGCAGGCGAGGGGGGTGTTCAGTTTTCCGGCCCCGTTGGGGGAAATGTCGAACAACTCGCAGGTGACGGTCTTGCCGGCGAATTTGACGCTGGCCGCCATGTCCACCTGCAGCCGCCCGTTTTCCTGGCCGCCGTTGTTGGAAACGGCGAGGATTTCATCCAGCCGGTTGCTCATTTGGTGAATCCGCTTGCTGACCTCGTCGATGGAGGTGCGCATGTTGTAGGTCTGCTGGCCCGTGTCGGTCACCATGGTCTCGACCTGATTGGCGTCGTCCGTCGCCTGCCGGGTGCCGTTCGCGGTCTGTTTGGCGTTGTTGCTGATTTCCGTCGTCGCCGCGCCCTGTTCCTCGACGGCGGCGGCGATGGTCGAGGTGATATGGCTGATGTTGCCGATGGTCGACGTGATGTGGTCGATGGCGCCGACGGCGTTGGTCGTGGCCGACTGCACGTCGTTGATCTGGGTGGAAATTTCGTCCGTCGCCTTGGCGGTCTGATTGGCCAGGTTTTTCACTTCCGACGCCACCACGGCGAAGCCCTTGCCGGCATCGCCGGCGCGGGCCGCCTCGATGGTGGCGTTCAGGGCGAGCAGGTTGGTTTGCTCGGCGATATCGGTGATCAGGGCCACCACTTCGCCGATTTTCTGCGCCGCGTCGGCCAGTCCGCGGACATGATCGTTGGCTTCGTTGGTATCCTCGACGGCCTGTCCGGCGACCGTCGTCGCCTTGGCCACCTGTTCGCGGATTTCGGAAATGGACGCCGCCAGTTGTTCCGACGCCGTGGCGACGGCATCGACGTTGTCGGACGCCTTGTTGGAGGCCGCCGAGGCGGACTTCGCCTGCTGGCCGACGGAAGCCACCGTGCGTTCCATTTCTCCGGCCGCCTCGCTGATCGCCCCGGACTGGGAGAGCACCTGTTCGATGGCCGCCTGGACCTCCTCGCTGAGGGCGGCGGTGACGGCCATGATTTCGCTTTCCATTTTGCGGTTGTTGCGGCGGGTTTCCGATTCCCGCCGCGCCGAGACCGAGCGCAGTTCGATGGCGTTGTTCTTGAACACGTCGACGGCCCGGGCCAGGTCGCCCAGTTCGTCCTTGTTCATTTCCCCGGGGATGTGGATGTCCAGCTTGCCCTGGGAAAGATCGACCGTCGCCCCGGTGAGGGACCTTAGCGGCCGGGTGATGGATGTGGCGATGAGCAGGCCGGCGCCGATTTGCAACAGCAAAAGCAGGGCCCCGGCGGCCATCAGGATCGCCTTGACCTGCCTGTCCGTTTCCCGGAGGTTGTCGGTCCAGGCGGCGAAATTCAAATCCGCGTGTTCGGCGATGGTCTCGATCTGCGGGATGGTGATGGAGAAAATCTCGGCCAGGGATTCGATGCCGTAGTAGAGCTCGACGGACTTCTCGCCGAATTTGCCCACGTAGTCCTGATAGCTTTTCATTTTCCGCAAGATGCCCGGCTTGAACATGTCCGGAATGTTGGTTCTCTCCAACTGCGTGTTGAACTTCTCGTTTTCCTTCCGGATTTTATCAAGCTGCTGAGAATCGCCGCCGATGATGAAATCCTTTTCGTGAATCCTCATCTGCAGCATTTTGATGATCAGCTTGTCGAGGCGGGAGCCCTTCAGGGTGGTGACGAGCTGCCGGGTCGCCTTCGACAACTGCCTTCGGATGCCCTCTTTGTCGGTCAGGCCCAATTCGGTCTTGATGCCGACGACCCGTGAAAAGACGATGCCGTGGGTCTTGACGCTTCGGATCGCATCCTCGACCACGGACTGCTGGTCGCCGAGCGCTTCACTGACGAGGATGGCGTTCAGGGTTTCCAGGGTGGTCGCCGCCTCGGCTTCGTACTCGGCGACGTGGGTGAGGTCGTTGTTGAGAAGGAAGTCTTTTTCGCGGCGGCGCATTTGCAGGATGCTGTTGCGGACCTCCAGGGTCAGGGACCGGAGCGCTTCGTATTTGTTCAGTTCCTGCTGGGCGTGCATCATCTTGTTCAGGCCCACCGTGAAGATGACGCCGCCGACGACAAGGGATGCAATCCCGATAAAAACCAGAAAACCTATGCGGCTGGACACCCTGATGTTGCCCAAAAAAGTTCTGGTCGGCTTTTCCGACATCCTGTTCCTCCCCGGTCAAGAAGGTGTGTTTCCACCTTTCTTAGAACTTGGAAGGGATAATGGCACAAATGATCCACGATTGAAAAGGGGC
>CAYFOJ010000061.1:0-10595 GCA_964344645.1 uncultured Thalassospiraceae bacterium
TGTCAAGGCTTCTGGTCGCGTTTGGCGAAGGAGCGCTGGGGCATGGTTGACCTGAGCGAACAGGAACGGGCGGCGATCCGAGCGGCCATGAAGCCGGTCGCCGAGATCATGGAGGAGATCGGCTGGCAGACCCGGCTGATCGACCTCTCCGAGGCCCAGGTTCTTACCCTCATAGAGGTCGCCGTCGGCGGCTTCCAGGACGCCATGTTGGCCACGGCCAAGGCCGATGATACGGAGATCCCGTTCTGATGCTGGATTACAACCACTCGGCCAATTTCGCCGATCAGATCAATGCGCTGATCGACACGGCCCTCGTCGCCGAAAACCAGGCTCAACCATCCCGCCAGTATCTCGGTGGATCGCGTCTCGGCGTCGCCTGCGACCGGGCCCTGCAGTTCGAATACGCCGACGCGCCGAAGGACGACGGACGCGATTTCGACGGGCAGACGCTCCGCATCTTTGCCGCCGGTCATGTCTTCGAGGATCTGACCATCGGCTGGCTGCGCAAGGCCGGGTTCGATCTCTACACCACCAAGGGCAACCGGCCGGGCGGCGAGCAGTTCGGCTTCTCCGTCGCCGGTGGCCGTATCCGAGGCCATGTGGACGGCATCATCAATGCCGGTCCCGAGATGCCGGGATTTCCGGCGCTTTGGGAATGCAAGTCGCTCAACGCCAAGTCCTGGAAGGATACGGTGAAGCGCGGGCTCGCGCTCTCGAAGCCGGTCTACGCCGCCCAGATCGCCGTCTATCAGGCCTACATGGAAGCGACGGTGCCGGGGGTATCACAAAACCCGGCGCTGTTCACGGCCATCAACAAGGATACGGCGGAGCTTTATCACGAACTGGTGCCGCTCGACGGGGCCCTGGCCCAACGCATGAGCGACAAGGCGGTGCGCATCATCCAGGCGACCCAGGCCGGGGAACTGCTGCCCCGCATCGCCCAGGCCGCCGACTTCCATGAATGCCGGTTTTGCTCCTGGTCCGACCGTTGCTGGAGGGAGGGTGCATGAGCGGGGATGTGATCGATCTGGACCGCTGGCGCGACTTCAACGACGCCGAGCCGCAACGGCTCGACGACACCCGGCCCTGGGACGGCGCCGAGAGCACGGAAGACATCAAGGCGCGCATGCTCGCCAACATCAGGGGCGTGCTCTCCTACCTCTTGCCGGGCGGCGTGTTCCAGCGGGGAAAGTTCCTGGTCGGCGATATCCATGGAAACCGTGGCGACAGCCTCACCGTCGAACTGTCCGGTCCCAAGGCCGGCATATGGCACGACTTCGCCACCAAGGAAGGCGGCGACGTCATTGGGCTGTGGGCGGCGGTGACCGGCCGCGACACCCGGACCGAGTTTCCGGCCATCATGGATGACATCCGCGAATGGCTCGATGGCCGCAGCCGAACCCTTCATGACGACCGGGCCGACAAGGCCCCGATCAAAGCCCCTCCCTCCGACGATCTCGGGCCGGTAACGGCCAAATGGGATTACCAAGACGAAGAGGGCCTTTTGCTGGCCTGCGTCTATCGGTACGACCCGCCTGGGCTGGCCAAGCAGTTCCGTCCCTGGGACGTCCGGGCCCGCAAGATGAAGGCCCCGGACCCACGTCCGCTCTACAACCGGCCTGCCATCAAGGATGCCTCCGAGGTCGTCCTGGTCGAAGGCGAGAAAGCCGCGGAGGCGCTCATTCAACAGGGCGTCTCAGCCACCACGGCCATGTTCGGGGCGTCGGCTCCGGTCGCCAAGACCGACTGGTCGCCGCTTGCGGCCAAGCGGCTGTTGATCTGGCCCGACAAGGATAGCGCCGGCTGGCGGTATGCGGAGGCGGCCGGTCAGGCCGCGCTGGAGGCGGGTGCCGTCTCCGTCGCGATCCTCATGCCGCCCGGCGACAAGCCCGATAAATGGGACGCGGCGGACGCGGTCGACGAGGGCATGGACGTGGCCGAGTTCATCGCCACTGCCGAGCGCCAGTCCGTCACGCTACCACAGTCCAAGGCCAACGCGTTCAGCCTGGGCCATATGCTGGGTGACACATCACCCATGCCTGAGGACATCATCGCTCCCCGGGTGCTGACCGCCGCCGGCATGCTTGTCTTTGGCGGCGCGCCGAAGGTCGGCAAGAGCGATTTCCTGTTGAGCTGGTTGGTGCATATGGCCAGCGGTGAAACGTTCCTGTCATTCGTGCCGCCATGCCCGTTACGGATATTTTATCTCCAGGCCGAGATCCAATATCACTACCTCCGCGAACGGTTGCAGCAGATAAGCCTGCCTGCCGACATCATCGAGCGCGCCCATGAAAACCTCGTCATCACGCCTCAACTCAAACTGATCCTGAATGAAAGCGGCCTGGCGACCGTTACGGCGCTGATCCGGAAGCACTTCCCCGACGGCCTCGACATCATCGTCATCGATCCCATCCGCAATGTTTTTGACGGCGGCGAGGCCGGTGCAAACGAGAACGACAACAACGCCATGCTGTTTTTCCTGCGCGATCGTGTCGAGCGGCTGAGAGACACCGTAGACCCCGACGCCGGCGTGATCCTTGTTCACCACACCAGAAAGCTCTCCAAGAAGCAGGTCGAGGAGGATCCGTTCCAGGCCCTGTCCGGGGCGGGATCGCTGCGGGGGTATTACAGCTCGGGCATGATTCTGTTTCGTCCGGACGAGTCCCGACCCGAGCGCAGATTGATCTCGGAGCTTCGTAACGGCCCCGCCTTGCCGATCAAGGTGGTCGATAAACAAGACGGTCAATGGATCGAGATCGACCCCTCGTCAGAGCGCCTCGTTCGCCAGGCTTACGGTGAAAAACTGGATGCCGAACGTGTCCGCAAACGCGACGTGATCCTGCAGACCCTGTTTGAGGAAGCCAAGGCAGGACGTGTCTATACCGCCAACCAGTTTGCCGAGGCCTTTGAGAGCAAGGTTGGACTGGGCGGCCGAGCCACGATTAACGAGCGCATCAGCGTGTTGGCGACCAAGGGGTTCATCAAGTTTTTCAAGAACCCCGATGAGCACGATCTTCCCGCTTTCTCCCGATCGAAATACGGATACCTGTGTGTGGAAGGCATGCAGCTTGGTGAAGCCCAAGACGTGATTGACGACGATACGGGTGAGGTAACGCAGACCATCCATCCGCTATTGCCGACCCACTTTAAATGCCGACAAACCGGCGCCGTCCTCGAGGTCGAAAGCCCCAATGTGTGGATCTACCACGACGAGGAGGATGACCTATGAACGCCGTCATCCCAGCACTGAAAAACCGCAAATCCAGTTTCCAACGGGTCTGGAAACTGGAAACTGGCTGGAAACTGGAAGTGAGTAAAATCAACAGCTTAGAGGCAAATTCAGTTTCCAATTGGAATCTGGATTTGGAAACTTGGAAACTGGCCTGTAGCCCTTTGTTTGCAAGAGTTTCCGAGCAAATTCCAGATTCCAGTCTTTCCCCTACCCTTACAGGGGTATCGGGTAGTCGCCAGCGCTTACGCTTGGCGAACCCTGTTAGCCGATCGTGCCCATCTCGTTGCGGCCATCTTACCCCACATCATCACACTGCCACTTTGAGAAAGGAATTTGTCATGGCCAAAACCAGGGTCGTCCAAAAAGTCGATTTTTCTTCCGTTCCTGAAATTGGAACCATCCTGATGAAGGAAGGGCAACGTTACGAGCTTATCGCTCACGAACCGCATGTGCGGACAGATGGCCAAACGACAACCTTGCTTGTGTGGCAAAGCCATTGTGCCGCGACAGGCCACCTCTTTGAAATCAAAACAGGGCTGAAGATCAAATACATCAATCGCCGCTGCAAACAGCATAGCAAGCCTGGTCGACCGGTGGTTCAACCCAAACGACGCTCGTACCTGGCCAGATCCGCTCGGCATGCAGGGAGATCGTAAAATGGATAAATCAATTCACACAGTTCTGGCCCTCGACCTCGGCGCCAAATCCGGCTGGGCGCTGCGTGGCTATGATGGCCAGGTCACCAGCGGAACCATCGAGTTCAAGAACGATCGCTGGCAGGGCGGCGGCATGCGCTTCCTTCGGTTCAAGCAGTGGCTCACCGAGATCAAGCAAATGGCCGGTGGTCTTGACGCGGTCTTCGTCGAGGAAGTCCGCCGCCACGTCGGCGTCGACGCCGCCCACGCCTACGGCGGTTTTCTCGCCCACGTCACCGCCTGGTGCGAACACCATCAGATCCCTTACGAGGCAGTGCCCGTCGGCGCCATCAAGCGCCATGCCACCGGCAAGGGCAACGCCAACAAGGACGCGGTGATCACCGCCATTCGCAACCTCGGCTTCAATCCCACCGATGACAACGAGGCCGACGCCTTGGCGCTGCTCTGCTGGGCGATGGAGCATCGGATGGGTGGTGCGTCATGACCCGGAACCGTCTCCCAAACCGACGGCCTAACGAGACCGTCGAGTTGTTGTTCAACGACACCCGTTACGCGGTGACGGTCGGTTACTACCCGGACACCGGCCGCATCGGCGAGGTGTTCACCCACGGCGCCAAGGTCGGCTCCAACATGGACGCCATCCTGGACGACGCCTGCGTGGCGCTGTCCCTGCTGATCCAGTACGGGACGGAACCCGGTGACTTGGCATCAAGCATGGGACGGCACGGGGAAGGGAAAGCGCCTGCCTCGATTATCGGTGCCCTGGCCGATCTGCTGGCGGATATGGACGCCGTGTCCGGGAAGGTGGCCTTATGAAATGGCACCCGAAGGGCTACGGCGGCGAACGCCGTTCACCGGATCAAGTCAAGCGGGAAGGCTGGCGCGAGCAGGGCGTGCTGGCGGTGTCCATCGAAGACGGCCGGCTGACCTGGCCGGAACGGGAATTGGTCAAGCAGCTTGGCGAGAAGCTCTACGGCAAGCGCCCGAGCGAGAAGGAGGCCCAGCAATGACGACATGGTCTCCCGAACTGGTCGAGGAGCGCCTGACCGAGGCCGCCGATGTGCTGAAGCGGCTGCCCGAGGAGCGGGTTCAGGGGTATTTCTCCGTCTGGCCCGAAATCGTTCGAAGTGTCTTTGACGCATTTGGCTGGCACGATCCGATTCTGAAACGCCCCTGGCCGTCACCGGCGTCAATCTCCCGCATGGAGGAAACGCTGACCTGGATGCAGTTTCTGGCGCCCGAGGATGGCCGGCTAGTGTGGGCGCGAGCAGAGGGGACACCATGGAAGGCGATCTGCTGGCGTTTCGGTGTCAGCCGCGCCACCGCCCATCGCCGCTGGCAATACGGGCTCAGCGTCATCGCGCTGAGGCTTGGCGGCCGTCGCGTTCCGGCGAAGCGGTCTCGATCCTTCGTGATCGACCGGGCGGCACGGCTGTCAAGATGAAATCGATTCGTGAGACATTTTTCCGTGAGACATCGTGATGCGAGACAGATTCGCCGGGATTTGATAATTTTCTTGCCATGCTCGGGAGAGGCGCGCGCGGAGCGCTATGGGCCCCAAGGCCCACCCGGCGACCACGAGATCGGATCTGCGGCCGATCCGCTCGCAAGGTGGACGGCGGGCATGAGGAAGTCGTGCAAAGCAGCGATGATTTCGCCTAATTCTCCCGGTTGCTGATTCAGAACATTCCGGGTCGTAAAGAATCCCCAGCGTCGGATCGCCTCGGCGTCGGTCGCAAACCCCTCGCTCAATCCGACGGGAATTTCGTCGGGCAGTGGGGTGTTCCGACGGGCGAATGTCGCCGTAATTGCCTTTGCCAATGTTGAGCCGTCGAACTCAAAGTGCCGGGACATCATCCAGAGATCATAAAAATCCTTCATCCGGCCGTTGGCTGCGCCGAGAGCAACGATCGCCTGGAGTTTTTCGGCGACGACCGCCTCCTTGGGGTAGGCGCGAATCCGTGGTGCGGGTGAATCGAGAAGGACCGGATATTCGATCTCGGTTGCGTCCGGAATCACGGCGTCACCAAAACCAAGGTCAATTTGGATTTTGATCCGTGCGCCTGCAAGATGCGCTGTCGATTCCAGTCGAAGGCCGCCGTAATCGGTTTCCTGGCGGATCGGCTCGACAGAAAGACTATCGAGATCGAAGGCGATGCCGTCGTCGCTGTCTATGGAAAGGATTTCGTGGAATACGGCTTTGACATTCTCTGCTTCGCTGTCGCCATGAGCGAGGAGATCGAGGTCGCGGGTTGGCCGAAAGGGATCGTCGAGCCACACCGTTTGTAGCATTGCGCCCTTCAGAATAAAGCGGTCTCGGTACTTCGATTGACCGAGACGGTAGAGAAGGCGCTCTAGCGCATAGCGGACCAGGTAGAGCTCCAGATTGATTCCCTTGGCCCGAGCGAGCGCGCCGAGGCGCGCGCGGACACTGGCTCCCTTTGCCGCGGCGTCACGTTTCATCGGTCGTCATCGCCTCGAGGTATGGTTGGACGACGCTCACAATGCGGAGCGACCGCGCCAGCTCGACGATCTCATCGGGCGTACAGCGACGTTTGCGAAGAGCCTCGCGCATTGCCGAGATGGCGATATCAACGCCAATCTTGTTGCGGAACCTGAAGCAGTCGACGATCGTCTTGGCGGGACTGGTGATCTTGACGGTGACCCCTTCGATCACGTGCTCCTCGATCCCCTGGGTCAGGGCCTTCTTGCCGAAGCGAACGAAACGCATCGGCGGGTAGCGATGACTGGGCTGGCGGGTGTGAACATCAATCGCGACCCACACGAACGGCGGCATCTGCAGGGTGAGTTCATGATAGGCGAGCGCCGAGATCAGGCAGACGACCCCCTTGGGGACGAGCTTGGCGACTTCGGCAAGCGTATGGCTGGTTTGGAGGTCCGCATCCGGCAGTTGGTAGAGACCACGGGCAAGCCGAACGACACGGCCGGCGCGGGTCAGCCTTGAAACAACAACCTCAGGGATGCCGGCGGCCTTGAGTTCGCGCAGCCGTACGATGCCGCCTTTCGAAATGAGTTCGATGGCCTTGTCGGCGGCGGTCGTGGCCTTATCTGCCTGGAGCGACGATTGCGGCATGTTATAAAACGGCTGTAGTTACGCCTAAGTACAGCCGTTTTATAACATACTGTGCGAAAAGGCAACAACCCGCTTCGAACGATCTTGGAGAGCAGGAACGATTGTGACGATGATCATCATCATGATCATCATCGGCATGGTGATCATGAGCATGGTAGACTGCAGGCACATCCGAATATCCATCCAATCACATCCGTTTTCCTTCTAAGTCTTTGATATCGCGGGTCCTTCCGGGCGCCGATCGTATGCCGGGGGGCTCAGCCCGGCATTTCGCTAGCGTCAGGGCCGCCAGCTTACTTGACAATCGCTTGACAGCTTGACGCGAAAATCGCGGTTTCCCGCGACTTTCGGCCTCTTGTTCCGTCAAGTGGCTGTCAAGTAAGCCGCCCCGTTGTCAAGTCGACACCCTTACCGTCCCGCCCTCATGGGCGCGGGCGGTTTTTTCGTGAACCATTGAGACGTTCCTTGCATGACCTGGCTCCACATTCCACCGCGGGCGTTGACGCCGGCGGGGCGGGAGGCCTGTTCGGCCTTTCGCTCTGCGCCGGCGCCGGAGGACTCGATCTCGGCCTCATGCTGGCCGAGCCCGGATACCGTGCTGTGGGTTATGTCGAGCGGGACTCCTTCGCCGCGGCCGTCCTCGTGGCGCGGATGGAAGAGGAGGCCCTGGATCAGGCTCCTGTCTGGGACGACGTTGCAACCTTCGACGGCCAGCCATGGCGTGACGTCGTGGATTGCCTCTCTGCGGGATATCCGTGCCAGCCGTTCAGCATCGCCGGCCAGCGCCGTGGGACGGACGATCCCCGGCACCTGTGGCCGCACGTCGCACGAATCATCGGCGAGTGCGCGCCAGAATGGGTGTTCCTCGAAAACGTCGCCAATCATCTCAACCTCGGATATCGCGAGGTCCGGGACGAGTTGGAAGGCCTGGGCTTCCGGGTTACGGAAGGATTGTTCACGGCGGCTGAAGTTGGCGCGCCGCACCGGCGTCAGCGGCTGTTCATCCTGGCCCACGCCGAACGTGGGCGGAGGAGGCAACCCGCCGGGAATCCTGATCCGCAAGGGCAACCATTTTGTCCGTCCCAGCGGCAAGAAGGCACACCTGGGCCTGGACCAGGCGGCCCGGATGTGGCCGACGCCAACAGCGGTTACTGGCGGCCCCAATTCGAAACGCAAGGAAAGAGGCGCGGGTGGCCCGGATTTGCAGGAGAGCGTTCGGTGCTGGGCGACGCCCATGGCCAGCGACGGCGTAAAACCGAGCGCCGGCCGCCGCCGGAGTTCGGACCTGACCCATCAGGCGAAAGATTGGACGGCGGATTCCCGGCCTTCCCACCCGGCCCCGACGACGGGGACGGATGGAGAGACTACCTCTGCTTCCGGCCTGAGGCTCAACCCGCTGTTCGTCGAGGCTCTGATGGGTTGGCCTTCCGGGTGGACCGGCTTCGGCTCTGTGGGAACGGAGTGGTTCCACTGGTCGCGGCGCATGCGTGGCGAACTCTCAAACCTCGCTTCGATGCAGACAGAGATTGAACCGGCATGACCGTCCGTATCCTCGTCGGCGAGTGCCGTGATCGGCTTTCCGAGCTGGCGGATGGCTCAATCCATTGCGCGGTGACCTCGCCTCCCTATTACGCACTTCGAGATTACGGCGTCGATGGGCAGATAGGCCTGGAGCCGACGCCCGACGAATACGTGACGTGCCTCGTCGATGTCTTTCGCGAAGTTCGGCGCGTCCTGCGCGATGACGGTACGGTCTGGCTGAACCTCGGGGACGGCTTCGCCGGCAACGGTGGAACCGCGCGGGGCGGCCATGGTCGACCTTTCGAAGGCTCGGACGCCTATGCCAAGTGGCGGCATGACTGGGGACATCTGAAACCGAAAGACCTGCTCGGCATGCCGTGGCGGGTTGCCTTCGCATTGCAGGCCGACGACTGGTGGCTGCGCTCCGACATCGTTTGGGCCAAGAAGAACCCGATGCCCGAAAGCGTCCGCGACCGCCCTACCCGGGGGCACGAGTTCGTGTTCCTGCTGACCAAAAGCCGGCGTTATTTCTACGACGCGGAGGCTGTGCGGGAGCCATTCGCCGCGGCGACCATCAAGCGGATCGCCCAGGCCACCTTCGAGAGCCAGACAGGCGGCGCCAAGGATGGCCTGAACCCCAACCGGAGCGCCCGGCGGGCCCTGATCAATCTCAAGGGGCGCGCCATGGCGCCGCAACTGGAGGACCGGCCCCACAAGACAACGGGCCGGAACCTCCGTTCGGTCTGGCATTTGGGAAGCGAGCCCTTCAAGGGGGCGCATTTCGCGACGTTTCCGACCCGGCTGGTCGAGCCCTGCATCAAGGCGGGGACCAGCGAGACCGGATGCTGTCCCGGTTGCGGCGCGCCCTGGCGGCGCGTCACGGAGCGGGAAAGCATGGTGGGCGCGGCGCGTGGCATCAACGACAGCCAATTCCGGGCCAATGTTCACGGCCAGCCGCAACGGGGAAACATCCACGTGGCGGTCGCCACAACCGGATGGCGGCCTTCCTGCGAATGCACGGACCATGCCCCGGTTCCTTGCACGGTTCTCGATCCCTTCGCCGGCGCCGGCACCACGGGGTTGGTTGCCGGTCGGCTGGGACGCGACGCCGTGCTGATCGAGATCAACCCGGATTACGCCGACATGGCGGCGACGCGCATCGAGGATGCCGGCGCCGAACGGCCCGAGGTCGCCTGATGGAACTGAATATCGAACACATTCCCGTGGAACGACTGGTCCCCTATGCGCGTAACGCCCGCACCCATTCGGAAGAGCAGGTCGCGCAGATCGCCGGCTCCATCGCGGAGTTCGGGTTCGTCAATCCGATCCTGGTCGGCGCGGACGATGTAATCATCGCCGGACATGGCCGTCTGCTGGCTGCCCGCAAGGTCGGGCTCGCCGACGTGCCGGTAATCCGGCTCGGCCATCTTTCCGAGACCCAGCGCCGGGCCCTGGTCATCGCCGACAACAGGATCGCCGAGAACGCCGGCTGGGACGAGGACATGCTAAAGTTGGAACTCGGGGCTCTCCGCGAGGAGGACTTCGACCTCGACCTGACCGGCTTCGACCTCGACGAGATCGACCGGCTGCTCCAGGAAACGGAGACCGCCGCCGGCAATATCGACGACGACGAGGTCCCGGAGGCTCCGGAGGAACCGGTCACCAGGCCCAGCGATCTCTGGGTGCTCGGCAACCACCGCCTGCTTTGCGGCGACGCCACCGTACTAGACGACGTGGAGAAGGTTCTGGACGGCGGTCTGGCGGACCTCTGCTTCACGGACCCGCCCTACAACGTGGACTACGGTAACAGCGCCAAGGACAAGATGCGCGGCAATGACCGCCGCATCCTGAATGACAACCTCGGTGAGGGGTTCGAGACGTTTCTTTACGACGCCTGCGTCAACATCCTCACGGTGACAAAGGGCGCGGCCTATATCTGCATGTCATCCTCGGAACTGCACACCCTGCAAAAGGCCTTTACGGAGGCCGGCGGGCACTGGTCGACCTTCGTCATCTGGGCCAAGAACACCTTTACGCTCGGCCGCGCCGACTACCAGCGCCAGTACGAACCGATCCTCTACGGCTGGAAGGA
>CAYFOJ010000062.1:0-9873 GCA_964344645.1 uncultured Thalassospiraceae bacterium
ATAACCATCCATCAACTGTTGGATGTCCAGGTTCATGGGCGGGTTTTTCCTGCTGTATATGTATGGGTAAGTACTCCATCCATCTCCGAAGACCCACGAGGGGCGGTATTGGCTTGAGATTGCACTTTTGCATCGTGACGACACGAACAACTTCATTATTTTTTCATGCGGCCAATTCATGGCTGCCCCTCCCAAGTGGGCTTTTGAATGGCCGCAACTGCGTAATGTCATTCTTGGGTAATTCAGATCAATCGAATCGTTAGGGCGGCTGGGGTCGAATTTGAGGATATCTTGATAGCGGAAATTGTAGCTTCTCCGATTCGGAATCGAAAGCCAACGCATACCCTTAAGGGGGGTGAAGGTCAGGACGACAAACCGGGTCCAGGTTCTTGGTGGTGAATAAATGTCGGCAACAACCAATTTCAATAAAAGCACATAGTTTGGTCCTTCCACCAGGACCCGATAGGGTTCATCCGACAAGTTCCACGGTTTCGGGGCCTCTCCCGTCTCCTCCCATGTGAATTTGCCCGGCCCAATTTTCAAGTAGGGGGTGTGGTTGCTCCCAGAAAGGTCTTCCCACAATCCATAAAAAAATTCAATGCCCGCGCCGTTCGGAATTTTCTCGTACTCCGGATGATGGGGCAACAAGAACGGCGGCTCTTCTCCCTTGGCCGGGGGCGAAGCGAACAACAGCGCCAGGACGACCGGCCAGACTTTCAACCCACTCAACTTAACCTCCTTTGGGTAAGGAACGAGGGTGGGGGAAACATGACACTCATCTACCCGTCGGGCTTTTCCGGCGGCCCGTAACCGTCCATCAACTGTTGGATATCCAGATTCATGGGCGGGTGTTTCTTGCTGAAAAAGTAATCTGTCGAGCTCCAACTATTGAAAAATGGATAAATCATGTCCCCTTGTTTGATCTTGTCTTTACTCATTTTACATGTTGTGGAGTTAAAATAGTTTATGATTTTTTCCCGTGGCCAGGACATCATTTTGCCATCTGAATGGGGGCCGTGACTGCCGCAAGATCGGTATGTCATGCTGGGGTGGTCCGAACTGATGCCTTCATACCGGGAGAAGGGATAAATCCTCAGGTTGAAATCCATAATGTCTTGGTAACGAAGTCCAGGGTTGTGTTCCAGCATACGTAAATGGTCGATGGAAAGAGGTGAGAAGGTTAGCACGGCGAAGTGTGTAGATTTCTCTTCCCCATCTTGTCCTGGAGACGTCATCTGGACAAGCAATAGCACATAATTGGGTCCTTCCGCCACGACCCGATAGGGTTCATCCGGCCAGTTCCACGGTTTCGGGGCCTCTCCCGTCTCTTCCCAGGTCATCTTGCCCGGCCCGATCTTCAGGTAGGGGGTGTGGTTGGTTCCGGACAACATGACCCACTCCCCGTAAAAGAATTCGATGCCTCTCCCGCCGGGAATTTTCTCGAACATGGGATTGTGGAACATAACGAACGGCGGCTCTTCTCCCTTGGCCGGGGGGGAAGCGAACAACAGCGCCAGTACGACCGGCCAGACTTTCAACCCACTCAACGCAACCTCCTTTAGGAAAAGAACGGGGTTGGGAGAAACATAGCATTCACCTACCCGACCGGTTATTCCGGCGGCCCGCAGCCATCCATCACTGTTGGATGTCCAGGTTCATGGGCGGGTTTTTCTTACTGTATACGTATAGGTCCCCACTCCAACCGCTTTCAAAAGCGTCATAGTGAGAGTTTTCCTGCCTAATTGTTTTTAAACAACGGGACGCTTTAAAGACCTGCATGATTTTGTCTCGTGGCCAGTTCATCATCTCGCCGCCTCGATGGATATCCATATCGCCGCAGGAATGAACATGCAGGGACGGATAATTCCGGCCAACCGCATACGCATGGAAGTTGAAGGTCAGGACCTCAAATTGGGTCCAGGATCGAGGCGGTGTATAAATGTCGGGCGAAACCAGATTCAGTAGAAGCACATAATTCGCTCCTTCCACCAGGACTCTGTAGGGGTATTCAGTTGGGGAGGAGGTTCCCTCTACGATCATTTTTTCAGGCTTGATCAATAACGGCAGATAAGCGGTGCCGCGGCTGGCGCCGTCCCACAACCCATAAAAAAACGTCATGCCCGCGCCATTCGGAATTTTCTCGTATCTCGGGTTATCGGGCAACACGAACGGCGGCTCTTCGCCCTTGGCCGGGGGCGAAGCGAACAATAGCGCCAGTACGACCGGCCAGAATTTCAACCCACTCAACGCAACCTCCTTTAGGAAAGGAAAGACTATGTCTAATAACAATCGTACAACCAATGCGGTCTTCGATGAAAGCGAAATCGAATCGGTGGCGAACACCATTAAGGCTCATGAAGAAATGAAAAAACATCCCTACCTAGACACGAAGGGAAACGTAACCATCGCCGGGGGGCACCTGGTTCCCAATAAGGAAAGATTCGTCGCCCTCGACCTGACCGTCAAGGACGAGGACGGAACCGTTCGCCCGGCCACGGTGGAAGAGAAGAAATCGGCCTATGACCAGATGCAGGCGAAAAAGCAAAGCCTGAATGGGGATTATAACCAAGTGGCGGACTCCTACAAAGACGTCACCAAAGTCCGCATGGGTGCCCCGGCCATGAAAGGCCTGCTAAAAAATGATATCCAGACGCGGGCCCGGTCGATTGTCAATGAGGTCGGGCAAGCTGTTTGGGACGGCCTGACCATGAAGGGGAAAACCGCCATGGTTAACCTCTCCTTCGCCACCAGCAATAGGGGCCTGTCCCATGTTTTTCCCAGCATGATCAAGGCCGTCAAAGCGGGCGATCTGGTGGCGGCGGCACTTGAGACGCCCTATTACATCGACCCGCAAACCGGGAAACGCCCTGAAGAGAGACGACTCCTGGAAAACTTCATGGCCTATCTGGATCTTGATAAAACCGTCGCCAAGGAGTTCCTGGACAGGGCGTTGGCCCTTAGCAGCCAAATTCGAACACGGGAATGGTGGGCGGATTGGACCTATCTTACCGAAGACCTTCGGCGCGCCAACGAAGCGGCTATTGAAAGGAGCAGAAAGCTCGACCGCGCCTATGCCTTCGAAGATAGCCGGGCCACAAATCAGGAGCGTCAGGCCGAAATGCAACGCCAGGCCGAAATGAAGCGTCAGGCGGCCATCGAGACGGAGAAGTTCGCCCGCGTCCAGGCCATCGAGAAGCGGCGGGCCGAGCGGCTTGAGCGGCAGGAGGAAAAGGAGCGCATGGCCCGGCTGGCCAGGGAACAGGCCGCCCTGATCAGCGAAACCGAGAGTGAAACCCCACCGGAAAACCGCTTCGGCAAGGGCGGGGTGGGCGGCGGGCGGAAAAGCCTGGGCCTTTCGAAGCCGCCCACGCCCGTCGTCGACAAGGTCTATGCCGCCCGCAAGCGTAGCGGCGACATCGACCCGTGGACGGAGCAGCCCTCTGCTTCTTCCGTGTCGCCGCCGCCGCCACCACCCCCTATGTCTCCGGCTGAGGAGCGCAAACGCGACCCCCGGGCGGGGGAAGCGGAGGCCAAGGCGGCCATGGGCGATCCCAACCGGGGCGGCCCGGGCATGGGCGGCAGCTACGGCGGAGACGGCGACGCCTTCGACCCCAGTGGACGCTTTCACGGCGGCGGGCTGGTCACCGAAGGGGACCCGGACGACGGCGTGCCCGTCGCCGCGTTGGTGCAGGAAGGGGAATTCCTCTTTCCCAAGGCCGCCGTCGACGCCATCGGCGCGGACGTGCTGCAGGCGCTGAACGGCCTCGAGCCGGAACGGGCGGCGGCGGTGCGCGAGCTGATCGGCCGGGCCGTGCCCCGGGACGACGAACAAACGCTCCGCCGGTTGATGGACAGCCGGGCCTATCTCGACCCCTGGTCCGTGGAGCGGGACGACACCCGAGCCCGGGTCAAGCGGGGTTTTGAGCTGATCTATCCCGGCGGATTTGATCCGGCCAGCGGCGGCGTCATCGCCGACCATGACCCGGAAACCCGCCTCGACGATCTACCCGCCGTCCTGGGCGAGGGCTCGTTCGTGCTGTCCCGCCGCGCCTTGGCGCTTTTGGGCGAAGACGGGGCCGGCGCCCTCAACACCGCCGCCAGGCTGGGCGAGAGCGGCGCCGTCGCCCGGCTTCGGCGGGGCCTTGAATCCCTGCTCGAGCGGCGGTTCTCCGGCATTGGCGACGGCATCGGCGACGGCTTCAAGAACCTGTTCGGCGACAACGGCTTGAGGGACAGCACCGTCAAGGCCACGGACTCCGTCGCCGCGACCAAGGAGATCAGGCCGAACCTGCTGGAAGACACCCTGAAGCCCGCCGAGCCCGTCTTCCGCGACAAACTCCTGAGGCCGGAAGAGGTGGGCGGCCCCCGCTTCGCCACGCCGCCCGAGCCGAAACCCGTGCGGACCATCTCCGCCCACAACGCCTTCGGCGCCGGACGCACGGACCGGGGCTTCGCCAAGGGGACGGCCAGGCCCTCCCGCGCCAACCTGCTGGCGGACCCGCCCACCGTCGCCGCGCCCAAGCGGACGGCTCCGCCGACGCTCTCCAACGAGTCCCTGTCGTCCAACCGCCGCCTCGCCGACAGCCTGGCGAAGACGTCGGACTTCACCGGCATCAAACGCCACATCAAACCCGGCCTCGAAAAAGCCGACCCCCTCGCCGTCGCCGAAACCCAAGACCTCATAGCCCAAATGAACAAAGCCTCGCCGGGACATGGGGATAAGCTGGCGAAGGAGTTGGGGCTGGATATTTCCAAGATCAGCGGCACAAATTCGATTGCTCCGAGTCTTGGCAATGAGCAACGCATGGTAAAAGGTTCTGATTTGAAAGTCGCAGATGACACGCCCAAGGCCAATCTGGACGGGAACTCGAGCCTACAGTTGCCACAAAGTGAACCGTTAGGCCAACCCAAGAAGACCATGAAGGATATTGATTCCGTAATAGAAGAGATGTCGAAACAGTGGCCGGATGCGAAAATCAGAATTACTGGCAAGGGTAGAACGGTTAGGCGTCAAGCCGAATTGATGGCGAAAAGGAGGCTTAGGGATCGTAAGGATTTCATGGGGACCTATACCAATCGCCCCCATATCCGGGAGATGGATAAGTGGGTTGGGGCCAATCCTAATGCGACGGAAAAGCAAGCCATTAGGAAATTTGAAAGTATTATTCGCAAGGCCAAGTCTAAAGGGTATCAGGTTTCCAAGCACCTGTCGGATGATGCACGAGACATCAGCATTCCCAAAAAGGACAGGGCTGCGATCCGAAAGTATCTTGAAAACAATGGTATTAGAGTGTTGGATGAAGGGAGTGCTGCGACTGGTCGACACTGGCACTTAGACTACTAATGAATGTGCTCTGCTGGACGTGAAATGAAGTTAGCCTATTGGATGTTGAGAGTATGGGGCGGCCTGCTGTTGGGCGCGGCGTCAGCGCATTCTGGCACGCTTGTTTTTTTGGAGCAGTCCCCGAATGGTGTGGCATGGAAATGGTTCTCGCCCATGGCGGAAACCGTTTCCACTGCCTACATCTTCGACGTGAAGCCTGCGGCATTCTACTGGGAGAAAAATGAAGCCCTGATTCGTGTTCTGACGGGGAACCGTATTCTGGCGTTTGACCGCAAGGGAAGACTTGCTTCCGATCTTCCACACATAATTATTCCGAGACTGCTGGAAAACGAAACTCCCATAGGTTTGTGGCGGGATACATCGACGAAGCGGCTTCGGATAGCGGTTCGTTATCCGGTTCCTCCTACCGGTATCTCCGGAACAGTTGATCAACCGGTTCTGCATGATGCCGCCGGAAAGGCCGTTGAGGCCTTGACGGCGCCTGAATGGGGGGTCCATGAAATCCTGAAGGTCATTGAATTCTCTCCAGTCAGGAAAACGTGGGAAATCGTAGCGATAGTACCTACTAAATCCCAAAGCGGTGATACGCCGGGCCTGTCGGTCCTGAAGCCATTTTGGTCGGAAGATGGAACAAGTGACAAGCAGTTAACATCATCGAAGTTCTGTGCCGGGTTTGGGCAGTTATATAACGGCAGGAAATGCTACCTCGAAGGCGATCAAGCAACTCTCAAGGCTGATTTCCTCGCTCAAACGTTTCCACAATGTAAACTCTCCTTGGAGGGGTTTGTTCTGGGAGAACAATGCCCCATCAATGAGATCGGACGGTTAAGCTGTAAGGGCTGTCTTTTCAGTTTGCTTCATTCCTCGATACAGGGGGACCGATTGCACGCGGCCCTTCCTGTTCGTCTCGTAAACATTGCAACGGGACAACTTGGTCGAATCCGGCAATTAAGGGGCGGTTCCGTTGAGCAAATCATGATGGATCAGCAAGACGGCTACATGTTCATTGAAAAGTTGCGCCCTCCTTATAATCTATATGTTCTCGATATTAATTCCGGAGACATAATTTTGACCTCCCGAGGCAGGGGGGCCATGTGGGTGGAGGAATGATCGGGGTCAGAAGAAATGCTCCCGGGCAGGATTCACAAAGCTGAAAGCTATCTTTGGAAGAATCTCGGAGAGGAAAAGAAGACCGGCTACATAAAGAAAGACAACTGGTACTTTTCCTTTGATGAAGGTGGCCCTAGCCGCCATCCGTCGCAGATCGAGATGTTCAACAAACAGGTCCGTCATAGTGGGGCCTTCGATCCGTTGACCGGCGATCTCATCCATGGCCCCGATCCCAGGAGAAACGTCAGGCCGGGCAAGCTTGGGTTTCTTGATATCGACGAATTGCGGTGACAGACGATTGCGGTGCAGATTGCGGTGACATTGCACTAATTATCCAGGTGAGATTGCGGTGACATTGCACTAATTATCCAGAAATAATTAGTCGAGTGTCGTCGAAAGCCGCGCCGCCTCCATCATCGCCGCCGAGGCTCGTGGCGAGTCCTGGCTGCAGCGCAACTGGCGGCCGCTGCTGATGTGCCTGTTCGGCCTCATCGTCGCCAACAACTACCTCATCGTGCCCCTGTTCGGCTCGCCCATGGCCGACATCCCGCCGGACATGTGGGACCTGTTGAAGCTGGGCGTCGGCGGCTATGTCGTCGGCCGCTCGGTGGAAAAGGGCGTCCGCGTCTGGCGCCAGCCCAACCGTAATTCTTAATTTTCCAAGGAGATTTCATCATGACCAAGACCCTGACCCTGACCCGCGCCATCGCCGATAACGTCACCACCGAACCGCGGGACGTTCTCGCGGCCAAGCATTACCTTCGCGACCTGGGCTTCTATCGGCCGCCGGAATGGGGCGTCGGCCCCTATCCGGACCGGGCCCTGATCGAGGCCATCCGCGCCTTCCAGCAGGCAGGCGGCCTGACGGTGGACGGCGTCATGACGCCCGGCGGCGAGACCGAAGGGGCGATCCGCCGGATCCACGCCGCCGCCCGCCGCCTGCAGTCCCTAGGTCGCCACGGCGACACGGTGCTGGCCCACATCACGCCCGCGGAGGCCGAGCTGTTGCACAAGGTGACCGACGGCGGCTCCATCAATCCGGTGACCGGCCTGCCCGAGTTCTTCCTGGGCGACTTCTTCACGGGCCTCTCCAACGGCTTTTCCGGCATCGGCGAGAGTTTCATGAGCGGGCTGAGTTCGTTCTCCGACGGCCTGTCCGGCCTCGGCGACAGCCTGTCCGGCGGATTAAGCGATGCCTTCTCCGGTATCGGCGACAGCATCGGCGACGGCTTCAAGAACCTGTTCGGCGACGGTCCGACAGGCGGTCTCGGCAAGGCTTCCGACTCCCTCGCCGTCACGGGTGCGAAACCCGAGACGCCAAACCTGCTGGAGGACAACCTGAAGCCCGCCGAGCCCGTCTTCCGCGACAAAGTCCTGAGACCGGAAGACAGGGGCGGCCCCCGCTTCGCCCCACCGCCGGAGCCGAAACCCGTGCGCGCCATCTCCGCCCACAACGCCTTCGGCGCCGGGCGCAAGGACAAGGCCTGGCCGAAACCGAAACCGAAGCCGGTCCCGACCCCCAACCCTCGTGGCAACCTGCTGGCGGACCCGCCCGCCGTCGCCGCGCCCAAGACCATGGCACCGCCGGCACTCTCCAACGAGTCCCTGTCGTCCAACCGCCGCCTCGCCGACAGCCTGGCCAAGACGTCGGACTTCACCGGCATCAAACGCCACATCAAACCCGGCCTCGAAAAAGCCGACCCCCTCGCCGTCGCCGAAACCCACGATCTTATAGCCCAAATGAACAAGGCCTCGCCGGGACATGGGGATAAGCTGGCGAAGGAGTTGGGGTTGGCCGATGCAAGCCGCGCCGGCAACAGGGGTTCGTCGGTCGCTCTCCGTGAGTCTCCCGGCCAAAATCCTTTCGACAAGGCCAACAAGACACCGGATGGCGAGCCTTATCGCTTTAAGGCCGCAGATGGCATCGAAGGACAGAAATTTCCGCCAGCCATGGTCAGTCCGACCAAAAGTGGAGTGGTTCGCCCGAAAGACGACCCAAAGGGAGGCGGCGAATATCATGCAAGAAGAACGCATGGTAAGCATAGAGGCGTGGATTTTGTTGCCAAAAACGGCGAAACCATTAAGTCAACGGTTAGTGGAAAGGTGGTGAATATCGGCGCTCCCTATACAGATGGGGATTACAAGATTGTCGATGTGAAGACCGATGATGGATATATCGTCCGACATTTCTATGTCTCACCTGAAATTAAGAAAGGTGATAACGTGATTGCGGGGAAGACCAGCATTGGCAAGGCGCAAAATATAGCGGCAAAACCGGGTAACGAAGGCATGAGCAATCATGTGCATGTTGAGGTTCGTGATCCGCAAATGCCAATATATGAAAAGCCTGGTTATCGCCGATACAAGGACATCAGGCCGAAATTCATGAAGTGACATGGCGAACGGTGGTGGGGAAGTCAGTATTCCCCCCACCACCACCAGGATATCGGGCGCCATTCGTTTCCGATGGGTTTGATGATATAGGTGTACTTGCAGCATTCGTCCCCCACTGGAGGTGGGCTGTCTACAAACTTGCAATCTCTCAAGCTGCATGTTCCGTCTTCGCCATCGGGCTGGGTGATGACGATTTCGACAAAGCCGAGAGACCAGAACTCGGGTGAATCTTCGTATTTTATGGTAGCGTTTTCGCGTTCGATTTCCTCCGCCGTCAATTCCCTTGCCGTAAGAACTTTATATTTGGTGATTTTCTTAAATCTCTTAAGATATTTGTTTGTCACGCCGACCATTTGACAGAGAGAGGGATCAACCCTTGTAAAGCAAGCCAGGAGCGTCTCCACCGCACATAACGGCGTTTTCGGGTTTCCGATGCATTGGGACGTGGCGTCTTCCATGGAGATGAACCGTAGTTCATCGGGTGGCGGAACGTCGGCGAGCGGGTCGGGCGGTGTCTCGGTATGTGTGGAGCAGGCCGTCAAGAAAAGAACGATGACGCCAAAGGCTGCCGATATGTTCCATTTTACGGTCATGTTCCTGATCTCACGCCCGTCTTGAGTCCGATTGTTCCATACTTGATCCCGTACTCTCGGTGCATGACACGGCATCGAAGCAAGTAAACTTACACTTGTACTTAATAAACGGCAAGATTGCCTGTCACATCCTCCACCGAAATTCATAGTGTCACCAAAATCCATGTTACCCACCCTCATCGGGCCGCTGGTGGGCGGCCTGTTCGGCCTCATCGTCGCCAACAACTACCTCATCGTGCCCCTGTTCGGTTCTCCCATGGCGGATATCCCGCCGGACATGTGGGACCTGTTGAAGCTGGGCGTCGGCGGCTATGTCGTCGGCCGCTCGGTGGAAAAGGGCGTCCGCGTCTGGCGCGAGCCCAACCGTAATTCGTAAGGGGGCTAAAGTAGCTAAGGGTTAGTGCTTAGCCTGTTTATACCATGATTTTAGCT
>CAYFOJ010000063.1:0-7748 GCA_964344645.1 uncultured Thalassospiraceae bacterium
CTCCTTTCATTTTCATCACTATGGCCCATGACACAAAATTACTGATACTCCCTCGACGACAAATCCATTGCGCATGGCCTGTCTCAACCAGCGGTAGGAGAGTTCATAATCCCTCAACACGCCGTAACGCATCTCGTAAGCCGAGGACATATTGCGTTGCGCCACCACGTGTCCTTGTCTTGCCGCCTTATCGTACCAAATTGTCGCGATACATATATTGGCCGGCAGGCCCTGGCCAAAGTAATACATCCAGCCGATCTGAAACTGCGCCTCGGCGTCCCCCTGTAGGGCCATGGGCATCAGGATCTCATAGGCGTCGATGAATTCTTCTCTTTTCAGATGATCGATGGCCCTGTGCAGGGCTTCCCTGTCGGCATATCCGGCCCCTTGGGCGGTTGTGGGGGTGGGGGAAAGGAACAGGGTCACGGCGGCGATGATGAATGCCGCGAGCAACCGGGGCCTGTGAATAGGCGTCCGCATCTGTTCACTCCATGAGTTGAGCCGCCATGCTACTGGAGGTTGCCAATGGCATCAAGGGACTTGCCGGGTGGCGAGGAAAGGGCTGACCGAATCACCGGGAAGGCACCGGCAAGTCGATGCCATAAGTTTCGTTGCCGTTGTCGGACGCGCAGGCTTCTTCAAGCAGATCGCGCAACGGCGAGGTGCGCGGGATGTCTCGCCGCGCCCTCTTTCATGCAGGCAGTGACGATATGCGGTTCGCCACGGCTGAAGGTCTGATTGTTCCAGGCATTCCGGAATTTCGGACAATACTTTAATGGCACTATACGTGAATTTCTCCTTTAGGTGGAACGGCATTATCACCTATGATTGTCGAATGATCAGATTTTCCGCCCTGCTCCTGTTGCTCCTTGTCCTGGCCGCCTCGCCGGTTCGGGCGGGTGTTGGCGAGGGGTGGCGAGCCCATGACGCCGGCGATTATGAGCGGGCCATGGGGTATTGGCTTCCCCTGGCCGAGGCGGGTCATCCCCGGGCCGCCTATCTCGTCTCCATGCTGTATCGGGACGGCCTGGGGGTTCCCCCAAGCGAGGAGAAGGCCATTTTTTGGGAAGCCCGCTCCGCCGAATTGGGAGAGGCTTACGCCCAGCACCTTTTGGCGCGACGCCATTATGTCGGGGACGGGTTCGAGAAGAACGCCGTCACGGCCGCCCACTGGTACCGGCGCGCCGCCGAAGGGGGGTACGACGAGTCTCAACTGGCGCTGGCTCAGTTGTATTTGTGGGGCGATGGGGTTCAAAAGAGCGAGGCCAAGGCCCTGGAATGGGTGAGCCGGGCGGCGGAAAAGGGTTCCGGCAAGGGGCAATTCCTTTTGGGGTCCTATTTTGAAAACGGTGTCGGAACACCCCCCGATCCCGCCGCCGCCGTCAAGTGGTACGAAAGGGCGGCGACGAAGGAATTCCCGAAAGCCCTTCTCGCCCTTGCCCGCGTCCACCGGAACGGCCTGGGGGGCGAGGCGGACCCGGTGCTTGCGCTGGACTGGCTGACGCGGGCGGCGGAGGCCGATTCTCCCGAGGGACAATTTCTGCTCGGCCTGGCTTATGCCACGGGGGACGGTGCCGCGAGGGATGAATTCCGCGCCGTCGATTGGTTGAGCCGGGCGGTTCTGAACGGTGTCGAGCAAGCCGAGCCTCGGTTGCTGGCCGTCATCCTGGGGGTCGAGCCGGAAGAGCTGGTGAACGCCGACGGGGTGTTCGATCATTCCTTGCAGACCCTGCGGGAAGAAATGACCCCCTACCTGAAGATCAAGGCCCTGAGGGATTACGTCCGCTGGCGGGCCGAGACACGGTGAACTAAATTGGCGAAATGACATGACCTCCATACGCCTCCGAACGGTTATAATGATGGCAAGCGTACTGGCCGCCGGGCTCTTCGTATCGGCACTGCTCTATTATCCCTACTGGGAGCAAGAGCATATTTGGTCGGGAGCCCAGCCGCCCGATAAGACGGCGACGGAACGCCATTTCATGTTGCACTTCACGCCCCGATATCGCTGGGAAGACTGTCTCGTCTTAGTGGAGTATCAATTCGATGGGCCCCGGGAAGAGTATTATGAATACTCTCTGAATCGCCTTGTCCCGATCTATCTATACGCCCACGAAACAAGGACATTGATCGCAAGCGGAAGCGATTCCGGACCTGTTGGCGACAAGGGGCAATTGTATCTGATGTATGCCGATGAATGCTCGCGACGTTACGAGATAACGGAAGCCGCGGCGCGTTATATCGAAGAGAGAGATCCGCGTTTCAAGCTGGCGGTCAGCCGGGAACCGGTAAGCGCCAGTGATATGAGGTTCCGGAGTTCCGGCTTCTGGATTGACGACCCCGACCATAATCCGGACTTTTGGTGACTAAGAAAGAAGGCCATGCGCGGGGACGGCGAGGCCTTTTTGCAACTGGCCGAGATTAACAAGGAGGATGGGGACTTTCTCGCCGCCTTCATGCATTACGGCCTGGCGGCGGAGTTCCTGCCCGAAGGCCGGGCCAGGGATTTGTCGGTGATCGGGCGTGAAGAGAGCAGGGGCCTGCTGACGCCCGACAAACAGGCCATTGTCGATGAGGGGTTGCGGCAGAATATCAAGCTGGTCCACTCCCTTGTCGAATTCCTCGAGGACGGTCGTTAGAAAGAGTTCCCGGCCCGCCCTTTAACGGGGCGGCCTTTCTGATTTCCTATTCATTTCATTTTTTCCTTTCCCCCCGGACAACTCGTCCTCGCCCTGATGTGCAGGCTCGCGGGGCGGGCCCGGGGGGCTTTGCGTTTCCGTCACCGGCGGCGTTTCCGCCACAACCGGCGTTCGACACGGAGCGTTTAACGGCGCGTGGGTTTTCTCCCCCGCGCCTTTTTCAAACCCGATTGACATACAGGAGAAACATACATGTCAGTTTCCATCGAACAGTCGTTCGTCAAGCACTTCCAGACGGAGGTCCATCTGCAGTATCAGCGCATGGGCTCCAAGCTGCGCAACACCGTCCGCACCAAGGACAAGATCGTCGGCTCCTCGACCACCTTCCAGAAGGTGGGCAAGGGAACGGCCTCGACCAAGGCGCGGCACGGCAAGGTGCCGGTGATGAACATCGACCACACCCCGGTCGAATGCGCCCTCTACGACTACTACGCGGGTGACTGGGTCGATCAGCTCGACGAGTTGAAGAACAACATCAACGAGCATGACGTGGTCGCCAAGGCCGGCGCCTACGCGCTGGGCCGCAAGACCGACGAGTTGATCATCAATCAGCTCGACACGTCGACCAACTACGCCGGCGACGGCGCCGATGGCCTGACCAAGGCCAAGGTGCTGAGCGCGTTCGAGATGCTGGGCGACGCCGATGTCCCCGACGACGGCGAACGCTACGCCATCGTCGGCTGGAAACAGTGGAGCGACCTGCTGGGAATCCAGGAATTCGCCAACGCCGATTACGTCGGCGACGACGAATTGCCGTGGAAGGGCACCCAGGCCAAAAAGTGGCTCGGCGCCCTGTGGATCCCCCACTCGGGCCTGACCAAGTCGGCCAACGTCCGCTATTGCTACTGGTACCACAAGACGGCCATCGGCCACGCGGTGGGATCGGAAGTCAAGACCGACGTGTCCTGGCACGGCGACCGGGCCGCGCATTTCATCAACAACTCCATGAGCCAGGGCTCCGTGCTGGTCGACACCTCCGGCGTCGTCTCCCTGCGCTGCCTGGAATCCTGACCTTAGAAAAGGAGAAACCATCATGGCTTTCAAATCGAAAGACCTGAGCGTGCTGGCCTATGCCAACGGCTTCACCCTTTGGCACTACACCAGCACCGATCCGGCGTCCGACATCGACACGGCCGGATACTTCAACGACGCCGCCGACATGGTGCGCGTCGGCGACATGGTGATGGCCAACGCCGACACCGACGGCACGCCGGCCTCCGGCATTTATCTGGTCAACGCCAACGCCGCCGGCGTCGTCGATGTGGCCGACATGACCGGCGTCGGCACGGCCGACACCGACTAAACGGTCGGCCGTGAGGCGGCGACAACCCGGGTCTCTCCGGGCCGCCGTCTCCCACCGCCTCCGCCGCGCCCCCGACGGGAAGAAACCCGTCGGGGGCGTTTGCGTTGGCCCCCCCTATCAAACAGGAGCTTTTTTCTCATGACCACCAATCCCTTCTACCGCACGGAACGCAAACAGATATACATCCCCAGCAGCTCCGGCCGGTTGGGCGGGGGCGCCTGGATCGACGAGCCCGACCCCTTCGGCCGTCTGCTCGAACCCTCCGGCGAGGCCCGGCTCGACATCTCCGACCCCTTCGCCCTTTCCGGCCCCGTCGGGCGCAGGGGCGGTAACGCCCGCGAAGACGTGGGCAGGATCGAATGCCTGCTCAAGCTCGCCGGCGTCCATGACCTCGCCCCCACCGACGGCCCCACCGGCTACTTCGGCACCCGGCTGGAAGAAGCCGTCAAGGCCTTCCAGAAGGACCACGGCCTGCGGACCGACGGCGAGATCAACCCGGGCGGCGAGACCCTGAAGGCCCTGGCCCGGACCCTGCAATCCATGACGCCCTGGAGCGCCTGGGCCGGGGCGGAAGCACCCACCGCCAACTCATCCTCCCCGCTGTCCGGAAAGACCACCCCTCCCGTCCCGCCGACCACGCCGGACCGGACCTACGACGACGAGATAAGCCGCCGCGAGCGCCTCAACACCATCGAGGCCCGGCGCCGGGAGCGGAACAAGCCCAACCTGCTGGAGGAAACCCCGCGTGTCACCGACAACCGAACCCTGGAAGACGACGACCAGCACCTCAACTTCGTCGATCCCCTTCCGGGACCGACGGACCCGACGGACCCGAACCGAAAGGAAACCCAGGAACCGGTCAACTCCAAGCGGCAGATCCAGAACATCTTCGAGCATCACCGCACGTTGGAAGAAATCAAGAAGAACAAAGATGATGAAACAAATCCGTACATGGGTGATATAGAAGCGATGATCTCTCACCGTATTTCTTATCTTGAGTCGCAAAAGCGAGCTGATCACCGGAATGCATCAGCTCTTGACGAGAAAGTGAATGACTTAATCGAGAAACTTGATCAAAAGCAACGTGCCGCCGTTAACATGAACGATCAATTCGATAATTCATGGATCGAAGCGATTGCTGCTCTAGCCGCTCCAGTCGGCATAATAGGTCGGGCGATTCAAAAGGGGGCGAAGTACAGCAATGCGGTTAAGGAATTGCGCTCTCATGATCTTCCAGTCAGAGAGGTGACGGGTGTTGTCGACATGTACCATCAGTCTGTGAAAGCGACAGAAGAATACAACAAGGCAAAGGCAGAATTGGATTCTGTCTTATACGAGAAAAACTGGCATGTGCAGCAGGCCATGAAGGCCCAACAGGAAATTAACCGCCTTCGGAGCGAGAGTGATCCTTGACTGAGCCCTGCTGTTTGTCAAGGCACGGAAGGATGGGCCGCTTGTCGTTCAACAGTTTTGTGGCAACCGGGAGCTCATGAGCAGATAGGGATTGGAATAACTCAGCCATCTCCGGCCCCGCTTCTTTCAGTCCGCCCTCGTATGCACGACGGAACAATACATAGGCATATATTTTGTGCCGAGGCTGGGTACCCTCATCCCGGCAATAGCGGCCAAGACGTTGCTGCGCTGGGCCATAGTTGGATGCTGCGGCCACCGCCAAACTTGTCAGGGCCAGTTCTATCAGTTCCTTACGAGGCTCATGGATCATGTTGATTTTCCGCTCCAGTATCAACCGTCCATATTCATACAGGGCCTGCGGCAAGTGTCGGTCAACGGCTCGATGCAAGAAGCGCTCAGCCGATGGCCTGTCCATGGGCATGCCCTGACCGGACCAGAGGGCATGGTAGATCTTAAAATGCTCTTCGGGTGAGGCGTCGCGCATTGCCTGAACGTTTTTGATTTCTTCCAGCAAGAGGCTGGGAGGGGATTCCATACCATGCCCCTGACGCGTGTTGCGAAAGATAATTTCGATCACCCTGGAGTCGGAAAAAGCGAATCTGATTGTGGCGCGCTGAAACCAATAACGGGCTTCTGTCAGATCAGGACGAGCGCCCCAACCTTGCAAATACGCTAACCCTAAAAACAAATGGGCATGCGGCTGCGCAATGGAGAAATCCATTCGGGAAATTCGGTGCAAGATTTGCAAACCCCGCGCTTGATCCTGACCCCCGCACCGGTTGGTAAGGAGGCCGATGGCGGCAGTGACGTGGACGCGGGTGTCTTCGATTGCATCCATGATTGCAAGGGCGGTATCATAAGATTCACAGTCAAAAATTGTATCAAGGCGTACTTCCAATGGTGTCCGTTTGGCCGTTGCCACGGTAATATTAAAAAAACACGACACTGCCAGGATCAGGAATAATGCTGGCATATTGAGTTTTATTTTAACCAATTGTTGATTCATAATGTATCCTGACGGAATGTATATTTACTTGACTGATTGCGTCCTAGAGTTTGTATGACAGTATAGTTTTAGTATTCCTTTTGTCTCAAGATGCGAATAAGCGCATTGATTTTGAGCGAGATCAACGGAAGGGTCGATAGATGCGGGGCCCGAAGCGTTCGATGCTGGTTCCGCTGAAGTCGGGGATGCACGAACCGTGACCGTAATCGTAGAAGGAGCGGTTCGAGTAGTCTCGGCCACCAACCCGATCCGGGATGACAAGGACATCGGCGGGCGGCTGGTCGTCCGGCCGCCATTGTTCGACGGTGTTCTCGATGCGCTGCTTTAGCCAGGGGGAAAGCTTCTCTGCCATCATTTCAATTATGACCTCGCCAACATCAATGCCATTGCGGATGGCCTGCCGGAGCCAGCGGTAGGCGAGTTCATAATCTCTCATCAGGCCATCTCGTGAGAAATACGAGAAAGCCATTGAGTGTTGCGCCCTGCCATGTCCTTGTCTTGCCGCCTTGTCGTGCCAAACGGTCGCGAGACATGCATTTTGTGGCAGGCCCTGGCCATAGCGATACATCCAGCCGATCTGGAACTGCGCCTCGGCGTCCCCCTGTAGGGCCATGGGCATCAGGATCTCATAGGCGTCGATGAATTCCTTTCTTTCCAGATGATCGATGGCCCTGTGCAGGGCTTCCGTGTCGCTATGTCCGGCCCTTTTGGCGGTTGTGGCGGCGGGGGTAAGGAACAGGATCACGGCGGCGATGATGAATGCCGCGAGCAACCGGCTCCCGTGAATAGGCGTCCGCATCTGTTCACTCCATGAGTTGAGCGAGTATACTACCGAGGGTAGTTAATGGCATCAAGGGTGTTTTCAGGCGGTCTTGTCCTTGGAATGAGTGGACGAAGAACACCTGGACATCTCCGACCCCTTCGCCCTCTCGGGCCCCGTCGGGCGCAGGGGCGGCAACGCCCGCGAAGACGTGGGCAGGGTCGAATGCCTGCTCAAGCTCGCCGGCGTCCATGACCTCGCCCCCACCGACGGCCCCACCGGCTACTTCGGCACCCGGCTGGAAGAAGCCGTCAAGGCCTTCCAGAAGGACCACGGCCTGCGGACCGACGGCGAGATCAACCCGGGCGGCGAGACCCTGAAGGCCCTGGCCCGGACCCTGCAAGGCATGGGCCGCCACGGCGACACGGTGCTGGCCCACCTGACCCCCGGCGAGGCGCAATTCCTCCACGAGATCACCGACGGCGGTTCTCTCAACCCCATGACCGGGCTGGTGGAGTTCTGGTTCGGCTTTGGTGGAGAAGACACGGACGCGGAGTCCTACGAGGG
>CAYFOJ010000064.1:0-7388 GCA_964344645.1 uncultured Thalassospiraceae bacterium
AGTGAAACGCGACGCCCCGGAACGACGCCGCGCGAAGGTTGTCTCGCCAGCTCATCACGGCCCCGCCATGACCAGACCGGCGTCGACGTTGAGGTCGAAACCGCGGCTGTCGCTCTCGACCCCGGCCACACGCGCCCGGCCGTCCTGGTCGATGACGATCCGAACCTCGCCGCCGACTTCCGAACGGTTGACGCCGGTGGGGGTGGTTGCTCGGGCGGGGGCCCCGGCAAGGCTTTTCGCAGGCGCACCGGGTGACAATTGCGTTGACTTGGACCCGCTATCGCCGCCGAACCCGAGTTTTTCTTTCAGCCAGTCGGGCAGAACGGAATCGGCAAGGGATTTGATGCGGGCGCCAATGTCGGAGAGCAGTTTATTGATCGGCTCCCAATAGGCGACAATCAGCGTCGCGCCGGTTATCAGCAAGGTGACCAGAGCCCCTACCGGATTGGCGATCATGGCGATGCGCAGCACGTTCATCACGGCGACGATCGATTTAAGGTTTTTGACAACCGAAAGCGCACCCCCCTTCAGGAAGGTCAGGGCAAACCCGAAACCGACCGTGGCAACCTTGCCTGTAATCAGAACAGCGGCAAGGGTTGAGACAGCCTGGGTAATCAGGGGGAACTTTTCCGTAAAGCCGGCGATGGCCCCAGTTGCAGAGTGCAACGCGCCGATGACGTTATTCAGGCCTGGCAACAGCGTCGATCCGAGATTGATGCCAATTCCCGTGACCCCATTCTTCAGGAGTTGAAGTGCGTTATTGGTGGTCTTGGAGCGGTTTTCGAATTCCCGTGTCATGGACCCGGCATAATTCGTCTCATCAGCCGTTAGGCGCAGCGCTTGCTGATACTTGTCGAGAGAGCCGACGAGCAGGGCAATGTCGTCTGCGTACTCTTGTCCGAAGAGTAGCGCCGTGGCTTTGGCCTTGTCGGCCTTGTTCAACTCGCCGAGGCGGTTGAGGAAATCAAGAAGCGCTCCCTGGGCGTCTTCGCCGATGGACTTCTCAAGCGCCGATGCGGAGAGGCCGAGATGCTTGAGCGTTCCCTGAAATTTCGAACCTTGGGTCGAGGCCGTCTGTAATTTCATGAGCAGGGCGTTAATCGCCGTGCCGGCAACCTCGGGCGGCTTTCCGAGCGCGATGAAGGCGTCGGCAAGAGCCGATGTTTGCACGGCGGACAGACCGAATGATTTGGCCGTTCCGCCGACCCGCAGCAACGCCCGGACGATTTCGGGGGCCTTGGCGGCAGTGTTGTCGGAAAGGTGATTGATCGCGTTGCCCAGTGACCCAACCTCGCCGATTGGGATGTTGAAGACGTTGCTGAGTTTCGCCATCGCATCGCCGGCTTCCGCCGGCATCAGGTCGAAGGCGACGGACATCTTCGACGCCGTCCTAGCGAACGTTGCCAAGTCTCCCTCGGCGATTCCCAACTGCCCGCCGGCGGCGACGATCTGTGCGAGGCCGTCTGCGCTGATGGGAATCTCCCGCGACATTCTTTTGATGGCGTTGCCCATCTTCTCCAGACCGTCGGGATTCTTGAAATCGACGACCTTGCCGACATCGGCCATGGCGCTTTCAAAATCGACGGCGGCTTTCAACGGCGCGAACAGGGTTGCACCGAGGGCGGCCGCATCCATGAGCTGTCCGCGCAACGCCGCACGCCGCGCAAGATTTTTCTCGATCGCCTGATCGAGTTTCTTTACATCGGTGGCGAAGCCGGACATGGACCGCGACACCTTGCGGATCGGTGCCGTGGCCCGGTCAATGGCCTTGAGAACGATGCTGATGTTCATGTCACTCATGAAAACGCTCCGCTTGCCGATGCCACATCAGCAACTCTTCGACATCCATGCTCCACAAGACCGATGGCGGGAAGTGAAACACGAAGGCAAGATCTCCCATCAAGTCTCGCCAATTTGATGGGACGTTCCTAAAAAACCCGCGATGATTTCTGCCGCCCTTCCGATATCCTCGGCGTCCAGTTCTCGCATCGCCGGACGCGTCAGATCGTCGTCGGTGTTAAGAATAGCGAGCAGGCTAAGAGCGCGGGCGGTTTCCCCGCCGGACTCTTTCTCCATGGCTTCAAGGTCGCGTCCCTTAGGACGGCGTAGCGTCAGTTCGGTAATCTGCCTGCCGGCAAACTCGACCGGGTGACGCAGGATCAGCTTGACCTCACCGGAGTGGGGATCCGGGATGATTCCGTTGTCGTCCGACATCTACTTCGTCTCCTCGGCCCTGAGGCCTTCAAAGCGGACTTGGATGTTGGCATCCTCGGTCTGGGCGTCGCCGTCGGCGGCGTACCAGGCGTCGGACAGCACGATCACTTTTCCGTTGGCGAGCTCGAGGGTGACCGTGGCCCCGTCGAGGCGGGTCAGCGCCGCCAGGTCGAGCCCGGCGTTGTCGGTGATCTCGCCCTCGATAAAGGGGACGATCGGCGACGATTTGTAGCCGTGGACGCCGTCGGCGCCGACGATGGCCTCGCGCTTTTCGCCGCCCAGGTTGTAGGTGAAGCTGCCCTTGGCGCTGTGCTGGACGCCGTCGATCTTCAGATACATGCGCCCGGCGCGGAGGTTGGGATTGGACATGATTGGCTACTCCTCTTCTACAGCCTGAACTCGACCTGGCCCGCGAAGACCCGGAACTGATTAACGATGTCGGGCGGGATCAGGGCGTTGATGCGATTGACGTCGTTTGCGTCCCGCTCGACGATGAGGTCTTCCTTGAACTGGTCGATGTTCTCGGCCAGGCCCGCTTCCTCCCACTGGCGGAACAGCGCGATCAGCTCGGCGCGGATGATGCGGGGCGTGACAACCTTCTGCCCGGCGCCGAGTTGTTTCCCGTCGTCGGCCAGCTTGAAGCGCGGAAACTTGCTCAGGATCCGCGCCCGAACCGAGTAGCGCAGATAAGCCAGCGTCTTCATCGTGTTCAGGTCCAGATAGGAAGGATCATCGACCCCGGCGGCGTTGCTTTCATACGTCGTGATGACCCGCTCGATCAGGACGCCGCCGCCGGCGTCCACCTTCCAGGTGGCGATGCCGTCGAACAGCAGCAAATTGCGCTCGCTCATGGTGAAGCGGTCTTCCACCGCGGGCGGCAAAACGCCGACCAGGTTCAGGGTCTGAAACGGCCGCGCCGGATCGATCTTGGCGTGATAGGCGCAGACGCCGGCCAGCGCCGCCGCCCATTCATCCGGCGGTGTCGGGCTCGCCTTGGCCCCCATGATGGTCAGGTGCGGGCTGTTGCGGCCGTTGCCCAGCGTGGTCAGCGCGGCGTGAGTGCCGGCGGCGGCGGCGTAGGCATGGCCGTCCTGCATCACCAACGGCCCGAACCGGGTTGTCAGTTCCGTTTCCAGCGCCAGCAGGTTGGCCGTGTCCGTCCACGGCATGACGATATCGGTGTACCACTCGTCGGCCATGGCGGTGACGGCGGCGGCGATGTCCGGATTGCCGGCGCCGCCGCTCATGGCGGTGACGGAGGCGCTCAGGCCCGCCGGCAGGGCCTCGCCGGGATAGAAATTGACGCGGACGTCGATGTCGTCGCCGTTTTCTCCCTTGTGCCTGGCGGTCAGATCGACCTGCTCGGCGGTGGCGCCGTTAACCGCGGCGGTGATGGCCAGGTCGGTCTTGGCGGTGATGGCGGCGGCCACGTTGGTGGCGACGGCGGCGGGGCTGTCCGTCGCGGCGACGCCGACGCGGACGCGGGTTCCCCCGAGGTAAAGATTGAGGGTGCCGGCGGCGGTGACGGCGCCGCCGAACAGAATGCTCCCCGTCGCCTGGGTGCCGGCGGCCAGGTCATCCAGCGGGATAGCCCAGGTCTCCGTCCAGGAGTTGTTCAGCTTGAGGATCCTGAACATCCGATGCAATTGCGAGCCCCGGCCGAAATATTCCTCGGCCGCCGCCTCGGTGAGGACGCGGATCGGCGTCCCGGCGGCGGCGGTACCGGCGGCCAGGCGCTGGCCGATAACCAGGATCTTCGACGGCATGCCGGGCAGGCCGCGCAGGGCGCCGGTGTTGACGATTTCGATTGCGGCCCCGGGGACGCGCAGATCGACGGGGATGGAGTCGAATGAAATGGGCATGATGGATCAGTCCTTCTTCTTGGCGGTCGGGCGGGGTTTTTGTTCGACGTCGCCGTCCTTGAGGCGGCGGCGCCAGTAAGGAGTATCGGCCACGTCGGCGCCTGCGTCGGGAAGGGCCGCGAGGGTTTGCGGATCGCGGACGATCAGGCCCGGTCGGGCCGGCTTCAGGGAAAGAAATTTGCTCATGGGTCTTGCTCCGGTTGAATGAGGTCTTCGGCGTCGGAATCGGCCGCCGGCAACGGCGCCGCCACATCGCCATGGGGCGGGACGTCCCAATCCGCGTGGAAGGCGTTAAAGTCGGCGGCGGCGAGGTCGCCAATGTCGACGCCGTTTTCGGTCATCAGGCTGAGCCGGGCGCCGTGACAAAGGATGCCGGAGAACATCACCGGTCCCGAGTCCTCCAGTTGCAGGCCGACCTTGCCGTCGATCACCGTTGTATCGACGGCGCCGCCGATGGTGATGTCGTCACGGAACGCGGCCCGGACGCTTTCGATCAGCAGGTCGAAAGCAAGCTCCGTCGCCTCGGCGTCTTGCAGGCTCATGTAGCCGCGAATATCCCACGTGTGGACGACGGTGTTGCGGAGGTTCGTCTCCTCCGTCTCCCGGGTCGCCCGTCGGCGGATGAACCAGCCCAGCACTTTGTCGCCGTCTTCATAGAAGGCCCGAAAATCGCTCTGCTTTCGGGCATAACGCTCGTAGCCGTGAACAAGCCCGATACCGGAGACCGCTTCCAGCTTGGCGACGATCGCCGAACGGATGGTGTCGAGACTCATGGCCTTGCCTCCATCCGGCGGACGATGCGGGTAAGCGCATCGGCGTAAATGCCCTGCACCTGGGCCTCGTTGGCGGCGAAGGCGCGGGAGAACATATGCGCCCCTTGGGTTCCCTTGACGGCGATTTTCCGTGCGATCCTGTAACCGACGGAACGCGCCTCTCCGGGCTCCACGCCCAGTTTGTGCCGGGCCCAGTCGGCGAGAGGCTGAACCGGCGGCATGTGCGGCTTGGTGCCCAACTCGACGGGAACCGCGTGGGGAAGGGACGTGCCCACCTCGCCGATGACGTTGTCGGCCAGGACCCGGGGCTCGCGGGCCGAGATGGACCCTTTGAGGCCGCCGCCGCCACCGACGCCCACCGGGGTCAGTTCCTTGGTCTCCCGTTCCAGCAGCAACTCGGCCTCCCATGTGGCGGCGGTGAGCTCCCGGGTGACGATCTCGGGAGCCTGATCGAAGGCCTTGGCCAGGGCGGCCGCCTCGCGGATATCGATATGAATGGCGAAAGGTCCGGCCACGATCACCTCCGTGAACCCGGATGGGCGACACGGCGCCCGCCGTCGCCGCTCCGCCGGTCGAAATCAACGACGGCGCCTGCGGGCACCGTGCGTTTCTGGTCGATGCCGAGATGGTTGAGATAGCTTTCCCTGAGCCGCTTGGCGCGCATGGCGTAGTCACCAGGTTTGGATTGCCAGTCCACGGTGTCGGCATCGATGGTCGGCTGGCGGTTGCCGGAATAGAGGCTGGCCAGTTGCTCGAACAGCAACGCCGCCGCCCAGCCGGCCACGGCCTCCCGGTCCTTGAGCGGCACCGTGTCCTCGGCGGCGTCGAGGGCATGGGTGATGGTGTAACGCACATGCGCCATCTCGCCGGATGCCAGGGTGCGGCCGAGGCGGATCCGCCAGCCGGACAAGCCCTGATCGAGGACGGCGTCGATCTCCGTGGCGTCGTCGCCGTCGGGAAGCTCGACGCCGGTCAGGCGGCTGAAGTCCACCTGCCATCCTCCCGGCAGGTCGAGGAAGACCCCGCCCGCCGAGACCACCGCCTCCACCGTGGTGCGGGGACGGTCGGTCGAATACCGGACCACCGCCAAACCGATCGCCTGGTCGCGGTCGGCGGCGGTGATCTCGCCACCGTCGTCGCGGACCAGGTTGTCGGTCAGGGTCTGGTAGTCGACCAGGGCCATGGCTGGGGTCTCTTTTCGAATGCAATGCCGCGCCGGGACGGGAAAGGGCCGCCTCCCGGCGCGGACTTCTTCCTTGCCTCCACGGTGGCCCGCCCCTTCACGTCCACCGCTTCATCGGCTCTCCGGGGTTAATCCGGTCAGACGACGACGGCCTTATAAAGGCCACGGAACTCGGTAGCGGCGCCGCCGTAGATATGGCGCAGTTTCCAGGTCAACCGGTCGTTGGTGAACATGGAGCCGCCCGTCGGGCTGTCCTGGACGAACAGTTCCGGTTCCTCGTTGCCGTCCAGGAAACCGATCTCGATGGTCGGGATGTCGGCCGTATTGGCGGACAGGCACCAGTCGTTCACGTCCGTCCAGTACCAGACGGGCATCACCTGCAGGGCCAGGCTCTGCACGAAGTTTTTGTCGTTCTCCGTGTTGCGGCGGAACAGGTCGACGGCGGTTTCCTCGTTGTCGGGACTGACCCACAGATACTCGGGCCCGATGCCGAGGGGATCGGCGGAGCCCAGTTCCGCCTGCTTCAGCATGGCCAGCCGGCCCGCCGCCAGAGAGGAGGCGGTCAGAGCGGCGGCGCCCAGGTTGCCGTGGCTGGCGTGGAACAGGGTGACGCCATCGTAAATGGCCGGGTTGGTGCGCAGGAAATCGAGGACGAATTTCCCGAGCGTCCGCTTGGCCGCCCGGCTCAGCTTGGTCGGGATGACGCGGATGGCGCCGACGTCGTCGTTCTTGATCATCTCCAGCGTGACGCTTTCCGTGCCGCCCTTCTTGCCGACGGCGTAGGTCGCCTTCTCGTCACCAGGCGAGGTCAAGGGATCGTAGGTGCCGTTTTCGGCGACGGCGGGGATATCGCCGTAACCGCCGAAGCGGGTCCGTTCCTGCGTCCGGAAGTCCATCACCGGAACCACGGTGACCAGTTGCTTCCAGATGTCGTAGCGGGTCGGCGTGTTGTAGTCCTTGACCATGCGACGGGTGATGGAATCGCCCAGCACATCGTCAAAGCTGGTCGAACTCAAAGCTTCGCGCATCAGCGACTCATCGCAGTTGCGGGTCAGGCCGGTGACCCGGGTGTCGCCGGTGATCTGGATGTAGCACTCGCGGAACGACCGGGCGTGCCGGTGGTCCCTGTGCTCGGGATCGAAAAACGCCTCCAGCATGTTGCTGGTCTTCTCCGCCCGGGTCTCGCCGGTCTCGATGCGCATCCCGTCACCGAGGCCCTGGACGGCGCCGCTCTCCGTGAACGAGGCGAGATAATCGGCCTCATCCCTGATGGCGGCGTCCACGTCGGCCTCGACAAAGGCGTCCTGGGCGCTGAACTGTTTGATCAGCTTGTTCTTGGCGCTCGCCGGCAGGGTC
>CAYFOJ010000065.1:0-7166 GCA_964344645.1 uncultured Thalassospiraceae bacterium
CGATTCGTCAATGGGTAACAAATCGGCCCAGGCACAAACTATCTGACAGTCCCGTGTTCGCGCACCATTTCCGCCGTCAGGCGCGCGGTTTCCTCGTCCCGCCCCGCCGACGGTTTGATCTCGATCACCGCCCCCAGCCCCAACCGCTCCAGGGCCGGAAACACGTCCGACAACAAGGGCACGGAAACACCCGCCCAATCCTCGGAAAACCAGCTTCCCGCATCGAACCGGCGAAGGGTCGGCCAATCCGTCTCGTCGACGCGTCCGGAGGCATCCGTTGTCCGCTCAAGGGTTTCGTCGTGAATCAGCAGGGGTCTGCCGTCGGCGCTCAGCATGACGTCGAATTCCACCCAGCGAGCGCCCAGCCGCGCCGCCATGGCGATGGAGTCCAGGGTGTTTTCCGGCGCACGGCCGGCGGCGCCCCGGTGGCCGATGATGGCGGGAGGCTTCATGCCGGCAGGCGTTCCCGCCGTGTTCGTGTGTCGCTCTTGATCATGAATGCGACCATAGCGTCCGGACCGGCCATTTCATATGCCTAACTTATTAAACACATAATTAATTTGTATTGAAATTATTAAATACAAATTATATCGTTATTAAATGCATTAAACATTATTGAACTGTGATATAGCCATGCCTTTGGATACAGCCCTGACCCCTCTCGTTTCCCGGAGCGATGCCGCCGAATACCGGGCCGGCCTGGACCTCTTTGCCCGCGGGCGCTGGGATGAAGACCGCTGGAAGACCTTCCGCCTGCGTTTCGGCGTTTATGCGCAACGGCAGACGGACCGTTATATGGTTCGCGCCAAGTTGCCGGGCGGCCGTCTCGGCTTCGACCAGGCCCGGGCGGCGGCAAGGGCCAACGGGCGCTATTGCGGCGGCGACCTGCACATCACCACGCGCCAGGATTTTCAGTTTTACTTCCTCGACCTGCCGTCGACCCCCGCCTTCCTCGACGCCCTCGAACAGGGGGGAGTCACCACCCGCGAGGCCTCGGGGAACACCATCCGCAATGTGGTCGCCTGCCCCTTGGCGGGGATTTGCCCGAAGCAACGGATAGACGCGGGCGAAGTGGCGGAATTTCTATCCCGCGCCTGGCTTCGCCACCCCCTGGTGCAACATATGCCGAGGAAGTTCAAGACCACGGTCTCAGGTTGCGAAGCGGATTGCGGCGCCAGCGCCATCGACGACCTGGGGTTCATCGCGACGGAGCAGGACGGGGTGAACGGCTTCAGGGTCGTTGCCGGAGGCGGTCTCGGCAATCGTCCACGCAAGGCCGTTGTCGTCGCGGATTTTGTCCTCGCAGAGGATCTGGCGGCGGTTCAGGAAGCCTTCGCCCGCCTGCACCATGAGCATTCCAACCGGGCGAACAAGAACGCCTCGCGGATCAAGTTCCTGGTCGACCGGTTCGGCGAGGAGGGGTTTGCCGCCGCCTTCCGCGAACAGTTCGCCAAGGTCAGGAACACCGGCGCTCTACCGGTGGCGGATATCGAATGGCGCACCCCGGCGTCGGAAGGCCCGCCGCCGTCGATAAGGGATGGCGAGATCGTTCAACCCGATGGCCGGCTTGCCATCGTCGTGCGTCCGCCCTTGGGCATGATCGGCAGTGATCGCCTGTTGGCCCTGACCGACCTGGCCGAGGACCTGGGGGCCGCCGAATTCCGCCTGACCCGGGACCAGAACATCCTGGTCATCGGCCTTCCGGCGGAAAACCGCTCGCGGTTTCTCTCCCGGGTCGAAGCCCTTGATCTGGAGGCGGGGGCGGACCGGGACGCCCTGTCCAATCTGGTCGCCTGCCCCGGGACCAGCACCTGCACCATCGGCATCACCAATTCCAACGCCCTGGCGCGGGAGATGCGGGAAGACCGGGAAGCTTTCGCCGGACTGCCGGAAACCGCCATTCGTATCTCCGGTTGCCATAATTCCTGCGGCCAGCATCATATCGGCGATTTCGGCCTGCATGCCCTGGCGAAAAAGATCAACGGCAGGAGCGCGCCGCATTATCAGTTCCACTTCGGCGGGGACGGCGCCTCCAGAACCCTGGCCGAAACGGGGCCGGTGGTGCCGGCCCGCCTGGCCGGGCGAGCCTTGAAAACGGTGATCGCCGCCTATGCGGACGGCCGACACGACGGCGAGTCGGTCGGCGATTGGGTGAGAAGACTGGGCGTGGAGACGGTCTCAAGCCTGCTCGAGGCGTACACGGCGGAAGGCTACGACGGGCAAGACCCGGACCTGTTGCTCGATGTCGGCAGCGCCAAAAGGTTCTTCCCGCCCCTGAGCGCCAGCGGCGAATGCGCCGCCTTCGCCGTGGTCGGAGAATATCTTTCCGACCTGGCCGAGACCGCCCTTGAAGACATCTCCCGGCGGCGTGCCGCCGGTGACGAAGAGGGTGCCGGTGCGGCGGCGAAGGAGGCGATTTCTCATGCCATGCGCCGACTGCTTCTGATCGCCGAGGTGGATCACGAAGGGTTGGATTTCGAGGCTATGCGAGAGGCCTTCACTGGAGCGTTCGGCGGTCATCCCGTTGCAATGGCGGCTCTGAACGGGGCTGTTGAAAAGATGGGATCGGACGCGGCGGCGGAGGTGGCCGGATGGCTCTCTGTCGCGGGCGATCTGGCGGAAAGCCTGATCCCCGGCGCATACCCGATCTCGGCTTCGGCATGAGCCTTTGAGGGGAACGGTTCAGCGTTCCCCCATGGCCCCGCTCATGGAATTGAGGAAGGGTCCGGCCAGATATTCCGCCACGGTTCTCTGGCCGGTGCGGATGCTGGCGATCACCTGCATGCCGGGGAACAGGCGGTATTGCAGGTCGCCGTGGCTGAAGCGGTCGCTGGCGGTCTCGATGCGCACCCGGTAGTAGGGCGCGCCCTGTTCGGTGACCAGGGTGTCCGGGCTGACGCTGGTGACGGTGCCGTCCAGGCCGCCAAACCGCTGGGCGTCGGCCGAAGTCAGTTTGATCAGGGCCTCCTGCCCGGCGGCCACATAGCCGATGTCCTGGGTCGGCAGGCGCGCCTCGACGATCAGGCGGTCGTCGGCGGGAACCACGTCGATGACGGTCTGCCCGGGTCTCAGCACCCCGCCGACGGTGGCCACGTGCAGGGTCTTGATGACGCCATCCACCGGCGAACGCATGACGGTTCGGGCCAGGCTGTCCTTATATTTCTGCTCGCGCTGGCTCAGTTCGTCGAAACTGAGGCGGGCGTCCTCCAGTTCCTTGCCGGCGTCCTCCAGGAAGGCGGTGTGAATGCCGTCCAGATTGGCTTCCGCCTCCTTCATGGCCGATTTTGCCCGCTGCAGGGCGGCGGCGTCCTCTTCCTTTCGGCCGCGAATGGAACTGGCTTCCTTCAGCAGGTCGAGATGGTTGTAGCGGTTGGTCAGGTCCTCTTTCAGCAGGTCTTCGCTGATGGCGATCTGTTCGTCCATCAGTTTCAGGCTTTCCGTCAGATTGCGGATGCGGGCGTTGATTTCCCTGATCTCCTGGCGCCGCTGGGCAATGGCCTGATGCTGCGAGTCGATGCGGCTTTGCTTGGCTTTGCGGCGGCTTTCGAAACGGCGAATGGTCTGTTGCACGATGCGCGGGTTGTCGGTCTTCAGGTCTTCGGGAAACCGCGGTTTTTCGGCGCCGTTGACCTCTGCCTCAAGGCGGATGATTTCCGCCCTGAGAGACAACAGCCGGACACGGATTTCCCCCACGTCGGCGCCGCTTTGCGTCGGCTCCAGGACGATCAGCTTTTGGCCCTTGCGGACGTGATCGCCCTCGTTGACAGAGATTTCCCTGACGATGCCCCCTTCCAGGTGCTGAACGCTTTTCACCTGCGAGGAGGGGATGACCTCGCCGCTGGCCAGGGAAACGATGTCCAGGGTCGAGACCCAGGCCCAGCCGAAGAAGGACAGGCAGGCGGCGACGCAGAGCAACAGCAGCATGTGGGAACCGGCCCCGGCGCGGGTCTCACGCCGTTTGTTGTCCGGGATTTGCGGTTTCGCCGTCATGACGCGGTTTGTCCTTCCTGATCGGGCGGGGCGACCGGCCGGGGGCGCTCGGTCACCCGGGGGGAGGGCTTGACGTTCAAATCCAGGGTCGCATGGGCGCCGTTGACGATTTTCGGATCATGAGAGACGACGACGATGGTCCGGCCCTGCTGCGCCATCTCCTTCATGATGGCATAGACACAGGAGACGCCCTCCGCGTCCATGCCCTCGGTGGGTTCGTCGAACAGCACCAGCTTGCCGTCCGTGGTCATGGCGCGGGCCAGGGCGAGGCGGCGGCGTATGCCGAGGGACAGGTTGCGCCCCCCGTCCTCGACAACGGTTTCCATCCCCTTCGGGCTTTCATCGAGGAACCGTGACAGCCCGGTGGCGGTGATGATCTGGGCGAGGCGGGCCTCGTCGATCTCGGGGGCGACGGTGGTCAGGTTGTCGCGGATGCTGGCGTTCAGCAGGGTCGGTTCCTGCGGCAGGTAGACGATCTGCCCGCGCCACCATTCGGGGGCGGCCTGGCGCAAATCCAGACCGTCGGCGAGAACGTGTCCCCGGATGGGTTCGATCACCCCGGTCAGCAACCGCATCAGGGTGGTCTTGCCGGCCCCGTTGGCGCCACTGACGGCGAGAATGGTTCCCGGCTTGAGAGTCAGGTCGAGGGATTCGAAAAGCGGTGTCGAGGAGCCCGGAAAGGCGAACGCCGCGTCCTTCAGTTCCAACTGGCCGGAATAGTTGGTCTTGACGGCAATGCCTTCTGATTCCAACGGCAACTTGGAGAATTCCTTGAGAATGGACAGGCTTTCCCGCGCCTCGGCCAGGGGGCCCGCCATTTGCGTCAGCCGGGAGATGGGCATCAGGGCGCGGGCGGCGAGGATGTTGGCGCCGATCATGGCCCCCACGTCCATCTCGCCGGCGACAACCAGGGTTGCGCCCGTGGTGACGACGAAGACGCTCATCAGGGCGGTCAGGCTCTGGATCAGGGTTTGGCCGCCGCTTTGGCGGGCCTCCATGGCGTGGCGGAGGCCCTGCACCAGATCAAGCTGGCGCTGCCAGGCTTGACTGAGGAAGGTCGAGGCGTTGAAGGCGCGGACCGTGTCGATGTCGCCGGACGCACTGCGGACCAGGGCGTTGGAATTGCCCGACGCGTGCAACAACTGACGGGTCTGGCCGCGCAGGCGAAAGGCGCTGTAGGTGCCGATGATGAAGACGACCACCAGGAAGCAGCCGACGACGGCGGCAAGGGGTGGGCTGAGCAGGTAAAGGGCGCCGACGAACAGCAGGGCGAAGGGAACATCGAAGACGGCGGCGATGTTGCCGGCGCCGAAGGCCTTTTCCACGGAAGTGGTGGCGGCGATAATCTGCTGGCGCTGGCCCGGGGGGATGCGTTCCAGGGCGCTGGCCTTCACTTTCAGCAGAACATTGAAGGCGGCGCCGCCGATCTCGTAATCGGGGGCGGCGCTGACCGCCCGGGCGAGACGCATGCGCACCTTGCGGAAGGCGTATTCCAGCACCACCGCCAGCAGGACGCCGCTGGTCAGGGTAACCAGGGTGGCGGTGACGCCATGGGCGACGTAGCGGTTGAGAACCTGAATGACGAAAAGCGGGCTGGCCAGGGCCAGGACATTGGCGAACAGGGAGGCGATGGCGATCTCGACGGCGAGAACGGGCCTTATCATCAAACGGCGAAAAAACTCTCTCATGTCGCAACAATACCTTCATCGCGGAATGACGGAGTATAGCATCCAGTCGCTTGCGGTCGCGGAAAAATAAAAGGGGCAGGCCCGTTACATGTCGGCGGTGCGGCCCAGCGCCTGTTCGTCCAGTTCGCCCATGGCGTCGAGCAGGGTGAAGACGGCGACGGCGACATCGATTTCCGCCGAAGCCGCGTCGCTGCTGGCGTTGATCAGGGCCGTCTCGCCGCTGAGCACGTCAAGCAGGGAGCGGCGGCCCAGGGTCCGTTCCTTGCGGGCGAATTCCAGGAATTCGGCGGCGATATTGGCCTGGTTGCCGAGTTGTTCGGCATTGTCCTTGGCAGTCTTCAGTTGTTCCCAGGCGTTGCGGGTGGCTTCCTCGATGGTTGATTTGGCATCGGCGTAGCGGTAATTGGCGGCGTCGTAGGCGTTTTCCGTGGCCCGCAGGGTGTTGATGGCGGTGAAACCCAGGTTGAAGGGGAAGCTGACGGTGACCTTGCTGAAGACCTCGTGCTGGCTGCCCGCCGTGGCGCTGACGTCCGCTTTGTGTTTGACGTCGATGATTCCGTCGACGGTCGGCGAAAAGCTGCTGGCCCGGGTCGCGTTGACGGATTCCATGGCGATCTTGCTGGTCAGGTTGTTGGCGATCAGGAAGGCGTTGTTCTTCATCGCCCGTTCGACGGCTTCCTCCACGTCGGCAGGCAGCAGATCGACGGGGAGGACCGGTTTGATCATGGTGTCGACGGGGGCGGCTTCCTTATTGAAAACGGCGCGGTAGGCGTTCTTGGCGAGCTCAAGGGTGCCTTCGGCCCGGGTCCGGCGGGCCTGGGCGCCGGCCAACTGAACCTTGGCCTGCATGACATCGGTGGAGAAACCGGCCCCGCGCTTGACCAGGGAGTCCTCGAGTTCGGTCTGTTTCTTGATGTTTTCTTCCGAGGTTACCGCATAGGACAGGCCTTCGGCGGCGCGAATGACGTTGATGTAGGCGGTGAAGCCCCGGAGCAACAGGCTGGAGCGGGTGGTGAGCATGGCCGCTTCCGTCTGCTGCTGGGACAGTTTCGCCGTTCGGATGGTGGAAGAGGTGGCGCCGCCGTCCCACAGGCGTTGGGTGACCGAGAAGGCCGCCTCGCGGGAGACCATGTTGGTGTCGTCGGAACCGCTCGGCTTGTTTTGCTGCTCGTTGCCGCCGGTCATGGTGATGCTGAGAGACGGATACCAGCCGCCCTTGGCGGCGATGGCAGTTTCCCTGGCGGCGGAAATGTCGGCCTCCGCCGCCTTGATCAGGTTATGATTGCCCAACAGTTCCGGCAGCAGATCTGGCAGGGTTTCCGCCCGTGCGGGACTGACGGCGAGCGCCAGGGGCAAACACATCCCCAATCCCAGGCGTTTGACGGCGTGCACGGAAATCATTCTCGGCGGACCATGATATTAATTCGAATCAATGCGTGATTATATATGCAGAAGAATGGTTAACCAACTGTAAATCGTAACCTTTTC
>CAYFOJ010000066.1:0-7150 GCA_964344645.1 uncultured Thalassospiraceae bacterium
ATAAGACCCCCAACGCAACGCGGCGCGTCAGGAATTCCAATGAAATTTGAAATATTTCCCGTGTCTGCCTATACCTCTCCTGACAACTAAAAAATAAATCATTTTTATTAATTACTAGATTTTTTTCATTTGAATTATTATTTTCTTCTCGCCTAGTCTGGGTTTTCCCCGGCGCGACGCGCCCCCACGACAACGGAGGAATCGAGACAATGGCGGGAACAATCGAGGCACGTCTGGCGGAACTGGGTATCGAACTTCCCGATGCTCCGGCGCCGGTCGCCAACTACATGCCCTACGTGGTCAGCGGCAATCTGGTCTTCCTATCGGGCCAGGTGACCATCCTGCGGGGCGAATTCCATTACATCGGCAAGCTGGGGCGGGAAATCACCGTCGAAGACGGCTACAAGGCGGCGCGCATGTGCGGCCTGAACCTGATCGCCCAGGTGAAGGCCGCCTGCGGCGGCGACCTGGACCGGGTCCGCCAGGTGGTCAAGCTGGGCGCCTTCGTCAACTGCGTGCCCGAGTTCACCGATCTTCCGGGCGTCGTCAACGGCGCCTCCGACCTGATGGCGGAGGTTTTCGGAGATGCCGGACGCTGCACCCGCACCAATGCGGGGGCCCCGTCCCTGCCCCTGGATTTCGCGGTCGAGATCGACGGCGTATTTGAAATCGACTGACCGAAGACACCCGAGACAAGGAGCCCGAAACCATGATCGCCCTTTGCGCCTACTGGCAAGGAACCGTGAAAGACGACCCGGAAGACTTCGAGCGTCACATCAAGGAGGTCCACATGCCCCTGGTGGCCGCCTACCCGCGCCTACGCGCCCTGCGTTACCTGAAAGGCGCGCCCCGGGACGGCGTCGAGCCGAAATATTATCTATCCTTCGAACTGTTCTTCGACAGCCTGGAGGACTTCAAGGTCGCCGCCGCCTCGGAAGAACGCAACCGGGCCGTCCTCGACGCCGATGCCATGGCCGAACGCTTCGAAGGGGAAATCCACCACGTCATGTATGAAGTCAACGACATCCCCATCCCCGTATGAACGGCTTGATGTTGGCTAATCAATCGTTCCGGTTATATAAATGAATCCAATCAATAGCCGAAACCGGATGCGCCGCCGTCATGAGCCTAACCCTCCGCCATGTTCGAGCCTTCATGGAAGTCGCCCGCCAGGGCAGCTTTACCCGGGCCGCGGAAAAGCTCGGCCTGTCGCAGCCGGCCCTGACCATCACCATCAATCAGTTGGAGGACCTGACCGGGGTGAAGCTTTTCCACCGCACCACCCGGCAGGTGAAGGCGACGGCGGACGGGGAGAACTTCCTGCCCATCGCCGAACGGCTGGTGGAGGATTTCGACCGCGCCATATCGGACCTCAAGGTCGCCGCCGAAAGACAATCGGGACAGGTCGCCATCGCGGTGTTGCCGTCGCTGACCATCAACGTGTTTCCGGACATTTTCGGCAAAATCAAGCACGCCCATCCCGAAACCCGGATCCTGTTGCGCGACGACAACGCCCGCGGCGTGCAACGTCAGGTCCGCAACAACGAATCCGACTTCGGTATCGGCAATGTCTGGGAATTGGACCCGGACCTGGAATTCACCGCCCTGACCCGCGATCCCGTCGGCATGGTCTGCCACCCGGACCACCCCCTGGGGCGGGAGGACGGACCGTTGCCCTGGACCGCCCTGGACGGCCACGCCTTCGCCGCCATGTCGCCGGATACCGGCGTCAATGTGCTGATCGACCGCATCGAAGGCAAACCGGAAAGCCTGTGCAATCCGGAATACGAGGTCCTGACCATGGCCGCCCTGGGCGGCATCCTGGCCGCCAAACTGGCGATGACCGTGCTGCCCTCGCTCGCCGTGCCCGGCTTCATGCAGCCGGCCCTGATCTTTCGCGAACTGATCAACCCCCGGGTCGAGAGGGAACTGTGCCTGATCACCCGGCGCAACTTTCCCCTGTCGCCGGCGGCGGAAAAGGTCCGCGACATGCTGGTCCGGGAAACGCCGCGTTATGTCAGTTGAGCCCCCAGATCGAACGGGGAATTCATTTGACGGCTGAAAAACAACTCCCCTACTGTGTCCTTGACCGGGGCCGTCCGGCAAAAGGTGGCGGCGGAGGAAGCGAAGGAACCAGAACAGCATGAACCCGCCCATCGTCGATGCCCTGCAATACGACAACTGGTCCGAGGACGTGTTCCGGCAGATGAACGCCGGCGGCGTCGCCGCGGTCCACGTCACCATCTGCTATCACGAGGACTTCCGCGAAACGGTGGAAAACGTCATCGCCTGGAACCGGCGTTTCGAGGCCTTCCCGGAACTGATCGTCCACGGGCGCACCGGCGATGACGCCAGGCGCGCCCACGCCGAAGGACGCACCGCCGTCTACTTCGGCTTCCAGAACTGCTCGCCCATCGAGGACGATATCGGCCTGGTCGAAATCTGCCATCAACTGGGGGCGCGTTTCATGCAGCTCAGCTACAACAACCAGAGCCTGCTGGCGACCGGCTGTTACGAGGACGAGGACCCGGGCATCACCCGCATGGGGCGCCAAGTCATCGCCGAGATGAACCGGGTCGGGCTGGTCGTCGACATGAGCCACTCGGCGGAACGCTCGACCCTGGAGGCCATTGAAATTTCGGCCCGGCCCATCGCCATTACCCACGCCAACCCCTCGTTCTGGCACGGCGCCCTTCGCAACAAATCCGACACGGTGCTGAAGGCCCTGGCCGAAACCGGCGGCATGCTGGGTTTCTCGCTCTACCCCCACCATCTGAACGGCGGCACGGATTGCAGCCTGGAGGATTTCTGCACCATGATCGCCAGGACCGCAGAGCTAATGGGGGTGGAGAACATCGGCTTCGGATCGGATTTATGCCAGGACCAGCCCGACAGTGTCGTCACCTGGATGCGCAACGGCACCTGGACCCGCGAAACGGATTTCGGCGAGGGTTCCGCCGCCGCGCCGGGATTCCCGCCGCAGCCCGGCTGGTTCCGCGATAACAGGGACTTCCCGGGCATTCTCGACGGATTACGCCGGGCCGGTTTTTCCGAGACGGATGTCGCCCGCATCGCCGGCGGCAATTGGCTCGATTTTTTCGACAGATCATTTTCGCCCCAGGGAGACGCATAGATGACCAACCCCCGCCCCCCCGAACAGGTCATGCGGCTGGCGCGGATGGGAGCCGCCCATCAGACCCGGCTTAGCTTCATGCGCAGCCTGATCCGCCGCATGGCCGATGAGAAATGGCGCTTCGAACGCCTGCGCTTCGATGTGGACGAAGAAGGCTACGGGGCCTCGGTCTACGCCGCCCACGGCCCGGAGAGGACCTATTCCCTGGTCGCCTTCACCCGGGAACTGGCCCCGGAGGAACGCACGGACCGGGTCATCGCCGAAGCCTGGGATGCCACCTTCAATCTGTTTGACGGAATTCCAAGCGATGCCGATATCGCCCGCCTGGCGGACAACACCCCGAAACAGGAGGCCGGACGCTACAGCGCCAACGAACTGTCCCTGGCCCGCGCCAACAAGAGCCTGCGCGCCTTCGAGCATGTCGCCTCGGCCCTGGCAGAAGGGCGTCAGCCGGACATCGATTTCCTGGCCGAAGTCGGCTACCTGATGCGCACCACGGCGGTCTACGGCAGCGGCAAATTCGGTTGCGCCGACCGGGCGAAAATCGCCGACCGCCCGGAACTGCAGGGTCCGTTCCAGGCGGAAATGCTGGAAGTCTATCTGATCCGCTGGTTGACCTTCGATCTGGTCGAGCATGTCGCCCGCTGCCGGGGCGGCGAGAGGGCGGTGACCCTGGACCCGGCCATCAAGCGCTACATGGGCATCGGCAATTCCACCGGCCTCGGCATGGCCCCCTTCCTCGGCAAATATCCGGTTCTGGTTCACAACTGGGTGGCCGCCCGGGAGACGGCGCTGGCCCGGGTCCGCGCCCTGCCGGAAGCCACGGCGGAGCAGGCGGGCGTTCTTCGCCGCCTGACCGACCGCCTGCGTCGCCACCTGGACGAATGGATCGTCGAGGACGAAGAGCAGACCGGGCACATCGAGACCCTGCGCCGGGAGATGGCCGACTTCCAGACCCGCCTGGCCGACCTTTCCGGCGAACGCCCGTGGGACGGGCTCTACACATCGGCGGAGGAAGCCTATTCTCTCGAGGGCCAGGAACTGGTCGCCAGCCTGCTGCTGGAACCGCACGGACACATCGTCGACGATCTGGCGGACGGCATGCACGCCGAACGCCCGACCCGCCTGGAACCGGCGATGACGCTCGGCGAGCTCGGCGCCCTGATCGACAGCCGTTACGGCTGGGCCCTTGCCGGTGACGGCGACGAGCCCTCCCGGCATAAGCATTTCTGGTATTATTCCGAGGACAAGCTGGAACCCCGCCTCGGGGAACGGGAGGTCGATCCCGGGGCGGAGTTGGAAATGCCCCTGGCCATCGCCCGCGACACCGCCCGGCTCCGGCGGCATCTCGCCGACGAAGACCCCCTCGACACCGTCGCGGCTTTCGTGCTGGCGCATCCGCAACACCGCTATCTGATCCGCCGCATTCAGACCATCGCCCACTTCCCCTACGGCGAGATATACGACAGCATGATCGACGCCGGGCTCCGCCCCCTCGACCTGCTGCGGTTCAAGCTGGCCTTTTTCGGCGCTTCCAAGTTCGATCCGAAATCGGACCTGTGGACACGCATCACCATGTTCCAGGGTGCGCCCCTGCCCGACGAACTCGACCGGGACGACGCCGACGACTGGGCCTTTCCCGTCAAGCCGGAGATCGCGTCATGAGCAGCGAAAACCTGAACGTCTCGCTGAACGAAATCAGCTTTTTCGTCACCCGCGCCGCCGTTGGGGCGGGCGCCCCCTTCGGCGTCGCCGAGGATTTCGCCAACGCCGTGCGCTGGGCCGCCCGCTGCGGCCTCGACCCGGCGGTCCTGGCGCTCGCCAGCCTGCAACAGCTCGACCGTTCACCGCAAAGCGCCCGCATCGCCCGCGACGGAGACGGCGTCTTCACGGGCGAGGACGGCCTGTCCGCCGCCTTCGCCGGGACCGCCCTGGCCGACTTTTGGCCCCTCGGCGGGGACGCGCTTACGGCGCGGAACGTGGAAAGCCCGCTGCTGGCCGCGGCGATGTTGGCGGGTGGCGAAGCGGTTTCCGCCGTGGTGGACTGGCCCGGCGCGCGCATTGTCGTCGACGAGGGCCGCGCCACGGTTTCCGCCACTGGTCGGGACGCGCTGACCGCCCCGGACCGGGTTGACGTTTCCGTCCGCGCCACCCCCGCCGACGGCGCCGCCCCCGAAGGCTTCGCCCTGAGCCCGGCGGACCTGGAGGCGAACGCAGGACGGCTTGTGGAACAGGGCGTCGACGTGGACGGCGAGGCCTGGGACGGCATCGTCACCCTGTTCCGGCGCTGTCTGGTGCCGTCGAACGAACAGTCGCGCATGTCCGGCGCCGGCGCCGGGCTGGTCGATACGGATTAAGGAGATACCCATGACGACGACGACCCTGAGCCTGAGCGCCATCGAAGACCTGGCCCGCCGCGCCCTCGAGGGGGCGGGAACCCGCCCGGAGGCGGCGGCGTCCCTGGCCCGGGCCGCCGCGGCGGCGGAACGGGACGGCATCAAGAGCCATGGCCTGGTCTATGTGCCCATCTACTGCGAGCATGTCCGCTGCGGCAAGGTGGTCGGCACGGCGGTCCCAACAGTCGAGACCCCGGCCGCGGCCAGCGTCGTCGTTGACGCCGCCAGCGGCTTCGCCCATCCGGCCATCGACGCCGGCTTCGAGCGCCTGATCCCGATGGCCCGGGAAACCGGGATCGCCGGTTTGGCGGTGCGCAATTCCTACAACTGCGGCACCCTTGGGTATCACGTGGAACGGCTGGCGCTGGCCGGGCTGGTCGGCCTCGGCTTCACCAACGCCCCGGCGTCCATCGCCCCTGTCGGCGGCTCGAAACCGGTGATCGGCACCAACCCCTACGCCCTGGCCGTTCCCGGCGGCGACGGCGAGGCCGCCTTCGTCATCGACCAGTCGGCCAGCGTCATCGCCAAGAGCGAGGTGATGATGCACGCCCGGGCTGGGAAGCCGCTGCCGGAAGGCTGGGCCCTCGACGCCGACGGCAACCCGACCACCGACGCCGAGGCGGCGCTGAAGGGCTCCATGGCCCCCAGCGGCGGCTACAAGGGATTCGGCAACGGCCTGATGGTGGAAACTTTCGCCGCCGCCCTGGCCGGGGCGACCCTGGGCAAGGACGCCTCCCCCTTCGCCGGAACCGCCGGCGGGCCGCCCCGCACCGGTCAGTTTTTCATCGCCCTCGCCCCCGACACCTTTTCCGGGGGCCTGTTCGGCGAGCGCATGGGAGACCTGACCGAGGCCATCGCCGGGCAGCCGGGGGCGCGCCTGCCGGGCAGCCGCCGGGCATCCAACCGCCCGCAACACGACCGTGACGGCGTCGCCGTCGATAATGACTTGATCGAAAAAATCGAGGCCTTCGCCGGTTAGGAAACTTCACCGCTCAGGGGATCGTCCTCGTCCATGTCGATGGGGACGCCGGGCAGGTTTTTCGAGGTCCGGATGGTCTCCAGCGTCGAGACCTTGATGACGTTGTCGGCGGCGGTCAGTTTCATGGTCAGGGCGTCCCGCTGTTCCTTGTCGCGGGCGACGATTTTCAGCAGGAAGTCGCCGCCGCCGCGAATCATGTGGCATTCGCGCACTTCAGGCCAGTCCGACACCTGCTCCTCGAAACCGGTCAGGACCGTCTGCGCCTGGGACGACAGGCCGACGAGGGCGAAGAACATCTCCTTGAAGTCAAGCAGGGCCGGATCGATCTCCGCATGATAGCCGAGGATGTAGCCGTCGTCCTCCAGCGCCCTGACGCGCCGCAGGCACGGCGGGGCGGAAATACCCGCGTTTTCCGCCAGTTTGACGTTGGTGATGCGTCCGTCGGCCTGCAGGTCATGCAGGATGCGATGGTCGATTTGGTCGAGTTTGACCTTCTTTGAGTCTTTGTTGTTCACGCTGGGCTCCATTTTCGGTAATTATATTACAATCCCGGGCGTCAAAGTCAAAGACTGGCAGGCGATGTTTTTCGCAGGGCGAAATCATAAATCGTTAACATGCGATGATTTTGGCTCTGAATTCTCT
>CAYFOJ010000067.1:0-6814 GCA_964344645.1 uncultured Thalassospiraceae bacterium
ATGACAACTTCCTGCTCGAACTCCTCAGTCCAAATCATATGCGATAGCCCTGGTAAATTGGGGGGTTTTCCCCATATGGCGGGCCTTCATGGCGTGATCACCCCGAAGATCAACGACTTCGCCACCGCCTGACACACCGTATCCGCCTTGAGCTTGCGCCGTGCCGAGACGATTTGTTTTTCCACCGTCTTGGGGTGGGTGTTCAGGCGGTGGGCGATCTGTTGGGGGCGGAGGCCCGAGGCCAGCCAGAGCAGGCATTCCTTTTCGCGGGGGGACAGCGGATAAATGTCGCCGATATGTCGCTCGCGCATGCAAATGTCGAAGGCCGTCGCCAGGTTCCGGATGGTTTCGCCATGCTCGGCCCAGGTTTTGTCGAACTCGGCCCAGGATAAACCGCAAGCATTGAGGCCAATGCCGCCCCCTCCCAGCCCCTGGTTGAAGTGGAGAGGAAGGGTAACGCCGGTAACCAGGCCAAACTCCCAATCAAGATCCACGGACATCCGCTGTTCTGGTGTTAATCCTCTCACGAAGTCTTCTTGGTTCCACAGCAATGGCGTTGATGAAAACCTGCACCATTCCCAATAAAAGTCGTCGTCCAAACCGCAATCCTGTGAATTCAACTCGATATATTCTTCGGGATAGCTGGTAAGAAGGAATGCTTTCTCCGCGTAGTCAGATATGTTTTCAACGGAAAAGCATTCGCCGAAGGAGTATATAATACTCCTGATCCCGTAGGGAGCCATGGTCTTGTGAAACCGGTCCCACAGGGCATCGGGAGAGGACGTTTCGCTGAAGGACTCGATGGCGTCCAGAAACATCATGGGGGGCCTTCCTCCAGGGGGGCGGCCTTCCTTGTCAGGTTCCATGCTGCATTGATGATGAAGAGCGCGAAGAGGGCTGCCGCGCCATACATCAAGCCGTCGGGGGGCCAGGTGTCCATGGCCATGCCGTTGAAGATTGGCCCGACCATCGCCCCGAAGGCGTACAACGTTCCGAAGGCCGCATTGGCGGCGGCGAGATTCGAACCGTCGAAGCGCGCGCCGATAATGGCGAGGGAAACGGTATAGAGCCCGCCGGCGAAGCCTCCCCAGAGGAACAGGCTGAAAAGGAAGAGCTCTATCGACGCCAGGGTTTGAGGCAACAACAGGGTAAGGGTGAAGGCGACAACGCCACAGGCAAGCACGAGCTTTCGCTTGTCCATTCGGTCGGCCAGCATTCCCAGGGGGATGGGGAAAATCAGGGCTCCGATGACAACGGCGGTGACGGTCAAGGCCGCCCATTCCTCGGTAAACCCGACCCTTAACGCATAGATGGGCATGAAGCTGTAGGGGACGCTTTCAAGCATTCCCCAAACCAGGATCCCGATCATGGCGACGGGAAGCAGAAAGACAAACGAACCCAGGGAATGGCTGGGTGGGGCGGTAATCTCCGGGATCGGGGTTTTGTTTGCGAAGAGAGGGAGAGCGCCGCAAGCGATGAGGGCGCAAACGAACAGGTGCGGTATCCAGCCGCTGCTGCCGACGACGGGCACAAGGGCCGACCCCGCCGCCGCCCCGGCGCAGAAAAGCGCGGCATAGACGCCAATGTTTCGGCCCCGGACGGCTTGATTGGCATCGCTGTTAACCCAGAATTCAATCACCCGGAAGAACAAGCCGAGGCTGCCGCCGAACAGGAACCTGATGGGAATCCAGAGCCAGATGTTCGGGAAGACGTGGAAGGCAATCATCGCCCCGATGGCCGTCGCCAGGAAAATGACGAGCAGCCGGCGCGCGCCGATGGTGCGCTGAAGCCGGGGGAGAAGCGGCGTGACGATCAGCCAGCCAAGCGCGGGCATGGCCGCGTTGATGCCGATCATCGAGGCGGAGGCCCCCATCCGGTTCATGGAGAAATCGAGGAGTGGAAACGAAAAACCGAGCCCGGCGGCAACGAAAGCCGAACTGAATAATAGAGATATAAACCCTCGCCGCATAACCATCCCACTCGGATTATCAGGCAATTACACTAATGGGAGCGGCATGGTGACTTCAATACACGGTGCATAATGGATTATGCAATTGTCACCATTTTATAGTTGCAACCCGAAATGATTATGGGGACTCACAAGAAACATGTCCAGTCATTGATGGCCGTTGCACTGCCGGTCCGGGCATCGCCGGGACAGGTGGGAAAAATCGAACCGACGGCGGCCATCTGCATCTATTGCGCCCGGCAGGGCTAGGGAGTGCTCCGAATGACGTGGAAACAAGTTCATCATTGTCACATGACACGTGACAGGTTACATTCGACCCATGATCACCAGCTTTCGGCACAAGGGGTTGAAGCTCCTCTATGAAAAAGGGGATCGACGACGGGTGTCGCCGGAGCAGGCTGAAAAAATCGAGCGTATCCTAGCCCGTCTGGACGAAGCGATTGAGCCCGCCAACATGGACTTGCCCGGATACCGGCTTCATCCTTTAAAGGGTGATCTCGCTGGTTTCTGGTCGGTGAATGTCTCGGGAAATTGGCGCATCATCTTCCGCTTTCACGGTATCCATGCCAGTGACGTGGATTTGCTCGACTACCATTAGGAGGACGATGAGATGACGATGAAGAACCCACCCCATCCGGGAATGTCGATCCGTCATGATTGTCTGGAGCCGCTTGGCCTCAGCGTCACCGAGGCGGCGAAACGGCTCGGCGTCAGCCGCAAGCAGATATCGGATATCGTCAACGGCCGCTCCGGCATCTCACCCGAGATGGCGATCCGTCTCGACAAGGCTTTCGGCGGCGGTGCCGAAACCTGGTACCGGCTCCAGGCCGCTTACGACCTTGCCCGCGCCATGAAAGAAGCCGACAAAATCAAGGTGAAGCGCGTCGAACACGCTGCGTAAACTGACCGATAACTGATTACTCCACGTGATCGCGGGTTTTCAGGAAGCGGATGTCCGGCCAGTCCTCGGCGCCGCGGGCAAGATGCCAGGCATTGCGGGCCAGGTAGACCGGGGAGCCGTCGTGATCCTCGGCCAGGGCGCCCTTGTTGGCGTCGATGAATTTTTTCATCTGCTGATGATCGTCGGCCTCGACCCATCGGGCCGTGTACAGGCTGGTCGGCTCGAAGCGGACGGGCACGTCGAATTCCGTGCGGATGCGGTCGGCCATGACCTCGAACTGAAGCGGGCCGACGGCGCCGACGATCCAGTCGGCCCCGATCATCGGCTTGAAGACGCTGGCCGCCCCCTCCTCCGCCAATTGCTGCAGGGCGCGGCCCAAATGCTTGGCCCTGAGCGGGTCCTCGGGGCGGACGTTCTTCAAATGCTCGGGCGCGAAGCTGGGAATGCCGGTGAAGCGCAGGTCCTCGCCTTCCGTCAGGCCGTCGCCGATGCGTAGCGCGCCGTGATTGGGAATGCCGATGATGTCCCCGGGCCAGGCTTCCTCCGCCAATTCCCGGTCCTGGGCCAGGAACAGGACCGGATTGTGGATGTTCATGGACTTGCCGCTGCGGCAGTGCTTCAGCTTCATGCCGCGCTTGAAATGACCGGAACACAGGCGGACGAAGGCGATGCGGTCCCGGTGTTTGGGGTCCATGTTGGCCTGGATTTTAAAGACGAAGCCGCTGACCTTGTTTTCCACCGGCTGGACCTGGCGGGCCGAGGTCGGCTGCGGACGGGGCGGCGGCGCCATTTGCGACACCCCGTGCAGCAATTCCCGGACACCGAAGTTATTGATGGCGCTGCCGAAATAAACCGGCGTCAGGTGCCCCTCGAGAAACGCCTGCCGGTCGAAGGGCTTGCACAGGCCGCGGGCCATGTCGACTTCCTCGCGCAACGTGGCCAGGGCGTCCGCCGGCAACAGGGTTTCCAGCTTCGGGTCATCCAGGCCGTCGCATCGCTCGCCGACCTCGGGCAGGCCCTCCTTGGCCCCCTTGCCGATGAGAATCAGGCGGTCTTCGAACAGGTCGTAACAGCCGAGGAAATCCCGCCCCATGCCGATGGGCCAACTGGCGGGGGTGACGTCAAGGGCCAGGTTCTGTTCCACTTCGTCCAGCAGGTCGAAGGGGTCCCGCGCCTCTCGGTCCATCTTGTTGATGAAGGTGGTGATCGGCATGTCGCGCAGGCGGCAGACCTCGAACAGTTTCCGGGTCTGGGTTTCGATGCCCTTGGCGGCGTCGAGGACCATGATGGCGCTGTCGACGGCGGTCAGGGTGCGGTAGGTGTCCTCGCTGAAATCCTCGTGACCGGGGGTGTCGAGCAGGTTGAAGGTGTTGTCTTCATACCGGAAGGTCATCACCGAGGAGGCCACGGAAATGCCCCGTTCCCGTTCCACCTTCATCCAGTCCGAATGGGCGCGGCGCTGCTCGCCCCGGGCCTTGACCGCGCCGGCAAGCTGAATGGCGCCGCCGAACAGCAGCAGTTTTTCGGTCAGGGTGGTTTTGCCCGCGTCCGGGTGCGAAATGATCGCGAACGTGCGGCGTCGGGAGACGTGATCATCCAGTGAACTCATGGGGCGTGGTCTATCCTGTTTCCCGGCAAACAACCAGTGCTTTTTTGCCGGCTTCCTGATAGACCTCGCCGCATGAGCATACGGAACTTCCTGCTGTCCCAGCCGCGCCTTCTGGCGTTCGGTTTTTTCGCGGCGTTTTTTTCGTCCTTCGGGCAGACCTTCTTCATCGCCCTGTCGGGGGCCGAGATCCGCGCCGCCTTTTCCCTCGGCCACGGGGATTTCGGGCTGATCTATTCCACCGCCACCCTGAGCAGCGCCGCCGTTCTGATCTGGGCCGGACGGAAGATCGACGACATGGACCTGCGCCTTTATACCGCCCTGGTCTGCACCGGGCTGGGAGTGGCCTGCCTGGGCCTGTCCGTGGTCGGCCATCCGCTCATGCTGATCCCGGTGATCTTCGCGCTCCGCTTCACCGGCCAGGGGCTGATGACCCATATCTCCTCGGTTTCCATGGCCCGCTATTTCGACCGCAACCGGGGCAAGGCGCTGAGCGTCTCCGCCCTGGGGCTGCCAGCGGGCGAGGCCCTCTTTCCGACCATCGCCGTGGCCCTGATCGCCTGGCTCGGCTGGCGGCAGATGTGGGCCGGGGCCGGGCTTATCCTGCTGCTCGCCGTCGTCCCTTATCTGCTGTGGCTGCTGAAGGGACAGGCGGAGCGGCACAGGCGGATGAGCGAACAGTCCGCCACGGACGGTTCGACGCGTAGACTGGAAGGCTGGACCCGGGGACAGGTGCTCCGGGACCGGCGCTTCTATCAGTTGGCGCCCTGCATCCTGGCCCCCAGCTTCATCGCCACCGGCTTCTTTTTCCATCAGGTACATCTGACCGAAAGCAAGGGCTGGGATTTGGCCATGTACGCAGGGTTTTTCGTCATCTACGCGACGACGCAGACCCTGACCTCCCTGGTCACCGGGGTTCTCGTCGACCGGCTGGGGGCGCGGCATCTGCTGAAGTTCTACCTGTTGCCCGGCCTGCTCGGGCTGCTGGTCATTTTTTACTGGAATGCGCCCTGGGCCGGGGCCCTGTTCATGGCCTTCCTGGGAATGACCTCGGGGGCGTCGAACGTGGTCAACGGGGCCGTGCTGGCGGAAATCTACGGGGTCGCCCACCTGGGCGCCATCAAGGCGATGGGCACGGCGCTGATGGTGCTCTCCTCCGCCCTGTCGCCGCCCGCCTTCGGCGTCGCCATCGACCATGGTATCGGCATGGAGACCATCGCCCTCGCCTGCGCCGGATACATCATCGCCGCCTCGCTTCTGGTGACCTCGGGGCTGCGCCCGGCGCGGCGATAGACGGGACGGCTCAGGTGGCGCCCATGTTTTCCCGCGCCCTGGCCTTGGCCCGTTGCAGGATTTCCTGCTTCATGGAAATGGTCGGATCGTTGAACAGGACGTTCTTCATCCAGTCGAAGCCCAGTTGCAGCAGCACCACGTCGTCGGTCTTCAGGTACTCGACCGCTTCCGGATCGATCTCGTAGGTCTCCAGGAACTTGCTCTCGAAGACGAACTGGCGGAACCCGTCCACGTCGGTGGAGACGAGGAAGAACATCTGCTTGGTCTGGGCCGGGATGTCCTTGCCGCCGGGGCCGCCGACGCTTTGCCAGGAGGCCATTTTCATCAAAATGTCGATCCAGCCCCGGTTGCCCTGCTCGTAATCGGCCAGGCCCTGTTCCTCATGGAACTGGGTCACCGATTGCAGCTTGTCCTCGTCGTGGCCCTTGCAGTGGGATTCCTTGACGAGGAAGAAAAAGTCGTCCTGCTGGTCCGACCCCTTGGGCTTGATGCTGGCCAGGCCGAGGGGGTAGTAGCGGCAGGTGGCGGGCCGGTTTTCGTAGACCGAACAGCCCTCTTCGGTCATGAAGCGGCAGGCGCCCTTGCCGTCGGCGCCGGACATTTTCAGCTTCGCCACCGGCAGGTCGGCCCGGTCCCACTTGTCGGGAACCGTATAGTCGGCGAGGAACTCGCGCGGCTTCATCTCCAGGTGCTTCGACAGGCGCAGGATGTCCATGGGGGTCAGCGTGATGTTGGCCCCGTGGCAGCACTCGTTCCAGCAGGCGACGTCCTTGTGGCAGGAAAAGCAGAACATGTCCGACGGTTTCAACTTCACCGGCATGACCGGGTTCTCGTTGTCTTCGGAACGCACGGCCTTGATGATCTCGACCTCCGTCTCCTTGTCCAGGCGGGCCTTTTCAAGCGGGTCTTCGTTGTCGTCCAATCTGCTCATGGTGTCATTTCCTTGGCCGGTGAGTCGGCGAGACTATAGGTGTGCTCGAGAATAAAAGAAGGGGCTAAAGTAGCTAAGGGTTAGTGCTTAGCCTGTTTATACCATGATTTTAGC
>CAYFOJ010000068.1:0-6292 GCA_964344645.1 uncultured Thalassospiraceae bacterium
TCAGGTCAACCATGCCCCAGCGCTCCTTCGCCAAACGCGACCAGAAGCCTTGACAGGCCATCGAGCAAAACCAGACCGATGGCCGGGGCCGCTTCGAGGACACCGGGTCGAACCAGCCAAAGCCACGGGCCAGACGCCGACAGACGGCACAGAGTTTCCCTCGCGGATGCCAAAGCCGCAGTCGCGCGGCGGCGGTTTCGAAAATCGTCGCCATGGCTCATGCCGCCCTCCGTTCATCGTTGGAAGCCGACGTCACCAGATTGGTGATCGCGCTTTTGTTGAACGTGAAGGTCAGCAGCGCGGAGGCCTGATAGCGAGTCAGACCGAAGTCCTGGCGATATTCCGGGGGCAGATACTGAAGCTGTTTGTCGGTGGCCGCCTGGTTCAACCAGCGTTTGGTCTTGTGGGCGCTTTTGTCGGTCTCGTTCTCGTTGAGCCAGTCGTCGGCCGCCGCCAGGCACACGGTCCTCTCGCCTACGCTCAGGAGCCGGGCGCGCTGGCCCTTTCCACCGCCAAGGGCATGCCACCGCCCATGCAGGAAGAAGATGCCGCCCCAGGCGTTGAAACCGTTGGCGACCAAGGCCGCGTCGTCGCCGAACAGATCGCACCAGCGAAAACTGGAGCGCTTCAGGAGATCGATCTCCGACATGACGAAGTCGGTGAGCGGAACGGTCTCGCCATCGCCGTCTCCGAACGTTTCCCACAGGTAGCCGCAAAGCGGACACTCCATCGCCGCCAGGGGAACGATGGCGCCGCATTCCGGGCAGTCCTTGGTGGGCGCATCGCCGGTCCCGGTCTTGCCATCCAGGTTGACGTCCTGTTCGAGGCAACCGTGCAGCAGGGACGAGGTGCCGAAATCGAGCACGATGCAGTCGGTCTTGACCACGCCCGGAAAGACTTCCGGGTCCACGGTCCTTAAGCCCCGACCCACCATCTGGATCATGGTCGACTTGTAAGACGATGGTCGGAGCAGGATGACGCAGCTGGTCGGCTGATGGTCCCAACCTTCGGTCAGTACCGCCACGTTGACGATGACCTGTGTGTCGCCTTTCTCGAAAGACCGCAGCGCCGAGCGGCGTTCGGCCGTCGGCATGTCGCCGTAGACCATATCGGCGCTGATGCCGTCGGCGACGAAGGCATCGCGAACGTTGCGGGCATGATCGACGGTGGAGCAAAACACCACGGTTTGCCGATCACCCGCCTTTTCCCGCCAATGGCGGATCACCGCCTCTGTGATGGGCGCCGTGTTCATGATGGCGTCCACCGCCTTCATGTCGAAGTCGTCGACGGTCTTGCGCACGTTCTTCAGCGCTTCCTGGGCACCGACATCGATGACGAAGGTGCGCGGCGGCACCAGGTGACCGGACGTGATCAGTTCTCCGATGTTGATCTGATCAGCGACGTTCGAAAACACGGGCCGCAGGCCTTTCCTGTCGCCCCGATTGGGGGTCGCCGTAACGCCGAATACCTTGACGTCCGGATTGCGATCCCGGGCCCGGTCGATGATCCGCCGGTAACTGTCGGCGGCCACATGATGAGCTTCGTCGATAACCAAAAGATCAAGCGCCGGCATGGCGTCCAGGTTCGCCTTGCGGGCCAGGGTAGGCACCATGGCGAAGGTGGTCCGCCCGCGCCACGACTTGGTCCGGGAATCGACGATCGACGTGCTGACGTTGGGATTGACCTTGGCGAACTTGAGCACGTTCTGCGCCGTCAGTTCGTCGCGATGCGCCAACACGCCGGCTCTGGCGTCGTTGCCGGCCAGCATCCGGCCGACCACGCCGGAAAGCATGATCGTCTTGCCGGCGCCGGTCGGGGCCACACCGAGGGTGTTGCCGTGTTCATCGAGCGCGTTGACGCTGCGCTCGACGAAGGTCTTCTGACGGGGACGGAGCAGCATGACCGAACCCTCCTATTGCGCCCAGGTCGGACGAGCGGGATTGGCGGCCGGCTGTGCATCCGGCGTGGTCGGCGCCGAGGCGGAAGCGCTGGCGGCAACAACACCCGGCCTCCAGGCGCCGCCGCTCTCCTGGAACGCCTTCCAGTCCTTGTGATTGGGCGTGACCGCAAACCGGATCTCGTTCTTGGGATCGCCATTGGCGTCCTTGCCGACATCGATCTTTGCCAGGAACTCGATGCCGTCGAGATCGGCGAACCCGGCGATGCGCCGCGCCGTCTGCGCCTCGGGCGAGTTGTCCTTGTCGGACAGGCCACGAGCGGAGTTGAGGATGCCGCGCACGAAAGAGCGGCCCATGTTGCCCCACTCGGGGCCCTTGAGACTGAGGAGGCCGATCAGGCTCCAGACCTTGCGCTTGGCGAACGATCCCTCGGTGATGACGAACTCGGCGTTCAGGTAGACCGACCCGGTGGTCTCGTTGTGGGTGGCGTAGCCTCCGGTCCAGCCCTGGCTGGGGTCGTCGTAACCGCCGGGCTTGATGGTCATCCTGACCGGCACGATGGCGCCCTTGGGGATCAGGTCGTAGGAGTTCTGGGACTCCGCGTCGTTGTAATCGTTCCATGCACCATTCATGATTAATGTGCTCCTTCATCTTCTTGGGGGACGGGGGTATCCGGTGGGCTGAGAGGCTGTGGCCTGGAAAACTCCAACCTCTCGCTCGCCGGTTTTACGGGGCCGGCGATTTTCTCCATCAGGCGGCCGAGATGCGGTTCCTCGATCACCTCGAGGCGACCACTGCGATCCTTCGCCGGGTAGCCGTGGGGGTTGATCGTCTGGCAGACGAAGGCCCGATAGGGCTCTTCGTCGCCGGCGCCGATCTCGGCCATGGTGATGACCTCGTCGACGATGCCGGGCAGTTCGTTGCCGGTCTTGGAACCTTCGATCTGGGGCAGGAAGACCCGGCGATTGAAGTCGTCGAGCTTCTCGTCGAGGATTCCGACGAACCAGACGTTCTTGTTCCGGGTGTGCTGCAGGTGGGTCAGCCAGGCGATCATCTCCTGGCCATGCAAGCCGTAGGCGCCGCGCATGTCGGGCTTGCCGGTGCGCTCCGAAACCGCCTGCGGCTGGCCCTTCGCCCACTGAAAACACAGGCGGCCGGCGACCGTGATGCTGTCGATGAATACCGTCTCGTACTTATCGAGGGCGGCGGGATCGCCGAAGTTCTCGCAAACGGCGTCGAAGTGAGCCTGGCTGTAGACCTGGTCGTCGCGGAGCGCCGGATTGGGGCCGCCGATGAACACCGCGAAGTCCCGGCATTCGGCCCAGGTGCGCGGCCGGATGGTGTCCCCTGTCCAGCCCTCAATGGCAAGGTCGCCCGCCTCCAGGTCCATGAACAGCGTCGTCGAAGAGAGCAGGCTCCACAGCAGGCTCGTCTTGCCGATGCCGGACTTGCCGAAGATGCAGCCTTTGATGCCGCGCCGCTCGGCCAACCGTTCGTCGGCGGAAATGATGGGGAGACTCATTTGGAACCTCCCTTGGCGTCCGGGATGGCGTCGAGGGCGTTATCGGCACCCAGAGCGCCGTTCTTGCGCGCCATGTCGTAGATGCGGCGCAAGGCGTCGATCTCGCCGTAGAGGGCGGACGCCTTGGCTTGCAGCGCCAGTTGGGCGAAGGCGATGTCGTCGATCGACGCCGTCTCGATGGGCTTGGTCACCTCGTCTTGGCGATGCCCCAGCGGCGGAATGCGGATGCCGTCGGGGAGATCGGCGAAGAAGCAGTTGTCCTCGCGCAAGCGGTCCAGCTTGGTCTTGGTGGTCATGATTGCACCTCATCGTTCAGGGAAAGTCGGAAGGTGGGTTTGCCGACCCGCACGGTTCGGGCGTCCTCGAAGGCCGACCGGATGTGGCTCGGCCAGGCGGTAAACTTCCGCTCGGGAACCTTGATGGCGATGTCGACATACTCGGCCGGGTCGTCGCCTTCGGCCTTTATGCGTTCGACCAGTTCGGCAAGCTTGGTCTGGTTCCAGTCGATCTTCTTCGGCAGGTCGGCGACCACCGCAACCGGGCCGTCGTCAAAACGGACCGTGCCGGTGTCCTTGCCGACGGCTTGGCGCTGGGACTGGGCTCGTTCGGCGTAACGCTGCGCGATGGCGCCTTCGAGCCAGTCCTTGATCGCCTTGGCGGACCGCAGGGCTTTATCGGCCTCCTCTTGCAACAGCGCCAACTGATCGGCGGGCAGGGCGACGATCTCGCCAATGGGAATGCGCCGAAGTTGCTCTAGGGTCGGATGATTGGCGGCAGGGGACATTAGGCGGCCTCCTTGGACATCAGGATTTCAAAGGGCATTGGCGTGCGGTTGGCACGCGGGCGGGCGATGGCGAGATAGGCAAAGGTGTCGGGGTCAACACGGCGCTGAACCAAATGAACAAAGCCACGTTCCGCCAGGTCGTAGGCTCGGGAGCTGGTGCGGGCGAGTTCCGCCCGGGTTTTGGAACTCATGGGATTGCCGAATGACGTCAGGTCGACGCCGAGGAACCCCCGGTAGTATTCGAAAACATCGCCGGGCTCCGCTTGGCCAAGCCAGGAGCAGAGGGCGATCTCGGTGATCGGCTTGAATGGCCGAGTTTGCTTTGCCTGCCCGATGCCGTTCATGCCACTGCCTCCTGGCTCGACGGCTCGGTTTCGGTCGAGACGCTACGGTAGACAGCGATAAGTGCGGTGCCGTCACTCGTCGTTCCCGCGTCCTCAAGGTGATAGTCCTCCCCGGGCTTGAGCACCTGTACGAGCTCCCATTGGCGGAAAAGACCGGGAATCCGTCGCAGTTCGCAAGAAACTGTTGGGATCGAGTCGGGCATGGAATGTGCTTCCCTGATGTTCTGGCGCCGAACCATCCGACGCCTACATTGGGAAAAAGCCGATCCCGACCGCGTTTTGGGACAAGCGCTCATAAAATTTCCTCGATTTTGATCCGCAATCGCCGGGTGGCGCGCTGATACCGCTTGCGGGCCGCCTCGGCGGCAATGCCGAGTTTGGCGGCGGCCTCGTGCTGACGGTCGCCGTGAACCGCGACGGCGGCAACGAGTGCCGCGTCGTCTCCGATCCATACCTGAAGCTGCCTTTGGAGCAGGGCCGTTGCAGCATCCGTTTCTATGCCGTTTGGCAGACCAAGGATGCATGTGCGATGTGCCTCTGAGTTCATGAAATCGTCGTCAGGCATGTCGCTTCGTTGTGCCCCTACGGCCCAGGCCGTTTTCAGTGATCGGCGGATGTCGCGCTCGACATTTCGGATCAGGGTCGCGGCGATGCGGTGAACCCGGTCGAGGTCGAGGCGATGGAAGCCTGTGGTCAGACGAACGGAGATTTCCGACACCAGTTCTTCCGGAGATGAAGCGAAGTACCGCAGCAACCGCCTGTAGAGGGCATCCAACCCCGGCCACAACGCCAGCCACAGCAGGGTCGATGCGGTATCGCGGACTGGGCCGGTCCCCTGGGCCGCAACGACCAGCGCCGCAAGGATTCGGTTCTTCTCTTCATGATCGCCTCCGTCAGCGTGAAGGCGCCCGAGAAGCGCGCACGGATCTGGGAAGGGCTGAAGGGTGTCGTCGGATTGCCGAACGGCCTCGAAGTGATTCTGGAAGGGAAGGGTTTCGGTCGACTGCATCAAACTCGTATGAAGCGATTGCCAGAGGGCTCGCATGGGACGCCTGCCTTTCGGCCGGGCGTCCAGCACCTCCTATGGCCTAAGTCAGGGCGTCGCGCGCCTCTGGATGGAAACCGGAAGCGGGAGGGTCAGCAGGTCTCTGTCTGCCGGGTAGAAGCTGCGATCGTGTCGGATGGGCCGGAGGCCTCGTTCAGGGTTCTGCAACCGCGGCACACGCTGGTGGCGGGAAAGCCGACCAGATATTCGTGGCCACGGGCGAACCGGAGATGAAGCCGGCTGTCGCGAACGATGCCGAGAAGTTTGTCGCAGTGACTACACCGCCATTCTTGTTCTTTCATGATTGTCTCCGTGCAATGAATTTGCGTTACGGAGGCAATCTGAGGGGGCGGTCTGTATGGGAAGGGGACGGCGTCTGTATCCAGGCTGTATCGTCTGGAAAATCTACCTGGAGGTCAGTCTTCCGGGAGGAAAACGTATGCAAAGGAGACGCCGCGTTCGGGCCGGAAGGCGTAGACTGTGTGTCCTTCCTCGTGTTTGACGCTCTGGAACATGAGCCAGGAGGACTTGCTGGTCTTGGCGTCGAAGGCTTGCCGGGCACGCTGGAATATCTGTTTGCCGGCAGTGAGATCCGGGCCGCAGATGTTTGGGTCGTAGTGAGCACGGCTCTTTACCGCGGACAGGATGGTGCTGAAATGCGAATCCGGGATCTTGTCCTTTACCGTGCCTGCCTTCCGG
>CAYFOJ010000069.1:0-6173 GCA_964344645.1 uncultured Thalassospiraceae bacterium
GATTCGTCAATGGGTAACAAATCGGCCCAGGCACAAACTATCTGACAGTCCCGTCGTCGATGAAGCGGACATCCACTTCATTACCAAGCATCTCTCCCCCTGGCTAAAGCGACGCATCGAGAACACCGTCGAACAATGGCAGCCGGACGACCAGCCGCCCGCCGATGTCCTTGTCATCCCGGATCGAGTCGGCGGACAGGACTACTCGAACCGCTCCTTCTACGAATACGGTCACGGTTCGTGCACCCCCGACTTCAGCGGAACCAGCATCGAACGCTTCGGGCCGCGCATCTATCGGCCCTTCCGTTGATCTCGCTCAAAATCAATGCGCTTATTCGCATCTTCGAATGCCTCCTTGACCTTCAGCAACTCTAGCGCCTCGTCCCAATCGGCTTCACCTATCGTTTCGAAACATCGCCCCTTGAGTCAGACGGGGCACTGAAATTATAGTGTTTCGCAACCCTCAGGCCGCATCCCGTTAACCGGAAATACAATCAATTGGATTTCAATATGAAACAACGGTTGGTTAAAACCAAACTCAATATGCCAACTTTATTCCTGATCCTAGGAATGTCATGTCTTTTAAATGCCACCACAGCGACAGCCAAACAATCGCCATCGCAACTGAGGCTTGATACGGCTTTTGACTGTGAATCGTTTAACACCGCCGTTGCAATCATTGACGATGTTGAAGACACCCGCATCCACGTCATTGCCGCTCTTGGACTTCTCACCAACCGATGTGGAGATTCGGAACCAGCACGTGGATTACAAATTCTGCACCGAATCTCCCGAATGGATTTCTCCATTGGGCAGCCTATTTCCCATTTGTTTTTAGGCCTGGCGTACTTGCAAGGGTGGGGTGTACTTCCTGATCCGGCAGAAGCCCGTTATTGGTTTCGGCGCGCTACGATCAGGTTCACTTTTTCCGACACCAAGGCGATTGAAACCATTTTTCATAACACGCGCCAAGGCCATGGCATGAAATCCCTTCCAAGCCTCTTACTGGAGGAAATCAAAAACGTGGATGCAATGCGCCATGCCTCGCCCGAAGAGCATTTTAAGACCTACCGCGCACTCTGGTTCGGTCAGGGTCTGCCCATGGACAGGCCATCGGCGGAGCGGTTCTTGCATCGAGCCGTTGACCGACACTTGCCACAGGCCCTGCATGAACATGGGCTTTTGATACTGGAGCGGAAGGTGAACATGATCCTCCAGCCCCGCAAGGAACTGATAAAACTGGCCCTGACAAGTTTGGCGGTGGCCGCCGGGAAGGGTTACGGACCGGCGGAGAAAAAACTCGGACTGTACTGCTGGAAACACGGCACGACGCCTGAACACAAGTTGTTTACATATGTTCTTCTGCGCCGTGCTTTCAACAGAGGGTTGACCGAAGTGGAAACGGCCATGGCCGATGTCTATCAGTCCCTTCCGAAAGTCGCCCGCCGCCAGGCCACCAGCTTTATCGAGGAAAATGTGCCGATCCCGTATTGCTCCGGCGATTAGCTCAGGGGCTTCTCCTCCCCTTAAGACGGTCGATTTCCTGTTGTGTCTGTTTCGCCTCATCAGCAAACCCGTTTAATTGAATTTCAAGCAAGTCCCGTTCGTGTTTAATCCTATTGAAGTCTGCCACCGCCTTTTTTGATTGCTCCTGCAAACTCATAAGATCGTTCATGTCAATCGCAGGCAAATCAACGGAGTCGAGAGATCCAAGTGCCTCGGCGAGGCTCTTTCCAGTTGACAGTGCACGGCCCACCTTTCCAAATGGCCCGATTAATCCAACAACTGTTTTGGCGAGGGCTGGTTTCATTTGGTTGTTTATATCAACTGCGCTTTTCTGTGCTTTGTGTAATTCACGTAATTTCGCCTGATGTAATTCGCGAACACGCTGCCTTTCGCGGTAATCGGCTACGAGTTGCTGTTTCAGTTGAGTGATGCGTCGATCGATCTTAACATCCCTTTGCTGTTCCTCAACCTTGACACCAACATCCGCCTGATTCGGGTCATATGTCTCGTCTTCATCCGTCGGACCCGGGAGGGGATCGACGAAGTTGAGGTGCTGGTCGTCGTCTTCCAGGGTTTGGTTGTCGGTGACACGCGGGGTTTCCTCCAGCAGGTTGGGTTTGTTCCGCTCCCGGCGCCGGGCCTCGATGGTGTTGAGGCGCTCGCGGCGGGCGGTTTCTTCGTCCTGGGTCCGATCCGGCGTGGTCGGCGGGGCGGGTGGGGTCGAGGTCGGGCCCGAGGGGGCCATGCCCCATCCGGGGTGGCCGCCTTCCCGGTTGCCTCCCTCGCCGCCACCGCCGCCGCTGTTGGCCCGGTCGAAGGCCGCGGTGGCGTTTTCGTAGCCGTCCCAGAAGTCGGCGTCACTCAGGGACTCGTCCCCGGCGGCGGCGGAAACGGCGCCCTCGTAGGAGCCCGCGTCCGTGTCCTCGCCACCGAAGCCGAACCAGAACTCCACCAGCCCGGTCATGGGGTTGATGGAGCCGCCGTCGGTGATCTCGTGGAGGAATTGCGCCTCGCCGGGGGTCAGGTGGGCCAGCACCGTGTCGCCGTGGCGGCCCATGCCTTGCAGGGTCCGGGCCAGGGCCTTCAGGGTCTCGCCGCCCGGGTTGATCTCGCCGTCGGTCCGCAGGCCGTGGTCCTTCTGGAAGGCCTTGACGGCTTCTTCCAGCCGGGTGCCGAAGTAGCCGGTGGGGCCGTCGGTGGGGGCGAGGTCATGGACGCCGGCGAGCTTGAGCAGGCATTCGATCCTGCCCACGTCTTCGCGGGCGTTACCGCCCCTGCGCCCGACGGGGCCGGAAAGGGCGAAGGGGTCGGAGATGTCGAGCCGGGCCTCGCCGGAGGGTTCGAGCAGACGGCCGAAGGGGTCGGGCTCGTCGATCCAGGCGCCCCCGCCCAACCGGCCGGAGCTGCTGGGGATGTATATCTGTTTGCGTTCCGTGCGGTAGAAGGGATTGGTGGTCATGAGAAAAACACTCCTGTTGGAAGTTGCATAAAAGTGGGACGGCGCCGCCCGGGCGGCGCCGTCCCGAAAGGGGGAGCGCGGAAAGGGAAACGCGCTCAACCCCATCCCGTGCTCAGGTGTCGCCGGGATAAAGGTCCCGGAAGCCCTGGCGCACCCGTTCCACATAGGCCGGGTCCCGCTGCCTCCAGTAGCGCGGGTCGGACACCCCTTAAAAGCAACACGTCCCGGCAAGCCCCTTGATGCCATTGGCAACCTCCAGTAGCATGGCCGTGTCATCCATGGAGTGAACACATGCGGACACAGTTTCCCGGGCCCCGGTTGCTCGCGGCATTCATCATCGCCGCCGTGGCCCTGTTCCTTTCCCCCGCCTCCACAACCGCCCAAGGGGCCGGAGATGCAGACACGGAAGCCCTGCACAGGGCCATCGATCATCTGGAAAGGGAGGAATTCATCGACGCCTATGAGATCCTGATGCCCATGGCCCTACAGGGGGACGCCGAGGCGCAGTTCCAGATCGGCTGGATGTATCGCTATGGCCAGGGCCTGCCACAAAATGCATGTCTCGCGACCGTTTGGCACGACAAGGCGGCAAGACAAGGACATGGCAGGGCGCAACACTCAATGGCTTTCTCGTATTTCTCACGGGATGGGCTGATGAGAAATTACGAACTCGCCTACCGCTGGCTCCGGCAAGCCATCCGCAATGGCATTGACGTTGACGAGGTCATAATTGAAATGATGGCAGAGAAGCTCTCCCCCTGGCTAAAGCGGCGCATCGAGAACACCGTCGAACAATGGCGGCCGGCGGACCAGCCGCCCGCCGATGTCCTTGTCATCCCGGATCGGGTCGGAAGCCGAGACTACTCGAACCGTTCCTTCTATGAATACGGTCACGGTTCGTGCATCCCAGACTTCAGCGGAACGAGCATCGAACGCTTCGGGCCCCGCATCTATCGGCCTCGGCGGTGATTCGGATACGCGTCAATCAGGAGACTCCGCCCCCTTCCCGCCCTGGACGTCACACACGGGGCTGCCGCATTGCTCGATTTGTCTGATGCTATACTCCATGGCCGCGATCTGCAGGCAATTGATGGCGATCATGCCCAGCAGGATGTAAATGATTATTCGCGGCCATCGCTTCAGCAACAACCTGGAAGCCCCCAACAAGACCCCGACAATAATGACCGAAAATAAGCATATACCGGCAATGATCTCTAGGTCTGCGCGCATTCCGTAAAACGAATCCAAGCCATCGCCCGCAAGAAATGCGACAACTATATAACTGGGAAAAAACAAGGGGAAAAGGGCGGCTAGCGCCACTCCCCAACCGATGGTTTCTCTCCATGAATTGAGCATGTTATCTAAACTCCCGGCATCGCATCTTCACATGGAATTAGGGCTTATCAGGTGCCAGAACCAATAAATCAGCCTCTCACCCTCGCACAAGCTCATGCCGCAGGCCTCCAAATTCAACATGCTGGAATAGGCGGCTGAATATTGTAAGATGGCGACAAGGATAATGCCCAGGTTGATATCAAGAACGCGCCTGACCCATCGGCCCAATAGCAACCGGGATAGAAGCAGGAACAACAGGGACACAATCAGGGCCGGAAAGTCCGCCGTCATCGCCACGACGATGTTCCATTCATAACCGAAATCAGACTGCAGGCCGCGTCGGGAAAAGAGACGGATCATCTCGAACCTGCCATACAAAAGGGAGGTTGAGGAACACGCAAGCGCTCCCCAACCCACGAACCTCAACAGCAGGTGGAACAATTTACCTGAGCCCTTTTTTCGCCAAATTTCTTGCAAGATCTCGTCTCCTGGCGCGGCTTACCGAATCGTCACCGGAATAATAAAAATGTCCGACATTCGGCGATGCCGCTTTAAAGAGCGGCCGGCAGCGAGACGACGTCTCAAGTTACCTAGACAACATTATACATGTGTGAAGAAGGCTGCCCAACGGCAACAAAAACAAGCTAAAGACCGATGCACCAAATAACGCCGCCATTTGAGCAATTTTTAACTGGATAAGACTGATCACTGCGTAGATCAGCATGACTATGATTAAGAACGCCGGTGGCAATGAATAAAGTTTATTATAGAGGCGAAAATCGATAAAACACCCATGCTCCGAAAAAAAAATATGATTAAAACCGGCAATAGCAAGGCCCAAGAAAATATAGCCAATAGTGACAACCATCAGGACAATGGCTCGTTTTGGAAGTTGCTTTACCTCGGCCATGGATGACTCACGGGTTGCAATCGAATTGAGCACGCCACGAAAACGCGCTCAATCCGATCTCGCATATATTATGAAATTGAGTCAATCCTTTCCTCTTTTGTTGCCCCCTATATAATGTGGAAGCATATCGGCAAAAAAGTGTAACACTGCCCTTGAAACATACTCGGTTAAGTCCACGAGATGCTCGGTCCCGGCAACCCCGGGGTAATGGGTGCTTTTCGGCGACGAAAAATCAGGAAAGGGGACGTCATTGACATAATTATACGTGCCCACTAAGTCTGGATCCGTGACCATTTCCCCCGTACCGCCATCGAAAACGACCTCACGACCGTCGGGGTGGACCATTTTTTCTTCGCGTTTTCCCTTGTCGTTTTGATGAAGCATATCGCGCGGAAATGACACGTGGACGAAGCCCTTTTCAATCGCCTCTTTCCGATTTTTGGGAAGCGGGTTGTTCAGCTTGTCGCGTTCTTCGAAATGCCAGGCGGTCGCGTCTTCGTACAGGGAATCCAGCACTTCTCCGATTAGGTCGATCAGGTCGGAAGGTTCGATTTTGTCAACAGGCGGCTTGGGAAGAGTGGGAGGGGTAACGTTTGAAGGTTTCCGGGCGGCATTAATCTTGGCCTTGGCCTTCTGCCGCTGCTCCTCCTCCAACTTGCGGTGATGCTCGAAGATGTTCTTGATCTGCCGCTTGGAGTTGACCGGTTCCTGGGTCTCCTTTCGGTTCGGGTCCGTCGGGTCCGGGAGGGGATCGACGAAGTTGAGGTGCTGGTCGTCGTCTTCCAGGGTTCGGTTGTCGGTGACACGCGGGGTTTCCTCCAGCAGGTTGGGCTTGTTCCGCTCCCGGCGACGGGCCTCGATGGTGTTGAGGCGCTGGCGGCGGGTTATCTCGTCGGCGTAGGTCCGGTCCGGCGTGGTCGGCGGGGCGGGAGGGGTGGTCTTTCCGGACAGCGGGGAGGATGA
>CAYFOJ010000070.1:0-5792 GCA_964344645.1 uncultured Thalassospiraceae bacterium
GTGCCTATAACCGTTCTTTTAACAGGTCCGTCGCCCGCACCAGGGCCCGCCGGGTGCCGGGCTCCATGGCCGAATGCCCGGCGTCGTTGACCATCAGGGTGGTCACGGCCTTTTCGCCGCCGGGCCAGCGCCGGATCAGGGCGTCGGCGGTGCAGGGCGGGCAGATGATGTCGTAGCGGCCCTGCACCACCACCGCCGGCAGGCCGTCGAGCCTGGCCAGGTTGTCCAGGATGAAGCCCTCTTGCAGAAACATGGCGTGGCGGAAATAGTGGGCTTCGAGCAGGGAAATGGCGAGCAGGTTGCGCCCGTCGACCGGCATGACGTCCCGCTTCGGCGCGGGCAGGCGCGCCGCCGGGCCTTCCAGCAGGGTCGAGCAGACCGTTTCGTAGCGGCTCCACGCGGCGGCGGCGGGCAGGTGAATGTTCGCCTCCGGATGGGAAAGCCTGCGGTAATAGGAGTCCAGCAGGTCGTCTTGTTCGTCGGCGGGCAGGAACTCCCGGAAGCCTCGATGGGCCTCCGGGAAAATCCGCGCCATGCCGTGCAGGAACCAATCCAGTTCGGCGGCGCTGCCGAGGAAGATGCCGCGCAGGACGAAGCCCAGGCAGCGTTCGGGATGATGAATGGCGTAGGCGAGGGCCAGGGTCGAGCCCCAGGACCCGCCGAAGACCAGCCAACGCTCGACGGCCAGGTGCCGGCGCAGGGTCTCCAGGTCGGCGATCAGGTGCGCGGTGGTGTTGTTTTCGATCCCCGCATAGGGCGTGCTTTTGCCGCAGCCCCGTTGGTCGAAAAGGATGATGCGGTAATGGGCGGGGTCGAAGAAACGGCGGTGGGCGGGGCCGGTGCCCGCCCCCGGTCCGCCGTGCAGGAAGACCACCGGCCGCCCCTGTGGGTTGCCCGACTGCTCCCAATAAAGGGCATGTCCGCCGCCGACGGGGAGCATGCCCTTGCGATGGGGTTTCAGGGCCGGATAGAGGTCTGTCAGTTCCTGTGCCGCGTCCATGAAGTTTAGTATAGATCAGGGCGGGGCTGTTCGGATAGAAGGAAGGTGCCTGATCGGAACGGCAAACGGCACAATAGCAGCGGGAGACGGCCATGAAAGCGCGGGTGAAATGGGTTGAGGACGTCACTTTTATCGGCGAATCGCCCAGTGGCCATGCCATCGTCATGGACGGCGCGCCCGAGGTCGGCGGCCGCAACATGGGCGCCCGGCCCATGGAAATGCTGTTGCTGGGGATGGGCGGCTGCAGTTCCTTCGATGTGGTCGGCATCCTGAAGAAATCCCGGGCCGATCTGGTCGATTGCGTCGTCGAGATCGAGGCCGAGCGGGCCGACGAGGTGCCCAAGGTGTTCACCCGCATTCATGCCCACTACATCGTCAGCGGCCGGGGGCTGAAGGCCTCCCAGGTGGAGCGGGCGATATCCCTGTCCGTGGAAAAATATTGTTCGGCCTCAATCATGCTGGGGGAAACGGCGGACATCACCCACGATTACGAGATCGTCGAGGTGGAATGACCGTCCTCCGGTTTTTCTGCGCCGTTCTCGTCTTCCTGTCGGCGCCGGCCGCCGCCGCCTCCCTGGCCGATGGCGGCCGGGCCCGGGTCACCGTCGTGGTCGACGGCGACACGGTGATCCTGGACCGGAAAATCGAAGGTTCCGATCAGGTCCGCCTGGTCGGCATTCAGGCCCCGAAACTGCCCCTGGGACGGCCCGGGTTCAAGGCCTGGCCGCTGGCCGAGGAGGCGCGGGAGCGGCTGCGGCAACTGGTCTTGGGGCGGACCGTCACCCTCGGGTTCGGCGGCCGCCGCATGGACCGCCACGGCCGTCTTCTCGCCCATCTCCATGACGCCGACGGGGAATGGGTTCAGGGGCGGATGCTGTCCGACGGCCTGGCCCGGGTCTACAGCTTTCCCGACAACCGCTCCCTTGTCGCCGACATGCTGGCCCTGGAGACGGCGGCGCGGGCGGCGGCGCGGGGAATCTGGCGTCTCGACGCCTACGCCGTGCGCGGCCCGGAGGACCTGGAAGAGCGGATCGGCAGCTTCCAACTGGTCGAGGGGCGGGTGTTCGAGGCGGCGACGGTCGGCTCCAGGACCTACCTCAACTTCGCCGCCGACTGGCGCAGCGATTTCACCATCAGCCTGGACAAGAGGGCGCTGGGCCTGTTCCGCCGGGCGGGGGTGGACGTGCTCGCCCTGAAGGACCGCCGTGTCCGGGTGCGCGGCTGGCTGAAAAAACGCAACGGGCCGATGATCGAGGCGACCCATCCGGAGCAACTGGAAGTCTTGACGGATTAGCGGGCTGTGGTTTTATGGGGCAGGGAAAACAAGCAATGGCGGCCATGAACAGCATTAAGCGCATCCTCTTTTCCATCGTCCTGGTGGCTCCCCTTCTGGGCCTCGGGGCGTGTTCGGTCAACCCGGCGACGGGCAAGCAGAGCTTCACCGCCTTCATGTCGCCGGAGAAGGAAAAGCGGGTCGGGGCGGAGGAACATCCCAAGATCATCGAGCAGTTCGGCGGCGTTTACGACGACCCGGATCTCGGCTTCTATGTCGCCCGCATCGGGGCCGCCCTCGCCCGCCATTCGGAAATGCCGGACCTGGGCTTTACCTTCACCGTGCTCAACGACGAAACGGTCAACGCCTTCGCCCTGCCGGGGGGCTACGTCTACATCACCCGAGGCCTGCTGGCGATTGTCAGCGACGAGGCGGAAATGGCCGGGGTCTTGGCCCACGAAATCGGCCACGTCACGGCCCGCCACACGGCCCAGCGCTACAGCGCGGCCATGGCGACCAACATCGGCCTGCAGGTGCTCGGCGCCATCGGCAGCGCCGCCGGCGCGCCTGCGGGCGCCGGCCAACTGGTCTCGCTCGGGGCGGGGATCGCCCTGCAAAGCTATTCCCGGGAACAGGAAATGGAATCCGACATGCTGGGGGTGCGCTACCTGAGCCGGGCCGGATACGACCCGGACGCCATGACCGGCTTTTTCCATAAATTGCGGGCCCATAGCAAACTGTCGGCGGCCATGCGGGGAGAGAAGGACCGCTCGGAAACCTTCAACATCATGTCGACCCATCCCCTGACGTCTGAACGGATCGTTCATGCCGAGGACCTGGCCGGAAAGGCGGCCGTCAACGGCCGCAAGCGGGGGCTAGAGAGCCTGGAGAGGGCCATCGACGGCATGGTCTTCGGCGACGACCCGGAACAGGGGGTTCGCCGGGGCAGGGTTTTCGAGCATCCCGGTCTCGGCATTCGTTTCGAGGTGCCCCCCGGTTTCACCATGATCAACGCGCCGGACCGGGTCACCGCCCGGGACGAGGAAGGGTCCGTCATCATCTTCAACATGGCCGACGCGAAAAAGGTCCGCATGGCGGGGGGGCTGGAGGGCTACATCCGAAAGGCGACCTTCGGCGGCGTTTCCTTTTCCGGCATCGAGAAACTGCGCATCAACGGCATGCAGGCGGTGACCGGCGCCGTCGGCGGCGAGCGGGACATGCGGCTATTGGTGATCCGCAAGGACAAGAACAGGATTTTCCAACTTCAGTTCCGCACCGATCCGTCGAAAACAGGCGAAAGGGAGGTGGATTTCCGCCGCACCACCTACAGCTTCACCGGGTTGACGCCCGACGAGATCGCCGCCATCCGTCCCATTCGCATCGGCTTTGAAACCGTGCGCCCGGGCGACACGGCGGAAAGCCTGGCCCGGCGGATGCCGTTGGAGACCTTCGCGCTGGAATGGTTCGAACTGCTGAACGGCCTGAAACGGGACGAGCCCCTGGTCCCAGGCCGCCGGGTGCGGGTATTGACCCGGTAGCTCAGGCGGCGGCGGAAGAAGCGGTCGACGAGAGCAGGGATTCCAGTTTCGCGGTGGCCTTTTCCGGGTCGGTCTTCTCGACGGCGGCGACTTCGCAGGCCAGGCGGTCGACGGCGGCCTCGTAAATCTGGCGTTCGCTGAAGGACTGGTCCGGCTGGCCGGTGTTGCGGTGCAGGTCGCGCACCACCTCGGCGATGGCGACGGGATCACCGGAATTGATCTTCGCCTCGTATTCCTGGGCCCTGCGGCTCCACATGGTGCGCTTGACCCGGGCCCGGCCCTTGAGGGTGTTCAGCGCCGTTTCCATGACCTTCTTGGAACTCAGCTTGCGCAGGCCCGAGGCCTCCGCCTTGTCGGTGGGGACGCGCAGGGTCATGCGGTCCCGGTCGAACAGAATGACGAACAGTTTCAGTTTGTGCCCGGCGTATTCCTGGTCTTCGATTTCAATGACCTTGCCGACGCCATGGGTCGGATAGACGACGAAGTCGCCGGGAGAACACATCAGATCTTTTGCCATGTCTACCTTCTTAAAATCTCATCATGCCGTCCGCAAAATCCCCATGCCGATTGCAATCGGGTTTGGAATCAATGGGTTGCGGATATTTGTCGTGCCCGCCCGCGGGCTGTCGGCGTTTCCGGTCGCTGGTGTTGTTTCTCTTGATTTGTAATATTGCGGTGTCAAACAGCCAAAACCGGTCCCGAACAAATCGGAACCGGAAAAGGCATCATAACACATTTTGGTAGGAAAAACACCCCCGCCATGCAAGTCGGCCGGGGAATTAGTCCCCGGCGCCGGGGTTTTCGCTCAGCAGCTCCGCCTTGCCTTCCTTGCCGTCCCATTCGGCGCCGTCGGCGGGAGACTCGCCCTTGCGGGTGATGTTGGGCCATTCGTTGGCGAAGCGGGCGTTGAGTTCCAGCCACTTCTCCAGGTTGTCCTCGGTGTCGGGCAGAATGGCCTCGGCCGGGCATTCCGGTTCGCAGACACCGCAGTCGATGCATTCATCGGGATGGATGACCAGGAAGTTTTCGCCTTCGTAGAAACAATCGACGGGACAAACTTCGACGCAGTCCATGTATTTACATTTGATGCAGTTTTCAACGACGACGTAGGTCATGGAGTTCTCCGATAGTGAACCTGATTGCCAGGCTTGGTTAATCCGATAGGGGGTTATGAAACGACCGGGCCCTGCAAGTCAAGACGTTCCAGCACCCGTTTGCGCGCTTCACCGCTCTCCCGGTCGGGGACATAGATCAGGCCGCAGACTCGGCGCACCAGATTGGCCTCGAAATCGTGCAGGATTCCATCGGCGTAGGCGACTCGCCACAGCATCTCGACCATCTTCACCCGGTCTTCGTGAGAGAAGCTGTCCTTGATGGTGCGGGTGAAACCGTAGAGCTCGACGGACGCCGCGACGGCCTGTCTTCCCGCCTCCGCCAGTTCGTCGGCCTCTTCCGGCGCGATGCCGAAATGATCGCCTAGCAGGGCGGCGACGGTGGCGATTTCCCCGGCGTCGGCGTGGCCGTCCATGCAGGCGGCTTCCATCAGCAGGGCGGCGGCGGCCAGCTTCAGGCTTTCGTCGTCGGCGGTGGTGTCGTCGTCCCGGCCCCGGCGGGCGGCGAGAAGGGCTTTCAGCTTTTCGATCATGGCCGTGTCTTAACACTTGTCGGGGGCCTTCGAGAAGCCTAATTGTTGATCCATGAACAGGCAATTCGCCCCGGCCACCCTTCGCAACCGCGAGCCCATACTGGCGGTGCTGAAACCGCATCTGCCGGAAGCCGGCCTGGTGCTGGAAATTGCGTCGGGCAGTGGGGAGCACGCCGCCTGGTTCGCCCCCCGCCTGCCCGGCCTTGTCTGGCAGCCGAGCGACCGGGACGAGGCCGCCCGGGCCTCCATCCGGGCCTGGCGGGAAGAGACGGCGGCGGACAATCTGCTTGCCCCGGTGGCCCTCGACGTTGTCGACGACCCCTGGCCGGTGGCCGC
>CAYFOJ010000071.1:0-5412 GCA_964344645.1 uncultured Thalassospiraceae bacterium
TCATGCGCTGCGCCCTCCCACATACGGACAGCGCCAACAGGAACCGCGCCGTTGGCCGACAGGGCGCGCCCAGGGCCGCTGTGGTGCGTCGTTTGGGAAGCGTTGCCAATCTTTCCCATGGGCGCGGCCATCAAACCGGCATGGTTCTTGTCTCGCCTCGAGCGCAAGCCCCTGGGTCCGGGTTCGGGCCAAGTGGGTCCGGGTAGGGTCCGGGTATGGGGTCGTCCGCAAACCCGCAGAAACCTTGACTGGGTCCGGGTGGTCCGGGTTGGTCCGGGTTGTTTCCCAACCTTTTCGTAAACCCCTATATTATGGTCCTTAAGGTGTCGTTTTTGGGGTCCTACAGAAAAGAGAAGAAAATACCCGGACCACCCGGACCTACCCGGACCCACCGTTGAAATCATTGACGTTTTCGAGGTGACCATACCCGGACCCAACCCGGACCTAAACCGTTCATACCCGGACCCAAACATCATTTGCCCTCCTTTCCGAGGCGAACGCGCCGATAGCGCCGCTCGCGCTGCCCGTCACGTCGGGCGCGATATTGCTCAAAGCCCAAGCTGACCAGGGATCGGGCGACACGGTTTTGATCGACCTGGCTCCAGCGTCCCTTTTCCATGCCGAGCGCATGTTCCATGATCTCGGCGACGGACACGTCATCGAGGGGCTCGGGCCGGGGCCGACGATAGGGCTTGCGTTCACCGTAGCCGTTCTCCATCCACTCGACGGTGTTGAGCAGATAAAGCCGAATGGGATCGTCCCAGGCGTCGCCCTGATAACGGTCGGCCTGTTGTTCGGCGGCGAGCGCCTCCAGGTCACGGCTGTTGAGCCACCAGGGATCACCGGCCTCGAAGCGGACACGGGCTTCGGCCCACAGTTGATCGCGGTCACGTTGCAGGGCGGCGGTGTCGATGGTGCCACAGACCACGGGCCAGAACCGTCGCCCGCCAGTAGCGTCCTTGAGATAGCCGCCTTCGGGGTTGACGGTGCCCGCGAACACGCATTGGCGTGGCAGATCGACGAGCCGTTTGCCGTAGGGCGGGCGGAAGCGATCTTGGGGGCGGGTGATGAAGGCCTTGATGGTGCCGACCTCGGCGCGTGACATGGTGTCCAGTTCGGCGATCTCGATGATCCACACGCCTTTGGTCTCCATGGCGGCGTCCTTGCTGCCGAGATCGGAGAGGCGGTCGGCAAACCAGGGCTCGGCCAGAATGCGCAGGGCACTGGACTTGCGGATGCCCTGAGGGCCTTCCAGGATCAACGCACAGTCGGCTTGGGCGCCGGGGCGGTAAATGCGGGCGACGGCGGAGATGAGCCAGCGTGGGCCGATAGCGCGGATGTAGGGCGTATCTGCCGCACCCAGATAGTCGATCAGCCAGCGTTCGACACGGGGCGTGCCGTCCCAGGTCAGCGCATCGAGATATTCGCGGACGGGATGATACTTGCGATCCCTGGCGACGGCTTCGACGGCCTGACCGGCGACGGAGGCCGGTGTCATGATATCCTGTCGTTGCAGCCAGTCGGCGACCAGGAAGTCGTCGCGATCCGACCAGGGCGTGTCTTCCCAGGTGGTGCGATCGGTGATCCAGGGTGGAGCCTTGCGGGCGACGGTGGCGGTGGCGAACTCGTTGTGCCAGAGCACGCCGTCCCATTCCGGGGCTTCGCGCAACGCGGTGATGGCGTTGGCAAGGACGGGGCGGGGGTCGCCTTCCCGGTTATAGAGGAGGCTTTGTCGCCATTTGGCGGAATAGCTGTCGGCGGCGATGGCGACGCTGAAAATGTTGCGGATGGCCTCCTCGCCGTCCTGTTGTAGCACGTCGTTGAAATCCATTGCATGGGGTGGCTCGGCGACGGTGACATTGCAGCCTTGTCCCTGCAGGATGGTAACGGAATTGCGCAGACGCTGGTCGGCCTTGCTGCCGGGCTCATCGCCGTCGCGGGCGACGATGACGGGAACGCCATCGGGCACGGGCGCACGGGCGATGTTGGAAAGGCCGAGACAGGCCCAGGTCTCATGGCCAGTGGCCTGCCAGACGGAGAGGGCAGTCTCAACGCCTTCGGCCAAGACAATGGGTGTGGTGCCGGGCATGCGGACGGCGGCGACCTCGGACCAGCCGTCATGGGCCTTGTTGGTGCGTTTCTGGATCTTGATCGGGGCCTTGCGACCGTCCTCGGTGACATAGATTTGTTGCAGGCCGTGAACCGTGCCATCGGCGTCGGTGGAAAGGGCGACCAGGGCTCCGTAGCGACCATAGGCGTTGGGCCGAAACCGTAGGCTGTCCGGAAAGGGTGCGATGGTGATGCCGCGATTGCGCAGGTAGGCCTCGGCGGGTGTGCCAATGATATCCTGGCATTCGGCGACGATGGACTCGACCTTCTCGGACGGGCTCAGGTTGTTGCGAGGTTTTGGATTGCCAGACGGCTGGGCCGTAATACCCAGCCAGTCGCGCGCCCAGGCGCAGGCCTGACCATTTGCGAGGTTCTTGTGGGTCCGCACCAGTTCCATGGCGTCGCCGCCGATGGCCTGTTCGTGATCGTACCAGCGACCCTTGTCCTTGCCGCCGATCTCGACGGCGATGCTGCCCTTGGAGCCGAACCGCAATTGCTCACGGGTGGACAGCCCCTTGTTGGGTTGGCCGAGCAGTTCGCGGGCGAGGTCTTCGATGCGGTCATTGAGTCGGGCGGCGATATGGGAAAATGAAAGATCGTTCACGGATGGCGACCTCCAAATTCCTGCATCTCGATCCAGCCCATGATAGAGGAGCGGCGGGCCGCAATCTGCGAGCCGAGGCGGAACCAGGGCAGTCGTCGTTTGGACTGGGTGGTGAGGTAATAGACCCGACGCTGATATTTGTACTCGGTGCTGCCATAGATGAAATCGGCTATGGCGGCCGCGCCGATCAGCAGGTCGTCGTGCAGGGTTGCGTCCGTCATTACCAGACCACCGAGCGACGTGCGGGTTGGGCCTTGCGCTCCTCGCGGCGTTCCTGGTTGAGCATCCATTCGCGAACGGCAGCGATGCGGTAATAGACCTTCTTGCCGACGAGCAAGTAGGGCGGGGCCTGGCGCAGTTGGCGATCACGCTGGGCGGTGCGCAGCGACACGCCGCGTTGGCGGCAGTATTCGTGCTCGTCGATGTAGCCCTCGAACAGATCGGGCGCGTCGGTCTCGGGCAAAGGGGTGCTATGGTCTGTCATGGTCTTGTCCTCCTGACATGTAAAAGCGGGTTTACGCGTCGTGTTGGGACAGGAGACGACAGAAAAAATGCCCGAAAAAGTGACCCGAAATGGGGCCCGATATTTTAGTTTCGGGCGGTTTTACGCGATGGTGCGAAGAGCTTCGCGGTATCGGTCGCGCAGACGATTGCGGATCGTGGAGGGGCTGTAGGGCCGACGACGGGGATAGGTCGCGGCATACCAATCGGCCAGTTGTTCGGCCTGGGCGTTGAGGGAAACGGCGATCTTGCCCGCCTGGATGCGGCGTTCGAACTCGGTCTCGATGACCGGAAATTCGGATGGCCGTCCGGTGCGCTCGCGGCGTACAGGGGCTTCCCGGGCGGGTGTAATCTCAAGGATGTGCAGGGCATGCAGCGTGGTGGTGCGCTCGGTGGCCCGGCCCTTGCGGATGTCGGACAGCTTCATCGACCGCCAAGCTGCGGCGGGAATTTGTCGCCATGGGCCGAAGGGTGGATCCTCCTGGGCGAAGGCGATCAGTTCACCTACCAGCAGCCGGTCGGTGACAGCCTGCTTGATCTGGCGAAGCAGTCGATTGACCTCGGCATGGACGTGACGGTTTTTGCTCTGGTTGCCAGCATTGCGTGGCACAGCCCTGCGCTGCGCGGATGCCCGCTCATAGTCGGCCCACAGGTCGGAGGGTGCGAATTTTGCGATGGCGTCGGCCAGGGGAAGGGCTCCCGACGGGGGATTAGCATAGGTCTCCGTCATTGTGCCGCCGCCTTGGCAATGGCGTCGCCGACATGGTTGGCGGCTTCGCGGAGCGGCTCGTCATAGAGGTGGGCGTAACGCTGGGTGGTCTGTACCTGGGTGTGGCCCAGCATAGCTCCGATCATCGGCAATGACGCGCCGCCGCTGACCAGCAGGGAGGCGAAGGAATGGCGGAGGTCATGGATCCGCACATTGGGCTTCCAGGTCATCACCGGCCTGCCAGCCTTGTCCTTCATTACCTTGCCGTCCCGGTTGCGCTTTTCCACTTGGGTAGCGAGACCGGCCTTGATACAGACCGATTCCCAGGAGCGTTTGATGTCGGTGATCGGGTGGGGTGTGCCGTCCTCATCGATCTTGCCGGGGAAGACGAAGGGCGTTTCGGCGGTCTTCTTGATCTCCTTCAGTAAGGTGAGGGCTGCCGCCGACAGGGGAACGCGGTGCTCGCGGCGCTGCTTGGTATGTGCCGACGGCTTGACCCAGACACCCTTGTCCAGATCAAACATGGCCCAGGTGGCTCCCAGTACCTCGCTTTTGCGGGCACCGGTCAGCATCAGCAGCCGAATGGCGTTGGCGGAAACCGGCTCAGAATGCTCGGCCAGCGCCGACGACAGGCGGGCCAGTTCCTCGGGCGACAGAAAGCGTTCGCGCTTCTCTTCCCGGTTCTTCTGGATGCCCGATGCCGGATTACCCTCGACCCATTCCCAGCGGATGGCCAGGTTATAGGCCTTGCGCAACACCTCGACGACCCGGTTGGCGCGCACCGGTGTGCCGCGCTCGATGGTGATCTTCCTGTGCAGGGCCTCCACCTGATCGTGGGTGATCTCCATGACCTTGTACTTGCCAAGCTCGGGCAGGATCAGTTTCTCCCACATGATGTGTTCATCAACCTGGGAGCGCTCAGCCTTCCGGGGAAGGTGGTCGCGCTGATACCGGGTCCAGAGATCCTCCACCGTCGGTGCCGAGCGCAGGGCATGGCGGTCGCCCATGGGATCCTCGCCCTTGTCCACCAGCTTCTTCAGATCGCCCGCTTCCCGCCGGGCGGCCTTCACGGACCAGTCGGGATAGTTGCCGATGGTGATCCGCCGCTGTCGGCCCAGAATGCGATAATCGAGGATGAAGGATTTTGCCCCAGCGTTGGTGATCCGAAGGCCGAAGCCCTTCACCTCGGTGTCCCAGAAGAACACCTGGGCGCGGTCTCCCGCGCTGGATCGCCTGACCAGGGCGTCGGTAATCTGTTCGGCCATCGCGCCTCCTCGTGTCAACACTATGTCAACACATCGAATAAGTTCCAATGGCGCAATTTTGCGGGGCGTTACAGATGAAGTCAACGAAATAGCTAAATATTACAGCGTAGTAGAGCGAAAACGCCGAAAACGTGTCAACAAATCAAGGGCTTGGAAATCTGCTATTATCTGGCTCATAACCTGAAGGTCGCAGGTTCAAATCCTGCCCCCGCAACCAAGAATTA
>CAYFOJ010000072.1:0-5294 GCA_964344645.1 uncultured Thalassospiraceae bacterium
CTTATCGGCAGAGATTAGGTTAAAAATAAAAATCAATAACCTGACGCAAAACGGGCATCACCAAACATAATCGCGCCGCACAATGTGGCGCGGACAATAACTGTTAACAGATAGGGACCCTTACACTATGGCTGATTATATGTTTCCAATGGACCCGCCGCAGGCTCCTGGGGATTTCGTTGATGCTCTGATGACCGACGGCGGCGCCGGCTTCATGGACGCCATGGGCGACGGCATGGAAGCCTTCGCCAACGCCATGAACGACGGCGGCGACATGGCCGCTGCCGGTGACGCCTTCATGGCCACCATGACCGACCACTGCGCCAACGGCGACATTCCCGGCATGAGCCCGGAGATGTTCGAAGCCGCCGCCGACGCCTTCGCCGATGTCGCCGGCCCGGCCCTGATGGGCATGCCCCAGGACGCCGGCCCCGTCGAAATGTCCGAGTGCTTCCAGGACGCCGTCGACATGATGATGCCCTCGGACATGGAACTGCCGCCGGAAATGGGCGACATGTTCGACATGATGGCCGATACCATGGGTGACTGCGGTTGCGGCCCCCACGACTTAGGAGAGACCTTCGGCCCGCCCATGCCCGATGGCTTCGTCCCCGGCGATCCCGGCACCTATCCGGAAGGCGACTTCATGCCGCCCCCGGGCGACGCCGGCCCCATGGACGGTGGCCCCGGCCCAATGGGCGAACCCGGCCCGATGGTTCCCCCCGATCCCGACGGCACCATGATGGGTGACGGACACGGCCCCATGCCGACCGACCCCATGCCCGACGGCGAACCCGGCCCGATGGTTCCCCCCGATCCCGACGGCACCATGCTCGCCGGCGACCAAGGCCCCGGCCCCATGCCGGGAGGCCCCGCCGGCCCCATGCCGACCGACCCCATGCCCGGTGGCCCCGGCCCGATGGACGGTGGACCCATGGCTGGTGGCGCCGCGGACGCCCTGGGTGGAGCCCTTGGCGGTGGCGCGGCGGATGCCCTTGGTGGAGCCCTTGGTGGAGCACCCCCGGCGGGCCCGGCCCCCATGGACCCCGGCGCGGCTGCGGATGCGGCCATCGGCGCGGCCATGGACGGCGCCATGGCCCAGGGTGGACCGGTTCCCGGAGGAGCCCCGGGTCCGGATCCCATGGCCGGAACGGGCATGCCCGCGGACATGCCCGACGAGCCCGGCCCGGATGACGACCCGACAGCCGGCATGGCCTAACATCCAGGCCTGAAAATTAGGAACTCCATCTGCTATCCGCAGATGGAGTTCCTTTTTTATACGAATTCCTTTATTCATTACCAAGGTGGCGACAGACCACCGAAAACAATAGATTTTTCAATGGGCTGATTCATGACTTCCAGGGCTTTTCGATCCTCCGCCATCGGCGTCACCTTCATCGCCCGCCAATTCGGCGTCCGCATCAACGTCGACGCCATCGAAAACGCCATCAGCAACGGCACCCTGTCGAACGCCAAGGAATTCGCCGACTATTTCTTCAAGCAGGACATCCTTGTCAGGCCGCGCAAGCTGAACATCAAGGAACTCGTCTCAAAAAGCTATATCTATCCCTGTGTCGCCATCATGAAGGACGGCCGATCCTTCATTCTCGCTGGCGCCGACAGCCGCGAGGGGGCCGATAAGACCCAATTCATCGCCATCGACCCCATGGACCCGACGGCGCAGCCGGCGCGGATTCCTATCGCTGAATTTTCCAGGGACTGGGCCGGGCAGATCGTCCTGGTCTCCCGCAGTTCCGGCAACCCGTCGACGGACCGGGCCTTCGACTGGCAGTGGTTCCTGCCCGAGCTGTACCGCTTCAAGGGCGTCATGGCCCTGACCTTCATCATCTCCCTGCTGCTGCACGCCCTGGGGATCGCGCCCATCATCTATATCCAGATATCCCTCGACAAGGTGCTCGGATACGAGGCGACGGCGACCCTTTATGTTCTGACCGCGGCGGTAACCCTGGCGCTGATCTTCAACGGGCTTCTGACCTATGGCCGGGACTACGTCATCAACCACATCTGCACCACCATCGAAGCCCGCCTGACGGGCGACGTCTTCGACAAAATGCTCAACCTGCCGGCGCAGACCTTCCACACCACCAGCCCGGCGGAAATGGAAGGCAAGGTCCAGTCCGTGGTCGCCGTTCGCATGTTCCTGGCGCGGCAGGTGCTGACCAACCTTTACGACGCCACCGGCATCCTCGTCTTCGTGCCCATCCTGTTCGGCTACAGCCCCATCCTGGCCCTTGTCGTGGTGCTGTTTTCCCTTATGCAGGGCTTTATCGATCTGGCCTCGAAAATCCGCCAGAGAAAGCTGGGCGGCTCGATCGGCGAGGCCAACATGTCCCGCATGCGGACCCTGAGGGAAACCATCGGCGGCATCGACTCGGTGAAAACCCTCTCCCAGGAGCCGATCCAGCGCCGGGAATGGCGCTCCGCCGCCGCCGCCAGCATCCGCAGCAACACGGAAATGTCCAAGCTGACCAATCTGACGGGCAGCATCAACGCGACCCTGATGAGCCTGATGACCGTGGCCATCGTCTTCACCGGCATCAATCTGGTCTTCGCCGGCAGCCTGTCCGCCGGGGCGATCATTTCCTGCAACATGCTGGGGGCCAAGGTGGTCGCCCCCATCAAGGGCCTGATTACCTTCTTCGCCGATACCCACATCATCGCCGGCGCCATGGCGCAAATCGGCTCCATCTGGAACGCCAATCCGGAACGCACCGGCAGCGGCAGCCAGCAGGTGATCCAGGGCGGTTTCAAGGTTCGCGACGTCACCGTGCGTTTCGACGATCATGCGGTGCTCGACAAGATCAATCTGGATATCCCGGCCCGTAGCAAGGTCGCCATCGTCGGCCCGTCGGCCAGCGGCAAATCGACCCTGATGCGCCTGCTGCAAGGATTGCTGAAACCCAGCGAGGGCATCGTCGAGGTGGACGGGGTCAACCTGGCCAGCCTGGATCTCAGCTTCTACCGCAGCCAGGTGGCCCTGGTCGATTTGCAGCCGAGCTTCTTCGCCGGCCCCCTGGACGAGAACATCCGCCGCGTCCGCCCCAACATCAGCGCCCGGGAACTGGAAGAGGTGATCGAGGATTCCGGCCTCGGCCTGTTGTCCGACAACCTGCCCGAGGGCCTCAGCACCCACGTTGACCAGACCGCCAGCAACTTGTCCCAGGCCCACAAGATCATCGTCGGCCTGGCCCGGGCCATGGCCAGCGCCCCCAACCTGCTGTTGCTCGACGAGACCTTCAACAGCCTGGACAAACGGGTCCTGGTGCATCTGAAAAACAACCTGAACAAGATCGCCAGCGGCCGCACCCTGATTTCCACCACCCACGACATGCGCTTCGTCCCCGATCACGACTGGATCATCGTGCTCGATCAGGGAAAGGTGGTCGGCCAGGGGAAACACGACGAACTGCTTTCCAACTGCGCCCTCTACGCGGACCTGTGGCGGCTGGAGAAACAAATCGACGGTTCCGTCGCCCGGGCGGAAGGATAAAGAACCATGGCCGGAGAAAAATTCTACCCGAAAGGCGAGTTCATTTTCCGCGAGGGGGAAAGCGCCGACTACGCCTATGTCCTCAACAGCGGCAGTGTCGAGATTGTCAAAACCGGCATTGACGGGGATGTGGTCCTCGCCGTTCTGGAGACCCCCAGCACCCTGTTCGGCGAAATGGCGCTGATCGACGGCGAACCCAGAAGCGCCGGGGCCCGGGCCGGGGTCGACAGCAACATCACCGAGGTCACCCAGTCCGACTTCCTTGCCTACATCCAGCAGAACCCCGCGGCGGCCATGAACATCATGAAGAAGCTGTCGACGGAAATCCGCAAGGCCAATAAGGCGGCCTCCCTCGCCGGCAAGGCCGACGAAGGCGGCGGCGCCACCGGGACAGGCATCGCCATCGACGACAAACAGCAGCCGCAGGACGTGGACGACACGGACGCCATCTACGACACCCCCCCTTCCCGTCCGCTGATCTACACCGGCGGCACCCTGGTGCTGATGTTCCTGATGGCCTTCGTTTTCTCGTACCAGGCAGTGGTCGACACCACCGTTTCCGCCCGTGGCAAGTTCACCACCAAGCTGCCCAATGTCGAGGTTCAGTCGACCTCCAGCGCCGTTGTCCGCAAACTTATGGTCAAGCGCGGCGACGTCATCGAAAAGGGGCAGTTGGTGGTCCTTCTCGACAGCACGGCGGCCAAGGCCGACCTGAAGGGAAACACGGAAAAACTGAGCGCCGTGATGGGACGGCTGAAACGGCTGAAACTGGAACAGCAGTTGATCAAGAGCGGGAAGAAGATTCCCGACGGGCACGCCCTTGACCCCCTCAACCTGGACATTCTCGCCAAGAGGCTGGAACAGTACCGTTCGAAAATCAACTCCTTCTCCTCCAAGATCCGCAAGATCAACAAGGAAATCTCCACGGCGGAGACCGAGGTTTCCTCGGCCCGGGAAACGGTCAACATCACCCAGGAACAGTTCCGCCTGAAGGAACAGATCGAAGCCGCGCGCAAGAAACTGTATGACAGCAAGCACGGGTCCCTGTTGAATTACCTGCAGGCCCGCGACGCCACCCTGGCCTCGCGCCGTTCCCACTTCGATTCCATCAACGCGGTGGACGCCCGGATCGCCGCCCTGACGGCGAAGAAAGCCGATCGCGGCACCCTGCTGGCGGACAGAAACGAATTCATCGCCAAATGGTCGAGCGGCCTGGGCGAGAACCTGGCCGGCGAGGAAGAGGCCATGGCGCAGCTCAAGCAGCAGGGCCTGAAGCTGGACCAGAACGTCAAGAACGTCGAAGTCCGCTCCCCCGCCAAGGGGATCGTGCTCGACATTCCGACCGTTTCGGAAGGCTCCATCGTCAAGGAAGGTGACCGCCTGGTCACCCTGGTCCTGGCCAACCAGCCCCTGACCCTGGAAGTGGACGTGGACCCGAAGAACATCAGCGACGTCAAGCTCAACATTCCCGTCTCGGTGAAGCTGGACGCCCTGCCTTTCCAGCAGTACGGCGACCTGAAGGGGGAACTGATCTACATCTCCGAGGACACCTACACCGAATCCCTTTCCGGCGACAAGGGCGCCTTCTACCGGGGGCTGGTCGATATTCCGACCCGACAACTGGCCTCCCTGCCGCCGAAATTCAGTCTCACCCCCGGCATGTTGGCCAGCGCCGACATGAAAGTCGGGGAAAAACGCATCATCACCTATCTGGCCAACCCGATATTGAAGGGCTTCTCCTCCGCCTTCAGCGAACCCGATTGACGCCTCTCGAAAAGGTTAC
>CAYFOJ010000073.1:0-4624 GCA_964344645.1 uncultured Thalassospiraceae bacterium
AGACGTATAAGTTCCCCGCCGGCGAGATCAACTGGCGCCGCCGTCCGCCCAAGGTAACCATCAAGAGCGCCGAGGCGGTGATCAAACGCCTGCTGGCCGGCGGTCTGAAACATTTCTTGCGGCAGAAAATCACCATCAACAAGGAGGCCATGCTGGCCGATCCGGAAGCCGCTGAGGCCGTCGAGGGCGTGTCCGTCGGTTCCGATGGCGAGGACTTCGTCATCACCCCCTTCGAAACCGAGCTGGAGGAGGTGGCGAAGTGACGGACTATGCGTTCATTTCCTGGAATTACGACAGGGCACGGCTGAAAGCCTACTCGGCGTCCCTGTCCTCACGGCGCGGCAAGGCGGGAGATGTCACCCTGGTGAAAATGGAAATTGAAGTCGTCGATACCTTCCAGTTGGGTTGCATCCTTGATGAACTGAAGCAAATCAGGCGAACCCAGGAGGGACGAAAAGCCAACAAGAAGGCGGTCCCCAATAGGCCGCTTCTGCTGACCCATGGAGACTCCAAATGACCACCAAGAAAAAACCGAACAAGGTGTTCGCCGTGGACGGGATGATCGTTCTCGCCCGCCATGCCAAGGGCGCGATCTCCGTCGCCAACCGGCACGGCTGCAACGCCGGCCGCAGCGCGGCCGTGACCGAGTTGCCGAAAACCCTGGCCGACCGCGCCGTCAACGCGAGGGCGAAAAAATGACCGACGCCGCCAGCAAACACGCCTTAACGGAATTAGGCCCCGCCCGCGAGCGGCCGATCGGCACACCCGGCATCGCCCGCGCCGCCGCCGGCATCACCGTCGCCGGGTGGCCGGGCGGCGTCGACCTGGTCATCGGCGAGGAAGGAGGCGGCGTTGTTCGCTACCGCCTCGACCGGGCCAATGCGCGGAAGCTGCATGTCCACCTCGGCGCCCGGCTGGCCGATCGGCCCGAGACATCCAAAGACGGAAAAGGAGGCTGACCATGGCCCCGGCCCGACGCCCGGCTCCGGAGCTGATGCAGGCGGCGCTGATCGATCTGCTGATCGCCGCCGCGCCGTTCCGTGCGGGCCGGGGCATGACGACGCCGAGAGAGGCCCTGGCTCGGGCCATCGCCCGCGCCCGCAAGGCCCTCGACGCCGCCCGGGCCGAGGATGTGGGCGTCGACTGGAAAACCCTGCAAGACCTGGCCCGGGAGGCCGATGCCGAGGCCCGCGCCCAGCCCGGATACCGGGCCGATCTGGAGGGATGATGACTTCACTGTTTCCCCACCTGCATGACGTTAAGCCCGCGCCCGGCTTCGCCGATCTGGCCGAACAGGCGGCGGCGGCCGAGGCCTGGGAGACCCAGGAATGGGCGGCCCGGTCCATCCTCGACGTGGAGCTGATGACCCCTGCCGTCATCGATCCCTGTTGCGGCACGGGGCTGCTGACCAAGGTTGCCGAAAGCCGCGGCCATGCCGGGGTGCTGGCCATGGATCTGTACGATTGGGGGTTCGAAGGCCGGTCCGGCATCGACTGGCTGACGCTCGACCGGGCCGATCTGCCTGAGCGGTTTCGGGCCGAGGCCTTCACGGTCTTTATGAACCCGCCCTTCTCCCTGGCCTGCGAGTTCGTCGATAAGGCCCGCCACCTGGGGGCGCGGAAAATCATTTGCTTCCAGCGTCAGGCCTGGCGGGAAAGTCAGGATCGCCGGGATTGGTGGGAGCAAAATCCGCCGGCGCGGAAATGGGTCTGCGGCGACCGGGCCCACACGTGGCTGTTTCACATCCCGCCGGAAGACCGCAAGGGCGGTCGGTTCATGCCGGCGGCCTGGTTCGTCTGGGAACGGGGCCACAAAGGCGCGGAGATCGGCGGCGCGATTTGGAAGACACAGGGAGAAAAGGGATGACGACGAATTTGACAACCGCGCCGAAGGGGCGTAGCTTCGTGACCGGAGCTGAAAACTCCTCAAAAGGCGGACATCGCCCCGACAGCGCGGTTTTTTCTTGCCCGGATTCTGTCGGGGGTGCGGAGAATAGAAGACCCTTCGGGGGAATAATCCCGCCTGTCCTTTTGCAGGTTTTCAGCCCCCGGCGCCAGGCCGATCCTGGTGACGCCCTGAAAAGGCAAGCAAACCGCATTCACGGGATCCTGCTTGCCAAGCGTTGTCAAGTTCTTATCGGCGACGGCGGATCGTATGTTCCTGCCTATCTGGTCAATACCGAGACCGCGTTCTTCGCCATCAACAAGAATAGGCAAAATCCATTTAGCTGCATCAGGTTCAATCAATCCCTTCCGTTGGCAAGCGTTAATCAGGTGTTTTTCCAAGGTCATAATTTTGGCCCTCATTTGACAAGCGTTCGGGGAAAGTATAGCGTCTCACTTGGAGCTACAAACTCTAAAAACGGCGGTATCCGCCCCGACAGCGCGGCATTTTTATGCCTCCATTCTGCCGGGAGTGCGGAGAATACAAGACCCTTCGGGGGAATAATCCCGCCCGTCCGTTTTCGGGTTTGTAGCTCCCGGCGCCAGGGACGTGCTCTGGCAACGCCTACAAAGCGTAAAAACGGAGACTCTCATGACCAAGTACGAACGTGCGCGGGCGCTGCTCGACGGCTGGCTTTCGGCCAACGTCGGCAAGGCTCCCGGCAATCCCCAATATCTCGCACACCTGATCTGGCAACGCGCCAAGAAGGACCGGGCCTTTCGCTACGCCCTGGTTCGCTGGGCCTGCCGCCATCTGGCGGTGACGGCCCTCACCAACGAACAATCCCCGTACCTGTAGGAGGAATAAGTCATGTTGAACCAATCGATCATTCCCTTTCACGACGACGAAATTCTGCTATTCGAGCGCGATGGGGAACCGTTCGTGCCTGTCAAGCCCATCTGCGAGCGCCTCGGGCTCGACTGGGGAAGCCAATGGGCAAAGCTTCGGGCCCGTCCGGAGCGGTATGGTATAGTGATTTTGCGGACACCTTCGGCGGGTGGAGAGCAGGAAACGACCTGTTTGCCGCTGAGGAAACTGCCCGCCTGGCTGTATTCGATCCATCCCAACAAGGTCCGGCCGGACCTGAAGGAGACGGTCGAGCGCTATCAGGCGGAATGCGACGATGTCCTGTGGCGGCACTGGTCGGGACAGCACCGCACGGAACTGGCCCTGTTGCGCCGCTTCAACCGGCACCTGACCACCCAATTGCTGGTGTCCAAGCCATTGTGGAACCGGATCATGCGTCTGCACGAAGCCGGATACTGGTGGGCGACCATTCAACGTCTGGTCAATCAATCCGATCCCAGATTCACCGCCGAATGGGAGGCTTTGCAGAACTGCGGTCTGGTCCCGGATCATGTCGGTCAGCCGGACCGGCAACTCAATCTGGCCCTGGCCGAAATGAGGGCGGAGGCGGACAATGGCTGACATGGACTCCATCGACGCCGTCTGGAAGGTCGAATGCGGCCTCCAGGCCCTGGAAGGGATCGAGATGCTCCTTGGCGTTATCTACAAAAGCGGCCAGGACCTTCACTGCATCAACCCCAGCCATCTGTCCGATCTCATCGGGATCGTCCGGCAGGAAATCGAACTCGGTTTCCAGCACATGCCGCGCTAGGTTCGGCCCCGCATGGGGCGGGCGGCGACACCCTGGAAGACGTGCTCGACTGGCTTGAAGGGGAAGGCGTCAATGTCGACACGGAAGGGGGCGGCCTGTTCACGGTCATGACCGATCACGGCAAGACCGCCCGCGAGGTGGTGCAGATGGCCAACAACCTGCGCGTCCGCAAAAGGCCGCGTCTCAGGTCTTTCATCGTTGAGGATTTGTGAGGGGGTGGGTTGATGGACAACCCCCGCACCTGGCCGGTCGGACTGCGCCGCCTTGCCGAAGTGATCGGCCCTGCGGCGGCGGTGAGGCTGGCGGAGGCCTTCGGCGGCACCGAAGGGAACTACATTCCAATGACGGCGAAGATCGATCATCCGTTCGTCGCCGTCATCGGCCTCGACCGCATGGAGAAATTGTGCGAGGCCTTCGGCGGCCGCGATCTTGATATTCCGAAAGGCGTCTTCCGGGACCTGAAAAAATCCCGCATCCTTGACGCCCGGGGCTCCAGTCGAGAGGTGGCGTTGAGGGTCGGGGCGACCCAGCGTTATGTGCGTCGGGTGCGAAACAATGCAGCCGGGGACGATGGGCAGCCCGGCCTTTTCGACGACGATTGACAAAGTTCGCCAGCGGGCCCACTCTGTCTCGAGCCTGAGCCGCCCCCCGGAACCGTTCCGGGGGATTTTTTATGCCCGGCTTCTGGCACGGTCCGGTAATTCAAAACCGGAGACCGTCATGCCCAGCTTTGGCGAGAACAGCCTGAACAACCTCGGGACCTGCCATACGGACCTGCAGAAGATCGCCCATCTGGCGATTCGCTTTGTCGATTTTTCGGTCGTCGAGGGTCACCGTGGCCAGGCGGACCAGAACCGGATGGCCGATGAAGGGAAGTCCCACCTGCGTTGGCCCGATGGCCGGCACAATACGATTCCGTCCAAGGCCATGGACATCGTTCCCTGGCCTGCCGGTTACGACGAACGGGCCATGCTGGTCCTGGCCGGCGCCGTTCGCCTGGCCGCCGATATCCTGCTCGAGGAAGGGGAAATCGGCCACGGCCTGCGCTGGGGCGGCGACTGG
>CAYFOJ010000074.1:0-4367 GCA_964344645.1 uncultured Thalassospiraceae bacterium
CCCCCTATTTTCCACCAAGTCCCGGTTCCTCCAATTACATGTGTCCCCCGACAATCGGGTTTAAGTTACTTGTTCTCACCCCGGTAGCCGTCGCGGGTTTGTGGTAGTTTGCGTTCCAGCAGGCGGCCGGCGACCACCGTTTTGAGGATTTGCGCCGTGCCGCCGCCGATGGTGAACATGCGGGCGTCGCGCACCATGCGTTCCAGCGGGAGGTTGCGGGAATAGCCCGCGGCGCCGAACATCTGCAGGGCGTCGTTGGTCACCTTGATCGCCGTTTCCGAAGCCAGGATTTTCGCCTGCGCCGCCTGGGTGACGTCGGGGAATCCGTTGACGCCGGTGCTTTCGGCAGCGCGGCGGATCATCAGGCGGGCGGCTTCCAACGAGGTGGACATGTCCGCCAGCATCCACTGCAGGCCCTGAAACTCGCAAATCGGGCGGCCGAACTGCCGGCGCGTCTTGGCGTAGTCGAGGGCGTGGTCGAAAGCCCCCTGGGCGACGCCCAGGGCCACCGTCGCCGCGCCGATGCGCTGGCCGTTGTAGGCGTTCATCAACCCGGCGAAACCGCGCCGGATCCCTTCCGGGGGGAGCACCATCCCGTCGTCGGGGATTTCCAGGCCGTCCAGGATGATCTCTGCCTCGGGAATACCACGCAGGCCCATGGCCGGTTCGCGGGCGCCGATGGTCAACCCTTTCGGTGTCCCGTCGTCGGGGTTGCGCAGGGCGATGAAACCGGCAATGCCCAGTTCCGTCCCGTCCTCGTCGAAGGCGCGGGCGAAAATCAGGTGCAGCCGGGAGACGCCGCCGCCGGTAATCCAGTGTTTGGTCCCGTTCAGCACCCACTTGCCGCCCTTTCTGTCGGCCCGTGTCGTCATTTCCGTCGCCGCCGACCCGGCTTCCGGTTCGGTGATGCAGATGGCGGGCTTGTCCCCGGACAGGACGCAGCCCGCCGCCAGTTTCCGTTGTTCCTCGGCGCCGTAAGCCAGAATGGCGCCGACGGCGCCCATGTTGGCCTCGACGACGATGCGCCCGGTGACGCCGCACACCTTGGCCATTTCCTCGATAACGATGACCGCGTCGGCATAGCTCAACCCCGGTCCGCCGTAGGCTTGCGGCACCGTCATGCCCATGAAGCCGGCCTTGGTGAGGGTCTCCACATTGTCCCAGGGATAAGCCTCCGTGCGGTCCACCTCGGCGGCCCGTGGCGCGATCTCCCTTTCCGCAATCTTTCGGGCCGTCTCCCGCAATTGGCGTTGGACTTCCGTGTCTTCGAACATGAGCCGCTCCAATTAAATGACGTTCCGGGCACCCGCCTTAAGCGGACACCATCCCCTGCAGCTTGGCGCGGATGATGTCCTCCGCCTCGGCCATGATCCGGTCGATCAGCTCCTTGCAGGTGGGGATGTCGTGGATCAGGCCGGCGACCATGCCGCAGGACCAGGCACCGGACTCCGTCTCGCCGTCCATCATCACCTTGGGGTAGACGCCGGCCACTTCGTCGATGATATCCTCGAACGCCAGATCTTCGCCCCTCTCCTGTTCCATGGCCAGGATGTTTTCCACCGCCGGATTGTTCAGCACCCGCTCGGTGTTGCGAAGCGGGCGCATGATCAGCCGGGTGTCCAACTCCGAGGCGGCGACGATGGCGTCCTTGACGTTGGAATGCACGGGGGCCTCCCGGGTGGCGATGAAGCGGGTCCCCATGTTCATGCCGTCGGCGCCCATGGCGAGGGACGCCACCAGGGAGCGCCCATCGGCCTGGCCGCCGGAGGAGACGAAGGGGATTTCCAGTTCGTCGGCGGCGCGGGGGAGCAGGATCATGTTGGGGATGTCGTCTTCCCCCGGATGGCCGCCGCATTCGAAGCCGTCGACGGAAACCGCGTCGCAGCCGATTTCCTGGGCCTTCAGGGAATGGCGGACCGAGGTGCATTTGTGGATCACCTTGATGCCCGCGTCCTTCAGATATGGCAGCACCTGCGACGGGTTGCGCCCCGCCGTCTCGACCACGGGGACGCCGCCTTCGATGATGGCCTTCACGTAGCCCGGATAATCGGGCGACGTGACCGTCGGCAGGAATGTCAGATTGACGGCGAAGGGCTTGTCCGTCATGTCCCTGCAGCGGGCGATCTCGTTGGCCAGGTCGGCCGGGGTCTGCTGGGTCAGCCCGGTGATGGTGCCCAGGCCCCCGGCGTTGGAAACCGCCGCCGCCAGTTCGGCAAAGCCCACATAATGCATGCCGCCCTGAATGATCGGGTGGGCGATGTCGAAAAGCTCGGTAATGCGTGTTTTCATAAATGTTTCCTTTTCGCTTCCCGCTCATGGATGTATCGGGGGGAAAGATCGGGTTCTGCGTCCTGGGCGGCCATGGGCTTGCCGCAGACGCCGAACCGAACCAGTCGATTTGGCATGTTTCGGGACTACGCCCATCTAAAGTCCCACACCCGTCCGAAAACCCAATGCGCACAAAAAACGGCGTTGCCGACAGTAGCATCGCGAAAAACGACGGTCCAGCAGGACACGCAACGATTTGATATCGTGTGATTCAGCTTCAGAGATGCGGTCGTTCCAGACCTGTCATTGCTGGGGCGGCTGGCGGAGAGGGAGTCCTCCATAATTGTGATCGTTACTAACCTTCTTGATCTTTTATCGTACGCCATATTGCACTGATAATAAATGATTTTGTTTTTAAATATCTTTCATTATTCTCAGATATCCGTTAGAATTCACGAAGTGATTGTGGGTCGATATGTGGGTTGGAGACAATGATGGCGCGGTTGTCAAACAGGTTGACGGCGGTTTCGGTGCAAAGGCAGAAAAAACCGGGCCGCTATGCAGACGGTGGAGGTCTTTATCTACAAGTCGGGCCAACGGGTAGTAAGAGTTGGCTTTTCCGCTATACCCGACGGGGAAAAGCCCATGAAATGGGGCTGGGAGCCTTGAATGCGGTGTCCCTTGCGGATGCGCGTGAAGCTGCTGCTGGCGCACGCCAGACCTTGGCTGCCGGTGCTGACCCCCTCGAAGCGCGGGAGGAGACGCGGAAGCGCCAAGAGGCCGAGGCATCCAGTGGCATAACTTTCGCTGAATGCGCCTCCGCCTACATTGAGACTCACAAGGCGGGATGGCGAAACGAGAAACATATCGCCCAATGGTCGTCAACTATCAAGACCTATGCCGAACCTATTCTCGGAACACTGCCCGTCCGGGCAGTGGACCTTAATCTCGTGATGGAGGTGTTAGAACCGATCTGGCAAGCCAAGCCAGAGACAGCGGCCCGTTTGCGGGGCCGCATCGAAGCCGTCTTAGACTGGGCTGCCGTTCGCGGCTATCGCTCTGCCGACAACCCGGCCCGCTGGAAGGGTTATCTCGACAAGCTGTTGCCGCCAAGGTCTAAGGTTCAACGGGTTCGGCACCACCCGGCGCTACCCTACGAGGAGGTTGGCACCTTCATGACCGAACTCCGACAGAGGAAAGAAGACACCGCCAGAGCCTTGGAATTCACCATCCTAACCGCTTCCCGAACCAGCGAGGTGTTGAACGCCAAATGGGATGAGTTCGACCTCAACGCCAAAGTGTGGGGCATTCCTGGCGAGCGGATGAAAGCCGGAAAAGATCACCGGGTTCCTTTGTCGGATGTCGCGATGTCTATCCTGACAAGGATGTACAAGGTGAGGCGGAACGCCTTTGTGTTTCCTGGCCAAAAAAAGGACCGCCCACTGTCCAACATGGTGTTCCTCCAGTTACTAAAACGGATGGGGCGGTCGAATCTTACCACCCACGGCTTTCGCTCGACTTTCAGGGACTGGGCGTCCGAACGAACGGCTTTCTCCCGTGAAGTGGCCGAGATGGCTTTAGCCCACACAATCGGCGACAAAGTAGAAGCCGCTTACCGCCGGGGCGACCTGTTCGATAAACGCAGAGAGTTGATGGAAGCGTGGGAAATGTTTTGTGCTATCCCGCCCGTCAAATAAAGGGTTGGCCCGATTAATGCTGGTGGTCTGACAATCTGCTGACGCGACATCCAGAATCAAAACCATGGCGCGTTGGAGTAAATCCGGCGTTGGCAGCTCGATGGGAACCCCCCAACGAGTTGGCAAATCGCGGCACTTTGTGGCGTGTTTCCATAATTTCAAGACCTCGAAAGCCCGATTTTTGCGTTCATTGTTTAAATTTGTGTGATTTTTCGCCCCCTATAGGGCCGCTTGCCGTCGCGCGGGCGCACACCGCCCTTCGACCCTGATAAAGCAGCATATGATTCAATGACTTTGCAATTTTTACGAAGGCACTGATGGCGGTTCAACCGCTTCTTTTCGATTGTGATGAATCATATTAGTCTATGTCGGCGGCGGGCTATCGACTGATACGGCTATCCT
>CAYFOJ010000075.1:0-3465 GCA_964344645.1 uncultured Thalassospiraceae bacterium
GTCCTGGGCGCTGAACTGTTTGATCAGCTTGTTCTTGGCGCTCGCCGGCAGGGTCGAGTCGTCGATCCGCCTCCGCATCTCGGCGCGGGCCTCGACCATGCGCACCGCCTCGCGGAGATCCCCCTCTCCGTTGCCCTCGCCGTTGTCGGAGGCGGCCTCTTCGCCGCCGGGATCCGTCGTCTGGTCCAGGGCTTCGCGCAGGATGACCTGCAACTGGCCGTCGGTAAGACTGTCCACGTCCTTGTTCTTGAGCAGCCCCTTGGCTTCCAGCAGGGCGATGATTTCTTCGCGGTTCATGATTTGAGTTCCCTTCGCTTCGATAAGATCGATGACGGCGCCGCCGGCGCCGGCCTCGACGATCAGGTCAACGGAATTGACCCGGATGAATTGTTGCGCCTCGCGCATGGAGGCGCCGTTTCGCCGGACCACGGCGGCCCGGCCGGCGACATCGATGGAAAAGCCGAACAGGCCGGTCATGCCCCGTTCCCAGGCCTCCCTCAGTTTGACGCCGACGGCGCCGTCCGGCTCGATCAGGTGAAAGGCGGCGTGGATCTCGCCGCTGTCCGCACCCTGGCCCTCGACAAAGGAGGGTTCGACGATCTGGCCGATCAGGTTGCGCACGTCCTTGCCTCGACCCGCCAGATGTTCGGCGTCGGACTTGACGAACACCCTGACGCCCTCGAACAGCTCCACCGCTTCCCGCAGAACGGAGTCGGGATAGAAATTGCCGTTGCCACTGAGACCTGCACGGATGACCCGGATGCGCCAGGCGCCGCCGGCCTGGTCGCCGGCCTCGATAAAGGCGCCGGCCTGAGCCTCGCGCATGTCGTCGGCCTCGACGGGCACGAAGTCCTTGCGCACCTCGACAGGGGTTCCGAGCGTCACCTCCGTGCCGTCGATGGTGTAGGTGTACTTGAGCAGCTTGCCGTCCTTGGCCTCGACGACGATGAAACTGTCGAACAGGCCGTGGATGTAGGGCCACCAATCCTCCTCGCCGGCCAGTTCCAGGGTTCGCTTGATCTCGCCCTGCAGTAGGTCGCGCAACTGGGTCAGGTCGCCCTCGAAGGCCTCGCGGATGGCTTCGGCGCCGATGATCCCCAACTGCGGAACGCCCAGGGCCTCCCGGAAGTTGACATCAATCAGAGGCCGGATCATTGCGCCAGCTCCACGCGATGTTTCTGGCCGTCGACCGTGACCGCCGCGAGAACACCGTCGGCAACAGTGAAAGACAGGATGTCTCCGGACTTGATCCGGCGATCGACCGGTTCCGTCTCGCCCTTTTTGGTCACGAACACCCGGACATTGACGCCGGCGCCGTCCAGGGCCTTCGCCGCGTCCTCGACGGTCATCTCGCTAACGGCGTCGGGGTCAGCGGCTTGAAGGGGTGTTTTTTTCGACATGTTGAACTCCTGGAAGCTGGAATGAATATCGGGCTTGAAAGACCGGCCCGATTTGGGTCACTGTAGTGATCGCTGGCCCGGACAGTCTCCCCCGGAACAGGTCCGGGGGATCTACCCGGAAGGGGAAAACCCGCCGCCACAGGACCGCTTCCCGGAATTGGGACGAAATCCTCCCCGATAACATCGCCGTTAATAGGGTCTTAAACGGGGCCACAGGGCCGCTGCAGAAAATCACGGGGGAATGGGGCCGATAAGCGGCAACGGCCGTTCTGGGGCGTTGTAGGGCGCGCCCGGTAACGGCATCGTTTGACCCAGGCGGGCCGGTGGCGTACTATGTTCATATCGGCGGCTGAGCAAATGCGACAGCCGGGAATCTTCGGACCCGTGTGGGGGTGTTTCGCTCCCCACCAGCCGCCGTTACTCCTCCTCTCGAATTATCTTCAGTTTTGCGGCCGTGTTTTTGCGCTGGGCATCGTTGCTCCTGTGCAGTGTCTGAAGGTAGATCTCACTGCGGTCTTCGGTTGCCTTCACAACCGCGCGCCAAACTTCATGACGCTCGCCTCGACCAAAGACGACAAGCTTGCCTGGCGACTCCTCCAAAACGAGACCGCCATCCAGCAGGCCCTGGACCCGCCGATAATCGGCGGCCGTGAAGTGCTGACCACGACGCCGTTCCCGCTGCTTGACGACCGTGTAGCTGGACAGCCTGACGACGCCGGCCTCCGCGCCCATCGCTTTGGCCAGCCTCTCCGGGACCATGGCGACGGGCCGCTGTTCCGCCGCCCCGCCCGTTCTCGCCACAAAGGCGGCGAAGTCCGCGCCCGTCAGGTCCTCGGCGATCTGACGGCGGGCCGCCGGCCGCGATAGCCGCTCCAGGGTCTCGATGTTGGCGTGGCGGACGGTGGGGTTGAACTCCCGGGCCAGATCGCGCTTCAGCGGGTTGCGGAATACCTCTTCGTCGCTGAACGGCTGGCGGTCGGGCTGCCTAACGTCCCATTTCTCCATGTGCGGCAAGGAGACGCAGCCGCAATTGATCGTTTCCTTGGCCGGGCCTTCCGGATCCCTCGGGTACATCAGCCGGACGCCGCCGACCTTGAACGGTTCGTCCACATTGACGATCTGTCCGTCGGCCAGGTCGTGGGCGATGCGGCTGTGAATCTTGCCCGAACGGCGCCACTGTTTTTTCAGGCCCGGCAGGTGCTCCGACGCCAGGGCTTGGCGCTCCTGGGTGGCGACGGAAAAGGCGCGGCCCATCTCCGTGCGCACGATGGTCATGGCCCGGCCGCGGCCGCTCTTGATCAGCCCGGCGACGCTCGTCACCGCCGCCTCCGTCCCCTGGGCGCCGATCATGGTCAGGCCGATCTGGGTGTTGACCCTGCGCCCGACCCCGGCGGCCACGTCCTTCAGACGCCCGGTCATGAACGTCCTGATCGCCATCAATTGACGCAGGTCCACGTCCGGCATCAGGCCGGCGATGCGCACACCTGCGGCGGCGAGGGATTTATCGACCAGGTCGGCGCCGATGGCGTGGGCCGCCGCCGCGCCTTCGCCCCCGGCGAGCGCCAGGGCGTCACCGATCTCGGCCATGGCCTGGGCGACGGATTGTTGAAGATTGGGTAATTGCCAGGCCTGGTATTCACTCAGGCCGGCGGCGCCCAATTCGGCGGAGATCCGGCGCCGGGCTTCCTCGAGTAGACGCCCGACATCCCGGGCCGCCGCCCGATGCGCCGCCGTCAGGCGCTTCAGTTGACGGGCCCGTTCCTTGCGAAAGGCACGGTTCCGTTCCCTGTTGGTCATGGTTCGGCGTCTTCATCGGTTTCCGGAAATCCCGGGAAACCGTCCTCTTCCTCCCGGCGGCCCTGGTCGGCGCGGGCCTTCTCCAATTCTTCCAGGCTATCCACCTCCAGGCCAAGCCGGCCGGCGATCAGGGCGATCAGGGCCACCGCCGTTTCCTCGGACATCAGGCCCCGGTCGATGGCGACGGCGGCCGACGTGACCACCTGCTGAAGGGCGGCGGCGTATTTGGAGGTGTCCCGCGCCGTCAGCTCGGGGAACGTGGCCGTCA
>CAYFOJ010000076.1:0-3241 GCA_964344645.1 uncultured Thalassospiraceae bacterium
GTCCCTTCAACAGAACACGTCGGAGAAAGATTGATGAAAAACGGGCTAACGGATCTTAACAACCATCTGTTTGCGCAGATGGAGCGCCTTTCCGAGGAGGGCTTGACGCCCGAGCAGATCGAGCAGGAGGCCGCGCGGACAGACGCGATCGTCAAGGTGGCTGACAAAATCATCGACAACGCCAACCTCACCCTTTCGGCCTGCAAACTCGTCGCCGACCACGGCGAACATTTTGTCAAACGCCTTCCCATGCTGGGTCCGCCATCTGCACCGCCGAAATATGACGATGAGGAGACAGGGGGAAAATGAAAAGGAAAATTATACCCTATAGCCAGGCGGAGCTTGATTTCCTCAAGGCACACCGAACGATGCCCCGCCGCGAGCTGCACGCGGCTTTCGTCGGCAAGTTCAATCGCCAGGACGTGTCGTTGGACAATTTGAAAGCACTTTGCAAACGAAAAGGCTGGCTGACCGGACGGTCTGGCCGCTTCGAGGGTGGTCACGTACCGGACAATAAGGGCAAGTCCATGCCCTACAACGCCAACAGTGCCAAGACGCAGTTCAAGAAGGGACAGTTGCCGCACAATACAAAATTCGCCGGCCACGAACGGCTGGGCCAGGACGGGTATGTCTGGATCAGCGTTAACGAAACAAATCCCCACACCGGTTATTGCCGACGGTATGTGCAAAAACACCGCTGGCTTTGGGAACAAGCGAATGGTCCCGTGCCGGAGGGAATGGTTCTCAAATGTCTCGATGGCAATAGGCAGAACACCGACCCGGCGAATTGGGGGCTCATTTCACGCGCGATGCTCGTGCGGTTAAGCGGGCGTTTCGGGCGTGGCTACGACAACGCGCCGGATGTACTCAAGCCGACAATCATGGCGGTGACGGAGTTGGAGCACCAGGCGAAATCTTCGAAGCGGAAAACTGTACCGATTGCCTCGGATCAGAAAAAGGGAGCGGCGACAAATGATTAGAACCCGAAGTGTACCGTTTGTTGTTCCGAAACCCCTGCGCCGAAAAGGTGGGATTTCGGACATGGTGAGTTTTTGCTTTTTGGCCTTTTTGGGGTGTAGCCAGGTTGCACTTAAGCCGACAGAACCGCGTCCACCTTGGCGCACTGAGATTAACAATCGACGCGCCAGACGACGGCGCAAATGAGGCAATAACATGACAGATCAATGGCAACCAATTGAGACGGCTCCGAAGGATGGGGATGAAATACTGTTGTGTAGCCGTCCTCATAAACTCGTGAGTGATATAGGCATTTGTTACTGGCGAGAAGATGATTTTGATGGGCGTGGATGTGGCTGGACATGGGGGTTGAACAAGCGTTTCAACCGCCCAACCCATTGGATGCCACTACCCGAACCACCTGATCCAGAAACATGAGGGTGAAAACGGATGACATCAACCCTTGAGAAACAGGACAAAGCAAGAGCGGCGGCGCTAGCAGCGGCAAAGGAAATGGTTCGGCAACTGCGCATCGCTTATCCGCATCGGGTCCCAACCAGCATCCATAGGGTGTGTGACTCTTTTGTAAAATACGTGTTGGCACAAGACTGCAAATAACCAGGGTGAAACGATGCATAAATTTTTCAAAAACCTCTACGGAATTTCGTGGTTGCGGTACTGGTTTTGGGCGTAGGAGGGCGAAAAAATGACTTCCCCTGCCAAGAAAACCGATCCCTTCCGCCGCGGTCTGCTGGGCAAGGTTCATATCGCGCAGAAGACTCTTGGCCTGGACGAGGACACCTATCGGGATCTGCTCGAGGCCCGGACGGGCAAGCGCTCGGCCGGGAAGTGCTCCAACGCCCAGCTCGTCGATCTGATCGAGTATTTCAAGGCCCAGGGGTTCAAGCCGAAGAAGAAGGCCCCGGCCCGGGCCGGTCGGCGCAAGCTGGCAGACGGTGAGACGCAGCGGAAGATCCGCGCCTTGTGGCTGACCCTTTATCACCTGGGCCTGGTCGCCGATCCGGCGGAGTCGGCGCTGGCCGCCTTCGTCAAGCGCCAGGCGGGGATCGACGATCTGCGTTGGTTGCCGGGCTCTCAGGCCTACAAGGTGATCGAGGCCCTGAAAGGCTGGGCGGCGCGGGACGGCGGCGTCGATTGGAGTCCATATATCATACATGTTGGCGATGGCATTACGTCCACAGACTACATTCCCCGCGCCCGGGTTATGGAAGCGCAATGGCGCCGCCTTCACGATCTCGGCGTGGTGCGGATCCGCGACAAGGGCGCGTTGGCGGCCTGGGTCGAGCGGTTCGTCAAGAGCCCCTGCGCAATCTATCACACCCACATTGGCGACGAGGACGCGGACCGGGTGATCGCGGCCCTGGGGGCGAAGATCCGGAAGGCGCAATCATGACCGGCGTCGGGACCTTCATCCACCGGGATCTGTGCCGGCGACACTTTATCGGCCGCGCCTGTGAGAGAGGGATCGAGCTGACGCCCGCCGAGGCCCGGCGGCTGGAGCGCCGGCTGGGCCGGGCCCGGCCCGCGTTCCTGCGCCCCGGGGTCGATCGCTACCGGCTTCGGTTGAAATGGAAAAACCGCCGCATCGTGGTCGTCTACGACAGCCGCCTCGGCTGCCTGGTGACGTTATGGGCTTTTGAAACGGGAGTAAACACATGAACGAGACCAACGGCGGCGCCCAGCGCCGGGAGAGATTTTTGCTATCCGCCATGGATCGGCTGGATGATCCGGAAGCGGCGCTTGAACTGGCCGAACGGATGGAAGGGTTTGTCCTGGGTGATCAGCCCCTGCTGATGCTGGAAGACCATCGGCGTGAACCGGAACCGGCCGAGACGGAGACCGAGGCCCCGGTTCCCGCCGCAAGCGAATTTCCGCCCGAGACCGGCAAGACGGCGAAACGCCGCTCACGGCGCAGTGTCTGGACCGAAGATCATTCCAAGCGTCTGAAGGTGCTGTGGGCGGATGGGTTGACCGGCAAGGACATCGCCGAGAATTTGGGCGTCAGTCAGTGGCTGATCTATCAGAAGGCGAAAAAGCTGGGCTTGCCCGACCGTTCGACCGGTCGGAAGCGGAAAGCCTCCGCCCCGGCCGAGCCGGTCGCTCGACCGAGCCGGTTTCCGCTCTCGTCGGCCCCGCATGGGGCGGGCGGCGACACCCTGGAAGACGTGCTCGACTGGCTTGAAGGGGAAGGCGTCAATGTCGACACGGAATCGGCCACGGCCTGCGCTGGGGCGGCGACTGGGACGGCGACGGGGATTTCCGC
>CAYFOJ010000077.1:0-2447 GCA_964344645.1 uncultured Thalassospiraceae bacterium
CGGCGAAGCCGGAGCCGGGTTTTTTGTAGTCCTCGCGGGGCGGGGCGAAGACGTCCAGGATCGTCGCTCCCTCGCCTCCGGCGCGTACCCCGTGTTCGACGCCGCCGGGCGTGCGCCAGAAATCGCCCTTGCCGAAAGGGGTCTCCGTGCCGTCCTGAATCCTGACGCCGCCCCCCTCCAGGCAGACCCCCCATTGTTCCTCGGGATGGCTGTGGATGCTGCCCGCCGCCCCGGGCTCGCAGCGGACCAGGGACAGCATGGCCTGTTCGCCGGGGAAGACCCGGGTCGAAATGCCGTCCGCCAACTGCCGGAAGATGCCCTGGGCCGGGTCGTCCATGTTGAAAAAAGTGCCTTCGCTCATTGTCCGCCGCTCCTTGCTTTAAAGGGTGAATCTGTTGCCCGAGGCCGCGCCCCAGGCGTCGAGGAATTCCTTGAGATGGGGCCTCGCCTCCCCTTCCGCCTCGATCAGGGCGATGATGTCGGCGATGGCCAGGTTGTAGCCCTCCGTCGAGACCGTTCCCCGATGGTGCATGGTGCGCAGGTAGACGAGATAGGTGTTCAGCACGTCGGTCTCGCAGTAATCGCGAATTTCAGCCAGCCTGCCGCCGTCGAACAGGCCCGCTACGTCGGAACCGTCGACGCCGAACTTGCCCGGAAAGCCCAGCACCGAGCAGACCTCGTTCAGCTTGCCCCGGGCCGAGGCGCCGTAATCGGACAGCACCTCCAGCAGGTCGCAGTGCCAGTCGGCGGCATAGCGGGACTGATAACTGTTCCATTTATCCCCCGCCTGATAGAGCCACGAGGCCTGAATGCCGTGGACCATGGCCCGGTATTTCAACACCGGCAGGTCGAAGCCGCGGCCGTTGTAGGAAACCAGGCGCGGGCGCAGGCGTTCGAAATAGCCGAAGAACCCCTGCAGCAGTTTCTTTTCGTCGAAATCCGCCTCGCCGCCGGAACGCAGTTCCCGCAAATGATAGGTCTCGCCGCCGCCGATGCCGCCGGCCCTCTCGATTTCCGCCTCCAGGAAGCTGATCGCCACCACCTTGTGAAAGGGCTGGCGGGGAAAGGGGTTTTTGCCGCCGGTGACCTCCAGATGGTAGCGTTCCAGTTCCTGCCGCCGGGCCTCCTCGCCGGGGCCGTCGAAACCGGTCAGGTTGGCCACCGCAACCGTGTCAGGGACGGTCTCGATATCGAATACGAACAGGTTTTGATGCTGCATGGAGTCTCCGCGTCCTATATAACGTTGCAAACCCATCCTAACATCGAACCGGGAAAAGAGAGAGTCCATGAAAAACCTCAGCGCAATGATGAAATCGGCGCAGCAAATGCAGGAAAAGATGCAGTCCATGCAGGACGAGCTGTCCGACATGGAGGTCACCGGCGCGTCCGGCGGCGGCATGGTCGAGGTGACCCTGTCGGGCAAGCACGAAGCCCGCCGGGTGAAAATCGACCCGTCGCTGATCGTCGCCGAGGACGCCGAGGTCCTGGAGGACCTGATCGCCGCCGCCTTCAACGACGCCAAGGTCAAGGTGGAAACCATGATGCGGGAAAAAATGTCCGAGTTGACCGGCGGCCTGCAACTGCCGCCGGGTATGTCGCTGCCGTTTTAGGCGGGCCGCGCCATGGCCGACAATCAGATCGACAGCCTGATCAACCTGCTGGCCAAGCTGCCGGGCCTGGGCCCCCGCTCGGCCCGGCGCGCGGTGCTGCATCTGATGAAACGCCGGGAATCCCTGCTCGACCCCCTGACCCGGGCCCTGCAGGACGCCGCCGCCAACATCGTCACCTGCTCCACCTGCGGCAATCTTGACACCCGCGACCCCTGCGGCGTCTGCTGCGATCCGAAGCGGGTTGACGGGCAGATCTGCGTTGTCGAGGACGTGGCCGACCTGTGGGCCCTGGAACGCTCGCCGGCCTTTCGCGGCCGTTTTCACGTCCTCGGCGGCACCCTGTCGGCGCTGGACGGCATCGGGCCCGAGGACCTGAACATTTCCGGCCTGCTCGGGCGGGCGGCGGCGGAAACCGTGCAGGAAGTGATCCTGGCCACCAACGCCACCGTCGACGGCCAGACCACGGCCCACTACATCGCCGAGCGGCTCGCCGGCTGCGGGGTAAAAATTTCAGGCCTGGCCCACGGGGTTCCCGTCGGCGGCGAACTGGACTATCTGGACGAAGGCACGCTCAGCGCCGCCCTCAAGGCCCGCCATCCGGTTTAGAGTTTCGCCCGGCGTTTTCAAACCGCGCGAGCAGGGCGGCGACATCCGGGTCCGTCCCGGTTTCATCCCCGCCGCCGGTTTCCGGGGCGGCGGCCTCGGCATCCACATCCCCCACCCGGTGCAATTCCTCGCCCAGGACCCGGTTGATGGTGAGCGCCAGACGCGCCCGGTCGATGGGTGTAGCGCGACATTTGGTTCTGGAGTCAGCGTCATTTGGTTTTGGAGCAAAAA
>CAYFOJ010000078.1:0-2426 GCA_964344645.1 uncultured Thalassospiraceae bacterium
GCGGCGGCGTATTTGGAGGTGTCCCGCGCCGTCAGCTCGGGGAACGTGGCCGTCACCGCTCCAACTCGCCGAACATCGCCTGATCGTAGCCGTCCAGCCAGTCAAGCTGGGCCAGCATGTCCGAATGGCCCCGAGATGCGTTGGACAGGTCGTTGACGGAGAAATAAAAGCACTCGCCGTCGTCGAAGCTCTCGCGGATCTGTTGCGTGCGTTTGGAGAACACCGTTTCGGGGCCGTTGACGATGATCCGGTATCGCCGCTTGTTGCCCTTTTTGTCGCGCTGGGTCACGACCCCGATGGGCTGCTCGATGTTGTCGGGATCGGTCACCACCGTCTCGATCATGCCCGGGTCCAGATAGCCAAGCCGCACGTCGCCGTTAGCCTCGTTGACGAATACCGGCCAGCACTGTTCGCCGTAAAGAGCCAGCTCCCGCACCTTCTTCGGCAACTTGATGTCCATGCAATTGATGGGATCGTTCCAGAAAGAATCGATCCAGCCTTGCGCCTCCTCGTCGGGCACGGACAGTTCGACCCCCTCCGCCAGCAGATAGGCGACGGGCAGTTCGATCAGCCGATCGGCCAGTGGGTTGGTCTTCCACAGATAAACCGCCAGCTCTTGCATGCGTTTCTGGGTCAGCGGGTTGAGATCCCGCCTGGCGTCGCCGGTGAGCGGCCGCCAGCCCTCCATGTCGTCCTCGACGGTGACGCCCTTGGCCTCCCGAAATCCGGACAGCATGCCCCATAAACGATCCATCACGCCCATCGCCGGCTCCTTCCTTCAAATTCAGGCGCGACGCCCCGGCCGACCAGCCGCCCGTCCCGCAATCCGCGCCCGGCTTCCGCCGCATAACTATCCGCCGTCTTCTCCACGGTGGCCCCGGCGGAGGGCTGCGCCTCATCCTCGGCCGCGTGCAGCGCCAACATGTGAGCCCAGAATTCGTCGGCATGTCCCACCTCGGTGCGGTCTGCGTCGAAACGAGGATTACCGGCAACAGTCTGCAACTTGCGGACGGCGTGGTGCGAGTTGCGGATATCCTTCGCCGCCGGAATCCGCGTCGTCTTGTCCTCGAAAGCTTCCTTGCCCAAGTTGGCCAGATGTTGTTTGACAGGATTGGTGAAAATGACCCCTTCGACATTGTATTCGCCGTGTCGTGCCTTTGCGTCCTCGACCGGTTTCATGCCGAGGCCGGTTTCGTCCATGCAGCATCGACGGACTCGATAGGTATCGAACACTCGGTCGAGTTCTGCGTCCTGAGCGGCAAACTTGGCCTTCTTCATGGGAATGACTTCGCGGGTCCAGTAGACATCGCCGACACGCTCAATGACCCAGATCACCGTCAGGTCTCGCTTGCGGCCGATATCCATGCCGACGTAGCAGTCGCCGCCCTCGTATAATTCCGGCTTGCCCGCATCCGCGCTCTCGCAAGCCGTGATCATCTCCCAGGTCAGCCAGGCCGTCGCTTCATCGACCGGCTCGCACATGTATTCCTGCTGGTAGGTCTCCTCATCGCCGGCAATCTCACGACAGTCATCCCGGAAGTCCGCGATCTCGTTGTCGTTGGCGACGTCCTTTCCCAGAACTCTGGCGACAAGCCCGCCGGCAATGGCGTCCTCGATTGTCGTTGTGTGAAGCGCCCATTTGTTGCCCTTCCTGGCGTCGGCGACCATGCGGGCGTATCGGTTGCCCTTGCCGTTGTAGGTCGAGAGGATCCTGACCGGATAGCCCCAGGTGACGATCGGCGCCGCAGCCTTCCACAGCGCTTCGGCATCGGCATGGAAGGCGAATTCATCAAGAACCAGTTTTCCGCCCTTAGAGCGGAATACCTTCGGATTAGAGCTGAGACCGTGGATCCTCTTGCCGTTGGCGAACTCAATCACCAGCGCCTTGATGTCGCCTTTTTTTTCGATGACGACTTCACCGAGATCCTCGGCCGCGATGTTGAGAAGCTGTGCCCATTGGGCGCAATAGCGGATATATTCCTTCGCCGCCGATTCGTCGGCAGACGAAAACCAAACATCCATGGGGTCTTCGGCCTTCGAAGCATCGACAACATCTTCATAAGCCTGGACGTAGGTGGCGCCGATCCGTCGCGACTTTTCCCAGATCTTCAGCCGGGAATTGTCCCTCAGCCATTCCTCCTGATAGTCGAGGAAATAACCGGTCATCTCTTCAGCCCCAGAATGGTCTCTTCGATTTCTTTCCGAGACGCTTCCGATATACCGGCCTTCTTGGCGGCCTTGCCCGCGACATTGGCTGCCTTCTGACGTTCCTCGGCGGCGATCTGCTCGCGGATCTTGGTCTCGAAATCCTGGTCAAAGCGGAGCGCCCGGCCCATCTCGGCCAGGCCCTTGCCGAGAAAGGCCGCGTCCCTGGCCCGAGCCAGGGCCTCTCTCGGCGTCGTCATGCCCCGGCCCGCACGGAACGG
>CAYFOJ010000079.1:0-2356 GCA_964344645.1 uncultured Thalassospiraceae bacterium
TGAGTTCGTTCTCCGACGGCCTGTCCGGCCTCGGCGACAGCCTGTCCGGCGGATTGGGCGATGCCTTCTCCGGCATCGGCGACAGCATCGGCGACGGTCCGACAGGCGGTCTCGGCAAGGCTTCCGACTCCCTCGCCGTCACGGGTGCGAAACCCGAGACGCCAAACCTGCTGACGGACGGCGGCTCCATCAATCCGGTGACCGGCCTGCCCGAGTTCTTCCTGGGCGACTTTTTTACGGGCCTCTCCAACGGCTTTTCCGGCATCGGCGACGGCATCGGCGACGGCTTCAAGAACCTGTTCGGCGACAACGGCTTGAGCGACAGCACCGTCAAGGCCACGGACTCCGTCGCCGCGACGAAACTTGAAAGGCCAAACCTGCTGGAAGACACCTTGAAGCCCGCCGAGCCCGTCTTCCGCGACAAAGTCCTGAGACCGGAAGACAGGGGCGGCCCCCGCTTCGCCCCACCGCCGGAGCCGAAACCCGTGCGCGCCATCTCCGCCCACAACGCCTTCGGCGCCGGGCGCAAGGACAAGGCCTGGGGCGTTAATCGAACGAGCACAAGAACCGGAAACAATTACCATCACCGTGGCGCTGATTTCGTCACCAAGACGGGTGAAGGCATAAAGGCTTCCGTAAGTGGTGAAGTCATTAAAGTTGGTACTGTGTATGCCAAGAAGAAAAGCTCGATGGAACCAACTTACCAAACCGTGGACATCAAAACGGCTGATGGGTATATTGTTCGCCACTTTTGCGTGTCGCCGGAGCTTAAAGAAGGCGATATGGTAAAAGCTGGAAAGACAACAATCGGCTCGGCGCAGGACTTAACTCAAAGATATCCTGGAATCACGAATCATGTTCATGTGGAAGTGCGAGAACCAAAAATTGATTCATATACCGGGCCCCAATTTAAGGGAGTTCAGCGGTATAAAGATATCCGACCAGTTATTGCTCCACAAAAACGCTGAATTATCAAAGCTAAGTGCTGACGAAAGGGGCTGTTCATGGGCATGAGCCGTCTTGCCGTCATCACTTGGCTTTTTTTCTTTATCGTAGCCAACAACGTAAACGCTGAGGGTACAGTATATCCAGGAGGTGTCGAAAATGTTTTCACGTCCTATGAAGCTTTACAAACAAACCAATGTAAGAAGGGTACCCCCAACCCTGAATGTGCCGTTGTCAGCTTTTTTCTCTGTGTAGATTCATTCAACTTTGAACATTGTGAGCGCGTTGGCTTCCCGTCAGACTTATATCGTCAATTTTTAGCACAAATGGAACTACCACACCGTTCTCTGGAGAAACATATATTTCTTCGTTTCGATAAACCCAAATTTTCGGAGAATACGAACTCATCAAATTTAGCAAAGTGGCTCCTGCCAAGGGCGGCTATGATCTCGGCCTACATCATAACTCCTCATTCCAATGGTGGTCTCCTCACTGAAGAGGACTATGAAAATTTACTTAATAGTGGTTTCGATGCCGGAGTACCGGTAGAGGTGTTCCCTTATTTCTTTGTTTTTCGTTGGAAGGATGAGCGTTGGCAATTGGGGAAATGGTATTACGGCATGCCACATGGCTGCGAGTATGACGGCAGCCTCACCATAACAGACCCACGCTGTGATTATTATTTATGGGATAATTTTGGTGAAGATCTAACCAATGTCTTCCCGGAATAACGGGCTTTTGGCTATACCCGAAAGGGCAGCGTGGGTGAAGCCTTGGCGCCCTAGATTCCCGCGAACTCCATATAGAGGTGCACCACCTGCAGATTTGACAGACATGACGAGGTTTCGGAAGTTTGAGGAAGTACCACCAACTTCAAACGACGGAAGGTCCCCGCCATGTCCTACACGCATCTTAGCGAACAAGAACGGTATTTCATCTATCACCTTCGCCTGATCAAGCTGAGCTTCCGCGAGACCGGCCGCCGGAATGGGGCGTCGGCCCCTATCCGGACCGGGCCCTGATCGAGGCCATCCGCGCCTTCCAGCAGGCAGGCGGCCTGACGGTGGACGGCGTCATGACGCCCGGCGGCGAGACCGAAGGGGCGATCCGCCGGATCCACGCCGCCGCCCGCCGCCTGCAGTCCCTAGGTCGCCACGGCGACACGGTGCTGGCCCACATCACGCCCGCGGAGGCCGAGCTGTTGCACAAGGTGACCGACGGCGGCTCCATCAATCCGGTGACCGGCCTGCCCGAGTTCTTCCTGGGCGACTTCTTCACGGGCCTCTCCAACGGCTTTTCCGGCATCGGCGAGAGTTTCATGAGCGGGCTGAGTTCGTTCTCCGACGGCCTGTCCGGCCTCGGCGACAGCCTGTCCGGCGGATTGGGCGATGCCTTCTCCGGCATCGGCGAC
>CAYFOJ010000080.1:0-2033 GCA_964344645.1 uncultured Thalassospiraceae bacterium
ATCCACCGGAACGGTTTCGATCGTCAAGTTCATCTGTCAATCTGCCGGATGTCGGGGTTGCTTGACGGATCATCGGCGCAAACCGGCAGAAACCGTGGGGCTGGCGTCTATACGTCAAGTTGGTGTCAAGTAAGTTGGCGGGCCTGTCGGTAGAAAAATCCCGCGCTCGCGCCTCCCGCATGGGATATCCGCCAGGAAGGAACCAAGATATCAAAGGCTTAGGAGGAGGTGCTGCGCGTCGGTTCTGCGTTCGCACGCCCGTCGCGAGGCTATCTCGAAACTACCCTCAATTCGGCGATTTTGTCCCATCGAAAAGTGTCCGCCGCACATCTTACCCTACGCTTCGCGCAAGCCCGCGCCACCAGCCAGTTCGATCACGCGCCGCTTCGAAAGGTTACTGTTGAACCGACGCCGATTGAGCCTGAGTGAGATCACACAGAGACCGTAAAGCCAGTGCTGGTGGGCGGCAGATCGTTGGAGACCGACCGTCCAGCAGATGGTCTTCCAGCGTTCTCCCGATGCTCGGAGCCAGATGATTTTGGCCGCAGGCGGCTCCAGCCACGCCATCCACGGCAGGGTTTCATCCATGCGCGAAATCGCTGCCGACGACGGCGGCGGCCGACGCATGGGCTGGGGCTCTTGCCCGACCTTGTCGGCGAAGTCATGGACGACCTCGGGCCATACCCCGAAGTAGCCCCGCACCTTCTCCTCGGGCAAACGACGCAACGCGTCGGCAGCTTCGACGATCCGCTCCTCGACCCTCAACGGTGTCCAGTCAGCCATGGCGCACCGCCCGCCCGTCGTCGCGACGGCCATAGAGCTTCTCGCCCAGTTGGCGGATCAGTTCGCGCTCTGGCCAGGTGAGCCGGTCATCCTCCACCGACACGGCCAGCATGCCCTGCTCAATCCAGCCATCGCGTTTGACCTGTTCGGCAGAACGCCGTTCGCCGCCATAACCCTTCGGGAAACGCCTCATCGCACACCTGCCCGGGCATCCATCGCCCACAACAGCAGCGCGATCGCATCGGCCTCGTTATCATCCGTGGGCGCGAAGCCCCGCGCCGACACCGCCGCAATGACCGCCTCCTTGTTGGCATTGCCCTTGCCGGTGACGTGCCGCTTGATGGTGCCCACCGGAACGGCCTCATAGGGGATCGCGTGGTGTTCGCACCAGGCGGTAACGTGAGCCAAGAAACCGCCATAGGCATGGGCGGCATCGACCCCGGCATGGCGACGGACTTCCTCGACAAACACGGCGTCCAGGTAGCCTGCGGCTTGCTTGATCTCGGTGAGCCAGCGCTTGAAGCGCAGGAAGCGCATGCCGCCACCCTGCCAGCGATCGTTCTTGAACTCGGCAGTGCCACTGATGATCCGACCGTCCGGCCCATGCAGCGCCCATCCGGTTTTGGTGCCGAGATCGAGGGCAAGAAGGACGGGATGGTCCGGTGCCTGTTCGGCGAGGGGTTCGATCAATGCGGGCTGGCTCATCATCGGGCTCCTTGGCAATCGGTTTTGGGAATGGGCCGGGAAGCTGCATCCCGACCATCGGTGGGAGGAGTGTGCGTTCCCGGGAACACTCCTCCCCCTATAGGGGGAGGTGGGAACGTGGAAATCGTTGAAATCATTATGTTTTTCCTTGGTTGGGAACGGCTGGGAACGAGATTTTTGGGAAGCTGATTTACTCAATGGTTTCAATGACTTGATGCGGTTATGGGGGCTCAAAATCTTGGGAATTCCCGTTGGGAAGCTGGGAAGCGGGAACGGAAACCGACCCCCATCTGCCTGGGCAGGAAGCTCTGGGAACGCTGGGAACGGAGCACGCATGGTCCTCACTCCCCGGTCTCGTGAGCGCCATGGACGAACTGTCCGACACCCCGCGCAAACGGCCCGGCCGGAACGTCCAGCCACTTGAGCTCCTTCGAGCCTTCGGCCATGCCTTTGACCAAAACGGGAGGTCGGGCATTGAGCAGGTCCTGGACCAGGCCTTCGATCTTGTTGCGCGCCATGTCGTGGAACAGGACCGGCAGGCGATG
>CAYFOJ010000081.1:0-2029 GCA_964344645.1 uncultured Thalassospiraceae bacterium
CTGATGTGCCTGTTCGGCCTCATCGTCGCCAACAACTATCTCATCGTGCCCCTGTCCTCACCTCCGCCACCGGCGATCAATTGAGCCGGCTCGAGGCGCAGGCCCGGGAACTGGGCAAGACCACGCAGTTTTCCGCTTCCGAGGCCGCCGACGCCATGGGGTTCCTGGCCATGGCCGGGTTCGACGCCGACAAGATCATCGCCTCCATGCCCGGCACATTGCAGCTCGCGGCCTCGGCCCAGATGGATCTGGCTCAGGCGGCGGATATCGTTTCCAATGTCATGACCGGTTACAACATGACGGCCGGGGATCTGGGCCGGGTCAACGACGTCCTGGTCAAGTCCTTCACCTCGACGAACACCGACCTGTCACAGTTGGGCGAGGCGATGAAATACGCAGGCCCCGTCGCCGCCGGCATGGGGGTGCGCTTCGAGGAAACGGCGGCCGCCGTCGGCCTGATGGGCAATGCCGGCATCCAGGCGTCCATGGCCGGCACGGCCTTGCGCGGCGCGCTTTCGAAACTGGCCAACCCGGCCCGGGACGCACAACGGGCGCTAGGCCGCCTCGGCATCAAGAAATCAGACCTGTTCGATCAGGCCGGAAACCTCAAGTCCTTTTCCAACGTCATTCGCCTGCTTGGCGAGTCGGGGGCGAGCGCCAGCGACATGCTGATGATTTTCGGCGATCGGGCTGGGCCGGCCATGCAGCCCCTGGTCAAGCAAGGCGCCGAAGCCATGGCCAACATGACCGCCAGCCTCGAACAGGCCGGGGGCACGGCCAAGCGGGTCGCCGACGCGCAGATGAAAGGAGCCGCCGGCGAGGTCCGGAAACTGGCCTCGGCATTCGAAGGCCTGCAACTGGCCATCGCGGAAAGCGGCCTGCTGAAATGGTTCACGGACCTGGTTGTCAGGGTCACCGGCTGGGTGTCGTCCCTGAGCGAATCGAACAAACCTCTTCTCAAATGGATGTCGATCATCGCCATCGCCGCCGCCGCCATCGCACCGCTGTTAATGGTGCTGGGCTGGCTTGGCATGGCCATCAAGGGACTGGTCGTCGGCTGGGCCGTCCTCAAGGCCGGAATGCTGGCGCTGAGCGGTTCGTTCGGGCTCGTCAAGGCCGGCTTGCTGGCGCTGACCGGTCCTGTCGGACTGGTCGTCGCAGCGGTCATGGGTCTAATCGCAGCCGCCGCGCTGATCTACAAGTATTGGGATCCGATCAAGGGCTTTTTCGCCGATCTCTGGGACGATGTAGTCGAGCGGTTCAATGCCGTGGTGGACCGGATTCGTGGCGCCGTCAAGAAAATGACCGGCTGGCTCCCATCCTCAGTGCGAGGGTTTTTCGGCCTCGACGACACGGCCAACGACACGAAGCCCAGGAGCGCCACGGGAAGTGCCTACGCCCCCACCGGCGTCAACCGTTCGGAAGTCGGCGGCGAGGTTCGGATCGTCATCGACCAGGACGGCCGGGCGCGTGTGGCCGGGGTCGAGAGCGACAGCCGCGGTTTCGACCTCAACGTCGACGCCGGTCTGGTCATGGCGGGGCCGTGATGTCAATAAACGTGAGTCGCACCAAGCAACATCAGTTTTGCCTGCCCAGTTGGAAGCGCAACAATGGCGGGGCATTCGGCTTCGGCTATCTCGTAAACGAAACCCTGCCCCTTAAAGCGATTAAGGATCGCAACCTCCGCGATACCATGAAGCATCTCCGGATTGGCCGCCTGATGAAGGCACAAGCCGCTCGTGATCAATGTCCGGTAAATCAGCATTGTGACCTTTCCCTGGTCGATGGAAATAGCGACTTTGTCACCCGTCTTTTCGACAGACAAAGGGTTCCACGAGGCAACGGAGCTTTCGATTTTGTTCAAATCGGCGGCAATGGCGGTAGATGCACCCAGCAAGAATATGATCGTCAGGATTATGGCCCGAAGCATCTCAGACTCCCTCGGCAGTTGTGTTCCCCTACGAGGGTAGCACAATGAGCTGGCGAGACAACCTTCGCGCGGCGTCGTTCCGGGGCGTCGCGTTTCACT
>CAYFOJ010000082.1:0-1785 GCA_964344645.1 uncultured Thalassospiraceae bacterium
ACGAATTCCTGCAAAAAATCGTCACCGCGTGAAAACGTTCAGTCGATTGCCCTGGCCGATCAAGAACGTAGCCCGCTTCACGGATCTGGTCACCAGACTGATGGAACGGCCTCCCGAGCTTCCCGGTCTCGGGGTGTTTTCCGGCAAGGCCGGCTACGGCAAGACCTTCGCCGCCACCTACGCCATCAACAAGTTCCGCGCCCATTATGTGGAGTGCGACTACACTTGGACGCAGAAACCCTTCTGCGAGGCGCTTTTGGTTGAACTGGGCATGCTGACGCCGCGCACGCCCATGAAGATCCCCATCTACCGGGCGGTTGAAGAAATCGGGAACCATATCGCCGACAACCCCCGCCGACCGCTGATCATCGATGAGGCCGACTTCCTGGTCAAGCGGGGCATGATCGAGATCGTCAGGGCAATCTACAAGCACTGCGCGGCCGCCGGGGCCGGCATCATCCTGATCGGTGAAGAGAATATGCCAAACGCGCTCAAGGTATGGGAGCGGGTGGATTCGAGAATTCTTAAATCGACCAAGGCGGTTCCCCTCGACAACAGGGACCTGGAAGTTCTGGCCGGCCTGATCGCGCCCGGCGTCAAGTTGCCGAAGGAGGTCCTCGACAAGCTCCGCCAGGCCACCGGTGGCAGCGCCAGGCGCGCCGTGACCCGGCTTTATGACCTTCGGGAGATCGCGGCTGCCAAAGGCTGGGACGCCATCGGCCTTGAGCAATGGAACCCGGCGGAGGCGGCATAAATGGCACGGCGACCGTCAGACGAAATCGCCGGCGCCCGCTGGCCGCAAGGGCGTCAGGTGATCTGGAACGCCATCCGGGAACTTTCCGCTGATGCGGCGTCATTCACCCTGACCGATGTATGGCATGGCGTAAAAGGGGAGATCCACCGGCGCACGATTCGCTCATACCTCGAAGGCCTGACGAAGGCTGGAATCGTCAATACAATCCCTCCCACGGGGCCAGGCAAGGCAAAGACCTTTTCTCTCAGGAAGAACCCTGGGGCCGAGGCGCCCCGCGTCAACAAAGACGGCATCGAAGTCACCCAGGGCCTGGGCAATGAGGCCATGTGGCGGACCATGAAAATTCTTGGTTCCTTTACCGCCGCCGAGCTGGCTTTGAACGCCTCGACCGAAAAGGCGTTGATCACCGAAGAGACGGCGAAAACCTATCTGCGCTATCTGAGCCGCGCAGGTTTTGTCGCGGTTGTTCAGGCGGCGGCCCGCGGCAATACGGGAGGGCGGGCCCGTTACCGGTTTGCTTCCTCCAAGGACCCCGGCCCCCTGCCGCCGCAAGTCCAGCGGGTCAAGCAGGTCTGGGACCCGAATTCGGAACGGGTGGTCTGGCCCCTGCGGGAGGATGCGTCATGAACTCGCCGATCGACAACGCAGCAACGGTGGCCGAGGCATGGGGCGTGGACGCGCCCGACTGGATCATCGTTCTGGCCGAGGCCTGCAACGCCAAATCCCAGGGCCGGGTGGCCCGCGAGATCGGCTATTCCACCGCCGTCGTAAATCAGGTTTTACGGGGCCGTTACAAAGGGGTGATGTCCGCCGTCGAACAACGGGTGCGGGCCAACCTGATGGCGGAAACCGTCGCCTGCCCGGCGGCCGGTGACCGCATTCAATTGGTCGCCTGCCTCGATCACCAGGCCCACGCCAAGGCGAAAAACCGTACCAGCGCCTTCCGGGCGCTCATGTACCGCGCCTGCCGATCCTGTCCCCACAGCCGCATAGGAGACCGCCATGCTTAGCGAAGATCTGAAATGCCTGTT
>CAYFOJ010000083.1:0-1716 GCA_964344645.1 uncultured Thalassospiraceae bacterium
CACGACCAGCATGCGAACCCTAAGAGCGACATCGAGATTGCGCAGGAAGCTGCGATGCAGCCGATCCAGCAGGTGGCGGCGGACAAGCTCGGCATCGGCGGCGAGCACCTTGAGCCCTATGGCCATCACAAGGCGAAGCTGTCGCTGGATTATATCGAGTCCGTGCAGGGCAACCAGGACGGCAAGCTGATCCTGGTGACGGCGATTTCGCCGACGCCGGCGGGCGAAGGCAAGACGACGACGACGGTGGGCCTGGGCGACGGGCTGAACCGCATCGGCAAGAAGGCGATCATGTGCCTGCGCGAGCCGTCGCTGGGCCCGTGTTTCGGCATGAAGGGCGGCGCCGCCGGCGGCGGTTACGCCCAGGTTGTTCCGATGGAGGACATCAACCTGCACTTCACCGGCGACTTTCACGCCATCGGCGCGGCCAACAACCTGCTGGCGGCGATGATCGACAACCACGTCTACTGGCACGAGAACGACGAGACGGGCCTCGACAACCGGCGCATCACCTGGCGCCGGGCGCTGGACATGAACGACCGCTCGCTGCGCGACGTGGTGACGTCGCTGGGCGGTGTCGCCAACGGGGCGCCGCGCCAGGGCGGCTTCGACATCACGGTGGCGTCGGAAGTGATGGCGATTCTGTGCCTGTCGAAGAACCTGGAGGACCTGCAGCGGCGGCTGGGCAACATCATCGTCGGCCATTCCCGTGACCGCAAGCCGGTGACGGCGAAAGACATCAAGGCGGAAGGGGCCATGTCGGCGCTGCTGAAGGACGCCATCAAGCCGAACCTGGTGCAGACCATGGAAGGCAACCCGGCGTTCATCCACGGCGGCCCGTTCGCCAACATCGCGCACGGCTGCAACACCATCATGGCGACGCAGACGGCGCTGAAGCTGGGCGACTACGTGGTGACGGAAGCGGGCTTCGGGGCGGATCTCGGGGCCGAGAAGTTCTTCGACATCAAATGCCGCAAGGCGGGGCTGAAGCCGGACCTGGTGGTTCTGGTGGCGACCATCCGGGCCTTGAAGTACCACGGCGGCGTCGAGAAGGCGGACCTGTCCAACGAGAACCTGGAGGCCCTGGAAGAAGGGTTCGTGAACCTGGAGCGGCATATCTCCAACATCTCGCACTTCGGCATGAAGGCGGTGGTGGCCATCAACAAGTTCTCCGCCGACACGGCGGCGGAAGTGGAACTGGTGAAGAAGAAATGCGCCGAGCTGGGGGTCGAGGCGGTGGAATCCGACCACTGGGGCAACGGCGGCGCCGGGGCGGAGGACCTGGCCCGGGCCGTGGTCGCCAAGATCGAGCAGGGAGACTCCAACTTCCACCCGCTGTATCCGGACGAGATGACGCTGTGGAACAAGATCCGCACGGTGGCGACGTCCCTTTACGGGGCGGAGGACATCATCGCCGACAAGAAGGTGCGCGACCAGATCAACGCCTTGCAGGAGAACTACGGGCATTTCCCGGTCTGCATCGCCAAGACCCAGTACAGCTTCTCCACCGACCCCAACCTGCGCGGCGCGCCGTCGGGTCATGCGGTTCCCATCCGCGAGGTGCGGCTTTCGGGCGGTGCGGAGTTCCTGGTCGTCGTCTGCGGCGATATCATGACCATGCCGGGCCTGCCCCGGGTGCCGGCGGCGACCAACATTCACATTGACCAGGACGGCCGCATCGCCGGCCTGTTTTAGGAGGACAAGGACATGGGCGAG